>JAHWKR010000005.1 GCA_019347805.1 Methanobacteriota archaeon
AGGGGCGTCGCCCCTCCCCCCACGGAATGTGATCCGTAGAGAGGGGGCTCGCGGCGAAGAGGGTGAAGATGAGGGAAGAGAATCTCTGGTGCGTCCTAACGGTACGACTTCTGTCTCTTGGCGCGCGCACCCCGCCCGAGGGGCTTCTTGGGGAGCTTACGGCGCGGGTCGGACACGAGGAGTGTCCGGTCGTAGGCGAGGTAGAGCTGCTTGAGCTCGTCGTCGCCGGTGAAGTCGACGAGGCCCTTGGCGATGGCGGTACGGGCGGCGTCCGCCTGGCCCATCACACCGCCGCCCTCGATGACGACATCGATGTCGACGCCGTCCGCCTTCTCCCCTGCGAGGAGGAGGGGCTCCGTGATCTTGTCACGGGCGAGGTAGGGTTCATGGATCTCGACCGGGTGCTTGTTGATGCGCACGCGGCCGTTGCCGGCCTTGAGCGTGACGCGGGCGACCGCGGACTTGCGCTTGCCAGACTGGTTCACGACGTGTTTCTTGGTGGCCATCTCACGCACCTTCCGGGACGTTGGTCTGTACGCCGAGGAACTCGCTGATCTCGCCGACCGTCATGGTGGTGCCGGACGGCTCGCGCTTGGCGCCCTCGATCTGGATGGTCTCTTGGCCCTTCAGTTCGGCGGGGACGCCGATGTGGGCCTTGAGGCGCTTCAGGGCCTCGCGGCCGGTCGGCGTCTGGTAGGGGATCATGCCGCGGACCGTCCGCTTGACGATCTGGTGCGGCATGCGGCTCATGAACGGACCCTTGCGGTAGGTACCGACGTGGTACTTGAAGGAATATCGTTCCTTGATGCTCGACTTGGTCGTGCCGGAGACCAGCGCCTTCTCGGCGTTGACGACATGGACCGTCTCGCCTTGGAGGAGGCGTTTGGCCACCCGGGTGCACATGCGTCCGAGGACGCAGCCTGTCGCGTCGATGATCGTGACCATATCATTCACCCCACGATGCGGCACTTGGCCCCTTTGTTGTTCGTCTTGGCGAGTTCTCCGAGCGAGATGCATTTGCCTCCCGCGGCGGTGACCTTGTCCCGCGCGGTGGCGGAGAACTTGTATGCGGCGACGGTGACCGGCCTCGAGACGTGGCCCGCTGCCAGGACCTTGCCCGGCACGACCGCGGTCTCGCCGTCACGGACGACGTCTTCCAGCTTGCCGACGTTGACCTCGGCCCAAAGCCTCGCTGGCCTCTCCAATCGTGATGCGATGTCTCGCCAGATGGGAGAGCCCTGTTCCCGTCCCACCGTGCGGAGGGACTCGACGAGGGCGATGAGCTGAGGGTCCGTCTTGCGAAGGACTCTCTTCTGACTCATACTCTCTGACTCCTGCGACATCACCCTCTCGGGTGTGCAGACTCCGCGTACTTGGCTCCCCTATAAATACGTGGGGGGTCGCCCAGAGAGGGAGGCGGGGCTTCAACGGTCACGAGAGGCGATGCTGTCGGTCTGCCGGAACAGGGAACGGACGGCCGCCTTCTCCTGCCGCTTGGGCTTTTTCTGGCTATCGACCCCGTCCTCTTCCTCTTCGGTGAGGTCGTGGAGGCGCATGAGGGCCCAGAACTCGTGGGTGCGAGGGTCGATCCCGTTCTGCTCTGCCAATTCTTCGGGGGTAAGGTTCTGTCTCCGCAACACTGCGACCCGAAGTGACAGAAACGGGCGGGACACGGAAACCCTTGTCCGTCCAGTGTGGACGGACGGCGTCGAGCCGGAGGGACCTGTCGGGGGAGCGGCGCCCGTCAGGCTTGTACTGAAGAGGCGCCGGAAGAAGCGGTGGTCGCGGAGGACGGTCATGGCGATCGCTCGTGGGGGTCGGGGAGACCCCGGCCGGGGCGGCCGGCCGGGGGCATGGGGTTCGGGAAGAAGGTGAGGGAGAGACTCAAGCGGCCGTCGGCCGGGCTGCCTGGGTGCGGCGTTCGGGGGAGACCGGCGTCGGGTTCCGCGGTTCGGCGAGGTCCGCCTCCAGGGCAGCCATCGGGTCCGAGCGCTTTCGCTGGGGCGCCTCCTGCTTGGGGCGCTCCTTCCAGACGACCTCGGCCTCCTCGATCTCGGCCTTGGCTTGCTCCTCCTCACGGCGGCGGCCGCGGGCGAGGATGACGAAGGCAGCGAGGAGGATGGCGGCCGCGCCGATGGCGAAGGGCCACCAGGCGACCTCGGTCTCCATCCGGACGGCGGTGGTGTCGGCGGGGGCGGCTGTCGTGCCCTGTTCCGCCGTCCTTGTGTCCGAGAGGTAGACATAGGTGATGTCAGACTCAGGGACCGTCTGGATCTCGGCCGACGGCGCGGGGTCGGTCTCGATGAGCGAGTCGAGGGTCCCGTCGACGGTGTCGATGAGGCCCCCGATGATGCCGGCCTGGCTGGTCGGAACGAAGAGCGTCGCGATGGCCAAGGAGAGCGTCACTAGGAGGGCGACGCGGGACGTGGAGTGGTCGAGGGGCATGGAGTCGTGGGGAGTCGTGTGGGACCTCGTGGTTCTCACCAAAGTGTGATACATCAACCAGGACAAGCCTCATCGCTTGTCCAGGAATCTGGACAAATCGCCAGGTTGGGGAGCGTGGACACCGGTCGGCAGATAGGATGGGCACGTTGTTTGATTGAGGGGCCGTTCCCGCGGATCGGAAGGCATTGTCATCGATCTTCGGCGTGGTGGGACCGCCGCACAACGGCTCGCAAAATCAAAAAAAAAAGGGACCGGACCGGAAGCAGGGAGAAGGCTTCCGGTCCGGGGGATGCTGCCACCGCTTCATTCCGGGCGTGGGACCGGTCTGCGGGGGACACGACCTTGGCACCTGGGGGACCGCGGGAGAGAACGGTCCGGTCCAGGGTCTTGGTCCTTGCCGGGGGCCGACGGTGGTTCCTGCTGTCCGTCGGCCCCGGGTGTGATCAGTGTATCCGTCTGGCGCGCGCGGCGCGGCGCGCCCGTTCGGTCTCTTCTTCGTCGATGTTCATGGTGCGGTAGGTGTGGGAAGACATCGGGGGGCCGGTCGTTCCGGGCTTGGTGGCCTGTCGCCCGGAGGGCGGGACGGAAGGGGTCGCGACCGTCGCCACGACGACCGGTGGCCCCCGATGAGCGTGAGCGTTGCTGTTGGCGGTCTTTGCGCTGACCGTGCGGTTCTTGTCGCCGCGCTCGGCCCCTTGGCGGGTCGCGTAGATGGCCGCGCCGAGGACGACGAGGGACGCGACGACGAGGAGGGTGGGCCACCAGGTGGCACCGACCAGATTGGGGAGCATGGTGTCGGAGACGGGGAAGGCTGTCGCGCCGCCGGTGCGGGCGCCGCTTGACGAGGTGCTCGCGGTCGAGGTACGGTCGGCGCTCGCCGTCTGCGACTCCGACTGGACCAAGTCTGCGGTGCCGATCTCATTGCCGAGCAGCGTCATGTTCAGCGAGGTGTCGCCAAGGGTCGTCTCGACGACCGTGTCGACCGTGCCGGTGACGGTCCCGGTCAGGCTGCCGATGAAGCCGTCCGCGCTCGCGGTCGGTGCGACGAGGAGCAAGAGGAGCAGGCCGGACCCGGCGAACGACCAGCGGCCGTGGCCGCGCGACGCGCGACGTGCGTCAGGGCGGTCGGGGGGCTGCGGCTTTTTTGCGTGGGACCTGCGGGGCATGGGCACCATCTGCGGCAAACGGGTATAGGCATGTCAAGTGTCGGTCGTCCAAAATCCTGGACAACCCGGGCCTGGTGCGGAGGTTGCGGGCGCATTTTCGCGAAACTCTCCTGTTGTGCGGATGCTGAGCTGTCCATGCGAGTCCGTAGACCTCGCGATCGCTGGCCATCAATGATGTGTTTGGACCCGGTGTGGCCTCGATTACGCCTGCGGCTGCCCGGCCGACGCGTCGGCGACCTCACCTTCCGTCCCGGCGATGCGGGTGGTCTGCACCTTGCCGAACATCGCCTCCTTGAAGATGGCGAGCCGGTCGAGGCCCTGGATGTCCTCACGGAAGAGCGGCAAGAGGCGCTTCTGGACATGCGGCAGGCGGATCTCCAGGTCGCCGATGTGGGACAGGTTCATGGCGCGACGGATCTCCGAGAAAGCGGTCGCCGTCGTGATGGCATCCACCAGGGTCGCCGGATAGCGATGCTCCTTCAGCACCTCGGCGAGCCTTGTGCGCGTCTCCTCGTCCTGCATCAAACGATGGAACTCTGCCTGGTCCGGCCCGAGCGCATCCGGCTGCACCTTGTTGATGAAGACATAGCCGATGTGGATACCGATCTCCTTCACCGCGTGCTCATAGAGGTCGATGGTCTCCTCGACCGGCAGTTTTTCCGGAAGAGCGACGATGTTGAGCGCCGTCCTGTCGGGGTCGGTGAGCATCTCCTGGATGCCCTTCGCCTCGGTGGCGAGCCGCTCGAACACCTGCTCGAGGTCCACATCCTCCGCTTCCGCCGCCGCGTCGCGCTTGTCGGCCTCGATCTCCTCTTTCTTCTGGAACATCGAGCCGATGCCGCGGCGCGCCTTGTTGAACCGCTGCCACACTTTGTAGCCGCGTAAGACCCAACGGATGAGGCTTTTTTCCGACATCAGTTCCTGGATGGCCTTCGGGGCGGAGAGGAAGGACAAGGCGTGGCCGGTGGGGGCCGTGTCGATTACGATGATGTCATAATCGAGCTCCTTGCGGATCTCGTTCAGCCGACCGATGGCCATGAGTTCGTTGAGGCCCGGCAGATAGTTCGTGACGTAGCGGAAGAGCGGATGGTCCATGACCGCCTCGCCCTCCGCATATTGCTGCAGACGCTCGCGGATGATCTCCTCCGGGTCGAGCATCTGCGCGTGCAGGTTCTCCTGGATCTCGGTGATGCCCTTGATCTCGACCCCGAGCGAATCCTCCAGTCTCTTCGCCGGGTCGACCGTGACAAGCAAGGTGCGTTTGCCCTGGCCCGCGAAATGGAGCGCCGCCGCAGCCGAACAAGTGGTCTTGCCGACACCGCCTTTTCCGGCGAAGATGAGGAGCTGCTTCGTGCCGAGGTCCTCGAGGGCCATTCTGGGCCGGCGAAAGACGGGATTGTGATAAGGGTGTCGTGGAAGGCAAGACTAAGCCAATCGTTCGGGGTGACAATAGAGGTTGTATCCGTCCTCCCTCAGAAACCCCACCAGGGTCATCCCGAGCCGGTCAGCGAGGGAGACCGCGAGAGACGACGGGGCGCCGACCGCGGCGAGGAAGGGGATGCCGCCGCGGGCCGCTTTCTGGACGAGTTCGAAGGAGGCACGGCCGGAGACGACGGCGATGCTGTCGTTGAGTGGGAGTTCTCTTGCAAGGAGGGCGGCGCCGAGCGCCTTGTCCATGGCGTTGTGGCGGCCGACGTCCTCGGCGAGCCGGACGAGTCGGCCTTCCGGTGTGAAGAGGCCGGTGGCGTGGATGCCGCCGGTCGCCGCGAAGAGCTTCTGTTCTGTTCGCAGTCGGTCTGGCAAGGTGCGGAGGGTCGCATCGTCGAGGGTTCGTTTGGCGGGTGGGAGCGGGTCGGTCGCCACCTCGACCGCGTCGAGGGTGGCTTTGCCGCAGACGCCGCAGGATGAGGTGGTGTAGACGTTGCGCGTGAACTCCTTCGGGTCGAGCTCCAGGTCGTCACGCAGCGTCACTTGGATGACGTTGCCTTTCGCATCAGGTCGTTCCGGATCCTCGATGTGTCCGATCTGGACGATGTCGTCCCTCTTGTGGACGATGCCCTCGGTAAGAAGGAATCCTGCGGCGAGCGCCTTGTCGTCCCCCGGCGTCCGCATGGTGACCGCGAGCGGTGTCTCGAGCCAACGCACCTGCACCCGGATCTCAAGGGGTTCCTCGGCGGCGACCAGATCCTCGTCCTTTTCGAGGTGGTCCTGCTTCGGGCCGTGGCGGGTGACGGCAACGCGGGTCGTCTCGGGCATGGTCACCCCGCAAGACTCGAGGCCGCGGTCGCGCCGACCTCTTCGCTCTCGTGGTTTCGTTCGGCACCAAGCGTGTGCCCCTCCCGTTCGATGCGCACGAGTGCGTTGTAATCAGGGATCTTCGCCTCGGGGTCGAGCCGGTCCGGGTCGAGGAGCACGTTGCCCTCCGGCCAATGCACCTGCAGGTTCCCGGGAAGAATTGGTGCGCTCTGGATGCGGCAGTCGAGCGAGCCGTGCGGTGAGACGAGTCTGATCCTTTTTCCGTTCTCGATTCCGAGCCTTTCCAGGTCTTCCGGCGCCATGAGGACCGCGTCGCGCGGCGCGCCGTTCAGGGGATCGATCTCTGCCTGCACCATGCTGTTGAACTGCTTGCCCCGGCGTGTGGTCACGCGGAACAGTCGCGGGTCGGTGGTGGCTTCCGGTGGCGTGAGCGGGACGAACGTAGCTTTCTGGTCGGGGGTGGGGAAGCGTCCGCCTTCGCAGAGCCTGCGTCCGCCCCACTGGATGCTGTCGCCCTTCTTCTTGAGGTCCTGGATTCCGCCATAGGTCGGGACGACGCGGGCGATCTCGTCGCGGATGGCCTGCGCGTCCTGGAGCATGCTGTGCTTCGCTTTTTCGGGGTCGACCGCTTTTTGCAGCAGCTGGAAGATCTCCCATTCACTTTTCGCCTCGCCCACTTCGTGGCCGGGGATGTGCGGGTTGTAGTAGACGCGCCGCTCGGTCGACGTCGACGTCCCGCCGCCCGGCTGTTCGTAGCGCGTGGCAGAAGGCAAGAGCAGGACGGTTCCGCCTTCGGGCGGGTCGACGAGCATGGCGGACGATGTGACGATGTCCTGATGGACCCTCAGCTTCGGCTGTTTGAGCGCTCGTTCGACGGCTTCAGGGTCGGGGAGCGTCTCGAGGAAATTGCCGCCGACCGACCAGAGGACATCGATCTCACCGCGGCCGCAGGCGGTGATGTAATCGGTCGCCGGGAGGCCTTGGCTTGTCGGGATGCTGAAGCCCCAGATCTCCTCTATCCGCTTTCTTGCTGTCTCGTCGTCGATCGGGCTCCCCAGTCCGACGAAGTCGGGGACGCATCCCATCTCGGCGCCACCTTGGACGCCGCTGTGGCCCCGGATCGGCATGAGCCCCGCCCCCGGCTGGCCGATCGCGCCGATGGCGAGCGCGAGGTCGCATACCGCTGCGACGTTCTGCACGCCGAAGGTGTGCTGCGTGAGCCCCATGCTCCAGACGAAGACCGTCTTCGGGTTGTCGGTGAGGAGGTCCGCGAAGGCCTCCATCTCGCTCTTCGATGCGCCAGAGAGCCGCTCCAAATGTTCGAACGCTTGGGCCTTGATGCTCTCTTCGAACTCTTTCCAGCCGTTCGTGTGCTCTTTGATGAATCCGTGGTCGACGGTGTCCCGTTCGATGAGCACCTTTAGGGCCCCGGCGATGAAGGCGATGTCGCCCCCGGTGTGGACCTGGAAGAAGCGGTCGGCGAGCCGCGTGCCGAAGACGGCCGACTCGAACGTGGACGGGACCCAATAGCGCTCCATCCCCGGTTCCTTGTAGGGGTTCACGACCGCGACCTTGGTGCCCTGCTGCTTGGCCATGTGCAGGTATTTCGTGGTGACGGGTTGGTTGTTGGGGACATCGGAGCCGAAGAAGACCACAAGGTCGGCATCGAACCAATCCTGATAGGAGACGGTGGAGGCGCCGACGCCGATCGTGCGCTTCATGGCGGTCGTGGAAGGGGAATGACAGATGCGCGAGGAGTTGTCGACGTTGTTCGTGCCGAGGAAGCGCGCCGTCTTCTGGGCGATGTAATAGGATTCGTTGGTGAGGCCGCGGCTCGTGATGTAGAACGCGAGCCGCTCCGGGGTCGTGTCCTGGATGTGTCGCGCTGCGATCCTCATCGCCTCGTCCCAGTCGATCCGTCGGAAGCCTTGGTCGCCGTGGTGGCGCACCATCGGATAGGGGAGCCGGCCGAGGGCGCGCAGCTCGTGGCTCTTCAGGGTCTTGAGATGTGCCACGTCGGCGAGCACCTTCGGGTCGAGCGCGTCCATCGTGTTCAGCTCCAAAAGGTTGAGCCGGACCGTGCAGAGATGGACACCTTTCATGGTGAAGTCGTACATCCCGGTCGTGCCGAGCGCGCAGCCGTCGCAGACCCCGTCGCGGAGCACCTTGAAGGCGTACTTGCCATGACGCTTGTTCTTCCACGCCACCTTGAGCATGTCGAGATAATGGTTCGGTTTCACCTGTCCGAGACCGTTCGGCATCCAGCCCGCCCACGACGACGGGCCGAGGAGGCGCTTGCGCTCCTTGGCGGGCTTGTGCGCCCGCTTCCACGCCTTGCGGGTCTCGACCGGGTTGCGGGACCTCGACATCATGGCGGACGACGAAGGCCCGGCGGATAAGGGTGTCGCGGTGATGGTCGTGTCTTCGGCCGACAAGCTCATGACCGGTCGCGCCTCGTCGGCGGGCATGAAGACCGGGTCGGACGCGCCACGACCGATCCCCGCCGGGGACCCGATGGCGAACCGGGTCATGATGGACCGTATCGCGGCCCTCTTCGACGCCTCGCGCTCCCGCCCCTGGCCACAGGTCGCCTCTTTCCTCGAAGCCTCTCCGCCGGGCTCCGTGTTGCTCGACCTCGCCTCCGGGAACGGCCGACACAGCCTTGTCGCCGCCGAGAAGGGACACCTGCCTGTCGCGGTGGATGTGTCACGCGAACTGCCGCGATTGTTGTCGGAGCGGGCTTCGGTGGAAGGGCTCGCCGTGGAACCTGTGGAAGGGGATGCCCTGCGGTTGCCGTTTCTAGACGGGGTGTTCGATGCGGCGGTCTTCATCGCCGGGGTGCACTGCATCCGCGGCCGGGCGAATCGCTTGCAGGCGCTCGGCGAACTGCGCCGGGTGATGAAGCCTCAAGGGTCTGCTCTTGTTTCAGTGTGGTCTCGTGAACAGGACCGCTTCCGCTCGTTTTTCAAGACCGAGAAAGAACGGCATCCTCTTCGCGTCGACGCGCATCACGAGGCCGGCCTTCCAGGCCCACCGCCGGAGTTCGGCGACATCGATATTCCATGGCGCCACGGCATGCCCGAAGAGGTGCCCCGCTTCTTCCACCTCTACGACATGGTCGAGCTGGTCTCCGACCTGGAATCAGCCGGGTTCGTTGTCGTGTCACACGAAGCGGCCACGTTGGGACGGAGCGAGACGCCCGACAACCTCTTCGCGACGGTGCGGCCCACCTAGACGCGACAATCCTCGCCGTCGCAAAGTGTCAGGCCATCCGGGCTCCGCGCCGCCTTGCAGCCCCCAGGGCCGAGCCGATAGCGCAACCGTTCGACCGGCCCCTTGTTGCCGAGGATGTGGTGGTCGAGGATCTCCAAGGCGTCCTCCGTCTTGAGGTGTGAATACCAGACGCCATCGGGATAGGTCACCATCATCGGACCATGACCGCACTGCCCGAGACAGCCCGCGTTGTTGACCCGGATCTCGTCTTTCCTGCCGGCTTCCTTGACCCTTTTTTTGAGGGCATTGCGGATGTCGTCCGCCGGGCCATCGTTCGGACACTCCGGGCCCTTCGTGCAGACGAAGACGTGGAACGCATAGGGATGGTCCTGGCCATGCTCCACCGGGCGGTCCCGAGGACGATGCTCCATCAAGACCGGTTGAGAAGGGAGAGGTAGATGGGGGTTGTGGTCGAGGGGACGGCCATCGATCCGAGCGCGATCGGACAATGGTGTGTCGGGATGCACTCGAAATCAGAACGTGGCACAAGCCTCACACATCTTCCTCGTCCAACTCCCGTTCCTCGTCCACCTCCCGGACCTTTATCACGTCTCACCCATTGGGCGGCCTTCGATGCCCGAACTCGTCCTCGTCGTCGGCGGCGGTGAACGCCCCCCGGACCACCTCAAGGAAGCCGCCAAGGAGGCCCACCTGTTGGGGGTCGACGGGGGCGCCCGCTGGATCCTGCGCTGGGGCCTGGTGCCCGCGCGCATCCTGGGTGACCTGGATTCGCTCGACGAGCGCACGCGCACCTATGCCGACGGCTTCGGAGCCCCCATCGAGAAGACCCCCGACGAGGTGCATCGCTCCGATCTTGCCCGCGTCGTCGATGTCCTTGTGGGAGAGAACCCGCCCGAGGTGACCTTCACCGGTTGTGTCGGCACGCGACTGGACCATGTCATGGCCCTCTTCGGCGGCATGGGCCGCCTCGCCGTCTCCGGCGTCAAGACCCGCTTCGTCGAACGCTGGGGCACCGGATCCGTCGTCACGCCCGAGCATCCCCTCTCGCTCCCCGACCTCGCCGCCGAGCGCGCCACCTTCATGCCCCTCACCCCCGAGGTGACCGGTCTCATGCTGTCCGGCTTCGACACCGGGGACGACCCACCGACGACGCTCGCGCCGCCCTTCGACGGGCTTTGTGGGGTCCCGATCGTCTCCGACCCGGCCGAGGTCGAGGTGGAAAGCGGTGCCGTCCTCGTCGTCGTCCCCCGCCGCGAAGGCGTCCACCCGCCCGAGCCGCGCTCCAAGACCGGCGTCCCCAGTTATCGCCTCGGCACCCTCGAACGGACCGGATGAGCGCGTCCACCACCCCAGGCTGATGTCGAAAGGTACATGAGCCGTCCCCGGGTCCGCACAAAAGGATGCCGCTTTCCCTGGACGACCCCCTCTTGTGGGGCATCGTCTTCCTGGTCCTCCTCGTCCTGGAGATCCTGATCGCCGCCAACGTGCGCGCCCACCGCACAGCGGCCCAGAAGCGCGCCTACGCCCCCACCACGGCGGCGCCGTCCTTGGCCCCCGAAGAGGACCTCACGGAGATCCTGTCCCGCTTCGCCGAGGACGAGAAGGGCCACCGCATCGGTGAGACCGTCGGCATGGACGGCGACCTCTTGATCCTCAAGGAGGGCAAGACCTATCGCGCCATCCCCTATGACGCCTTCCGCCGTGAGGGAGAGACGCTCATCCTCGTCCGCCCCGTCGACCTCGTCGCCGCCGAGAAGCGTGGCGAAGAGTGGCGCGAACGGCAGCACCGCGTCGTCACCTACAGCGAGGAAGAGGTCCCGAAGGACGACGAGGACTAGGAGCCCTTGCCGTGTCGGACGAGATGAAGATGGTGATCGTCGTCGACCGCTCCATCAAGATGGGGCCCGGCAAGATGGCCGCCCAGGTCGGACACGCCGCCGTCTCGTGCGCCCTTGCCGCCGAACGCTACGACAAGCGCAACTTCGATGCCTGGATGGCCGAGGGACAACAAAAAGTGGTCGTGCGGGTCGACACCACCAAGGAATTGTTGCGCACCAAGATGGCCGCCGATGACCTGGGCCTCACGAACGCCCTCATCAAGGACGCCGGCCACACCCAGCTCGCCCCCGGCACCACCACCTGCCTCGGCATCGGCCCCGCCAAACAATCGGTGTTGGACCAGGTGACGGGTGACCTGAAGCTGCTTTAGCGGATGACAGCGTGGCTGTGGTCTGTTCGCCTGACCCCGTCCGGCAACCGGATGTCGTACTGGTGGTAGGCCATGCCCATCGTGTAGGTGCCGCCGGGGCCGACGACGAGGTCTTCGAGCGTCCAGTCGCCATCGGGGTCGGACGCTTCGTGGAACGCGACGGTGAACCTCTGGTCGCCGCTGCTTTCGGTGGTGTAGGTGGTGCCGTCGGGGGCGGTGTCGCGGATGCGGTACATGCCCGGGCCAAAGGCGAAGACTCCGTGCATGAGGGTGAGGCGGTTGAAGCCGCCTTCGATCGTGATGGTGCGCGAGAAGGCAGGTTCTTCAGGGATGGTGAGGAACTGTCCGTAATCGATCGCGGTGTGGAGGCCGCGCGGGACGGTGACCCAGCCGGTGTAGTCGTAGCCGTGCGCGACGACCTCCCAGGTGCCGATGACGGACTCGAAGCGTACGACCTCGTGTTGGGCGGCGTCGTAGACGAGCTTCATGCCGGCATCGAGCGGGACGGGACTGATGGCGCCGTAGATAGCATCGGTCGGCTGGGGTTCGCGCTCCGGTGGGTCGAAGCGCACGGTGGCCGTGAGGCCGTCGACGCGTTCGACGGTGGCGAGGAACGGGGAGGTCCCGAAGGTGGTCTCCCAACTCTCGCCTTGGACGAGCGGGAAACGCAGCGGTTCGAAACGCACATTGTGCAATGCGTAGGACAGGTCGGCCGCGATGTCGCCGAAAGCAGGGGCGTGGTAGGCGATCGCTTCCTTGTGCCACCCTTCGTGGGGCATGCCGACGAGGTAGCCATCCTCGGTCCGGTCGGCCACCACGCGGACCAGTTCGGGGGCGGTGGGAAAAAGATCGGACTGGAAGCGGATGCGCCACCATTCGCCGGGGACGAGCCGTGGGGGAGCATCGAGCGTGGCGGACAGGTCGGGTCCGACCGCGGGTCCGGTGACGACCTCGCCGTAGGTGGGGTCGGGTCGGTCGGCGTCGATCTCGATATCAGGCGTCCGCTCCATGGCGGGGGTCGGTTCGTCGGGGCCGGTGCATCCGGCAAGGAAGAGGGCGACGATCAAGGCGACAATAGGCGCTGACGGAATCCTTCGGTTCATGATCACACCTGCACGACGATGGTGTCCACGATCTTGTCACTGACCCGTTGCCGGTCCTTGTGGAGGAACACCAGCATGACGAGGGTGTCGAGGAAGAGCAGGAACGGATTGAGTTTCACGAGGTTCCGGAGGATCGACTCGCGGTAGGTCATCGGTGCCCCGTCGATCCGCATCACCCGGAGTCCAAGGGCGCGCTTGCCCAGCGAGCGGCCTTCGTGCTTTTCGAACCAGCCGTAGTACCCGAGAATGACGATCGTGGTCGCGGCGGAGATCGCCGCCTGGACGTACGCGGGCAGGCGGAGGTCGTGGTATCCCCAGGGGACCAGCCATTCGAGCCCGGTGCTGTTGGCGTTGCCGAAGCCGTGCGAGAAGTGACCGAAGGCGATGGTGGCGGCACTGTGGACGAACGAGACGGCGATGAGGAGCAGGAAGGTGTCGATGAGGAACGCACCCAGACGGGGTCCGAAGCGTGCACGTTCGATGGGGCGGGCGAGCGGCAGCACGATGGCGTCGGCAAGGGCGGATTCACCACCGGAATCGACGAGGGCGAGCTCGAGGTCTTGCCGCGTCACCTCAGCGTGCCCAGCCTGCAGGGCCCGTGCTTCGCCCGCGGCATGGAGATGGCTCATGATCTCGTACGTGACACCGGCGCGTTCCGGGTCCCCCAGGGCATAACGGGCGAGGATGCGGCGGACGGTCTCGTCCAACCAGGTGCGGGCGTCAGGTGTCATCTGCATGGGTCATTCTCCTTCCAAGAGCCGCGCGATCGCTTCGGCGTAGGTCTTCCATTCCTCGACAAGGGCGGCCCGGTGTTCGATGCCCCGGGGCGTGATGCGGTAGTACTTCCGGGGCGGGACGCCCGGCTCGACCTCGCGCCAACTGCTCGTGATGTGGCCTTCCTTCTCGAGCGCGTGGAGCGCGGGATAGACGTTGCCTTCGGCGAGTTCAAGCACACCGCCGGTGCGGTCGCGGATCGCGGTGATGATCTCGTAGCCGTAGCGTTCCCGTTCGCCCACGAGCTGGAGGATGGCGAGCCTGGTGCTGCCCTTGCGGAATTGTTGGGTCCAGCGGCTTACGTCCTCTACCACAGAGGTACCTATGGTGCAGAGGCACATGTGGTTGATATACCTAGCGGTGGTGTTGGAGGACCGGAGCGACCGGCGCCTGATGCCCGTCACAAGGAAGACTGCGGGAACCGGAGTGGTCGACCCACCGGACCCGCGTCCCACACCCAGGTCCCCGCGACGAGGTGGTAGGCCAAGACGGAGGCCGCGAGCACCACCGTGGCCCAGACGAGAAGCCGCAGGGCCGCCTCGGGTGCCTCGATGAGGCGCGCCATCCCGAACCGTTCCGTGGTTCCGTCGTTGTGTCGGATGGTCCCCTCGACATGCGACGCTTGCCGCCTGAGATGCCGCACCGAATCGGAGAGCGAGCGCTGCGCCCGAGACAGGAGATAGGCGAAGAGGGCGCCCAGTACGAGCGGAAGTCCGAACGAGGCCGATTGGGCATAACCCGCGACGAGCACCGGGAACGCTCCCCAAGCGAGCGCGAAGACGTGCGCGTTGTGCAACCGGCCACCGAAGAGCTCCAAATTGTAAGCGACCACCAGGAACACCCCCACCGGCACCAACCAAAGGATCGCCACGTCGCTGATGTGCGCCGCCCACAAGCCGAGCGCGGCCGCGCCGGTGAGGCCGACAAGGGCGAGCGCGACAAGCGCGTTCGTGGGGATCGTGGTCTTGAGCGGACGTCCCTTCAGTTCATCCAACGCGTGTGCCGCGAGCCCCATGGCGAGGAAGAACGCCGCCAAAGTCAAAACGAGTAGATAGAGGTCGAGGACCGGCACCAAAGCCGCACCGAAGACGACGAAAGAGAGATGCATCAACGTGTACGGCGGATGCAACAAGGTCCACCAGGCGCGCCAACCATGCGTGCCGCGGGCGTAGTATGCCGCGGCGGTCGGGAGATCTTCGTTATCCGCTGCAGTGCCGCCGTCGGCCACGGTCGCCCGCCCCCTCATGCGGACGCGCCCCGCGCCAAGACGACCGGCTTGTCCTCGGCCTGACGAGCCTCCGCCCTGGCCGTGGACTCCACCGACACTGCTTCCTCCGCCTTGCGCCCCCACATGACCAGACCTCCACCGAGGCTCATGAGCCGATGGTCCACGTCCACCAGACCTGCTGATCCGAACGCCTCCGTCAACCGTTCGACGCTCCACTCGGAATAGAACCGCTCGATGTTCGGCCCCAGGAACCGCCCCACCTCATGCCAACCGCGCGAATGCAACCGGCCGGCGGTCGGTAGCACGACACGCGTGTGCGCCTTCCACAGCGCCTTCCAGAGCGGCCCTGGCGGGACATGGAACTCGATGAACCCGACGAAACCACCGGGCTTCACGACCCGCACGAGATCGGCGAGCGTCGCGGCCGGGTCCTGCACGTACCGGAACAGGTAGGAGAAGGTCACCGCATCGACCGAGTCGTCCGCAAACGGGAGGCGGCCGGCCGTGCCGAGCGTGAGCACCACACGACCCCCGGCATCGGCGGGAGAACGTTCCAGGTTCTTTCGCGCCGTCCCCAACATCCCCGGTGATTGGTCGACGCCGACCACGGAACAACCGGTCTTGGCGACAAGCGCGCGGGCGATCCCCGCCGTCCCTGTGGCCACGTCCAACACCTGGCTGTCCGCATCGACCCCCGCCTCGCGAGCCGCCTCGACCAATCGCTTGCGCCAGCGTCCATACTGGCCGTAGGAAAGGATGGCCGCCTGTCGGTCATAGCCGTCCGAGGCTCCATCGAAGAGCCGCACCGCGAAGCCGGGTCGTGTGCCGTCGGCGTCCATCGGGACGGGGGAAGGGAGCGGCGCTATTGAGGGTTGTCCAAGTCCCGGCCAGAGCCGGAGCGCCATGGCGGCGCGCCATACCGTGCAGGTCCGCCCGAAGGCCGAGCTAGTATTGGCGCCAGCGATGCCCGCATTCGACGCACTCGGCGAACATGGTCGGCGGTTCGTCCGAGCGGCGGGTCTGCCGGAAATCGGCATATGCCTTGCCGTGTCCGCACTTCGGACACTCGGTGTCGGTGAGGCTGCGCGTCTCGATGGTGCGCGAGTTCTCGTCCAGGATGAGCGTCTCCTTCCCGCTCGCCTTCTGCGTCACGACCTGGGGTCCGCTGGCCGCCACCTCGACCTCGCATTTCTTGCACTCGAGCTTCCGGGTCTTGCGGTCCGGGTAGACGAGGGATTTGCACTGCGGACAGAAAGGCATGAGAGGCGAATGAGTCGGGTCGCCCTTGAAAGCGTATCGGTGGCGGAGTCACGTTTCCACCCCGTTGGTCTTCACCCGAGGAGCGAACGATGACCGGCCGCACCGGCATAGGGACAGCCCTCGTCGTCGCAGGAACGGATGTCGCGATAGCGGCTCGTGACCCGGGATTCGATGATGTCGAGCGCGTGGCCGATGATGTGGGCATGGTCGAACGCGAGCCTGGGCAGCTTCCCGAGGTCGTACCAGCGCGCCTCCTTGACGTCGCTCGCCCCGCGCACACCTTCGGCGCGCGACGGGTCCTTCGGGACGCCATAGAACGCCACCGAGACGTTGTGCTGTCGCGGGTCGCGCTTCGGGTCGCTGAAGACCCCGACAAGCCCACGCAAGGTCACCTCCAGACCCGTCTCCTCCTTGGCCTCACGCAGCGCCGCTCGCTCGACACGCTCCCCCTCATCGACATAACCACCCGGCAGCGCCCACACGGCACCTTCCACCGGTTCCTTGCGCCGGACCAGAAGGATCCGTCCGGTATGGTGAACGACCGTGTCCACCGTCAAACCCGGCATGCGATGACCATCGATCGTCTCAGGCGCCATGCGACAGGTCCCGCATATGCAACAGGTGCGTAGTAAGGATGGCGGGCGCGGCAGACAATGCCGTACAGGTCTCGAGGGACATCCCTCGGCCGGTGAGGTCCCATCGGTCCCGCACAACCTTCTCCAGGCTACGCGGAAAGCCATGGGGGCCGATGCCGACGACGAGCAGCAACGATTCACCAGAAGAGAGCCGCGAGGCCAACGCCTCGCCCGTCGCCGACGCCGCTCCCTCGACGCGGCTCGTCGCCAAGACCGGAGTGCCGTATTGCGGTGGAAACCCCTTCCCCGGGTCCCCCTCGACATGGAAACGCCCCGCCTCGGCAAGATCCGTGAAATAGGTGCCCGCTGCGCCGATCGTCGTCGACCGGGCCACTCTCGCCGCGATGCGCCGCGGGTCCTTCGCGAGCGAGGCGTCCTCCGGGTCCATGAGGTGATAGGGGAACGCGAAGGTCACCAGGTTGCAGTGGAAGGCCGCCGCCACCGCCCCCGCACGGGCCAAGGTGCGGCGATGCGCTTCCGTGAACCGGTTGCGATCATAGGAATTGTAGAGGCCGATGGTGAGACGTCCCTCACGACGCGATACTGGCACGACCACCGCGAAGCAGGGGGCCGTGATGGACATGTCGCTCCCAGAACCGACACGTATCCGGGCCGCCACCCGGACGCCTTAAACGCCACGGCCGCATCGGCGCCCGATGATGCTCGACGAACCGGAGCGCATGGCCGAACTCGACCCGACCGGGATGACCGGCCTCATCGAGCGCTACCCGGAACAGGTCGCCGAAGCCCTCCAACTCCCCCTCCCCGACCTCTCCGCGCTGGACGGGGTCACCATCAAGAAAGTGCTCTTCCTCGGCATGGGCGGCTCTGGTGCCGGCGGGGAACTGGCGGTGCAACTGCTCGACGAGGCCGGGACCGCGGTCGGCCGTGTCGTCCACGACTACGACGCCCCCACCTGGGTCGACGGCGAGACCCTCATCATCGCCACCTCGTTCTCCGGCGGCACCGAAGAGACCCTCGCCGCGCTCGCCACCTGCCGCGAGCAGGCCGCCGGCTGGGTCGCCATCGCCTCCGGCGGCGCCCTTGCGAAGAGCGCCGAACGCGACGGCGCGCCGTTCATCCGCGTCCCCGGCGGCCCCCATCCGCGTGCCGCCTACGGTTACCTCACCGTCCCCCTCCTGCGGCTCCTTGCCGAACTCGCCCTCCTCGACAAGCAACAAGTGGAAGAGAGCCTGCGCATCGCCGTCGACGCCTGCCGACAGGTGCAGATGAAGAACGGCACGAACGTCCACAAGGACGACAACCCGACGAAGCAGCTCGTGGAACACCTCGCCGGCCGACAGGTCCTCATCGTCGCCGACACCCCCTACGCCGCCGTCGCCGAACGCATCCGCTGCCAGATCAACGAGAACGGCAAGACCGTCGCCTTCACCCGCATCCTACCCGAAGCCAACCACAACGACACCGTCGCCTGGGCCGCCGGCCCCCGCTACACCGACTGGGCCTGCCTCTGGGTCGGACCCTTCACCCGCAACCCCGCGCTGCGGGCCCGGGGTACCTTCGTGCGGGGCCTCCTCGAACAACGCGGCATGGCCGTCTTCGACCTCGACGTCACCGTCGGCGACCCGCTCGCCCACCGCCTCGCCCTCATCTACCTCGGCGACTGGGTCTCCCTCTACCTCGCCTTCCAGAACGGCGAAGACCCCGGCGACGTCTCCGTCATCCCCCAACTCAAGGAAGAAGCCGCGGGTACAGGGTTCATCCAGGACATCAAGCGGAAATTGGGGATCTCCTGAACCACACCCCCGCTCCTACGCCTTCGTTCCGCTGACCCCGCGCGTCACCGCCGTCGCGACCAGATGGGCCAAACGGAGCGGCTCCGGGATGCCGCCTTCCCCCATGGCCGGGCCCAGCAGTGCCTGGATGGTCCCGAGGTCGTCGCGGGTCCCCTCGACATGCACATAGAGCCTCTTCCCCACCACCTCGACCTCGGTCGCCTCGCGCTTGGGCAAGCGGCCGAGCCGCACCTCGGGCTCGGAAAGCCGCTCCCGGATGGCCGATTCCATGCGCGCCCGGTCCGGCCGCCGCCGCGTCACCGCCACGACCGGCATCCCTGTCGCCTCATGGAGGTGCGCGAGGTCGAGTATGTTGAAGCCGCCAAGCGCCACGCCGTCCGTCAGCAAGATGTCCGGCCCGGCACCCGGCAAGCGCCGCACCAGCTCCACGACCCGCTCGGGGGCGTCCAGACCGTCCACCGCGACCCGCCCCACAGTCACAGCCTCCACCGTGGCCGCGCCCCGTGTCAACACCCCAACCAGGGCCGCCTCGTCGTCTTCGAACGTGAAATGGCCGTCGTCGACGGCGAAGTAGCGTGGCGCCGGTCGCACACGCCCGGCATCGGTCGCAGGTAGATGAGCGACCGCACTCCGGCACCCGCCGAGCGGTCGTCCCCTCCGGGGACGCGGCCCGGCGCGGTCCGTTAAACGGTTTTTCGGCCCCGAAGGGGCCGCTCCCCAGGGAGAAGTCGTCGAAGTGGAACGAAACCCCCTTAAACCGGCCTCTCTTGGCGAGCGTCGTGGCGAATGCAGCCCTGAAGGAGTCCACCGCAATGTTCCGGGCCACCGTCAAGGCCGATGTGCTCAAACACATCGTCGAAGCCACGTCCACCCTCGTCGATGAGGCGAAGATTCACATCACGACCGATGGCGTCTCACTCAAGGCGGTCGACCCGGCCCACGTCGCCATGGTCGACCTCTCGCTCGGCGCGAAAGCGTTCGAGTCGTACGAAGCCGGTGACCTGGAACTGGGACTCGACCTCGAGAAGTTCAAGGACGTCCTCAAGCTCGCCGGCTCGGCGGACACGGTCAAGATGGAGTACCACAAGGACTCCCACCGGCTTGTGATGCGCATGGGCAACCTCGTGCGTCGTGTCGGTCTCGTCGACACCGCCGGGATGCCCGACCCGAAGGTCCCGAACCTCAATCTGCCCAACAAGGTGGTCGTCTCCGCCGAAGAGCTGCACCGGGCCATCAAGGGCTCCGAGTCGCTCTCCGACCACGTCACGGTCATCGCCGACCCCGAGTTCTTCGAGATCTCCGCCGAATCGGACCTCGACGCCTTGAACCTGCGCCTGCCGAAAGAGGAGCTCATCGAACTCGAGGCGGCGGAACGGACCAAGAGCATGTTCTCGCTCGACTACCTGTCGAACATGATCAAGGCGGTCCGCAGCGGTGGCGCGCTCACCATGCACCTCGGCTCCGATTACCCGGTCAAGATGGAGTTCGACCTCGCCGACGGCAACGGCCACTGCGTCTACCTCCTCGCGCCCCGCATCGAGACCGACTAGGCGCGTCCTCCGACCCCCTCTCCCCTTTCCGCTCCTTCCCCTTTTTCGTGACCACTACTTCCGGTGGACCCTCTCCAGCCCGTGAACCTTAATCCCCCACCGCCCAGTGGACCACTCGATGGGAGCGCTCGCCCTCTATGCCAAGTACCCCGTGCTCCCCGACGCACGGGACTGGCTCCGGACGGAAGGGCCCAAGCTCGATGCGCTCCTCACCGACTTCCTCTACGCCCAGGCACGTGACCGCGCCCGCGAACGCGTCTGGTCCGCCCTGCGGCGCAACGACGAGGAAGACCCACCCGTCTTCCTGTCCGAGGTCGAGGAGGAGATGGAGCTCGTCTCCCATCCTCTTGCCCGCATGCTCGTCGCCGCCGTCGACGAAGCGCTCCTTGCCCGCCGCTTCGCGGTCGCCGAATCGAAACGCCTGTCGAAGCTCCTGGAACGGGAACCCGGCGAGACCGTCAGCGCCGTCGCCCGCACGTTCGACATCCCCTTCGCGCGCGGCGGCCCGGACGAAGAGCACGACTTCGGGCTCCACTTCACCGAATATCTCGCGCGCGCCCCGAACGAGAAAGCGTGGAAACTGGTCAAGCGCGACCTCGTCAAGGGCCACGTCTGGCTCGCGAAGGACGACTTCGTGCGCCTCTGCGAAGAGGTCTACAAGCGCCGCCTCGAGGACGAACTGCAGGACCGCCAAGGCCAGGTGCCGACGGTCTTCCGCGAGGTCTTCCAAAGCGCCATCACACGGCTCAAGCAAGAGACCGAACGGCTCGCCGCCGAATACAAGGAAGCCGGCTTCGCCGAGGTCGACCAGGAACGCTTCCCGCCCTGCATCCGACGCATCCTCACCGACATGCACAACCACGTCAACATCCCCCACATGGGCCGCTTCGCGGTCGTCACCTTCCTCCACACGCTCGGCATGGACGCCGACGGCATCCTGCGCTTCTTCTCCAGCGTCCCCGACTTCGACCCCGAAAAATCGCGCTACCAGATCGAACACATCACCGGAAAAGGCGGCCCCACCGAATACACCCCGCCCGGTTGCGGCACCATGCAGACCTACGGCGTCTGCCCGCTCGAGGAACGCGACACCATCTGCAGCGACATCAAGCACCCCCTCGCCTATTACCGCAAGGCGTTGTGGATGAAAGAACGCAACATCCCGATGCCCGGAGAGACGAAGGAAGACGCCGCGCAAGCGAAAGAAGCGACCGCGGCGAAGAGCGGGGATAGCGCGAAGAAAGGTGAGACGGACAAAAAGCCGAAGGCGAAACCGGTCGCCAATAAGGAGGCCGCGCGATGACCACGAACGGTGCCACGCGTCAGGACGAGGCAAGGCCGCCGCCGCAACCGCTCCCACCACCGCTCGCCTACATGCGCCGCGTCCTGCGCGACCACTACCAGGACCACCTGCCCGCACCGCCGGACCGCTTCGGCCGCCGCGAGTTCGGCTTCATCTTCTGGCCCCGCCAACCCGGCCCGCCGCCGTTCGTGCGCCACCTCGCGTTCCGCACCCGCGACGACTATGCGCGCACCTTCATGCGCCGCGTCCCGTGGCACGCCTACTATTCCACCGCATACTACCAGAGCCCCGGCGAGCGCCGCATGGTCGACAAGGGCTGGCTCGGCGCCGAACTCATCTTCGACCTGGACGCCGACCACTTGCCCGACGCCAAGGCGATGACGTTCGAAGAACAACTCGCAGCGGTCAAGATCGAGTTCCGGAAACTGCTCGACGAGTTCCTTCTCGGCGACTTCGGCTTCGGCGAAGACGACATGTACCTCACTTTCAGCGGCGGCCGCGGCTATCACTGCCACGTCACGACCGACTCCGTCCTCGGCCTCGATTCTCGCGCGCGGCGCGAGATCGTCGACTACGTCACCGGAAAAGGCGTGCATGACCGGCGGCTCATCTGGACCGAGACGCGACGCTGGCGCGACGGCGCCTACGAACAGGAGACCCGGCACCTGCGCTTCCCCAAGCCCGACCTGCCGGGATGGAGCGGACGTGTCGGCCGCGGTGTCCTAGGTGTCGTCGAAGAGGTGCGCGACCTGCCGTGGGACGAAGCCGTGCGGCGGCTCACACAGTACGACGGCATCGGACCCGCCAAGGCGGAGGCGTTCCTCGACAAGGTGCGCGACCCGCGCGTCGTCGAACGCATGCGCGAAGGCTGGGCCGACCAAGGGCCCGCCGTGGAACGGTTCCTGTCGCGCGAAGCGGTGCAGCGCGGCGTCGTCGCGCTCGGAGAAGGTGAGACGGACGAACCGGTCACGGCCGACGTCAAACGCCTCATCCGGTTGCCCGACTCGTTGCACGGCAAGACCGGCCTGCGCGTCGTGCGGCTCACGCTGGACGAGCTGGCGGACTTCGATCCGCTCGTCGACGCCGTCGCCTTGCCGATGGGTCCGGAAGACCGTGTCGTCTCCCCGAAAGGCGGTTCGTTCACCTTGGCGGGCGAACGCTATGTCCTGCCGGAGGGCGAGCCGATGGCCATTCCCAGGGCGGCGGCGTTCTTCGCGGTGGCGTCGCGGCTGGCGGTCCCGGCGGAGCGGTAGCGGGCTCGGCCCTCCTCCTGTCACGGCGAGGCCCATCCTACAAATAGGCCGCCTTCGTAGCCAAGGCCGTCGGATGGACGGGGAAGAAGGCTTCACCTATGCGTCGTTGCGCCGATTGGAGCGCACCGAGAACACCTCCCCCAGGTTGACCAAGCTCGAGGGTCGGTTCTGGGAACGGCTCGGCGACCACCTCGGCCGACTGCGCTCCGCCTTCCAGGACCAACAGGAAGAGGACCCGACCTCGCGGCGCACGGTGGTCCTTGCCGACGAACTCCGCAACACCCTGAGACTCGCCGAAAGCATCTGGTCCCTTCGCGAAAAGAAGGTCGTGCAGGCGGCGCTCGCTGCGGCCAGGAAATCCGAGGGCCCCCCTCATCCCCCGGAACACACGCTCCCCGAAGAACGCAGCCTCTACGAAGAGGTCCTCGCCGTCTTGAAAGAACGACGCGGCGACGTCCTCCTCCAGGTGCGGCCCGGCGCGAGACCGAAACCGGTCCCCGATGCCGAAAAAGAGAAGCCAGAGGCGGCGCAAGTCGGAGCAGGTATGGCAGGGGCAGGCGCAGCCCGACCGGCCGAGACGCCGTTCGCGACGGCCGCGCCCGCCGAGACAGGCAGGACGCATGCGACCGGACGACCCGGAGCCCGACAGGTCCCCGCAGGACCCCCCGGACCCGAACGGGAAGAAGCCCCCCAAGAAGCGCAAGCGCCGCCTCACCAAGGAAGAGGAGGAGTGGGAAGCGCTCGCCAAGAAGAAGTGGAGCTTCGGCTTGTCGAAGCGCTAGAGGACGTCCCCCTCTTCGCCGGACCCGACCTGGTCGACTACCGCATGTCGAAAGGCGAGATCGGCAACCTCCCCCGCCGCGCCGCCGAGATCCTCGCCCAACAGGGACGCGTACGGATCCTGCCCGAAGGCACCTCCCCACCGCGCCAGGAAGCGCCTCCCACCCCCAAGGCCCCCTGAGCTGCCCGCAACGCTCATATAGAGGACCCGATTAGACCGGTTGCTCTCCCTGGGTGGAGCTTAAAAAACCCAGTCCGCCGGTGACCTTCATGATCCGACCCCGTGTCCTCAAGCGCTACTGTCCCTTCGACAAGAAGCACACGCCCCACGAAGTGGAGCGCGTCAAGAAGCGCAAGGCGAGCGAACTGAAATGGGGTCAGCGCCGTTTCCGCCGCGTGACCGCTGGTTACCGTGGTTTCCCTCGTCCCAAACCCGAGGGCCGCGAGAAACCGACCCGCCGTGTCTACATCCGCTACCGCTGCCAAGAGTGCAAGAAGGCGCACCACTCGCCCAACATCCGGGCCAAGAAGTTCGAACTGAAGGAGGTCCATTGATGGCAAGCGAAGCACCGGTCGCATCCGGAAAGACCCGCGCCGCGTTCATCCGTGTCGCCTGCAAGGACTGCGGCAACAAGCAGATCCTCTTCTCGCGCGCCGCGACCCACGTGCCGTGCAACACCTGCGGCAGCGAACTCGCCACGCCCACCGGCGGACGTGTCAAGCTCAACGGCGAGATCCTCGAGACGCTCGAATAGCCCTCGTGGGCCCTTCTCCCCCCGTCCCTCTCATCCCCCGTCTTTTCTTGTCCCTCTGTCGGCCAGCGACGGCGCCGCACCCGGAGTCCCTCCTCGTGCCGCCCGTGTTCCATACCTTGAAGAACAGGTCCGGTATGGCCCGCCCAGCCACCTGGAGGCTCCCCTTTGGTAAAGGCACGTGAATTCCCGGAAGAGGGCGAACTCGTCGTCGGCACGGTCCGCGAAGTGCAGAACTTCGGCGCGTTCATCAAGCTCGAGGAGTATCCAGGCAAGGAGGGCTTCGTGCACATCGCCGAGGTCTCGTCCGGCTGGGTGAAACGGATCCGCGACTATGTACGCGAACAGGCGCGCGTCGTCTGCAAGGTGCTCAACGTCGACACCGGCAAGGGCCACATCGACCTGTCCTTGAAGCGCGTCAACGAGCACCAGAAACGCGAGACCATCCAGGAATGGAAGAACGAGCAGAAGGCCGAGAAGCTCTTCGAGATCGTCGCCGAACGCATCGGCAAGACGACCGACGAAGCGTACAAGGAGTTCGGCTACGAGCTCATCGATGTCTACGGCACGCTCTACGGCGCCTTCGAAGAGGCCGCCTACGACCTCGACGCCATCAAGGAAGAAGGAGTCGACGGGGCATGGCTCGGCGTCTTCGGCGAGGTCGCCGTCGAGAACATCCAGATCCCCTTCGTCGACATCGCCGGCTACATCGACGCCACCATCCCCGGCAAGGACGGCGTCGACGACCTCAAGAAGGCGCTCGCCGCCGCGGAAGGCTCCGAGTTCGAGGACGTCGAGATCCACGTTACCTACCTCGGCGCGCCCCACTACCGCGTCAAGGTGCGCGCCCCCGACTACAAGGTCGCCGAGGAAGAGCTGCGCAAGGCCGCCGACCGCACCATCCAACTGGTCCACAAATCGGGCGGCACCGGTTCCTACCACCGGGAACTCAAGGAGGAGAAGTAGGTCATGGCCGGCCGGATGAAGAAGTGCCCGGCCTGCTCCGCCTACGGGCTCACCGACCCGTGCCGCGTCTGCGGCAAGAAGACCGCCTCGCCCCACCCCGCGCGCTTCTCCCCCGAGGACCACTACGGGACCTACCGCAGGAGACTGAAACGCCTCGCACAGCTCGAGCGACGCGAGGGATCCTGACCATGCCCATGCCGATGGTCGACATCGTCACCAAAGGCAAGCCCAAGCTGGACGACCCCGTCTTCATCGAAGGGCTCCCCGGCGTCGGCAACGTCGGCAAGCTCGCCGTCGAGCACCTCAACGACGAACTCACTGCCAAGCCGCTCGCCGAGGTCTACTGCAAGGACTTCCCGCCCCAGGTCTTCATCGACCCCGACGGGACAGTCAAGCTGGTCAAGAACGATATCCGCTACGTCAAGAAAGGCACCAAGAGCGGACGCGACCTCATCCTCCTCACAGGCGACTACCAAGGGCTCACCAGCGCCGGACAATACGACCTCGTCACCGACGTCCTCGACCTCCTCGAAACCCACGGCTGCAAGGAGCTCTACACGCTCGGCGGCTACGGCCTCGGGCGCATGGTCACCGAACCGGCCGTCCTCGGCGCCGCCATCGACAAGAAATCGGTCACGCGTATGAAGAAGCACGGCGTCGAGTTCCGTGAAGACGAACCCGGCGGCGGCATCGTCGGCGCAAGCGGCCTCTTCCTCGGCCTCGGCAAGGTCCGCGGCATGACCGGCGCCTGCCTCATGGGCGAGACCTCCGGCTACCTCGTCGACCCCACCTCCGCCCAAGCGGTCCTCCGGGTGCTCGAATCGCTCCTTTCCCTCAAGATCGACTATTCCCGTCTCGACGACAAGGCGCGCGACATGGACAAGATCGCGCAACAGTTGAAAGAGATGGAACGGAAGGCGTCGGAGCGCTCACCCGATGACCTTCGGTACATCGGGTGACCCAAGAAGCCGAACCGAGCCGGGCCGTGAGTCGGCGTGGCATCGGCCAGGCGTAGCGCCGTCGACACGAGCCCTCCCAGCGGCGAGACGACCATCGTCCAGATTTCACACGTGCGGTGCCTCGCGACGCGTGTCCTTCGACCGTGGAACGACCCGCTCCTGGTTCGTTGTTCGCACTTCGTGAGGCCTCCACACGGGGGCGCAACCACACGCTGTATTGCCATAATTCCATCCCTGCCCAGTCTTCGTTCGTTCGCTCGGGGACTGGACGAGAACCAACTCAACATACAATTTTGCTACCGAAGAGTTGCACCATAACTCGATAATTTGGCCTTTTCTTGAAGGCGTTATTGAGCGCTCTGTTTCATCCCAATCAAGTACGATTTATCTAACGCCACTGTTTCCCCGTTTACGATGCGTGCTCGGGCGCTGATGGTGCCGATCATCCTCACTCTCGTCGTCCTCCCGGCGACCGCCACGCCGAGCATGGCCGCCACGAACGGTTGGGTCCTCCTGGAGACGTTCACCGCCGGGACGGCAGGCGCGCAACTGGACACCTTCGCCATCCTGCCCGCGGAGGACTACGACCGCTATCTCCTCCGCGTGGAGTCCGATGGGGGGACCGGCATCGGCACCGCGACGTTCCAGATCTCCCGTTCAGGCCTCGTCGACAACGAATGCCGCGGAGTCCTGGCCCAGACCCTCGAGTTCCACAAGAACCAGTTCTGCGACAGCCTGCGGCCGAACAACGGCTACCACATCGTCTGGGTCCCCAGCACGCCCGACATGCAGGTCAAGCTCTACGGCTTCGACCTCGTCCGCTGACCATCACCACCACTTCGGAGTACGGAGGGACTACACCCCCTCCGTTCTCCTCCACCTCATCGATACTCTGCGGGGTCCAAGACCCCCTCCGGCGCCTCGCCACGCAGGAACCGTCCCACGTTCCGCGCGGCGCTCGCCACCATCGTCGCCCGCGCCCCCGGCACATGGAACGCGCAGTGCGGCGTCATGACCATGTTCGGCAATGAGGCGAAGCCCAGCGGGTCCCGGAACCGCCCATCCGCTTTCGGATAGTGCCACCAGACGTCGAGCCCGACACGGAACGATGGACGATGCACGAGATGCGCGTGGAGATCCTCCTCCACCACCAGCTTGCCGCGCGCCACATTGACCAGGATCGCCTCCCGCTTCATGCCCTCGAGGAACGCACGGTCGACAAGGCCACGTGTCTCATTCGTGAGCGGCAACGCCAGGACGAGTCCGTCCAACCCCCCACGCCACGCACGCAGGTCGGCGAGCGTCCCGCTCTTCGCCACGCCTTGGTCCACGACAGGCGACCGAGCGATCGCCACCACGTCCGCGCCAAGGGCGGACAAGGCACGGCCGACACGGCGGCCCACATGTCCCCAACCGGCGACCGCGATGCGCGACCCCGCGACCGACGCGGAAGGCTTCTCCTGGTCCCAACCTCCTCTGCGCATCTTTGCATCGTGCTCGACGATACGCTTCGCCGCGGCCAGGTAGAGCGCGATCGCGTGCTCCGCCACCTGGGGCGCGTTCGGACCCGCATTGGCCGCGAAGACGGCGACTGGGGCGTGGGCCGACATCCGGCGGAACGGCAACGTCTCGGCACCCGCCCACACACGCTGGACGAACCGCACACCGTCGAGAAACGGCAGCTCGTCGTCCGGGATCCGCCAACCGGCGACCAGGAGCGCCACCGCCCGCGGCAAGAGCACACGCCGCTCGTCCGGGTCCTCCGGGAGCGATCGGACGTCGGCCACACCGCCAAGCGCCGCCGCGGCGACCCGCACGGTCTCCGCATCGGCCGCATGCGCGAAAAGGACAAGCGGGGTCGCTGGCATCGGACACGCGAAGTCCTCGACGTATATGGAGAACATGGAAGCCCCCGAATCGTCGACCCCCACGCCAACAGCCGCAAGAGAAACAGGACGTACCGACGGACCCCGTCGGTGACCCGGTGAACCCTTGCACCTACACCCGACCTGTCGTCGATGCATGGACACGTAGAGCCTGACGGAGACCCAATTCTATGCATGTACGAGAAGTCTAAATCCTGGTGGCAGGTGTCCCCAGCCCGACGCCATCTGCGTCACGACTCCCTCATGGACCCATTACACCACCGAACGAACGAAGACGGCGCCGCCGGGACCAAAAGCCCACGAGCCATCTCCGACACCTCACTCCGCATCAGCGTCTGCGGCGGCGGCGATGCACGCCAAGCGATCGCCTCGACGGCCGCACGGGTCCTCCGCGACCGCGGGATGCATGTCCACATACACCAGTATGGGCGCGACGTCTCCCTCCTCGAGACCGGCCACCTCCATGACCCGGACGCGGACCCCCCGATCCTTACCGATTGCAACATCGTCTCGACCGACCTCCCGTCCACACCTGACCTCTTGCGCCTCCACAAGCAGGTCGTCCGGCCCCACTATGTCCTTTCGGACGGATTCGGTGCCGCGCCCGGCCTCCCAGGAGTGGTCCTCAGACGGCGCGCCCGTGCGCTCACCCACGCCTCGGCCGGTGCCACGCTCATCGTCGCCGCACGCGACCCTGAATCACTCATCATCATCCGCGACGAAGCGGCACGCGCAGGCGTCGACTGCATCACGATCTCCGTCAAGGTGGACGAGACACCAGGCATGGAGGATCTCCACCTCATCGGGGCCCTCCTCGAACATTGGACACAAGAGGGCCTCAGCCGAACGGAAGCGACCTGGCTGGAGAGCGAACGGATCCGCGCCCACGCCCTCCGGGACGGACCGACAGCGGGTTTGCGCTGGTACCACGCCGCCTCATTGCACGACTCCGGGGCCCTCTGGGACCGACTCAATCGACTCGTCGCCATCACCGACCGCCCCATCGACCTTGTGGCACGCGCCACGGCCGACGGACCTTTCGCGCCCGGTCTTTGGGGTAGCCACATCATGGAACTGGACCGCCGGGGCCTGATCGGCCGCGTCTGGGTCTCCGGGCCCGGAGCCGGACAACTGCGCCGGTTCGTCGCACGCGCCGACCTGCGCATCGTAGGCGACGGCGCCGCCGGCGTCGAACAGGTGCTCAGCGAAGCCGGTGCCGTCCCGGGTAGCGTCCTCGTCACGATCGGCGACCCCGACCCGTTCTGGATGGGCGGATTGCTGGCCCGGCTACGGGGAGGCCGGGTGCGCTTCCACAGCTACGGCGACGGCTCGGCGACAATGCCTGCCCAGTCACCCTCGGAGGCCATCGGGATGTCTATCGGCCCGTGAAGGCCGGCGCCCTGCGTTCGAGGAACGCCTTCATGCCTTCGCTCTTGTCCTCCGTGTCGAAGGTCGAGAGCGCCAACTCCGCCTCGAGGCGGAGTCCATCCTCGATGCCGTCGTCGAGGCCCTCGCGCATCGCCCGCTTGGCATACCGCACGGCGAGCGGTGCCTGCCGCGCGACCGTCTCGGCCACCTTCATCGTCTCCGCCATGAACGACCCCTGCGGGTAGACCCGGTCGACGAGCCCGAGCTGCATCGCTTCGTCGGCCTTGAGCCGACGCCCCGTGTAGACGAGTTCCCGCGCACGGCCACGGCCGATCCGGCGCGGCAGCCGCTGCGTCCCACCGAAGCCCGGGATGATGCCGAGCGACACTTCGGGAAGTCCCAGTTCGGCGCGCTCGCCGGCCAGGATGAAATCGCATGCCAACGCCAACTCCAAGCCGCCACCGAAAGCGAAGCCGTTGACCGCGGCGATGACCGGCTTGTCGAGGGTCTCGATGCGCCGGAACACGCGCTGGCCGAGGAGCGTGAAGACCCGCGCGCCCTCGGCGTCCTTGTCGGCCATCGCCTTGATGTCGGCTCCAGCGACGAACGCCTTGCCCTCACCGGTGATGACCGCGACGCGCGCCTCCTCCTCGGTCTCGAGCCGCGTCAAGGCTTCATCGAGCTCTTCGAGCACGCCCATGTCGAGCGCGTTCAGTTGCGCCGGACGCTCGATGGTGATGACCGCGACGTGGCCCTCGCGGTGGTAGGACACCGTGCGGATCGGCACCGGTCGACCCTCCTTCCCGACCGCCTCGAGGTGCTCCGGGACCGGGAACGTCTCCTTGTGGGCCTCATGAAGGTCGCGCACCCACTCCAACACCCTGGCGGTGCCGAGCCGGTTGGCGAGCGCGAAGGGCCCACGCGCCCAGCGCAGCCCGACCGTGGCGCCCTTCTCCGTGTCCTCGATATTCGCGACACCCTCCTCGACGAGATGGCCCGCGATGCCGATGGTGGTCGCCGCGAGCCGACGCTCCACCGCCTCGAAGCGTGACGGGTCCGGCTCGCCCTCGAGCGACCAATGACCCTTGTCGCCCTCGATCTGTTCGATGAGCACCTTGGCGGGCGCATAGAACGGCCCCAACTCGGCATGGAGCGTCCGTTGGGCATGCAGCGTGATGGTCGGCCCGGTCACGTTCATGAGCTCGAACGGCCCCATCGTGGTGCCGAATAGCCGGTTCGCCGCGGCGTCTATGGTGGGGATGTCCGCGACACCCTCCTCGAACAGCCGGCACGCCTCGTTCATCATCGGCACGAAGAACCGGTTGACGCAGAAGCCGGGCCGGTCGAGCGTCTCGATGGGCACCTTGCCGATGCGCCGTGACACCTCCATGAGCGCCGCGAACGTCTCCTCCGAGGTCGCATCACCCTTCACCACTTCGACCAGCTTGTTGATCATGGCGGGATAGAAGAAATGCAGGCCGACGAAACGGTCCGGGCGTCCCGTCGCCGCCGCGAGCCGCGTGACCGAAAGGCTCGACGTGTTGGTGGCGAGGATGGAATGGTCGGGTGCCGCCTTGTCGATCGCCGCGAAGACCGGTCCCTTGGCGTCATAGGACTCGAAGACCGCCTCGATGGCGAGGTCGATGCCATCGGCCGCCTCTTCCATGCGCTTTTTCGGATGGACGCGCGCCAGGATCTCCTCGACGTCCGCCTCCGTGTAGCGGCCCCGCTCGACGAGGCCCATGAGGCCCTTCTGCATGCGCTCCTTGGAACGCACGGGTATGTCCGGGTCGACATCGACAAGATGGACGGTCAAGCCGCCCTGGGCGCACGCCTGCGCGATGCCGGTGCCCATGTTGCCCGCGCCTGCGACGCATACGGTCTGGATCGTCATGGGGGTCTGGTCGGCGGCGAGGCGGGGCTGGATGAAAAAGGTAGCCATGGCCTTGCGGGACCGAGAAGGGTGGCAGGTATGAAGATGAGAAGGGAGGAGAGCGAAGAGATGGGGCTCCGGGTCCTAATGCTCGCGGATCCATTCCGCCGAGCGCTCGAGGAAATAGAGGTGCGGTTTGTCGACCCGCGCCCCCTCCTTCTGCACCGGATTGTATTCGTCGTCCATCCCCGGGTCGGGGTGGCCGGTCTCCTTGAGCGCCTTGATCGCGCTGATCATGGCCCGATTGGGCGTGCTGCCGTGCCCGACCACCTGTTGGTGATGGACAGCGACCCACGACATCGGGTATTCCTGGACGAGCTCAGAGTAGTGCTGGATGAGCCACCGGGTGTCGGCCTCCTCCTCGGGATCCTCGGCACCGATGTCGACGAACTCGATGAGGTCGGGCTCGAACCCGTCCGCGTTGGCTTGGTCCTTGTTGGAACGACGCGCCATGACGATCGGCAGCATCTTGACGACGAACGGGTTTAAGGCTTGGGGCCGGGCCCGGCCGGTCCAGGCGTGCCGTTGGACGAAGTCCAGAAGAGGCCTCATCGAGGTGACCGTCCGGCCGGTCGCTCACCAGCGTTCGTTGCTCGGCGTCAACCACAACTCATGGCTCATGCCGCGCACGTCCTGCCGGCACAGATAACTGACAGCGCCCGCGACCGCTTCCATGCTGATCGTGTCGCTCCAATCCTCCTTGTCCGGGAACCGCTCACGCATCCCCGCATGGTCGAGCATGCCGTCCAGGATGAGCGACACCGGCTGGATGCCTGCGCGACGATGCTCCCGGGCGACCGCCTCGACAAGGCCATGGAGGGCGTGCTTGGCGGCACTGAACGCCGCCATGTCCGCGAAGCCGCGCTTGCCGGCCGTGGCGTTCATGAAGATGAGCCTGCCGCCGTTCGACGCCAGCATCTGGGGGATGGCCGTTTGCATCCAAAGCCACGGCGCCTCGACGCTCACCTTGAGGTGCTCCTCGAGGTCCTTGGGCGACTCCTCAAGGAAGGGACCGAAGCTCGAGGCGCTCGGGGTGTAGACCAGGTTGTCGAGCCGGCCATAATGCAGGAGCACATCGTCGACGACATGGCGGATGATGCGCGGCTTCGTCGCGTCGCCCGGGTGGAGCCAGACACTCGGTGCCACATCCTTCACACGCTCCGCGAGCGCTTCCAGGGCCGTGGCGCTCCGGCCGACCAGGAACAACCGGTGGCCGTCGTGGGCGAGCCGCTCGGCGACCGCCGGGCCGATGCCCTGGCCAGAGGCGCCGATGATAAGGGTGACCGGTTCTTCGGCGTGGCGCATCGGAGACGGCATCGGGCCGCGTTTGAAAAGGCCACGCCTGGGGCCGACACGACCGCTCCCGATGTCCGGTAGGACCTGTTGCATGGAGCAACCCTTATGCGAAGTGCCGGTCTCCGCGCCCTCATGGCCGCCAAGAGGAAACGAGGCACCCTCGGGACCGGCGTCTCCGGCGTGGGCGACACGGAGGACCTTTCCCTTGTCGAGAAGAAGCGCGACCGATGGGCGGAGACGACCCTCGCGCGCGCCACCGAGCGCCACGCCGAGCGCAAAGAGGCGTTCCGCACCGTCTCCGGCCACGAAGTGGACCGGCTCTACACGCCCCTGGACCTCACCGAACGCGGCTACGATCTCCTCACCGGCGTCGGGTTCCCCGGCGAGGCGCCCTTCGTGCGTGGCGTGCAACCGACCATGTACCGCGGCCGGCTCTGGACGATGCGCCAATACGCCGGTTTCGGCTCGGCCACCGAGACGAACAAGCGCTTCAAGTACCTCCTCGAGCAAGGCCAGACCGGCCTGTCGGTCGCCTTCGACCTGCCGACCCAGATCGGCCTCGACGCCGACCACGCCATGGCGGCCGGTGAGGTCGGCAAGACCGGTGTCTCCATCTCGTCGCTCCACGACATGGAGGCCCTTCTGGACGGCATCCCCCTTGACACGGTCTCCACCTCGATGACCATCAACGCCCCCGCCGCCGTGCTCCTCGCCTACTATGTCGCCGTCGGCAAGAAACAAGGGGTGGCGACGAACGGACTGCGCGGGACGGTGCAGAACGACGTCTTGAAGGAATACATCGCCCGCGGCACGTACATCTATCCCCCCGAACCGAGCCTGCGCCTCACCACCGACCTTTTCGCCTACTGCCGCGAAGAGGTGCCGCGCTGGAACACCATCAGCATCTCCGGCTACCACATCCGCGAAGCGGGCTCCACCGCGGCCCAGGAACTCGCCTTCACGCTCGCGAACGGCATCACCTATGTCCAGGCCGCGATCGACCGCGGCCTCCCCGTCGACGACTTCGCGCCGCAGCTCTCGTTCTTCTTCAATGCCCACAACGACCTCTTCGAGGAAGTGGCCAAGTTCCGCGCCGCGCGGCGCATGTGGCACCGCATCATGACCGAACGGTTCGACGCCAAGGACCCCCGCAGCCTGACCCTGCGCTTCCACACCCAGACCGGCGGCAGCACCCTCACCGCGCAACAACCCGAGAACAACGTCGTCCGCGTCGCCCTGCAGGCGCTCTCGGCGAGCATCGGCGGCACGCAGTCCCTCCACACCAACTCGATGGACGAAGCGTTGTCGCTCCCGACCGAGAAGGCGGCCCGCATCGCCCTCCGCACCCAGCAGATCCTCGCGCACGAATCGGGCGTCGCGAACACCGTCGACCCCTTCGCCGGTTCCTATTTCGTCGAATCCTTGACCCATGACCTCGAAGAGGAGGCGTTCGGCATCATCGACACCATCGATCGCATGGGGGGTATGCTCAAAGCCATCGAGACCGGCTGGGTCATGAAAGAGATCCACGAGGCCGCCTACCACTACCAACGCGCCGTCGAAAAAGGCGAAGAGATCGTCGTCGGCGTGAACGCCCACCAGACCGGCAGCGACGAGGTGGCCGAGATCTACCGACTTTCCCCCCACCTGGAACACGAAGCCGTCGACCGGTTGCAGGCGGTGCGTGGAAAACGTGACAATCCGGCCGTGGACGAGGCGTTGGAACGGCTCCGGAAGGCGGCGCGCGGAGACGACAACCTCCTGCCTCACATCTTGGTGGCGGCCGAGGCCTACGCCACGACCGGCGAGATCTGTGACGCCATGCGCGACGTCTTCGGCGAACACCGCGCGACGGAGATGTAGCCATGGGATACCGACCCGACCGCAGACCGACGAACCTGGACGGCAAGCAGGCCCTGGTCACCGGCGCGAGCGCCGGCATCGGCAAGGCCACCGCGGTCGCGCTCGCCGCGCGGGGCGCGAACGTGGTCCTCGTCGGACGCCGCCGTGATCGGCTCGACGAGGTCGCCGAGCTCATCCATGGCAAGGGCGGCACCGCATGGGTGCTCCCCCTGGACGTCACCGACCAGGAAGCCATCGACGCCGCACTCAAAACGCACGCCTCTTACTTCACCAAGACCGACATCCTCGTCAACAACGCCGGGCTCGCCAAGGGTGTCGACAAGGTCCAAAAATCCGACCCGGAACACTGGGCCACCATGATGGACACCAATGTCTTGGGACTCCTGCGCATGACCCGCGCCATCGTCTCCCACATGGTTGAACGAGGAGAGGGGCACATCGTCAACCTCGGCTCGGTCGCCGGCCGCTGGGTCTACCCCGGCGGCGCCGTCTATTGCGCCAGCAAGTTCGCCGTCCGCGCCCTCACCGAAGGCATGCGCCTCGACCTGCACGGCACCGGCATCCGCGTCACCAACATCTCACCCGGTCTCGTCGAGACCGAGTTCTCCATCGTCCGACTCCAAGACAGGCAGAAGGCCGACAAGGTCTACGACCGCACCACGCCCCTTGTCGCCGAGGACATCGCCGACTGCATCCTTTGGACGCTGGAGCGCCCCGCGCATGTGAACATCCAGGAGATGGTCGTCTACCCGACCGACCAGGCGGCCGTGCAGGCGGTGCATCGGTATGAACGGGAGGGACAGAAATGAACCGACAAGAAGAGATCCACGTCGTCATCCAAGAACGCACCGGCCTTTTCCGCAAGGTGGCGACCACCTTTCTCACGCTTGCGGTCATCGTCGCCTCCATCACGATCCTCACCGTCATCTTCGCCGGCGAAGCGCCCGAAGAACTGCTCATCGGCTCCCTCGTCCTCGCCGCCTTCGGCATCGGCTTCGCCATCATCGACTGGGTCGTGCGCCTGGCACGCGACGGGATCCGGTCGATGTGGCAGAATCGGCGCAAAAAAGACACGACCGACGGGACCGTCCTTCCCATCGACGCCCGCATCCACGCCCTCGAGAACGAGCTCCGACTATTGCGGGCCGAACGGGAAGCCGGAGCCGGCCCGACCCCTGAGAGTGATACACGATGACGACCCAGAGCGAAGGCACGTTCCCCCACGCCCCCGAAGGGCTACGCGTCCAGAAGATCGACCACCTCGGCGTCGCCGTCCACTCCATCGAGGAGGCGCTGCCGATGTACGCCGGCATCCTCGGCCTCGAATGCGTAGCCATCGAGACCGTGGAAGACCAGAAGGTGAAGACCGCCTTCCTGCCGGTCGGTGGCACCAACATCGAGCTCCTGGAACCGACCGCTCCCGATTCACCGGTCGCCAAGTTCCTCGACAAGCGCGGCCCCGGCGTGCATCACGTCGCCTACCGGGTCGACGATGTCGCCCGGGAACTGGAACGACTGAAGGGTGAAGGCGTGCGGCTCGTCGACGAGACACCCCGGCGCGGCGCGGGCGGCGCGCTCATCGCCTTCCTGCACCCGAAGGCGACCGGCGGTATCCTCGTCGAACTGTGCCAACGCGACAGCGAGCACCACTAGAGCGGCTCTGCCTCGTAGCGCTCCTGTGTGTCGCGAATCAGCATCACGTTGCCGCACTCGACCTTCGTAGTGGTGTCGGCGACCGCGGCGAGGACGACCGGCGGGTCCTTCTCTTCGCGCTCCGCCTCAAGACGCACCAGGACGACGAGTTGCGGCGTCTTGAACCCCTCGGGCGGCCGCTCGATGCGGGTCCAGGTGATGACCGTGCCCTTGCCTTCGATGACGACCGGATGCATGTCGGCGCCACAAGCGGGACAATCCCGCCGTACGGGATGCGTCCGGTGTCCGTCGTCGCAACGTGAGACCGTGATCATGTGCGGACTCGTCATGCCGTCGCCTCCAAAAGCGCGACATGGATGTTGTTCCCCAGGCCACCGATGTTGTGGGCGAGCGCCTTCTTCGGCCGCTTCCCTTGTGCGCGTTCGACGCTCCTTGCCTCCACCTCGGCATGACCCGTGAGTTGCCAGAAGAGTTCCGCGACCTGGGCACAACCGGTCGCCCCCACGGGATGCCCCCGCGCCTTCAATCCGCCACCGACGTTGGTCGGGTGCTTGCCTGTGACGGCGGTCTCGCCTTCTGCGACCGTACGCACACCGGCGCCGCGTTCGAAGAGACCGAGGTCCTCCAGGTTCATCCCTTCGAGGAGCGAGAACGCGTCGTGGGTCTCGATGAGGTCGATGTCCTCGACGCTCCACCCGGAGCGACCGAACGCTTCTTCCGCCGCGCGGGTCGTCGCCCGGAAAGAGGTCAACGTGCGCGCATCGTGATTGCGGTGGGTGATCGACAGATGGTCGGTGGCGTGGCCCATCGCCCCCAGCCGCAATGGGCCTTTCTCCCTCGACACGAGGAGGCAGACCGCGCCGTCCGAGAGCGGGGCGCAATCATAGAGCCGGAGCGGGTCGGCGACCGGGCCGCTTGCGAGCACCTCGTCACGCGTCACCGCCTTCCGGAACTGGGCAAGCGGGTTCTGCAGGCCATGGGCGTGGGCCTTGACCGCGCAATCGGCGAGCAGTTCCCGTTCGATGCCATGCTCCTCGAGATAGGCGCGCGTCATGAGCGCCACCTGGGCCGCCATGGTCAGTCCCAACTTGCGTTCTTCCAACGTCGCCATGCGCGCCAAGACCTGGTTGGCCATGGCCGCAGGCAAGCGGGTCATCGTCTCGACACCGACGACGAGCACCGTGTCCCGTGCACCAGATCGGATGAGCGCGTCGGCGATCTCCAACGCGGCGAGGCCCGAGGATGGGCCGCTCTCGACCCGCGTCGCAGCGAGCCCGGCCAACCCCAACCCGTCGGTCACCGCCGCCGCCGCGTTCTCCACACCGCCATATTCGCCCGGGAACTGGCTCGAGACGACCACATGGCCTGGTTCCGGCAGTGCTTCTTCCGCCTCTCCGTGCATCCGCTCGAACGCCTCTATGGCGAGCGTGTCCAAACGAGCCGTATGGCGGCCGAACGGCGTGTGGCCGACGCCGTGGAGATATGTGTCCACGCCGCCGCCGAACGGGGGGAGGACCATATGGGGTTCGGTTGGGGAACCACGTCACCCGGAGGAAGACAAAGGTTCCGTCTCCTGTATCCTGCTCACCCGGGTGGACCACCTGGCGTAGACCCCTGTCCCGATAAGCGCCCCCAGCAGGTTGTAGTAGAGGTCGAGGAGCGTGTTCGTGTAGAAGCCCTGGTCGATGGTGTGGAAGAAGACGAAGCCGGCGAACTCGTAGACCTCGACGAGTGCTCCGGCCGTCACGGCGACGCAAGCGGCGAGGAACGAAGTCAGGACGGCACCGGTCTTGAGATGGGCGCGCAGCGTGGCATAGGCGGCGACCGCGACCGCCCCCGAACCGAGCGCGTGGGTGATGTTGTCCCACCAGGGGAAGACGTAGTAGGCACCGTTCGACCCGAAGAGCGTGTGCAGACCCGAAAGGCTCCCGCCGAGATAATGCAATCCGGCGCCGACCCCGACCAGCCAGACCGCCTTGGCAGGGATGTCCCAATGGAACCGGTGCACAAGGTAGGTGAGGGTGACGAAGCCGAGGATCCCGATGAGGGTGTAGCTCGCCCAGAGCCGGTTCATCGTGTAGAGGTTGAGGGCCAGCGCGATACCCAACACCGCACCCACGGCACGGTAAGGGGTCCAGTCACGGGAAGGCGCGGCCACAGGACGGCCATCGGCGACGGACGCTCTTCTAGGCATCGGTCGCCTCTTACGGGGCACTTGGGGGCGGTACGGGACGTTCGGCGAGCGCACCGATGAGGACCACCAGGAACCCAAGGCCACCGAGGTACATCCCCAGGAGGGGCGGTTCGCTATCGCCTGTCCCGAGGCCGCCGATCGCGAGGACGACCGCAAAGGCGAGAAGCGCGAAACCGACGCGGGCCGTCTTGGACCTCATCAGGCTTGCGGACGGCGCCACCCTCCATCATCGTTTCCTTAGGTCCCGTGAGACCGACAGCCTTGTTCTGCTGTCCGACCGGCCGGTTGATATATCTCCATCCGGTCAAGCGGTCTGCAATGGCCGCCACGGGTCTCCCCCTCGCCACGGTCGCGCTCGTCGCCTTCGTCACGCCCCTCCTGTGGGCGGGTGAACTGACCGTCTGGACCTTCGACGAGCCGGTCTCCAACCTGGAGTGGGACGAAGCCGGAATGAAGCCACAACAATCCGGTGGCGGGACGGCCGGTGGGGGTGGCGGCTCGGGAGGGGGTGGCGCCGGAGGCGGAGGCGGGTCCGGTGAAGACACAGGCGGGGGCGGCTCCGGCGACGCCGACCATGGTGGTGGAAGCGGCGGCTCCGGGGACACCGACACCGGCGGCTCGGGTGCTGCTGCCGGCGGCAGCGGTTCCGGTTCCGGCGACGTCGACGACGGCGGTGGAGGCAGCGGTCCCGGCGAAGGTTCCGCCCCGCAAAGCTCCTTCTCGTTCGATTGGGACTGGGGCTTCTGGTTCTGGGGCATGGGCTGGTTCGTCGCCATGATGGCGCTCATGATGGCCGTCTTCGCCCAGGCGATGATGGCGTTCTGGCTCGCGACCCTCGCCTGGCTCCAGTTCATGGCCTGGTGGGTCTACGGGCTCGTCGGCATGCTCCTCCTCTTCGTGCTCTACCTGTGGGCCACCTTCGGTGTCTACGGCGGCATCATCACCGCGGGCGGCGTCGGCCTCATGGTCTGGCTGCACGCCAACGGCCACCTCTACCTGGGCCCCTCCGAGTAGTAGGCGCGTTCCATCAAGGCTATGACAGGGCACCCGTTCGGTGGCCCGAAGACATGAACGTCACCATCATCGGCGCCCCCGTGGACCTCGGCCAACAGCGCCGTGGCGTCGACATGGGCCCGTCCGCCATCCGTGCCGCCGCTCTGAACAGCCAGATCAAGGCACTCGGCCACAAGGTCGAGGACGCCGGCAACATCTTCGCACCTGAGAAGGAACAGCGCTCGCCGCGCAGCAAGAGCGCGCGCTACCAACGCGAGATCATCGACGCGTGCGAGGTCCTCGCCAAGGAGGTAGCCAAGATCTGCCAGCGCGACCGCTTCCCGGTCGTCCTCGGTGGCGACCACTCCATCGCCATGGGCAGCATCGCCGGCGTCACCCAGGCACGCGGCGAACACGGCCTCGTCTGGATCGACGCCCATGCCGACTTCAACACCCCTGAGACGTCCCCGTCCGGGAACATCCATGGCATGCCGCTTGCGGCCGTGTGCGGACGCGGCGGAACGCTCGCCGAGATCGGCGGCATCACCCCCAAGGTGCGCGAAGAGAAGGTGGCCTTGGTCGGCATCCGCGACGTCGACGCGAACGAGGCCGAACTCGTGAACGACTCCAGGATCACCGCCTTCACGATGCGCGACATCGACGAACGCGGCATGCGGCGCGTCATGGAAGACGCCCTCCAGGTCGCCGGCGGCAGCATGAAGCACGTCCACGCCTCGTTCGACATCGACGCCGTCGACCCACGCTGGGCACCCGGCTCCGGGACATTGGTGGACGGCGGGTTGAGCTACCGCGAAGCCCACCTTGCCTGCGAGATCCTCTCCGATTCCGGCTTGGTGAAGAGCCTCGACATGGTCGAGGTCAACCCGTTGCTCGACGAAGGGAACAAGACAGGGAAACTCGCCGCCAAACTGGTGGCGAGCGCGCTGGGCAAGAGCATCCTCTAGGGGCGGATTAGAAAGCCAACGTCCGCTCCAACAACTCCTCGATGTTCTGCGAGTAGGGGTGCCCCGGCTTGTCGTTGACGAAGATTGTGTGGCTACCAGCGATGGGCACCTCACAATAGCACGGGATGCTCGCAAGGAGCGGGATCTTGATCTTCTCGGTGACCGCCTGGGTCATCTGCGGCGTGAGCACCCGGTTGACGACGAGGCCCGTCTTCTTCTCGAGGCCTTCGTAGAACTCGGCGATGAGCCGGTCGGTCCCTTCGATGTCGAAGCGGTCGGACTTGGCGACGAGGATGATGCGGTCGGCGGTCAGGACCGCGTTGATGCTGGCATAGGTGACGCCGGGCGAAGTGTCGAAGAAGACATAGTCGTAGCCCTTCAGTTCCTCACGGATCGACATCAACCGCTTGAGCCCTTTCAGCTGTTCCTTGCGGTCTCCGCCGATGGATTTCCGCACGGCCGACATCTCGGGGTTGGCGAGGCCGACCTCGAGGGCGCCCTTGGTCTTGGCGGTCATGGAGACGTCGGTCAGGATGTCCTTCAGCTTGACGTCGTCTTTTTCGAGGAAGTCGTTCATCCATTTGCCGCGCGTGTTCTTGAACGTGTTGTAGATGGCGGGGCTCTCGAGGTCGAGCTCGAGAAGCGCCACGCGCTTGGCGCGGTTCGCGGCCGAGACGGCAAGGTTCAGCGAGAGGTTCGTCTTGCCGGTCCCGCCCTTGTATGAATGGATCGTGATGACCTGCATGGGGAGTCCTCAGACGTGGAAGTAGACCTTCTTCGGGTTCTCGCCGTCCATCTTGCCACGCTCCTTGTGGATGTAGCCCTGGCGCTGCAACTGGTTCAGGTAGGCGGATTCGATGCTCCTCGAGTTTCCGGTCATATCGGAGACCGTCTCGGCGGTGGCACGACCGAGCTGATGGAGCGCCATGGCGGTGCGCCGCAGGTGGTCGGGAAGCTCCAGGAGGGTGAGCGCGTCGAGCGGCTCTTCCTGCTTGAGCGCCTTGGGAGTGGCGGATTGGCGGCTCTCAAGGATCTTCGCCTGCATCTCGACCAGGTCGTTGATGCGCTTGTTGAGGTCCTTGATGCCGCGGGCGATCTCGGTGAGGAGCTTCACCTGCTGGCTCATCGTCGCGCCCATGCCACCGCCCATATTAAGCGTTTTTCTGTTCAACACCAGCCGAGGCTCGGAGTTCACCCGCAACACCCTTATCAACACGACCCTCTGAGCCCACATTGGTGCCCTTGTGGAACTCTTCTTCTTGCCGCGGTTCGACCGGCGCAGGGTCATCCTCGCCGCCGCGGTCCTGACACCCCCAGTGCTCCTCGGCGCCCTCTCGAGCGCCGTCACCTTCCTCGGCCTCGCTGCGCTCGACATCCCCGACCTCGGCGCCCGCCAGGCGTTCAAGGAGGACGCCGAACTCCTCGACATCGTCCTCTTCATCGTCCTCGCCATCGGCACGTTCATCGCCCTCACCGTCCCCGAAGAACCCCTCAAGGGACTGCATGGATACACGCTGGGTGTCCTCCTGCTCCTCGTCGCCGCCGTGCGCTGGGACTGGTCTTTCGGCCTGTCGACCGCCGCCGCCCAGATCGGTCTCGGCATCGCCCTCTGGGGCCTCGGCTGGGTGCTCGTCTCCCTGCACGCCATCGGCCTCCTCCGCACCCTACCGCATCGTCGCTGGGTCTTCGTCACCGGCGCCATCGCCACCTATCTCGCCGTCGCCACCTTCACCGCCGTCGCCCTCGGGGAGGCATGGGGCCTCGCCGCGGTCGCCGACCTCTTCGCCATCCTCGCGCTCCTCGCCGCCGTCCTCGTCTACGTCAACCGCGAACACATGGCCGAATGGGGTTACCGTCGCCTCCAGGACGTGCACCTGCCCAAAGAGGACCTCAAACGCTCCATCCTCGTGCCTGTGTACGGCCTCGCGCTCTTCGGCCTCATCGGCGCCGCCTTCGTGCACCACTTCGACTATGGCCACCTCGCTCCTGGCCATTATCTGACGCTGTTCGGCAGCACCGTCCCCGCCGTCCTCCTCTTCGGCGCCGTCATGGAACGGGCCGGCCGCCGCGCACTCCTCTACACCATCCCCGTCCTCGTCGGATTCGTCTTCGTCGTCCAGGCCGCCGTCGACACGCCGTGGCCCATCATGGTGCTCGAAGGCGCCCTCCTCGGGACCCTCCTCTACCTGTTCCAATACTTCGTCGAAGTGAGCCGGGTGCTCGGCCGAACCGTCGTCTTCGCCATCACCATGGGCGCCGTCGCCGCTATGGGGGCCGGCGGCAGCTTCGTCGCCCAGTTCCAAGGCCTCACCGGCATCGCCCAAGAACAACTCCTCATCCTGCAACTGGCCGGCCTGCTCCTTGTCTTCGCCCTCGCCCCGCTCGTCCCCGACACCGTGCCCCGCGTCACCGAAGAGGAAGAGATCGCCGACTACCTCGAGATGGCCAGACGGGTGCAGGAAGAGTCGAGCGGATGACGACGTTCCAACGCGCTCCCCCGAACGCTTAAAAATATGCAACGGGACCGCTCCTCTGGTCCGCTGGTGCAACACGTGTCCCCCCGCCTGGTCTGCGGTCTCCTCCTCACCCTCCTCGTCGCCAGCCCCGGCTGTCTCTTCCCGCCCGTCGAGGTCATCGCCACAGGCGACCACCGACTCCCTGTCGGCATCCAGAACCGCACCATCACCGTCGACGACGAAGGGGAAGAGACCCGCGCCCTCACCCTGTCGCTCCTGCCCGCGACGACCGGCGACCAGCACGACGAGACCTTCGTCCTCCCCGCCCACCTGACGTTCTTGAGCGTCCACTTGGAATGGAACGACCCCGTCGCCGACCTCGACCTCGTGGTCACGCTCCGCGCGGGCGGCAGCGAGACCTGGAACGACACCCACCAAGGCGGCAACATCGGACAACCCGACCGCGACATCACCCTCTTCACCAAGGCCGACGGCGAAGGCGGTATCCGCCAGGCCTCCCCCTCCGACCTCCTTGTCGTCCTCAGCGCCAAAGGCATGGTCCGCGACCTTGGCGCCAACCTGACCGTGCGCTATGACTTCCAACGCGACGTGGAACCGGTCGTCGGCCGCTTCGAGGCCGCCGGCGACACCCGCATCCGCGTCGGCGACATCGAGACCGTCTCCCAGGAAGGCCGTTGGGTCGCCCGCCGCACCATCGAGATCGAGGACGATCCCGCCGCCTTCGGGGGCAAGGTGCGCGAACTGGCACTCGCTGCGGAAAGCGGAGAAGCCGACATCCTTGTGACCACCGGAGACCGCGGCACCGCCCTCTTCACCATCGTCCAGGAAGGCCACGGGGCGACCCGCGACGGCGCCGTCGCCGCCGTCAACACGTTCCGCGTGCCCTACCAGAACGTCCTCAGCAAAGGCGACGAACGCCTCACCCTCTCGCTCGCCCTCGAGGTCGACGACGACGATTGGACCGACTTGCAAGGCCACATCGAAGCACGCCTGCCACAAGGCTACCTGCACGCCACCGACCTCGCGACGACGAGCGGCCGCATCGACATTCAGAACCTCACAGGGGACGGCCTGCGCGGCCTCGCCGCCCGCGTCGCGACGACCCAGGGCGCCATCGACGTCAACCGCTATGACCTCGGCACCGGCGCCGCCATGCACCTCAAGAGCCAGGAAGGATCCGTTCGCGTGCGCCAACTCACCGCCAACACCCTGGAGGTCGACACCGCGAGCGGCGACAGCGACCTGCGCGGCATCCGCCTCGGCGCGCTCGTCCTTACAAGCGTCTCCGGCACGCACACGACGTTCGCGCTCCACACCAAGAGCCTCGACGTCTCCGTCGGCCAAGGCACACTCGACGGCGCCCTCAGCCCGACCGGCAGCGACACCTGGCGCCTCGACGCCACAAGCGGCCACCTCCTTGTCGACCTCGACGGCCCGAGCGGCACCGGTTACGACATCACCGCCGACACCGACTCCGGCACCGTACGCATCCGGTGCAAAGGCGACCCATGGACACAAGCCGGGCCCGGCAGCACCCAGCGCCACTGCGGTCCCGACCCGGGCGATCCCGTCCTCAGACTGGTCCTGGAGACGACGAGCGGCAACATCGCCGTCAAGGAGATGTGACGACCCGCCCATAACCTTTAATTCACCACGACGGGCTCGACGACCTGTGGGACGCCCCCTCCTGCTTGCGCTCCTCTTCATCCTCCCCCTCCTCTCCGGGTGCACCAGCGAAGGTCTACCGGGCGAGCGCGCGGTGACGGACCACACCTGGCGCGCCGGCGACACCTGGACCTACCTGCGCACCCACGACGACGGCCCGCCCTTCATCTACACCCGCGAAGTGACCGGACTCTTCAACAAGGACGGCTACGAGGTGTTCGAACTGACCGAAGGGATGAGCGGACACACGATCCGTCAACGAAGTCTCTACACGGTCGACGACCTGCGCTTCTTCGGCTTCGAGGTGCGCGACGGCGACGAACCGCGACAGACCCTCGCGCCGACCCGCCCCATCCCGTTCCACTACGTCTTCCCCCTCGAACCCGGCACCGCACAGACCTTCGAGGGCATCGTCGAACAGTCGGCCGGCGACCACCGCCAATCGGAACGTGTCCACGTCACCGCCACCGTCAAGACCGCCACCAAGCAGGTGCTCGGCGAGCGCGTCTACACGGTATGGCCCTACGAGATGCGCATCGACTGGCTCGACACCCCCTTCGACGACGGCGCGACCATCCGCGGCCACTGGGCACCGACCGTCGGACAATCGGTCCTGACCGAGGTCGAGCAAGGCGGACAGACGACCCGCTACGAGATCGTCTCGTTCCAACGCCGACTGCCTGTCGCCGGACCCCCCGCCTACGCGCTCACAGAAGGATTGCGCTCGCAGGCGCTCGACCGCGGCTTCCTCGCCCGCATCGACGGCCCCGGCTACGCCCGCTGGCTCCTCCACGTCGAGGTCCCGACCACCGTCGGCGTGCGCTTCGACCATCCGACCGCGCCGAGCGACGGCCGCCACCGCTTCGACCTCGTCTCCCTCCGTCCCCTCGGCGCCACCGGAGCCTGGGTCTTCCGCGACCCCACCGCCCTCTCCGGCCACGGCTTCGCGTTCCACATGTGGGCGGGCGAAGCGGGCAAGCCCGGTCACGAGTTCCACTCCCCCGCCGGCGCCGGGGAACGCCCCGTCACGCTTCAACCCGGGCAGGTCTACGAGCTGGTCGTCGCCTCCAACCACGGCGGCACACAAGCCAACCTGCGGGTCGGCGACGAAGCGCGCGACCGCGCCCCAGCCCAGACCGGCAGCGTCGACATCCTGCGCATCGCCCATCGACGCGTCACCGAAGAGACCAGCCCCGGACCCCAACTGGTACGCGACCACGAGACGCACCTCGTCTCGCTCCCCGAAGGCGAACGCATCGAAGGCCTCGTCTTCGCCCTCAACCATGGCGGCGAAGAGGCCACCGTCGCCGAGACCGCCGGCCGCCGCACCGTCTCGTTCGGGGTGCACGACCTCCTCATCGAAGACCCCGGTTCCGTCTACGGCGTCTACATGAGCCACCCGGCCCGGAGCGCGTTCGAGGTCTCGGTCGGCTACGAATACCGTGCCGACCTCGCCCTCCAAGGCGCCGTCGATTACGAACTCGGCGTGTTCCTCATGCGACTCGTCGCCGACGACGAGAAAAAAGATTGAGGGGAGGACGAAGGGAAGAGACGTTGGTGGGGACCTATCGTCTGCGCACGCGGCCCACCGCGACGAGCCCGAGAAGACCGAGGAGGACGGCCGCCAGACCGATGCCCGGGCTGTCCTTGTTCTCCTTCTCCTCGTCCGTGAGCGATTGCTCCGGACCCGATGGTCCTGCGCCTGTCGTCGTGTCGCCGCCGCCGGTCGCGTCCCCACCGCCGGAGCGAGCGGCCTGGTCGTGCTTGACCGTGTAAGGCAGCTCTCGGGACAGGTCACCGAGGCTCGAGGTGGCCTTGATGATGAGGACCCCCACCTTCCCGGCGCCCTCTGTCGGTGTCACATCGACCGAGACGACCGTGTTCGCGCCGGGCTCAAGCGCGACCATGTTCGACTCCAAGAGGACGCTCCAGCCCCCGGAGAGCCCACGCGTCGTGAGGAGGATCGTGTCCTTCGCCTTGGCCTGGTTGTCGAGCGTGAAGTGGAACGTCATCGCCTCGCCGGTCTTCGCCTCGCCCGCCGTCTCACCGAAAGCGGCCAAGGTGAAAGCGGGCTGGATGGCGCCGTCGTATTGCCCGAAGCCGTAGTCGGCGCCATAGGTCGGCTGGGTGAGCTTGCCACCGGCGACATCGCCGAGCTCGGCATCCGGCGCCTGGTCGACCACGAACGGGCCGTGTCCGCTCGTCAGATAGAACCCGGTGAGCGTGTCGCCGAGGTCGGGGGCGCCGACGAGCGCCTTCTCAATGTGGAACAAGATCCGGTCCTCGTGCGGTGAGACCGACCCCGACAGATTCCCGACGAGCGTCCCCTCCTCGTCGTCCGTATGGAGCGTGAAGTTGGACAACACCTGTTCGCCATCGAGCCGCACCTCGGCGAGCGCATAGTAGGCCGCGCCCTTGACGGTGAACGAGGCACGGTAATCGGCATGCAGGAGCGGCGTGTCCTTGTCGCTCGCCGCCTGGGTCGACTCCGTCTCCGGCGCCGCCAATCCTGCGTCCATGTCCGCCACCTCGATGGCCAACTGGAACGACTCCCGCGTCTCGCCCAGCACATAGCCCTTCACCAGGTCGTAAGACGACGCGTTCTGGTCGATCTGGTCGCGCACATCCTTGAGCGCATCCGGCCAAGCCAACTGCAACACCTGCACGTCCCCGGTCCCGTCGGTGATCTCTGGCTGGTCAGGCCCCGCCGCCGTGACGGACGGCGGGAAAACCAAGAGCAGCGACAGCGCGAGCGTGACGGCGACCGGTCTGAGAGATGACATGGAACCCACCAGGAGGTAGCCCTCGCCTTTGTCTAGCGCGGCATAAGGACGTTGTGGGGCCCGTGGCCGGCACCCCCGTGCGGCCGTGGGGCGACGGCTCCCTCGGCCTGCGGGGCGAAATCCGAACGAGACCCCTCTATAGCGAAGGCGGACAAGTCTCCCACCGACTCCGTTCCCCTCAAGTGCCCTTGCGAGAGAACCCTTGCCGATGGTGTCCGCGGAATACCGAGAAGAGGCGAAGAAGACACTCGAACGATTGAAATGGCACGAACGTCGGTTGCACGCTGCCGTCGTCTGGTACCTGGACGATGAACGGCGCAACACGTCGCGCGTCCTTGGGGAGGACATCCACACGCTCGATCCCGACGCCATCCTCGTCGGCTCCCGCAAGAGGCCGCTCAGGATCCGCTACGACCGCATCTACCGGATCGCCACCCCCGAAGGGGTCCTCTTCGAACGGCCACCGAGGACGGTCGAAGCGGAACGATAATGCGGGACGGGTCAAGCCGCCTCCGACCCTTTGAAGTCCCCCCCGTCCATCCGGACCCTGTGCCGACCGTCAAGGACGCCCTCAACAAGCTCAAGTGGCACCACGGACGGCTCGACCACGCCGTCGTCTGGTACACCCACCGGGGCGCACCGGGCGACCTGCGGGCGGTGGAAGGCAGCGACATCTTGGAGCTCGGCTCCTCCTTCTTCCACGTCCAGGCACCCGAAGGGGCTACCGCCATCCCTTACCATCGCATCCAACGCATCGAGATCAAAGGACACCCCTATTGGGAGCGCCACCCGCGCCATCGCACCCTCGGCGACCTCGAGAAGGCGCAACAAGAAGAAGAACAGCTATAGACGCCCCGCCCTGTCCGCGCCCCGTGGCGCGCATCCTCCTCGTCGGCCCCGGTGCCATCGGTGCGTTCATCGGCGCCCGGCTCGCCGCTTCTGGACATGACCTCCTCGTCGCCTGCCGCACGGTCGAGACCGCCGAGCGCATCCTGCAGGTCGGCCTCGTCGCCACCGACCACGAGGGCCGCGCCACACATGCCGATGTGCGCGTCCTCACCACACCAGAGGAACTGACCGACGACCCCGACCTCGCCATCATCGCCACCAAGTGCGCCGACGCCGAGGCCGCCGTAAGGGATTGGAGCGACGTACTGCCGCTCGATTGTCCCGTCGTCGCCATGCAGAACGGCCTCATGGGCGACCGTCTCGCGCCTCACGCCGGAGGGCGGCTCATCGAGAGCGTCGTCGCCTTCCCCGCGACCCTCGAAGGCATCGGTCGCAGCATCCAGACCGGCCCCGGCGGCATCCTGATCGGCGCCTGGCCCCCGACAGGGCTTGCTTCCGGCCGCGACAAGGCCGAAGCCGCTGCCGTCCTCCTTCGTGACGCCGTCCCGACCGACGTCCGTGACGACATCGAGGGCGCCAAATGGACCAAGCTCATCATCAATGCTTGCATCACATCCCTCGGTGTCGTCACCGGACGCGACCTCGGCGACCTCCTCCGAGACCCACGCGCCCGCGACGCCTTCCTCGCCATCACAACAGAGGGCCACCGCACCGGACAGGCGCTCGGCGTCGACTTCGAGAAGGTCGCCGGCTTCACGCCCCGCCTCTTCGCCTACCCGGACGGCCCCTCGTTCCCCGCCCGACTATGGCGACACCAACTGCTCAAGGTGGTCGGCCGCAAACACCGCCGCCAACGCTCCTCCAGCCTGCAATCCCTCGAGCGCGGCCGCAAGACCGAAGTGGACGAACTGAACGGCGCCCTCGTCCGCGCTGCCCACCGACAGGGCGTCCCCGTGCCGACCAACGAAACGATCCTCGCCCTCGTCCATGACATCGAAGCCGGGCGACGGCCACAAGGGATGGAGAACCTCGACGACGTGCCGCGGACCTATTGACCGAGCACGGAGCCCGGTATGGGACCGGTGTAGTCGAGCACGTAGAGACCCGTCCCGCGGTCGGTGACGAAGAGTTGCCCGTCCTTCCAGCGCGCCTGATAGACGTTCGGACCGAACCCGTCCGGTGAGAAATTGGGCTTCTTCCACCAGATGTCACCGTCGTAGGTGTGCGTGGCGTTGCCGTTGGTCATGTAATAGGCGAGATGCTTCGGCGCGGCAGGGTCGGTGACATCGAGAACCCAGACACCAGCGTGGTAGTGGCTCACCGCGAGGAGACCGCGCTCCATGTCCGGCATCGTCGTGTGGCCGCTGAAGACATATTTCCCGGGGATGCTCATCTCGCCGGGCACACCCCAGACGCCAAGGTGCTTGATGTCGGCCGGGTCGGTGACATCGTAGGCGCGGACGACGCCCGAGTCGCTCTCGAGGGAACCGATCTCCGGTGCCGACCAGGCGATGACGCGGCCGTCGGCGCGCGCCTCCGGCTCGGGCATGAACCAATGGATGGCGAGCGCGCCCGAACCGTCCATGGTGCGGTCGACGTCGAGCGTCACGGGGTTGCGGACGTCACTGAAGTCGACGGTCACCGCGCCCCCGTCCCAATAGGAGAGATATCCGACGGGCTTGCCGGTGAGCGGGTGGTCGTAGACCAGCACGTCGTGCGGGAAAGACCGGCCGGCATCGATCTTGGCGACCGCCGGGTCACGCCATTCGCCGACCTTGACCAGCTTGGCGCCGGTCGGGGTGGTGACGATCTCGGCGATGCCGATGTAGTTGCCCGGCAGGTTGGTGGGGAAGTTGTAGCTGGCGGGTTGGCCGACATAGAAGACATACTCCGTATCGCCGACGGTGTGGACATGCATGTTGTGCGTGCCGATGTTGTCGACCGGGAGCGCATCGAGCCACCGGACGTCCGTGCGGTCGGAGACGTCGAAAAGATGCAGGCAGATCGTACAGCCTTGGCCTTCGGCGGTGCCGACCGCGGTCTCCGCGCCCGGCAGGTCCTGCACGTTCATGAGCGCGTAGCGGCCATCCGCGGTGACGCGCACCTCCTGGACGCTGTTGCCGACCATCATGTAGGAATCGAGGACGGTGACGTTGGCAGGGTCCGAGACGTCGGCGATGACGAAGCCGGCCGTGGTGTCGCCGTCGACCGCCACGAAAGCCAGGTCCTCGTCGTCGTCCTCGTGGAAGACGAAGTTGGCGAAACCCTGTTCGCCCAGCTTGATGCCGAGCGTGTTCCAGGACACGAGTTCCAGGTTGACCCCGCCGTTGTGGTCCGGCTCTGTCGGGGCTCGGTGGTCGTGCTCGACCTCGATGGGCGCACCGATCAGGGCGGCGACCGCATCATGGTCGATGGAGCCGTCCTCCTTCAGGAACGGGGACGCCTCGTCGCCCGGTGGCTCGGTGGTGCCGATGCAACCGGCGAAAGTGACGAGTAGAAGGCTCAGGACGACCGCACGCAGGGACCACTGCATGGGTCGACCAGTGCCAGAGGCCGTTCAAAAGCATTGTGACGGTCGGAGGGACGGAGCTGTACAGTGGGGCGCCTGGGCCCTGCGAACCGGACATCCCACCTGCTGCCCTTCGGGTGACAAGTGTCCACCCGATGCCAAAGGATACTTGTGTCGTGCGACCGGAACAGAGACCGGACGACGAGCGCCGGGAACTGTCATGGAAAGGTCATCCGGCCGGTCCCCCTGATCACCATGCCTGTCGCCAACGAACACATCGCGGACATCTTCCGACGCGTCTCCGACCTCCTCGAGATCAAAGGCGCCAATTTCTACCGCGTGCGCGCCTATCGCCAGGCCGGCCGCCTCATCGCCCAACTCGACGAACCGATCGTGAACATGGTCGAAGAAGGTGAAGACCTGACCCGGCTGAACGGTATCGGCGACGACCTCGCCGGCAAGATCGCAGAGATCGTCCAGACCGGTTCCCTCGACCAACTCAAGAGGCTCGAAGCAGAGGTCCCTGCCGGCCTCACCGAACTCCTCGAGGTACCGGGGCTCGGCGCCAAACGCGCCGCAGAACTGCACAAGCGGCTCGGCGTGGAAGACCTCGACGGGCTGAGGGCGGCGGCCGTCGCCGGGCGCATCCAGGACCTCAAAGGCTACGGGGCGAAGACGGAACAAAAGATCCTCAAAGGCATCAAGGAGGTCAAGGAGCGCGACAAGCGGTTCCTCCTCAGCAAGGCCGACGCGTTGGCACGTCCTTTCCTGCTACACCTCGACAAGACCGGCAAAGCGGAAGGACTGCGCCTCGCCGGCAGCCATCGCCGCCGAAAGGCGACCGTCGGCGACATCGACATCATCGCCACATCCAACGACGGCGCCGCCATCATGGACGCGGCCGTCGGCTACGACGGCGTCGAGGAAGTGGTCCAAAAAGGCGAGAAGCGGACCACGGTGCGGCTGAAGGGCGGCCTCCAGGTCGACATTCGGGTCGTGCCACCGGAAGCGTTCGGCTCGGCGTTGCTCTACTTCACCGGCGCGAAAGAGCACAACATCGCGCTCCGCAGGCGCGCCATCCGACAGGGTTACAGCCTCAACGAATACGGCCTTCACAAGGACGGCGAGACGGTCGCCGCCGAGACCGAAGAAGGGATCTATGGCCGCCTTGGACTCCAATGGGTACCCCCCGAGCTGCGCGAGGACGCCGGAGAACTGGAAGCGGCCGCGGACCACGCGCTCCCTGAGCTCGTCGCGCACGACGACCTGCGTGGTGACCTGCACATGCACACCGAACGGACCGACGGCCGTGACAGCCTGCGTGAAATGGCCGAACGGGCACGGGAACTCGGCCGCGAATACATCGCCATCACCGACCACTCCAAACGGGTCACCATGGTCAAAGGGCTCGACACCGACGGCTATGCGGAACAATGGGAGGAGGTCGATGCCCTGAACGACGAACTCGACGGCATCACCATCCTCAAGGGCGCCGAGGTGGACATCCTCAAGGACGGCTCCCTTGACCTGGATGACAAGACCCTCGAAGGGTTCGACGTCGTCGTCTGCAGCGTCCACTACGACCGCGACATGGACAGCGACCAGATGACGGAACGCATCCTCAAGGCGATGGCGAACCCCAACGCCAACATCCTCGGCCACCCACGCGGCCGCCGCCTGGGCAGACGCGGCCCGCTCCGTTTCGACATCGATCGGCTCGCCGAAGCCTCGGTGGAACAAGGCTGGTTCTTCGAGATCGACGCCCAACCTGAACGGATGGACCTACCCGACGAGGACGCCCGCCATGTCAAGTCGGCAGGCGCACGGTTCGTCGTCTCGAGCGACGCCCACAACACCGGCATGCTCGGTCACATCGACAACGGTGTCGACCTCGCGCGCCGCGCCTGGTTGACCAAGGACGACATCCTCGACACCCTCCCGCTCGACAAGTTCCAGGACGCCATCAAAAGAGAATGATGACAGACCGAGATGATCCCATGAAAGAAGCACCCAAGAAGGACAAAAAAAGCAAGGAGCGCGACGGCGACAAGGACCGTAGGCGGTCCCGTGGACCCCGCCAAGGAGGCGTCCGACCCGGTGGGACCGAACCCGGAAAAGAACGCGAACCGCGACCGGAACGTCCCGCCGCGAAGAAGTCACCGGCACGCAAGAAGGTGCCGGGACGATGACCATACAGAGACGCGCCGACAAGAAAGAGCGCGCGAAGACACGCGGCAGCAAGCCGCGGCCCTCGGAACGCAACGCGGAAGGTGAAGAGCGGAGACGAAAGGCGCCGGAGCGTGGCGCCACGCAGAGGGCCGCGGCCGGGCGGAAGACCGCGACACCCCCGGCCCGACCCGTGAAGAGGCGGGCCCCCGCGCAAGCGGGGAACGGACCGGAAGGCCGGACCTCGCGGGAAGCGCCGAGTGGGACGCTGCCGCGCCCAGGGGACGACGCCAAGGCCGGACCGGTGGCCGGTGAGAGCGAAGGCCGCATGAAGGGCTCCGAAGCGCCGCCCCCGCACGCCCCGAAGCGCGAATCGCGCAAAAAGAGCGGCGCCAAGGTGGGACCGCTCGACCCGGAACCCTCCGCCTCCGACCGACGGGTCTAACCAGGCTCATCATGGACGCGGAGCGCTTCAAGAAGGACCCGGACACCGATTTCCGCGACCTCGACGGTCTGTCGAACGAGCAGGCAGAAGAAGAGGCGAAAGCGCTCCGGGAAGCGGTCCGCTATCACGACAAGCAATACTACATCGAGAACGACCCGGTCATCTCGGACCACACCTACGACAAGCTGTTCCGACGCCTGGAACGACTGGAGGAGACCTTCGGTCTCGACGATCCCGATTCGCCCACGAGACGGGTCGGTGGCGAACCGCTCTCCCGGCTGGAACGGGTCGACCACGTGGCGCCGATGCGCTCGCTGGACGCCGCGTTCGAACGGAAAGAGGTGGAACGGTTCCATGAACGTGTCCGGCGCAAGGTCGAAGACGCCGAATACGTCCTGGAACCGAAATTCGATGGGGTCTCGGTCGAGGTGGTGTACGAGAAAGGTCGATTCGTCCGTGGCGCGACCCGTGGCGACGGCATGACCGGCGACGACATCACCGAGAACATGAATACCATCCGCAGCCTCCCCCTCCGACTCGATGCGGATGCGCCAGGCCGACTCGCTGTCCGCGCCGAGGTCTTGTTGCCCAAGAAGGCGTTCCACAGGCTGAACAAAGAACGCACAGAAGCCAATCAAGAGACCTATGCCAATCCCCGCAACGCCGCCGCCGGGACCATCCGTCGCCTCGAACCCAAGGTGGTCGCGCGCATGCCGCTCGACATCTTCTTCTACGACATCCTCGACATCGAAGGCGACGGGCCGAAAAGCCATTGGGAGGGTCTCCGACAGCTGGAACAGTGGGGGCTCAAGACCGACCCGCACAACAAGAAGGTCGACTCGGTCGACAGCATCGCCGACTACCATGGACGCCTGTCCGACGAACGCGACGACCTTCCCTACGAGGTCGACGGCATCGTCATCAAACTGGACGACATCGGCGAGCGTGAGTCGCTCGGGACGAAAGACCGCAGTCCACGCTGGGCCCTCGCCTGGAAGTTCACTCCGAAAGAAGAGGTGACACGGCTCGTCGACATCGCCGTCCAGGTGGGGCGCACGGGCAAACTGACACCGGTCGCTCTCCTCGAACCGGTCGACGTCGGCGGCGTCACCGTGTCGCGCGCCAGCCTTCACAACGCCGACGAAGTGGAACGGCTCGGGGTCCGACCCGGCGACAAGGTGCGCGTCGAACGCGCCGGCGACGTCATCCCTCACGTCGTTGAACGTGTCCGACGCGCCGACAAGAAGCACCGGGAAGAGTGGTGGATGCCCGAAGAATGTCCATCATGCGGCACATCCGTTGTGCACGAGGACGTCTACCACCGCTGCCCCGCCGGCCTCTCCTGTACGGCACAACTGAAGGGACACCTGCAACACTACGCCTCACGGGAGGCCATCGACATCACCGGCCTCGGCGACAAGGTGGCCCAACTCCTGGTGGAGCGTGGCCACGTCAAGGACCTCGCCGACCTCTACGGCCTCTCCAGGGACGACCTCGTTTCGCTGGAAGGTTTCGGCGAGAAGAGGGCACGCAAGCTCCACGACGCCATCCAGGACGCCAAGACTCCGCGCTTCGACCGCTTCGTCTATGGCCTCGGCATCCCCCACGTCGGCCGCCATGTCGCCCAAGTGCTGGCCCGCCGCTTCCCGACGATCGGCAAGCTCCAGGACGCCTCCGTGGAAGACCTCTTGTCGGTCAAGGAGATCGGACCCGAGACCGCCAAGGCGGTGCACGCCTTCCTTCAGGACGACCAGAACCGCGAGGTGCTGTCACGTTTGCACGACCATGGCGTCGACCCGAAGCGCCCCCCGTCGGAGAACGGCAGACTCGAGGGCAAGGTGTTCGTCTTCACCGGCGGACTGGGGTCGATGACCCGACAGGAAGCGAAAGAACGGGTCGAAGCCTTGGGCGCGACCACGTCGTCGAGCGTCTCCGACAACACAGATTACCTCGTCGTCGGCAAAGACCCGGGCCAGAAACGGAAAGAGGCGGACGAGAAGCAGGTCACGATCCTCAACGAACCGAGGTTCCTGAGGATGGTGCGGTGAGCGAAGACGGCCGAGCGACCTGAACACCGCCATCCAAGCGATGTGCGGGCCGGCGACGCCTGCCTACGACGACCATGAGAACGACGTGCCGACTCCCGCAGCCGTCCCGGGACCGGCCGAGGCCGGCCCCGGTGGCGTAGGGGAGATTCTTGGCGGGGTCCGGCAGGAACCGGCGTCCCGCCCCCGCCGAGCGGAACGAGCATAAGAACCATGTCTCACCATTAAGGGTTCCGCAACCCAGGTTCTGCACTTATGGACGTGTCAAGCTGCCGACAGCGGGTCGTGACAGGAATCGCGATGACTGCGCAGCCAGAATGTGGGTGGATGCAGGCGAAACGAAGGGGTCCCCCGCAGCCGAACGGTTGCAAGCGAGCGACGAAGCCGGTAGGGAACGACCGAACGGTTCACGCCACGGGATCGGCCCGTTGCTCCACGTCCTTGGCCAGTCGCGCCTTGCGCGCCGCCTCGAGCGATTCCGTCTCGATCCCGAACATGGTCGCCGCGTTCTGCCACATGACCCGCTCGCGGTCCTCGGGCTCGAGCAGCTTCTCCATGAACGAGACGTAGGGCGCCATCTCGGCGATCGGCCAGTCGGTGCCGAAGAGCAGCTTGTGCGGCTCGCCCATGTAGCGGATCATTCGCTTCACCTCGTCGAGCAGGAAGACCTCGAACCGTTCCTCGAAATCGACGAGCGTCAACCCGGAGACGTCGGCGTAGACGTTCTCGTTCTTGTAGAGCAGCTCCGCCGTGTCGCGCAGCCAGGGGTTACCAAGGTGGCAGATGATGAACGTGACATCGGGATGGTCGACGGCGACGTCGTCGATGTGGATCGGGTGGCTGTACTTGACCTTCCCCTTGGACGAATAGGTGTCGCCACTGTGCACCATGACCGGCACCTTGTATTGCGCAGCGAGTTCGTAGACCGGACCGCAGATGGCGTCATGGGGATAGAAATATTCGTAGCCGGGATAGAGCTTGAGCCCCTTGACGGTGCCGTCCCGCAGATGCTCCTCCAGGTGCGACCAGTCGACCGTCGGCCGCGTCAACCCGAGGCCGGCGACGACCGTGAAGCGTGGATCCTCGCTGACCGCCTCGAGGATCTGGTCGACCGACGGACGCGCGTCGTTGACCATGTAGCTCGTCAGGATGACCGAATGGTCCACATCCGCCCGCTCCATGGCCGCGGCGAGCCGCGCCACGTTCTTCTGTGTCGGCCCCTTCGTCTCCTCGTGATAGTTGTTGAGGTGGACGTGGCAATCGACGATCATCGGCGCACCCAGCCGGTGGTCCGCTCAAGGCGTTTGCGATAAGGGAGCATGGCACTGTCGACCGATGTCGCCAAGAGACAAGACGCCACGACCTCCACCGCGTGGCGCGACACCTGCGACGTCCGCCCTTGCTGCGGCCGCCGGACCCCCCGCCCAGGCGGCCACTGAGGGCGCTACGCGTCCCTTGCGCTTAAAAACGGTGACCCGCTCCGCGCCCCCGCATGCATTGGGCGGACGTCATCGCCAGACAGCTCCTTGAGCGGCGGCCGGACCATGTCCTTGCCACCGCCATCACCCCGAGCGGCCCCATCCATGTCGGCAACATGCGCGAGGTCCTGACCAGCGAAGCGGTCCATCGGGCCATCCAGGACCAGGGCGGCGAGTCCGAATTCATCTACATCGCCGACTCCTACGACCCGCTCCGGAAGGTCTACCCGTTCCTCGACGAGAGCGCCTACGCCCCCCATGTCGGCCGGCCGCTCGCCGAGATCCCCTGCCCGTGCGGCGGCCATGCCACCTACGCCGAACATTTCCTGGAACCGTTCCTCGCCGCGCTCTTTGACATGGGCATCACCCCGCGCGTGCTCGACGCCCACATGATGTACAAGGACGGCGCCTACCAGGAGACGATATTGCGCGCCCTCGCCGCCACCGACCGTGTGCGCGAGATCATCGAACGGGTCTCGAAACGGCAGCTCCCCAAAGGCTGGATCCCCTTCAACGTGCAATGCCAGGACAAGTCGTGCGGCAGCCTCGACACAACCCCCCTCGCCTACATCCACCCCATCGTCACCTACCGATGCAAACGCTGCGACCTCGAGGCCGAGGTCGACATCACCCGCCCCGGCGTCGGCAAACTCCCGTGGCGCATCGACTGGCCCGCCCGCTGGTCGTTCCTCGGCGTCACCTTCGAGGCCGCCGGCAAGGACCACCACGCCTCCGGCGGTTCTTGGGACACCGGCCAGGAGATCGCCCGCACCGTCTTCGACACCGAACCCCCGATGGGACTCCTCTACGAGTTCATCCAACTGAAAGGCAAGGGCGCCATGCACAGCTCGACCGGCACCACCGTCTCCGCCGAAGACATGCTGCGCATCACGCCCCCCGAGGTGCTGCGCTTCCTCATCGTGCGCAACGACCCGCGCAAGCACATCGATTTCGACCCTGGCCTCGGCATCCTCAACCTGGTGGAGGACTACGACCGCTTCGAGCGTGTTCACTATGGCAAGGAGGAGGAAGGGACCGGCATCAAGGACGCCGAACGGGTCTACGCCCTCAGCCAGCCGCACCGGGTGCGCGCACAGATGCCCGTCCAGGTCTCCTACCGCCACCTCGTCACCGTCGTGCAGATGGCCGAAAGCGACGACGACGTCATCCACATCCTTGCGCGCGCCGGCGAGATCCCCAGCGACCTTCCCGACGCCGACCGCAAGCACATCCTGGAACGGGCGGCGCACGTGCGCGAATGGCTCGCCCGCTTCGCCCCCGAGGACGTCAAGTTCCAGGTCCAGAAGGAACCGCCCGTCTTCCCGACCGACGCCGACGACCGCATGCTCTACAGCCGCTTCGTCGACGTGCTCGAAAGCGTCGCCGAGTGGCGCGGCGACAAGATCCACGACGCGGTCTACGAAGCGCTCACCGACCTCGGCCTCAAGGCGGGCGAAGGTTTCCGCGCGGTCTACCGCGCCATCTTGGGCAAAGACCGCGGCCCCCGGGCCGGACACTTCCTCGCGAGTCTGCCCCGTGATTGGGTCGTCGAACGGTTCCGTCACTACGCCGGAGAAGAAGCGACGACCGGCACCCAGGAGCGGGCATGATGGCCGTAAAAGGCGCGACAGGACCGACGACCGCCGCAAAAAGCCCGAAAGGTCTGGCCGCTGCGGTAAAAGGCCGGATGAAGCGGAGCAGGAACGAGGTCGTCGGCGCGACCGGCGCCTCGCTCTCCACCAACGAAGAAAAGCTCGTCGCGTTCGCCGTCCAAGGGGTCGTCACGCACCCCATCTCGAGCCACCACGGCTTCGAGGTGACCCGCGAAGGCCTGCTCTTCGCCCTGCCCGGCGTCGGCGGCATCGTCTACAGCCACTTCGTCGGCGACCCCTGCATCGGACTCCTCGGTGACCACATCGAACCGGGTGCCTCCGTCGCCAACTTCGACAAGAACCATGGCGACGACGCCGAAAAAAGCGCCTTCGCGGTCTACGCCCAGCTCGGCAACACGGCCGTCGTCGCGAGCGGTGACGCCAAGGGCTGCATCGGCACCGTCATCGGGAAACACGGCGGCGTCGAACACGTCATCATTCACTTCCCTGCCGCCGTCCTCGACCGCCTCGAGATCGGCGACAAGGTGCGCATCCGCGCCCACGGCATGGGGCTCGCCATCGAGGGGACGAAGGGCCTCGAGATGCGCAACACCGACCCACGGCTCCTTGCGCGCATGCCCGTCGAGAAGAATGGTGGCCGTCTGCGCGTCGGTGTCGCCGCCATCGTCCCCGCCGTCCTGATGGGCAGCGGCATCGGAGCCGACAACACGCACCGCGGTGATTACGACATCCAGTTGTCCGACCCAGGCGTGGTCGCGGCGCGCGGCCTCGACCGGTTGCGCTTCGGCGACCTCGTCGCCATCGAGGACACCTACCATGGCTACGGACGCACCTATCGACCCGGTGCGGTCTCCATCGGGGTCGTCGTGCACAGCGACTCCCACATCGCCGGACACGGACCGGGCGTGACGACCCTCATGACGAGCCTGGACGGCGACATCGAACCGGTCGTGCAGGACGGTGCCAACATCGCCGACCTCCTCGGACTCGACCGGGCGTCGCCCGGACAGCATCACGATCCACAGCTCCTTGCCCGCCACGAGGAGGTGGCAGGAAAATGGGGATGACCCCGATGCCGAGATGGCAGAGCGGCCTAATGCGCCGGTCTTGAAAACCGGTGGGTGCAAGCCCGCGGGAGTTCGAATCTCCCTCTCGGCGTACACAGGGGAGGGAGTCCGAGGGAGGGGCCGTGCCCCTTCCTCGGCTCTCATGAAAAGGAAGACGGAGCAGATCCCGTTGTTCGTCGGGTCCACTCCTGCGCCGCGCGCTATTTGCGCGTGTACCAGGTCTCGTCGCGGCCGGTGGTGTGATGGCCGACGATGCCTTTGCCCTCCAGTGTGTGCAGGGCCACGAGCACCTTGTTCTTGCCGAGGTGCATCTCCTTGGCAAGCCGCTCCACGGGCTTGCCCGCCGCCGGATTGGTCGCACCAAGGGTGCACATCGTGTCGTAGACGTTCTTCAGTTCAGGCGGCAAACCGGGCAGACGTCCGCGCGCGCGCTCATCGGCACCATCCCCATGGTCGTTCTTCTCTCGGTCTTTCGACATGCCCCCTACTCTGCCTGCACAGGCTCATATCCGTTGGCCTGCAGCAGGAGGTCTTCGCGTGGCGCTGACCGCCGAGGTGGTCGCTACCGGATGGGGCGTCGGGTCGCACGCCGGAGGTACCGATCGCCGGTTCAGGAGTAGGAGACGTCCTCGCTGCGCGTGACCGCCTTGAAGGCCTTCTCGAGCCGGTCCACGACCCGTTGCACCTCCTCCTTGCGCAGCGGTTTCGGCAGGATGTCGAACGCACCCTCCGAGACGGCGGTGATGACCCCTTCGTTGCTCTGCGGCAGCGCGGTCGTCACGACGATCTTGCAATACGGGTCCTTGTCGAGGGCGTGGCGGGCGAAACGGATGCCGGACGCCTCCGGCATCAAGAGGTCCAGGAAGACGACCGGATGCCGGCGTTCATCGAAAAGCTTGACGCCCTCTGCCACAGAGTCTGCCTGGTCGAGGTCGGCGAAACCAAGGTCGCGGAGGATGTCCGTGAGGACGGTCCGGACCGCCTTCGAATCGTCGATCACAAGTACGGGAGTGTCGGAGAAAGCCAAGGACGCTCCGTTTCCCATCCGATGGCACCCTTAAAGGGGTTGGGGTTCGGCCTAGCCTCCCCCGACCGACCTGTCGGATAGGAAGAGGCGCCCGGCGACACAAGACGACCGGTCGGAACCGGTCGGCTGCGCGCCCCGACACGGAACGCGTGCGCTCCCGGCTGGGTCACGCCCGGACGCGACGCTCCCGCCGTTCGAGGACGAGCTCGAGATAGCTCTTCTCCTCGATGTCGTAGAGCCCCAGGCGCGACAACAGGTTGGACGCCTCGCGCCCGGCACGGCGCAGCGCCTCCGGATCGCCCGCCGCTGCCTCCGAATGCACCATCACCTCGACCTCGACGAAGACCCCGAGCCCATCGACCTCATCGAGCGTGATGACGGCGTCCCCCACCGACCAGGCACGGCGATGCTTGAGGACGTCCTGCACGGCCGAGAAGCCGAGATGACCCAAAAGCGCATGCACGTTGCCCTGCACCAGCACCTCCTCCTCGGTGCGCGTCTTGGCCGTCCCTTCCATGCGGGGACCCTTGTAGGTGACGAACGTGCGACCCGAAGCCCATGCCTCGGCCGGGAGCGAGCGCCAATCGACCTCCCCCTCGTCGGTGATCCGTACGACCCGTCGCAAGCGCAACGCCTCGTCTGTGGTGGCGAAATCGCGCACCGGATGACGGTAATAGGTGTCGTGTTCGACGCGACGACCCAATGGGGCCGCTTTCAGCTCCAGGACGCGTCTCTGCACCTCGGCGGGCCGCGGCACCCAGGCCTTGACCTCGACCTCGATCAACGCCTCGCCTCCTGTCGCATCGGCGGATTCAAAAACAAGCCCTCTTTTGAGCCCTCGCTTTGGTCGCCCCTGTCATGTCACGCTTGGCACCCGCGCTCCTTCTTGTCGTCCTTGTCAGTGGATGCTTCGAGACCAGCCCGGTCGCCGTCGTGCCGTCGGAGGTGCTGACACAGGGCTGGAGCGAGAAAGAACGCGATTCGGGCTCCAAGTGGTACGGCCTCGCAGCGAGCTGGACGGTCATCGAGTACCGCGTCACGCCCGAGCGAAAGACCATCGACTCCGGACCCTACCCCGCCTCCTTTACCCTCATGACCATCGACACGACGAGCCGGCTCGAACCGAGCGAGGTGCGCGACAAGCTCGAAAGGCAGATCCGGGACAACGCGGCGAGCCAGGACCTCGCACTCAAGGCGGGCTCCCGCGCCGAAGGTCCGCGCACGCTCGAATCCGGTGTCAAGACCACATGGTTCCGCTATGACGCCGTCATCGGCGAAGACTCGCGCCTCTTCTCACCGGGACACGAGGCACGCGTCATCGGCGAGGTCGGCTTCGACGAACGCAGCAAGATCACGTTCGTCGCAGTCGGACTCGCCCAGGTGCAAGGCAGCGGACCGACCGGCCAATATTTCCGCGACACGACACACTGGGAAAAGATCGTCGAAGACCCTGACGGGACCATCGACGGACACACCGGGAACGACGGCCTCGTCTGGAACATCCGGAGCCATTGAGATGGACGGTCTCGTCCGCAGGGTGGTGCCGCGGCCGGCGGTGCGCGAATGGTGCGAGAAGCATGGCTTCTCACCGGACCTCGTCGCCCGCTGGACCGAGTGGCTGCCCGACCCGAAACCACTTCTCGCGTCGTTCCTCAAGCCCGTTCCGCGCTACTTGCGCCTCAACCCGCTGCGTGGTGACGCCGACAGCCTCGAAGCCTCCCTCACCGGACGTGGTTTCGAGTTGGAGCGCGTCGGTTCGCCCGACCCGGCGATCCCGGCGTGGCGCATCGTCAAGGAACCGTTCGCCGTCTCGTCGACACCGGAACATCTTGACGGCCGGTTCTACCTCCAGGACCTCGCGAGTCTGAGCGCACCCGCCGCGTTGGGCGCCCAGGCAGGCGAGCGCATCCTCGACATGGCCGCCGCACCGGGCGGCAAGACCACCGCGATCAGCGGCACGACCGGTGACGCGGCGCATGTGCTCGCCGTCGAACCGGTGCCGCACCGCGCCGCCGCCTTGACCTCCAACCTGCGCCGTCTCGGCGTGCGCGGCGTCGGTGTCGTCACCGCACGCGGCGAGGACATCGAAGGCGAGGCGCTCTTCGACCGCATCCTCCTCGACGCGCCGTGCACCGGCGAAGGGGTCCTCCCGCGCGACCGCCTGCGCCGCACCGGCACCCTCGAGGAACACGAGACGCTCGCCCGCTTGCAACGGGTGCTCCTCGACGCCGCGGTGCGCCTTCTCAAACCGGGCGGCGTCCTCGTCTACAGCACCTGCACCTTCGCCCCCGAAGAATGCGAGGAGGCCGTCTTGCACGCCGTCGGACGCGGCCTCGTCACCGAACCGTTGCCGTTCGACGACCTCGGCGGCATCCCGCTCTCCCCGGCACTGGAAGGCGTCGGCGAGGAGCGGTTCGACCAAGCGGTGCGCCATGCCCGCCGTGCCTACCCGAACAAGCATCATACGCTCGGCTTCTTCGTCGCCCGGTTGCGCAAACCCGTGGATTGGGATCCATCGCTTCTTCCGAAGAGCGCTCCGCCGAAGGTGGACGCCACCGCCCTCGACCTTTTTTCGTCCGAAGACGAGGGACCTGTCGCGGTGGACGACGGCGAAATAGAGGAGATCCCGCTCCCCCCCGGGTCCCCGCCCGAGGCGACCCTCCGCGGCGCCGACCCGCCCGAGTTAGAGGCGTTCGACAGCGCCATCGCCGCGTATGGGGAAGGCGTCCGCGCTCAGCTGGAAGCGGATGGCATCCTCAAGACGCTCGAACGCAAGGACATCACCCCACACCGGCGCCTCATCTGGACACGACGGGACGACGTCGCCGCGTTCGCCCCGTTCGCGCCCATCGCCCTCGGCATCACCCTCGCGACGTTGTCGCGAAAAGGCGCACGACTGACACTGGAGGGCGCCCGTGCCATCGCCCCTTTCGCCCGCCGCGGCACGGTGCGCGTCGACGCGAAGGGCGAACAGCTCTTCCTCTACGGACGTCACCTGCTGGTGCGCAGCCTGACGCATTGGGACCGCCCCCTCGAACCCGGCGCCGACGTGTTGGTCCTCTCCGCCGATGGCCGCTTCCTCGGCCAAGGCCGTGTCGAGCTGCCGCTCCACAACCGCCGACCGGACATCAAGGAGCTGGCGGTGACGAACCTCGCCGACCTCGGCCTCTACCTGCGTGCGCAACAGAAGGTGCCGGAGTGAGCGACTATACCGTGCTCCTCGTCTTCACCTCCTATCGAATCGAACGCTTCGTCCTCGCCCGGCATCGCCTACGCGGCTGGGAACTCCCCGGCGGGCGTGTCGAACCCGACGAGGACCTGGTCGATGCGGCAAGACGCGAATGGGACGAAGAGACCGGCCTCGCGCTCCACCACCTCGAACCGCTCCTTTTGCATCACCGCGCGGGGGGCGACCGCGGCCATGTCTTCCTCGGCGCCATGCATCCCGACGAGCGCCCGGTGTCGGCGGCCCGACGGCACGACCCGGCCGAGAAGATCGACGAGGTGCGCCCCGTCGCCCGACTCGACGCGGTGTCCCCGCTCGCTTTTCCTGACGACCCCTACCCCGAGGTGGCCGGGGCGGTCTGGCGACGTGCCGCGAGCGGACCCTGGCGACGGCCGCCCGACGAGACGGAAACAGGGTTCGTCGCAAGACTGGCGTCACACGCGGCGCGAACAGCGACCGACCACCGCGTCGAACCGCACCCATTGGCCAAGGCTCGGTCGGGTTCTGTCGAAGAACAGAGGGAAAAGAGGGAGGAGTAGCGGGCCGGCATGGCCAGCACCGCGGAGGTCTCCCTTCCCGATATCAGACCTTCCGACGGAGTACTTGACCCGATTGGTAGGTCCGTCCAAACGTGCCGGGCACGCCGAGCCTAGGTCCGCTCGACGCCGAAGGCCACCTTCAGGTTGACCTTGTACTGGATGATCTTGCCGTTGTCGCATTTCACCGACATGTTCTCGACATGCGCCCCGGTGATCCCCCGCGTCGTGTTCGTCGCGTCCTCGATGGCGTTCTGGATGGCGTTCTCGAAACTGCTTTCCGAGACACCGATGAGCTCGACGACCTTTGCGGTGCGGTGCTCGTGCTTGACTTGGTCTACTTGTTGTGCTTGGGCCATAGAGGGCTACCTCTTCCTCGTGAATCGACCTCGAAGCGCTATGATGGTTTCGGTGGACGCCGACCCCTGCACCATCCCTCTTTGACGTTTCAACATCACCAATACGCCTCCACCGCTGACATGGCACCGCTCTTCTATCCGGTAGGACGGAGAGGTATCGTCGCTCAAGCCTTTGGACCTGGAGACCCGGTTTCGGTCTCCTGCAGGCGGGGACCCTGCCACTGTTCAACGCGCTCGCCATAATGCTTTAATACTGCGGAAAGCGGGTGACACCTGAGAGAACATGCTCCGGGCCGTCATCGCCATCCTGTTCGCACTCCTTGTCGCCATCGCCCCCAGTGCGCAGGCCGACCCGGACCCGCTTCCCTCCAACCCCCTCGCCGACCCGGATGAGGAAGAGCCCCAGCCGACCGCGGGCGAGGACGCCCTCGCCAAGACCCAGGCCGACGTCCTCGACGCCAAAGCCAAGGAACCCGGCATCCTCGAAGGCCTCCTCGACGACACGCTCGGCATGGTCGGCGACGCCGGCTCCGCCCTCGTCGGTGGCGTCGGGTCCGCCTTCGCCGCCATCGGCACCGGCATCACCGCCCTCTTCGCCGCACTCGGCAGCGCCGCCGTCTGGACCTGGAACGGCCTCATGGCCGGCGGCCGCGGCCTCGGCACCGGCCTCCTCTGGAGCGTCACAGGCGTCGGCACCCTCATGGGTGACGCCATCGTCGGCACCGGACGCGCGATCGGTGACACGTTCATCGCCATCGGCGACGGCCTCCACATGGCCGCAGCCGCCTTCGCCCAACTGCGGCCCGACAGCGTGCCCCCCTCCGCGTGGGCCGGTGTCGCCGCCGCCTCGACCGCGAGCGCCGCCGCCGGAGGCAACATCGGTCTCTACACGCTCCTGCGCAAACTCGGCTGGGCCGCCCCCGGCATCGGGATGTTCACCCGAATCTCCAAGGAAGACATCCTCGAGCACCCGCTCCGCAACGAGATCCACGACGCGATCAAGACCAACCCCGGCATCCATGTGAGCGCCCTCTCGCGCCTCGTCGACGCCGGCTGGGGCACAACCGTGCACCACCTGAAGAAGCTCCAGGACAAGGAACTCATCGCCGTGCGGAACGTCAACAACCAGAAATGCTACTTCCTCAACGGCGGCGGCATCGGACGCGACCGCTGGGTGCAGATGTCGGAACTCAAGAACGAGACCGCCGGCCGCATCGCACAGTTCATCCTCGCCCACCCCTTCCAGACCCTGACCGGCATCTCGGAGACCCTCCGACTCTCCCCGAGCCTCGTCTCGCACCACGTGTCGAAACTCGTCAAGGCCGGTGTGCTCGAGAAGGTGCGCGACGGCCGCTTCGTCAAGATCGCCGTCACCCAGGACGCCCGCGAAGGGCTCTTCGGAGAGCGGCCCATGGACGCCCCGGTGCCCGACATCGGCAACGCCGTCGCCGCCTAGCCGGACCAGGCGCCGTCCACAGGGACGACCGCCCCGCTCACATAGGACGCGTCTTCCGAAGCGAGCCACGCGACGACGCCCGCGACATCCTCCGGTCTTCCCAGACGCTTGAGCGGGACGTCGTTCGCGCGCGCTTCGCGTTTCTCCTCGTCCCAACCGGCAAGGACCCGCGTGTCGATCATCCCCGGCGCGACGACGTTCGCCGTCACCGCGTCCGCGCCCGCCTCGTTCGCGACACTGCGCGCAAGCCCCACGAGCGCCGCCTTCGCCGCCGCATAATGGGCGCCGTGCGACGAACCCGTACGGCCCCGGATGCTGCCCGTGTAGACGAGACGGCCCCAGCCCTGCTCGCGCATGGTCGGCAAGACCCGACGCGTGAGAAGGAACGGCCCGGTGAGATTGATGGAGAGGCCCCGCTGCCACTCGTCGAGCCCGAGCTCGTCGAAGGTCGTGCGTCGATAGGCACCATGGTTCGCGACCAGGACCGAGACCGGACCGAGCCCTTCGACGACCTTCTTGTGCGCCCCCTCGACGCCTTTTTCCGTGCCCAGATCGCCCCCGACCGCGAGCGCCTTCCCGCCGGCCGATGTGATCTCGGCCACCACCTCTTCTGCCGCGTCCTCGCCTTTGTGGTAACCCACCGCCACCGCCAGACCGTCACGGCCCAGACGAAGCGCGATGGCGCGACCGATCCCATGCGAAGCACCTGTGACCCAGGCGATGCGACGTTTCATGGGCGCGCCAACCGGGACGATGGGAAAGGCGTTGTGGAGAAGGATGCCCCCGGCCTCGGAACGGACCGTCTGCATGTCACAGGCCGGGGGCGGTCATCAAGACCACACCTCACTTGGCTTTTAGAGGTCAAAAAGCGGTTCCCACGTGGCGTGACGCCCGTCCGAACATGTGCGGCCAAGAGGCGTGTACTGATTCACCCATCTGTCGGACGGAAGGGTTGGGACACCGATGACGAGGATGGGACGGAGTCCGCTGCGGTGACGCAAAGGAGACAAAAAAACCAGCAGGGGAAAAGACGCGGGGTGCGGGGCTGCGAGGGAGGGGGCCTCAGGCCCCCTCCCTCGCGCACCCACCCCCGATCAGGCGGTGACTGTCTGGAAGTATTCCTTCGCCCTCTTCTTGTCGATGGCGCGGTCGCCCTTGTTCCAATTGGCCGGACAGACCTCTCCGTGCTCCTCGTGGTACGCGAGCGCATCGATCATGCGCAGCGTCTCGTCGACGTTGCGTCCGAGCGGCAGGTCGTTCACCGTGACGTGGCGCACGACCCCTTCCTTGTCGATGAGGAAGGTGCCGCGGAGCGCGACGCCCTTGTCCTCGAGGAGGACCCCGTAGGCGCGGGCGACGTTCTTCGTCACGTCCGCGACGAGCGGATACCGGAGCGGCCCGATGCCACCCTCGGTGATCGGCGTGTTCATCCACGCGAGGTGGACGTACTCGCTGTCGATGGAGACGCCGATGAGTTGCGTGTCGCGGTCCTGGAACTCGGCGACCTTGCGGTCGAACGCGATGATCTCGGTCGGACAGACGAACGTGAAGTCGAGCGGATAGAAGAACAGGACGACGTTCTTGCCCTTGTAGTCGCTCAGCTTGATCTTTTTGAATTCCTGGTCGACGACCGCGGTCGCCTCGAAATCTGGAGCCTTTTGACCTACTTGGACCATAGGGTGCACCGGGACATGTCGATTCGGAAGACCTTCTTCATGGTTGTGGTCATCGACGGACCGTTTCGGCGCGGGGCGAGGCGCGGGTATGTCGGCCGCGCTTCCCTCTCCCGAGCCGGCAAATACCAGAAGAGGGTCAAGCATATGCATGGCCCTGGGAGCCGACCTGGTCCGGGAGGGGTCGAAGGACACCGCTCCGAGCGCACCGGCAGCGCCCGACCACGGCGACCCTGCGCGGCTCCAGGAACGCTTCGCGCGTGAACGTCGCGAAGGCTACCAACGCGTCCTCAAGATCGGTTGCATCGCGGCCGCGACCGTGATGCTCCTCGACGCCTTCGTCTTCTGGCGCACCGGCCAAGACCCCTACCTCGTCTTCGCGCTGCTTGCCGCGCTCGTCCTGGCGACCGCGAGCTACGGCCTCATCCTGCTGCAGTCGGGACGGCTCGAGCGCGCCCTCGCGGTGCCACTCGTCTACCTCCTCGTCATCGCGCCCGTCGGGCCCGCCCTCGTGGCGAGCCGTGCCCTCGTCTCCATCGCCCTGCCGTTCATCGTCATGGCCGTCGCCATGAACTACGCCTCCCCCCGCCACTTGCGCGCCTACGGTGTCCTCTCCTGGGTGAGCGGTACGACAGTGATGGCGTTCTGGCAGTGGCGCATGCTGCGCATCGCAGGACTCGATGCCGCGTTCGGTGCCGCGAGCCTCATCGCCGGCTCGCTCGTCCTCGGTTTCACGTTCTATGCCCTGTCCCACTACAGCCACCGCCTCCGGTACGCCTTCCATGAGGCCCAAGAGACCGCCGTCCGCCTCGAGGCGGCCCACCAGGAACTGCGCGGGGTCGACGCTGCGCGTGTCCGCTTCATGAACAACGCGGCGCACGAACTCAAGACGCCGCTCACGCCGATCGGCATCCAGCTCCACCTCCTGCGCCGGTCCGAGGGGGCGCAAGGACCGAAGATCCGGCACTCGGTCGACGTCCTGGCACGCAATTTCAAGCGGTTGGAACGACTCGTCGGCGACATCCTCGACGGCGCGCGCATGGCCGCCGGTAAGCTGGAGTTCCGCTTCGTCCCCGTCGCCCTCTCCGACACGCTCCATGAAGCCATCGAGGAATACGAGCGTGCCGCGGAAAGCTCCGGCATCGGGCTGGAGCACGACATAGAGGACGACCTCCACGTCGCCGCCGACCCGCTCCGCATCCACCAGGTCGTCGACAACCTGGTCTACAACGCCCTCAAGTTCACCGGGGCCGGCGGCACTGTGCGGCTCGACGCCTTCGCCGCCGGCGACGATGTCGTGGTGCGGGTCCAGGACACCGGCATCGGGATCGCTCCCCAGGACCTCGAGCGGCTCTTCCAGCCGTTCACCCAGGTCCACGACCCCATGAAGACCGTGACCGGCGGCTCGGGGCTCGGCCTCTCCATCGCGCGCGGCATCGTCGAACGGCACGGCGGTCGCATCCTCGCCGAGAGCGAAGGCCTTGGTCACGGGGCGACGTTCACCTTCCTCCTCCCCCGGCTCCCGCACACCGAAAGGGACGAGAGCGCGCCCTCGGGCGATAGATCAGGTCCCATCGATGGGGTCACACCTTCGGATGCTCGACGAGCATGAGCCGATAGCCGCACCGGCCGTCGCGTTGGTGCCACAAGGCGGCCGCGGTCTGGGTGGTGCGCAGACGGTCGCCCGTGCTCTTGACCTCGACGAGGAACGCCTGTCCGGTGCCCGGATGGGAGACAAGGAGGTCGGCGCGGGTCGTGCGGTGGCCGCGCACCAGCCCGTCCATGAGCCCGGCGAGGGCGTCGGGTCCGACGGACGTGGCGACGGTGGCGAGCCGCTCGATGTAGCGGAGGTATGCCTCTGGTCGCTTTCCCGTGGTGACAAGGACGCGTCCAAGGCGACGCAGCTCGTCTGGGGCGTTCCCTGCCGCGATGCGGGCGATGGCGTCGCGGCCCCGAGCGAGCGCCTCCAGTGGGTTGGCCGCCGGTGGGTGGGCGCTTGTCGCCGCCGGGCCCTCCAGCCGCAGCGGGTCGCGGAACCAATAGGCGACCACCTCGCCGACCAGGAGCCGATAGAGCGCGGTGACGAGGCGCGGGGTCTCGACCTGGAAGCCGTGGGCCCTCAGGATGCGTGCCGCGACACCCTCGACGGTGGCGTCCGCGCCCTCGCCGGGGACCGCGAGCCGGAACCGCTTGCGGGTCGAACGGGCGAAGCGGTCGCCCCCGAAGGGCACCCGGCAGACGATGGCCTCCATCCAGGCTTCCCGGGACCACGGGTCGCCGGTTGCGGGAAGGAGCGCCTGCCGCACGGGCGACGCGATCCGCTCCAACCCTTTCGGGTCCGCCACCGTCCGCAGGTCGAAGGCGTACTGCACCCCTTCCTCGGTCCGGAGCGCGGCGACGTACGGGGTGTGGCGAAGGAGGCGGCGCACGAGCCGGGTGTCCGGGTCCCAGGCGCGGCCCGAGAACGGTGAGGAGAAGGTCTCGTCGCGGAAGCGGCCGTCGCGATGGAACCAGGCGGGCGCGCCGAGTCCTCCAGGGTCGTGGCGGACCGCCAAGAGGAGTTCGTCGAGTCGGGGATCGAGGGCGAGGGCCCAGTCGAGGACGTGGCCGTTGATGCCGTCGAGGCGGTCGTAGAGCGCCCGCTGGGCCGGGTCCAGGGGATCGGAACGGAACCGCTTGCGGCCTTCCTGGAGGTCGACGTCGGTGGGGTCGAAACCGGCGAGGACCTGGGCGGGGGCGGCCGTAGGGGCGACCGCGGTCACGAAGGTGGAGTGGAGACGGGGACGTTTAAGGGCTCCCGGGGGAGGTGGGTGGGAGTAGTGTCCCATATTCGTCATGCCGTCTTCGCCAGACCGCTGACCTTCGACCGGCCGGACTATCTTCGGTCCCCTCTCCCCCGCATGCCCTCATATCCTCCATCGCCTCCTATAGGACGTGTGGAGACACAGAGAGCCCGCAGACCGGTCGAAGACACCCTGTCCGCACCCGGCCGGTTGCGCGGCTTATACAAAATCTCAAAAACCCTCCCGCTTTGTCACGGAGTCCGGGTTGCACTCTGCGCCGACCCTTGTCCCGGGAATGACCCGACTCTTCGGGTGGGACACGGCATCGGCCCTGAGTATGCGGGACGTAAGACACCCCGCGTCTTCCGGGAGCGGAGGCGACTCCTTCCAAGGAGTGGCCGTCCATGACCGAAGCCCAGCTTACCCAAGAGGTATCCAGCGGAGAGAAGAAGGGACTCGTGGTCCGTCCCTATTTCTCGGACTCCGCGGTCGACCCCTACGACGAGATCGAGTGGGTCCGCCATCACGTCCAGACCCGCGACCGTTCCGGAAAGGTCCTTTTCGACATGGAGGATGTCGAGGCACCGGACTTCTGGTCCGCGCGCGCGGTGCAGATCGCGGCGGAGAAATACTTCCGAAAAGCGGGTCTTCCGCTCCCCCGCGGCCACGAATCGAGCATCAAGGAGCTCGTCTCCCGCGTCTCCGAGGCCATCGCCGCCTGGGGTCGGGAGCATGGCTACTTCGCCACGGCCAAGGACGCCGACCTTTTCGAACGTGAGTTGCGTTGGCTGCTCGTCAACCAGTACGCGGCGTTCAACAGCCCGGTCTGGTTCAACTGCGGCCTCCACCACAAGTACGGCACCGACGGCACCGGTGGCAACTGGACCTGGGACATGGAAAAAGGCGGTGTCTACCAGGTCGAGAACAACTACGAACGGCCCCAATGCAGCGCCTGTTTCATCCTCTCGGTCGAGGACACCCTCATCGACAAGGGCGGCATCATGGATTTCGTCGTCTCGGAGGCGCGCATCTTCAAGTACGGCTCCGGCTCGGGGGCGAACTTCAGCCGCGTCCGCGGCGCCGGAGAGCCGCTCTCCGGCGGTGGCACCTCCTCGGGCCTCATGAGCTTCCTCAAGATCCCCGACGTCGCGGCGGGGAGCATCAAGAGCGGCGGGACCACGCGCCGCGCGGCCAAGATGGTCATCCTCGACGACGACCACCCGGAGATCATGGAGTTCATCCGCTGGAAGGCACGGGAAGAGGACAAGGCGCGCTTGCTCCTCGAAAGCGGCATCGGCCTCGACTCGAGCGGTGTCCCCGACTTCAACGGCGAGGCCTACCAGACGGTCTCGGGCCAGAACTCGAACAACTCGGTACGCCTGTCGGACGCCTTCATGAAGGCCTACCTCGCCGACACGCCGTGGACGCTCAAGGCGCGCACCTCCGGCAAGACCCTGCGCGAGGTCGACGCCACCGAGATGATGCGCGAGATCGCCAAGGCGGCCTGGCGCTGCGCCGACCCCGGCGTGCAGTTCCACGACACGATCAACACCTGGCACACCTGCCCGGAGAGCGGTCCCATCCGCGGCTCCAACCCGTGCTCGGAATACATGTTCCTGGACAACACGGCGTGCAACCTCGCCTCGTTGAACCTGATGAAGTTCCTCGCCGATGACGGCTCGTTCGACGCCGAGGGTTACGCCGCGGCCAACCGCATCGTCTTCATGGCGCAGGAGATCATCGTCGACCTCGCCAGCTATCCCACCGAGCAGATCGGCAAGAACTCGCACGACTACCGACCGCTCGGCCTCGGCTACGCCAACCTCGGGACGCTCCTCATGTGCATGGGGCTCCCGTACGACTCGAAGGAGGGCCGCGGCATCGCCTCGACCATCACGGCCATCATGAACGGCGTCGGCTACCTGACGTCGGCGGAGATGGCGGCCGTGCAGGGTCCCTTCGCGGGCTACCGCAAGAACGAGAAGGCGATGCTCCAGGTCATGGCACGGCACCGTGAGCACGCGGTGGCGCTCCTCGAGACCGGCTCGGCCATCACGGCCGACAACGAGGACCAGCACCGCGTCGACGCCCGCACCGAATCGCTCGCCCAATACGCGGTCGCGGTATGGGACAAGGTGCTCGAGGAAGGGGAGAAGCACGGCTTCCGCAACAGCCAGGCGACGGTGCTCGCCCCGACCGGGACCATCGGCTTCCTGATGGACTGCGACACGACCGGTATCGAGCCCGACTTCTCGCTCGTCAAGTGGAAGCTCCACGCCGGCGGCGAGTGGCGCCAGATCATCAACCAGAGCATCCCGCTCGCCCTAGAGCGTCTCGGCTACTCCGAAGGCGAGGTCGACGACATCATCCTCTACGTCCTCGGCGACGGCGCCACCCCCGGCAAGGAGACCGTCGAAGGCGCACCGCACCTCAAGAAGGAGCATCTCCCGGTCTTCGACTGCGCCAACACCTGCGGCGAGGACGGCACGCGCTACATCCACCACATGGGCCACGTGCGCATGATGGCGGCGGCGCAACCGTTCATCTCGGGCGCCATCTCCAAGACGGTCAACCTGCCCGCGACGGTGACCCCCGAGGACATCCAAGAGACCTACGTCGAGTCGTGGCGCCTCGGCCTCAAGGCGATGGCCATCTACCGCGACGGCTCCAAGCACTCGCAACCGCTCAGTTCCAAGACCGCCAAGAAGGCGGAGGCGAAGAAGGAAGAGGCGGCGGAAGTGGCGATCGTCGGCCCCAAGTGGGGCGAACTGCGCGAGCTCAAGGACACGACGAGCCAGGTGTGGAAGACCAAAGTGACCGTGCACGACCCCGAGCTCGGCACCATGAACGTCCACATCACCTTCCGTGAGGACGACGACGGCGCCTTGTCGGAGATCTTCCTCAACGCGGGCAACAAGGGCTCGGGGACCCAGTTCCTGTGCGACTCGCTCGCCAAGGCATGGAGCCGCCAGTTGCGCCTCGGCTACACGGTGGCGAGCCTCGCCGGCGACCTCGTCGGCCAGAACGGACCCATCCGCGGCATGACCGGCCACCCGTTCCTCAAGAACGTCAAGGGCATCGAGGACCTCGTCGGGAAGCTCCTGGCGTACCACTATCTCGGCGAGACCCGGTTCATCAACCCAGAACTCCTCGAGAAGTACCGCCAGAGCCTCGACTACGAACCGCCGCGCCACGAATACCTGGACCAACTGCGGCTGTTCCGCAACCAGATGACGAAGCGCCCCGAGAAGACGCTCTCCGAGTTCGTCGAGGAAGAACCCAAGTCGGCCAAGAAGAACGGCGGCGGCAAGGGCATCGATGTGATGGGCAAGCTGCGGGAGGACAAGACCTGCGGCGACTGCGGGTTCATGATGGTCCGCAACGGCGCTTGTCACAAGTGCATCAATTGTGGTGCGACGGACGGTTGCTCATAGGAAGGGGGAGCGCGAGGGGGGAACCTGGGTTCCCCCTCGCACTGCCCTCGTGGCTAAGATACGATGATCGAAGGCGGCTGTCTCTGCAAGTCCATCCGCTATGCGGCAGAGGGTCCGTTCTTCGATGCGGCGAACTGTCATTGCACGGAGTGTCGGGCTTCTTCGGGTGCGCCGTTCCTGTCGTTTTTCTCGGTGGCCCGTGACCGGTTCCGTTTCACGAAAGGGAAGCCGCGGGAGTATCGTTCCTCTCCGGTGGACGTCCGTTCGTTCTGTCCGGATTGCGGGACGCAGTTGACGTTCTGGACGTCTCGTGCAGCAGACACGATCGATGTGACCATGGGGTCGTTGGACGACCCGGGGGCGGTCGTGGCAGAGGCGGACATCTGGTTGCGATCGAAGGTGCCGTGGGTGGTGCGGGACGAACGGCTCCCGGCGCATGAGAAGGCGCGCACCTGATGGGATGATCCGACGGCCGTCGGCTTTTAACGCTCCACTTGCTCGCCGGGCTTGATGGGTGCCTGGGAGATCGGCGTCGTATTGACCCTTGTCGTCGTCGTGCTCTACCTGTTCGTGCGCGAGACGCTTCCGGTCTCGGTGACCGCCATGTTGGCGGCGGCGCTCTTGATGTTGGTCCCGGCGCGGTCTTGGGGGGGCGGCATCCTGACCCCAGAGGAGGGTCTGTCGGGTTTCTCGAGCCCGGCGACGGTGACTGTGCTCGCCATGTTCGTCCTTTCGGCGGGCATCCAGCGTTCGGGGGCGATGGAATACATCAGCCATTTTTTGGCGCGATGGGCCGGCAAGGGTCCGCGTCGCCAGGCGCTCACGCTCGGGGCGGTGGCGGGGCCGATGTCGGGGTTCGTCAACAACACGCCTGTCGTGGCGGTCATGATCCCGGTCGCTTCGCAACTCGCGCGCAACAGCGGCCACCATCCATCGTCGCTTCTCATGCCGCTGTCGTTCTTCGCCATGCTGGGCGGCACCCTCACGCTCATCGGCACGAGCTCGAACCTGCTCGGCAACGCCCTCATGCCCGAATACGGCTTGGAACAGTTCGAGTTCTTCTCGTTCACCCTGGTCGGCGTGGTGGCGCTCGTCGTCGCGGCGCTCTACTTCCTCACCATCGGCATGAAGCTCGTTCCGGACCGTGCCGAGGGCGATGTGGTGGACCGGTTCGACCTCAAGGGGTTCATGGCCGAGTTCGAGGTCCCGGAGGAATCGCCTGCCGACGGCAAATCGTTGCGCGAACTGGACCTCTTGCGTGGGCAGGGCCTGCAGGTCATCCGGGTCTTCCGGGGCGTGCATGTGATCCCGTCGCCGCGTTCATCGCTCCGAGTGCGGTCGAAGGACGTGCTCCTCGTCCAGGGCAGCCGTGAACGGCTCGAGGACCTTCCCGAGAAGACGGGCCTGAGGAGTCTCGCCGAGCTGGAACATGGCCTGAAGGACGAGACCGTCGAGGAGGCGGACGAACGGGAGGAAGAGGAACGGGTCGTCACCGCGGAACTGGTGCTCGCCCCCGGCAGTCCATTGGAAGACCAGACACTTTCGCAATCGGTCTTCCGCGACCGGTTCGATGCGCTCGTCCTCGCGGTACGACACGGCGACCGCGTCGCCATCGGCCCGCTCGCGGACACGCGGCTCAAAGCGGGCGACGTACTCCTTGTCCAGGGGCATCCCGACGCCATCGAGCGATTGGAGAACGCCGCCGATTTCTATCTCACCCGGGCGCGCGAGCGCACCGATTTCCGCAAGGACAAGATCGCTGTCGCCCTCGGCATCCTCACCCTCGTCGTCCTCACCGCCGCCCTCGGTTGGACCTCGATCGTCGCCGCCGCGCTGGGTGGCGCCGTCGCGATGGTATTGACCGGCTGCCTGCGCATCGAGGAGTTCATCGACGCCGTCCACTGGAACATCATCCTGCTCCTTGCCGGCATCATCCCGCTCGGCATCGCGCTCGGCAAATCGGGCGCCGCAGGTCTTCTCGCCACGGGATTGGTCGGTGTGGGTGGGCACCTTCCGCCGTTGCTCTTCCTTATCGTGGTCTTCGCGGCGACCGGCCTCATCACCGAGGTCATCTCGAACAACGCCGCCGTCGTCCTGCTGCTCCCGGTCGCGGTCACCGCCGCCGTCGGACTCGGCCTCGACGGCCGCCCCTTCGCCCTCGCGGTCATGCTCGCGTCGAGCACGTCGATGCTCACACCGGTGGGATACCAGACGAACACGATGATCTACGCCCCTGGCAATTATCGCTTCAGCGACTTCATGCGCGTCGGCGGACCGCTCAACCTGCTCATCTTCGTCACCGTGCCGTTCGTCATCGCATGGCTCTTCCCGCTGCGCTAGGCGAAAAAGAAGGACCCCTGGGACCTCGGTTGTTTCGTTCCGGCAAGGTGCTCTTTGCCGGGGTCGTGCGGGTCGGAGGTCGGGAGGTCCCAGGGTGATGGTGCCCCCAGTACGCTGGGGGCCGGACCGCTTCTGCAGGTGTCAGTGTGCGGGACGCGGCCCGACAGATCCACCAGCCTCGGGCGGCTTTTAACCAGTCTGGTGGGTTCGTCGAATCGTCCTAGCGTTGCACCGGCGTGAGCGCCCTGATGGTCTGCTCGCCGGTGACGCTCTCCGGAAGGTCCGAGGAGAGGACATGCTCGACGATCCAGTGGACCTGGTGGAACTCCGCGATGGTGTTGTAGTGGAGACTCCAGTCGGCCGAAGTGCTCGTCCGGGTGCCGTTCGGGAGCACACGCACCGGCCCCGCTTCCGAGGGGGCGGTGTAGCTCACGAGCCGTGGCTGGAGGTCCTGGAGACCGATGACGTCAGCCAGTCCGACCAGCCGCAACGGGTCGGACATGGCGACCGGGCCGTCGGCGGGATCCAGGAGCGGGTCGGTGCAATCGGTGCGCGTGTCGAAAGAATCAAGGGTCTTGTTGCCGTCCTCATAGCGTACACTGAAGGCCGCCCGCTCGCAGCCGTCACGCAGCTCTGCCGACCAGAAGGCGAACGCGACCTCGAAGAAGGCCGAGGCCGCGACCCGGTACTGCGGATGGTCCTCGACCCAGGCGTCCAGCCCGGCCGAGAGCGCCCGGGCGTCCTCGATGAACGATTCGAAGGTCCGGTTCGCCGTGAACTCCGCAGGGAACGTCGGGACCCTCGGCACTTCCATACGGCCCGAGGTCCACGGCACGGCGGGCGTCGGGCGGATGAGATTGCGGTCCTGTCGCGCGTCGCCCTCGCGCAACGCTTCCGGTGCCGGACCACGGTAGTAGTGCTCGGTCCGCACCTCATCGTCCTCCTGCACCTCGTAGCTCATCCGTTGCGGGGGCCAGAACCCGTCGCCGGAGACGAGCACGAGCCGTCCAGTGCGTGCCGGTCCTTCAATGACCGGTCGCGCGATCGCTTCGAGGGTCGCCTCTCCGCTCTTCGCCGTCATCGTGAGGGTGCCTTCGATGTCCTTCTCGCCGTCCTTGAGGCGACCATCCTCGGCGAAAACCAGCGACATCGGCAAAAGTCCAGCGAGCACCTGGACGTGCGCGCCGAGGCCGACCTGATAGTTCCGGTCAGCGGGTGCGTTCTCGCGCAACTCATAATCGGTGAGCAGCCGGAATCGTCCCGTCTCGACGACGAGCTCCGCGTCACCCTCGGTCGTGACACCGGATTCGTGCAGGACGCGGACCACGTTCGACGGCGAACCGAGGACCTCGACCTCGAAGGCGAACGCCGGGTTGTCGGTCGTGCAGGCCGCCCCCTCGGGTGGGGCACCGCCACAATAGGCGCTCCGGCCCGGCAAGAAACGCAATGGCCCGGTCTCGCCGTCGGGTTCGCCGACCGGCTTCGTGCAACCGGCCAGAAACGGGGCGACAAGAAGCACCAGGAGCAGGATGAACGTGCTGCCCCGGCTCAACGTCTGAGAAGGCACAGGGCCGTTTCAGTCCGCCCCTGGTTTTTAAAGTAACCCTCAGGTCGTAGGTCCGGCCGTACCAGAGGCATCTGCCGGCGGCGACTCAAACCGGGGCGTCACGGACCCGTCGCGGCACGTTGATCTGCACACCGGCACGCGCATCGAGGACGACGACCGCCCCATCATCGACATTGCGCCACCCCAGGTCGTCGTCCAACGGCTCGGAGGCGACAAGATGCCCATCTGGGAACCGCGCGGTGTCGCTCGCGACGTAGAGCGAATTGCTCTCGTCACGGTTCGACATACGCGTCGCGACGACATGCCGGCCATCGGAGACGATCAGGTTGAGCTGCGCCTCCTTGCCGAGCCCGTCGGCGAGGGCGATCGTCTCTTCGAGGGTGGTCGTGAGCGCATCGACCAATCCGCGGCCCTCGTCGATACGCGTCATGAGCAGACGGAAGAGGGTCTCCGATTCGGTCATGCCCCGCAATCCGGCATAATGGGCGTCGCTGAGGCGGGCGCGCAGGGTGCGGCGCATGGTCGTCGCGAAATCCTCGATGAAACCGTTGTGGGAAAAAAGATAGTCCTCGTGGGTGAACGGGTGGACGTTGGCGTGGTCGGTGGTGCCGGCCTCGGTGGCGTTCCGTACGTTCGCGACGACAAGCCCGCTTCGGACACGTGCCGCGACAGAACGGAAGCTCCGGTCGGCCCAGACGGGCAGGACGCTCGTGTAGAGGGCGGGCCCCGTGGCGATGTCTCCATCCGGCACCGGCATCCAGCCGGCCCCGAAGCCGTCCGCGGCGACGCTCCCCGAGATGAGCTCCCGGGCGGCGAAGGCCTGATGCTCGAGAGAGTGCGGCGGGTCGAGGACGACCGCGGCGATGGGCACCGGCGGCCCCACATAGGCGACATGTCGGCACATCTGGACACCTCAGGCAGGGGCGAGCAGACGGAGCGCGAAGCGCCCCTCGGGGTCTGTCCACATGCGTTCTTCCCGGAACCCGCTCTCGCGGACCATACGCGCCACCATCCCGGGCGTGTACTTGTAGGAGTTCTCGGTGTGGATGGATTCCCCCTCCTCGAACTCCACATCGAGCCCAAGGCGGCCGATGTGGACGGTCTGTCTGCGCGTCGACACCAGATGCATCTCGATGCGCGACTCGACCGGGTCCCATCGCGCCTCGTGCCGGAACGCATCGAGATCGAAATCGGCATCGAGTTCCCGCGCGAGGCGCACAAGAAGGTTCTTGTTGAACGCCGCCGTGACACCTTGCGCGTCATCGTAGGCGCGCACGAGCGTCTCCGGGGACTTGGCGAGGTCGAGCCCGACGAGCAGGCGGTCCCTTGGTCCCATGCCATCGTGGATCGCCGCCAGAAATCGCGTCGCCCCGGCGAGCGTGAAATTGCCGATGCTGCTGCCGAGGAAGAGGACGAGCTTCTGGTGCTGGTCCATGGTGCTCAACCGGCCGAGGGCGTCACGGTACTCCCCGATGACGCCCTTGAAGACGACGCCGCTGGGGAAGGCCGCCTTGACGTTCTCCTCAGCGACGCGCATCGCCTGCGCGCTGATGTCGATGGGACAATAGACGACACCGCCTTGTCTGCGCACGAGGGCGTCGATGAGGAGCCGCGTCTTGGTCGCCGAACCGGCACCGAGTTCTACGAGGCGCGCGTCCGGCTCGAGGTCGCCGACGATGTCGTCGGCATGGCGCTCGAGGATGGCGCGCTCGGCCCGCGTGAGATAATATTCGGGGAGCCCGCAGATGACCTCGAAGAGACGCGATCCTTCGTCATCGTAGAAATATTTCGACGGCAAGGTCTTCTGACCCGCGCTCAGACCGGCCGCGACGTCCTTGGCGAGGTCCGGGTCGTCGAGGCGTGCGATCGAATCGTCGTCCGTCCGGTCTCCGGTGATGAGGCGCGTCATGTGTTCTTCCCCGCCGTGTCACGGACGAGCCGCAGACCGGCGAAGACCTGCCGGCGGACCGGGAGGTCCCAGTTGCGGAACGTGCCCAACGCGAGTCCGGGTCGGCTGGCCCAGGAGCCGCCCCGCAACACCTTGTAGTTGTCGCCGAAGAACTTGGCTGAGTAGTCCTCGTAGGGGAACGCCACGAAACCAGGATAGGGGTGGAAATCGCTCGATGTCCACTCCCATACGTCGCCGATGAGCCCTTCGACGCCGAGCGGGGAGCGTCCATCGGGACGGCTGCCGACCGGTTCCGGCCCGCAGGCGCCGTGGTCGAGGTTCGCCAGCGCTGGCTCGGGTCGCGCCTCGCCCCACGGCCAAGCTCGCTTGGTCTCTGTATTTGGATCCCAGGTGGCCGCCTTCTCCCATTCCGCCTCGGTGGGAAGACGATGTCCCGCCCAACGGGCATAGGCGTCCGCTTCGTACCACGAGACATGGACGACCGGCTCGTCGGGGTCGACCGGTACCCAGCGGTCCATCCGTTTGCGCTCCCAGCCGTCGTCCCCCTGCCGCCAATGGAGCGGACAGGTGAGTCCCTGGTCGCAGCGGTACCGCCAGCCGTCCGGATGCCACAGGTCCTGTCTGTCGTAGCCCCCATCGGCCATGAAGCGGAGCCAGTCGCCGTTCGTGACCGGATGACGGGCCATCTGGAACGTCTCCGCCTCGACCGTGTGCGGCGGCCATTCGTTGTCGTAGGTGCCCGGCTGGCGCGGCACCCCCATCGGGAACGGCCCCCCCGGGACCGTCACCCACTCCGCTTCGTGGCGGGTCCCGCCGACCGCCTCCCGCCTCGGCCGCGGGTCGGGGAACGTGTAGCGCTCCGGCGGGATGCACTGCAAGCCCTGCAAGATCGTCTCATCGTGCTGATACTCGTGCAGCACCATCATCGAATGCACGAAACGCCCCGCCCAGAGCGGCCCCGTGCGCTCCTCCTCGGATGTGTCGACGAGCACCTCGGCGACCCGCGCCCGCACCTCGTCGGAGAACCGCAACGCCTCCGTCTTGGAAAGAAGCGGCAGACCGCTGCGCGTCGGCCGTGGATTGCGATAGGCGTCATAGGTGTCGTTCATGCCCGGCCGCGCCTCCGGTCGTCCCGCGAGCGTCTGCACGAGCCAGAGGTCCCACTGGGTGGTCATGTGTCCCAGGTCCCACGCGATGGGCCCGAGCACGGGAAGCTGGGGCGTGCGCCAATCTGTCTCACCGAGCGGCTGCACGAGCCGCCATGTGCGGGCGCGCGCCTCGTCGAGCCGCGCCAGGAGTGTGGCGTCGTCGACCGCACGGTCCCGTTGGACGGTCGTCGCATCATGAGGTCGGAGAGCGGACAAGGACAGACATCCGGGAGGGCGTCCTCCGACTTGAAGGAATCGTTCACCCGGACGGACCGTTCACCCTGTGGGGACGGTCGGCCCGAGGAATGAACAGCGAGACCGAGGTTGACGCCCCACCCATGCCCCGATCTTCTTGTTCGAGCGCGGCATGACCCCCTTCCCGGGCTGCCAAGGCTCTTGTAGGCGCGGTCCCCTTGAGGAGGAACGATGGCGCCCTCGGAGCACGCCTCGGTCCTGGAAGAGGGGACGACCCCGGTGCCGGAGACCGATGAGGGAGAAGGGCCGGAAGGACCCGACCTCCCCGAGGCGGAGGCGGTGTCCGGTGGCGCGCGCGGACCGCTCATCATGCGGTCGGGACGCGCCGCGGCACGCGCACGCGCACAGAAGATCGCCGACGGTCTCGCCATGGACGCCATCTTCCGCGACGCCGGTCTCGTCCTCCTCGGCTCCGATCCCGTGGTCGAGACGATGGCCCTCCTGCGCGAGGCGGTGCATCTGCGCGTGCGCATGCTCAAGAAGGTGTTCGAGGGACGCATCGAACGCCTTTCGCCCGCACGCGGCACCGTCTCGGTGCCCCCGCCGACCCTCGAACTGCTCCTTGCCACCGACGAGGACCGACGGCCCCTCCGGCTCGATGGCGCTTTCGCCGCCGCATTGTGGCGAAGCGATGCCGATGTCGGGGACATCGTCCAGATCGACAAGGACGAACCGATCGTCTCCATCCGCCGCGACCGCGAGAAGGCGGAGGGACGGGTGCAGGAGGAGCGCGATTTCGTCTATCGGCTGCGTCTTGCCGAGATGGACCGGACACGCTCGGCGCACCGCGTGCCGCTCCTCGGCACCGGCCGTCTGCCGCCGCCTTCGTTGGACGCCATGCGCGAGACCGACCAGGAGGTGACGGAGCGGTTGACGACGAAGGGCACCCGGCTCGAAAGCGGCGTGCTCGTCATCCTCGACGCCGAACGCCTGCCCGAGGCCGCGTTGGCGCTCGTCGCGGCGAGTGTCACCGGCCCGGGCGCGCCCGTGGTCTTCCTGCAGACCGAAGACGAGACGGCCTTCACGGCATGGCGGCGCCGCTTCGAGGACGCGGTGGTCGTGGACGCCACCGACTAGGAGGTCTCGGCCGGTCGCCGCAAGACCCACCGCCCAAAGCGGACGGCACGTCGCTTGATGCGGTCGGCCCAACCATACCCCGTCGAGAAGAAGCCCTCATGGATCTCCTCGACGATGAGCGCTCCCAGGAGACCGACGAGGAGACCACCAGGGATGTCGGTGATCCAGTGGATGCCGAGGTAGAGGATCGAGAAGGCGAAGATGAACAGCTCCGCGATGATGACCCAGAGGAAAGCGCGGTAGCGCCAGGTGAAGAGGGTGTGGCCCCGCTTCTTCATCGTCCAGTACATCAGGAGGAACAGGCCGTACGGGATGCCCATGTGCAGGCTCGGCCAGGCGTTGTCGAGCGGGTCGGCGGCCGAGAAGAAGGCGAGATAATCACCACTGGAATGATAGAGCAACGCCTTCAGACCCGCGATGTAGTCGGACGTGATCTGCACGTTGAAGAAGATGTAGAACGGCACCGACAGGAGATAGATGACGAAATAGTTGAGCGCCAGCTTGTTGGCGAGCTCCCGGTCATCGGCATAAGCGGCCAAGATGACACTGAAATAATTGAGGAAGATGTAGGCGAAGAGATAATTGAAATTGAGCGCCATGGTGAGCCATCGGAACTCGAAGAGCTCCTGGATGTAGACCACCGCCGGCCCCTCGATGGCCCAGATGAGATGCGTGAAATCGCCGAAGATCCCCCGGATCGGGTCGTTCAGTTCATCGACGAAGTTCTTCTGCCAGTAGATGACCGCGAAAAGGAGGAAATGCAGCCAGTAATCGGTGAACATGCGCCACATGTTCCCGAAAAGACCCCCACCCATGAGGCGCGGCCGGAAGACCAGCAGCATGAGCGGTGAGACGGCGAGCGACCCGTAGAGGAGCGCTTGTCCGATGCTGCCGAACTCCGACGCCAAGACCCAAGACCTCCAGGATGCGGTACGCCCGGTGCCGGCTGGTTTTATTTATGCATTTTGATGGAACCACCACGCGGACCATCCGCCCTGCCGTCTCGGCCAGAGCATCTTCCCCATGGGACGTGCGTCACCGCCGGACGGTCCCCGCCCAGATCCGTTCCTCCCTCCGAACGCTTATCAAGCCGGACCCCTGAGCGCGACAGGCGGATGTTCCGGTTGCTCTCGGTCCTGTTCGGTTTCGCCGTCTTCGGCGCCCTCTTCGCGGCGGTCTACTACCAACCCGAAGAGACCGAGCGCACGCTCCCCACCCCGCACCCGAAGTTCGCCGTCGCCCCCGGCGACCCCGGCGTCGACTTCATCGAACCCGTCGCCGAAGGTGAACGCATCACGGTCAACGTCACCGTCATCGAAGGCCCCCCCGTCCACGTCCTTCTCGTCGACTTCGAGAACCTCACCACCCGCAGCCACAACGCCACGCTCTACGGCTTCGAACTGGACGGCACCGTCGCCTATGTCGACCATTACACACGCTTCAACGTCACCGGCGACTACACGTTCGACTGGACCGCCGACGGCGAGAACCGCTGGGTCCTCATGCTGTTCTCGTCCGAGCCCCGCGACGAGGAGCTCCCGCTCGACAACCAGACCAGCCAGGTCGCGGTCTCGATGCGCTACATCGACCGCGAGGAACGCTCCCTCCTCTTCGGCTACCTCATGGCGACGCCAAGCGTGGTGCTCATCGCCTACACGATGTGGGCGAGCGCCCGACGCCTACGCCGCGGCGAGGATTCAGGCACCGGACTGGTCTACCCGCGCGACAAGGACCTGTGAGGCTAGATCGGCCCCGGCTCGGTGCCCGCCTCGACCTCGGTGTCCTCGAAGCTCACGTCCTCACCGGACGACGGCGGCACGTCCGAAGGCGGCGGCCGGAGCTCTTCGGTCGGCCCCTCCTCCGCGGGCGGCACGAGCGCGACGTCCCGCAGTCGGTCGTCCTCACCCATGCGCATGACGATGACGCCGGACGCCGCCCGACCCGTGACCCGGATCTGGTCGACGCTGGTCCGCACCATCATGCCGGAGGTGGTAAGGAGCAGGATGTCCTCGTCCCCGACCACGGCACGCACGGCGGCGACCGGACCGGTCTTTTTGGCCACCTTGAAGTTCTTGACCCCAAGGCCGCCGCGGCGCGTCAGGCGGTATTCTCTCAGCGGTGTCGCCTTGCCGAAACCGTTCTCCGACAAGGTGAGCACATAGGGCCCCTCCTCCTCGGTCATGCGGCGGCCCTCGCCCTCCTCGGGCTCTTCGGCCGACTCCACGGGCTCCGCCTCGGGGGCCTCCTCGCCGTTGTCCTCGCCGGCCATGTCGATGGCCGGGAAGACCGCGAGCGAGACCACCTCGTCGCCTTTTCTCAGCCGCATGCCGCGCACACCGCGCGAGACACGGCCCATGACACGGACGTCCTCCTCACGGAAGGTGACCGCCTGGCCGTTCTTGGACGCCAGGAAGACATACTTCTCGCCGTCGGTCCAACGCACGTCGATGAGCTCATCGTCCTCGTCGAGCACGATGGCCTTGACGCCGGCCGTGCGGACGTTCTTGAACGCCGACAGCTGCGTCCGCTTGACGGTGCCGTTCTTCGTCGTGAAGAAGGCGTAGCGGTCGGCCGGGAACTCGGAGGTGGAGATGGCGGTGAGGATGCGTTCGTTGGGCTGCAACCCTTCCAGGAGGTTGACGATGGCCTTGCCCTTCGATTGTCTCGAGCCTTCGGGGATGCGGTAGCCCTTCAACCAGTGGACACGGCCCTGGTCGGTGAAGAACATGACCCAGTCGTGGCTGTGCACCGTGAAGAGCAGGACCGGTTGGTCCTCCTGTTTCGTGGTGAGCCCGCGCAGGCCCTTGCCGCCGCGGTGCTGGGCGCGATAGGTGTCCATCGACAGGCGCTTGATGTAGCCGTCGCGGGTCATCGTGACGATGACATGCTCGCGCGGGATGAGGTCCTCGTCGATGATGTCGGTCTCCGACTCGGTGATCTCGGTGCGGCGGGCGTCGCCGTACTTGTCCCGCAGGGCGACGACCTCTTCCCGGATGATCTTCATGCGCTCACCGCGGTCGCCGAGGATCTCCTTGCAACGCTCGATGAACGCCGTCGTCTCCTCGTGGTCCTTCTTGACCTGGTCGACCTCGAGGCTGGTGAGCTTCGAGAGCCGCATGTCGAGGATGGCCTTCGCCTGCAGCTCGCTCAGCCGGAAGCGCTCCATCAGGCCGTGCTTGGCGACCTCCGGGCTCTCGCTGCCCCGGATAAGGGCGATGACCGCCTCGATGTTGTCGAGGGCAATGAGATAGCCCTCGAGCAGGTGGAGCTTCTCCTCCGCCTTGCGCAGCTCGTACTGCGTCCTGCGGGTGACGACGTCCTCGCGGTGGCCGATGTAGGCCTGGATCGTCTCACGCAGGTCCATCACCTTCGGCTGGCCCTTGTCGAGCACCAGGTTGAGCACACCGAACGACGTCTGCATGGTCGTGTGGGCGTACAACTGGTTCAGGACCAGGTCGGCGATGGCGCCCTTCTTGAGCTCGACGACGACCCGCATGCCGTGCCGGTCCGACTCGTCGCGCAGGTCAGAGATGCCTTCGATCCGCTTCTCCTTCACCAGGTTGGCGATGGAGATGAGCAGGTTGGCCTTGTTGACCTGGTAGGGCAGTTCCGTGACGATGATGGCCTCGCGGTCCGCACCGCGCTCCTCGACCTCGACCTTGGCGCGCACGACGACGCGGCCACGGCCGGTCATGTAGGCGGAATAGATACCGGCCGTTCCGCAGATGATGCCACCGGTGGGGAAATCGGGCGCCTTGACGTGTTCCATGAGCTCGGGGACCGTCGCCTCGGGCTGGTCGATGAGGCGGATGATGCCGTCGCACACCTCGGTCAGGTTGTGGGGCGGGATCTTGGTCGCCATCCCCACCGCGATGCCGTCCGAACCGTTCAGCAGCAGGTTCGGGAGCCTGGCGGGCATGACCGACGGCTCCTCGAGCGTGCCGTCGAAGTTCTCGACGAAATCGACCGTCTCCTTCTCCAGGTCCTCGAGGAGTTCGGAGGCGATCTTGGCGAGCCTGGCTTCCGTGTACCGCATGGCGGCAGCGGAATCGCCGTCGACCGAACCAAAGTTCCCCTGGCCGTCGACGAGCGGATAGCGCAGGCTGAAATCCTGGGCCATGCGCACCATGGCGTCATAGACCGCCGAGTCGCCGTGCGGGTGGTATTTACCGAGCACTTCACCGACGACACGGGCCGATTTCTTGTACGACTGCGTGTGCGTCAGCCCCAGGTCCTTCATCGCGTAGAGGATGCGACGATGGACCGGCTTGAGGCCGTCGCGGACGTCCGGGATGGCACGCCCCACGATGACGCTCATGGAATAATCGAGATAGGCGGTCTTGAGCTCCTGCTCGATGGGCCGCGGCTTCAGGTTGGGATTGAAGTCGGACTCGGTCGGGTTGACCGGTGGTCCGCCGGGGCCTTCCTGGTCGGTCCCGTGCGTCTTGCCCTCCGCGTCCTCCGGCGCGCCTCCGGGCGTCTCTTCGGGGACATCCTCAGACGTCAAGGTTGCTCACCTCCAAGGCATGCTCCATGATGAAATTGCGACGCGGCTCGACCTCTTCGCCCATCAACATCTCGAAGAGGGCGTCGGCGGTCACCGCGTCATCGATCGTGACACGCAACAGGATCCGGGATTCCGGGTCCATGGTGGTCTCCCACAACTGGCTCGGGTTCATCTCACCAAGACCCTTGTAGCGCTGGAGGTGGACCTTCTCGCTCCCCGTCTCGGCGAGCTCCTTGATCATCCGCACCCGCTCCGCCTCGGTGTAAGCGTACCGCTCCACCTTGCCCTTCTTGATCTTGTAGAGCGGCGGTTGGGCGATGTAGATGTAGCCCTGCTCGATGAGCGGGCGCATATAGCGGTAGAGGAACGTGAGAAGGAGCGTGCGGATGTGCGCCCCGTCGACATCGGCATCCGTCATGATGACGATCTTGTGGTACCGCGCCTTGGTGATGTCGAACTCGTCGCCGATGGAGGTGCCGAGCGCCGTGATGAGCGTCTGGATCTCCGCGTTCTTCAGGACCTTGTCCAGCCGCGCCTTCTCGACATTGATGATCTTGCCCCGGAGCGGCAGGATGGCCTGGATCTCCCGGTTGCGGCCCTGTTTGGCCGAGCCGCCGGCGGAATCGCCCTCGACGACGAAGATCTCCGAGCGGGTCGGGTCGCGGGTCGAACAGTCGGCGAGCTTGCCGGGCAGGCTCATCGAATCGAGCAGGCCCTTCCTTCGGGTCAGCTCGCGCGCCTTGCGGGCGGCATCACGGGCCCGGGCCGCCTGGGACGCCTTGTCGATGATGATGCGGGCCGCCCTCGGGGTCTCCTCGAGGAAGACCTGGAGGTTCTCGGCGGTGAGCGATTCAGAGAGGCCACGGACATCGGAGTTGCCGAGCTTGGTCTTGGTCTGGCCCTCGAACTGCGGCTCGGGGACCTTGACCGAGATGATGGCGGTGAGGCCCTCGCGCACGTCCTCTCCGGTGAGCGCCAGGTCCTTCTCCTTGAGCATGTTGTTCTTGCGCGCGTAGTCGTTGAGGACGCGCGTCAAGGCGGCCTTGAAACCGGACAGGTGGGTGCCACCCTCGATGGTGGCGATGTTGTTGGCGAAGCTGGTGACCGACTCGTTGTAGCCGTCGGTGTACTGCATCGCCACCTCCAGGATGACGCCCTCGCGCTCCATCTCGAAATGGATGACCTCGGGGTGGATGACGCTGCGCTTGCGGTTGATCCAGGTGACGAACTCCTGGATGCCCCCCTCGTAATGGAACGTCTCGTCCTCGTGGGTGCCGTCCGTGCGCTCGTCTTTCAGCCGGATGCGGACGTCCTTGTTGAGGAACGCCAGCTCGCGCAGGCGGTTCTTGAGCGTGTGATGATCGTAGTGGGTGCCCTCGAAGATCTCGTCGTCGGGCCAGAAGATGATGAGCGTCCCGGTCTCGCCGAGGTCACTCCGCATCGAGCTCGAGATGGGCTGGCTCTGCATCTCGCCTTGCGGCTTGCCGCGCTCGAACGCCATGTGGTACTCTTTGCCGTCGCGGTGTACCCACGCCTCGAGGCGTTTCGACAAGGCGTTCACGCAGGAGACGCCGACGCCGTGTAGACCACCGGAGACCTTGTAGGCCCCCTTCTCGAACTTGCCGCCCGCGTGCAGCACCGTGAGGACGATCTCGAGGGTCGGCCGGTTGTACTTCGGGTGGATGTCGGACGGGATGCCACGACCGTTGTCGCGCACCTCGACGCCGCCGTCGTCACGGAGGACGACCTCGATCTGGTCACAATAGCCGGCGAGCGCCTCGTCGATGGAGTTGTCCACGACCTCGTAGACGCAGTGGTGGAGACCCCGCGCATCGGTGCTGCCGATGTACATCGCGGGACGCTTGCGCACCGCCTCGAGACCTTCGAGGATCTGGATGCGATCGGCCCCGTAATCGGAGCCTACCTGGGACTTGGCGACCATTTCTTTTCCTCTCGTGAGAAGCGGGTGACGGACGGCGCCGGAAGGGGCGCCGGGAAGGGCCTTCGACCCGGGATGTTGCTGGCCCCCTCGGCTTATAAGCGCAACAGAAGGGGCCGGACACGCCGCTGTACCCGATGGCCTATTATAAGGGTATTGATTCGAAGGCGCCATGGCGGACGCGGCGCCCGGAGCGGGGGGCACGGGGCGGACGGTGGTGCTCGACACCGGGGCGGTGTTGGCGGGGTTGGGGCCTGCCCAGAGCGGCGCTTCCGGGGGGTCTTCGACCCGGTTCGTCGCCCCTGAGCGGGTGCGCGACGAGGTGCGCCCTGGGGGGCCGACGGGGCGGTCCCTGGAGCGCCAATTGGACGCCGGACTCGTACTGGTCATGCCGTCGTCCGTGGCGCGGGAGCGGGTGCGGGAGGCGGCGCGTGTGTCGGGCGACCTTGCGGTGCTCTCCGTAACCGACGTGGACGTCCTCGCCGCGGCCCTGGATGCGCCCGAGGGGGCCGAAGTGTGGAGCGACGACCTCGCGGTCCAGAACGTCGCCAGGCGGCTCGGTGTGGCGGCACGGCCAGCGACCGGTCGGGCGATCCGTTCGGAAGTGGTCTGGCACGTCCGCTGCACGGGCTGCGGCCGCTATCCGGAGGCGGCCACGCCTGCCGGCGAGTGCCCGGTCTGCGGGAGCCCGCTGAAGCGGACGCGGCGGCCTCCCGACGGGCGTCGGGTGTGAGCCGGGGCTTCTCGGGAGAACGACGGCAACAGGAGACGGCGCCGAATAAAGGGCCTTGTTGCACAGAAAGCGGCTGGCGCTGCCCCTTATGAGTCGTCGCAATCGACAAGTTTATTTATAATCCCACACGGGTGCTTTCCTACCATGGGGCGCAGAAGAACTCGCCGTCGCGGACCCCGGCCTCAGCCGAAAGGGTTCACGGTGAAACACAACGAAGCCAATCGTCAGACACGGGAATCCCGCCAACGCAGCAACATGCTGCACAAAGGCCGGGAGAACTATTTCCGCTACGACGTGGAAGACCTGCTCCGCGCGCACGAACTCCCTGAAGAGCGTGTGCTGCCCATCGCGCAGACCCTGCTTTCGAAGGGTTCCCGTCTGGGCATCAATGAAGCGCGCGACTATGTACGCGAGAAGGCCGCCGAGGGCATCTACGGACCCGAGGTCGAGAAGAAGCTTCTCGCGCTCATCAACCAGTACTCCGTCTACCGCTGATCCAACTGGCGGGCCGACGCGCCCCACGACCCGCCATCGGAGACCGGCCGTACGACCCTTGCAAAACGCTCATCCCGTCGTCCCGCATCCGCGCTCCCGATGGCGCCCCCCGATTTTTCCGACCGCGAGACCGTCATCGACGATCCCGAACGGCCCGGACCCCTCTTCGCCCAGCTCCGGCTCGGCCCCCACGAGAACTTCGTCTACCTCGTCGCCGACCCTGAGACACGCAAGGCCGCCTGCATCGACCCCGCCTTCGGCGTCGACCGCATCCTCTCCGTCTTGGACCGGTGGGATGCCGACCTGGCGCACATCCTGCACACCCACGGCCACTTCGACCACGTCGAAGGCGCACCGCGGCTCGCCGAGGAGACCGGAGCGGCGGTGCGCATCCACGAGAACGACGCAGACGCATTGGAAGACACCGGTATCACGGTGACGCGCCTCGAGGGCGGCGAGACCCTCAAAACGGGGGGTCTTCCCATCGAGGTGCACAGCACGCCAGGCCACACCGCCGGCGGCCTCACGTACCAGGTGGGTCACCTGCTTTTCACAGGGGATTTCCTGTTCTGCGAGACCGCCGGCCGCTGCGATTTTCCGACCGGCTCGAAGGAGACCATGTGGGCGAGCCTGCAGTGGTTCAAGAAGGCGTTCACGGACGACCACGTCATCTGCCCCGGCCACGACTACGGCAAGACACCACGGCTCCGGCTCGGTGACGCGAAGAAGTCCAACCCGGCGCTTTCGCACAAGGCCTACGAAGAGTTCGAGAAGGAATGGTTCCTCAAGGCGTACTGAACCCGCTCAGTGGCCCTTCGGCGCCCCGATGAGCTTGCGGTGCATGACCGCCAGGCACCGGTCCATGACGGTCCAGACATGATGGTCGACCGCGCGGTGCGCCTCGTCCCAATCGATGACCCCGAGCTGGAACCAGAGCGCCGGGATCTTGAGTCCCAAGGCCTGGTCGACGACGCTTTTGACCGCGCTCGGCCGCCGGAATACATCGATCATGTCGATGCTCTTGCCGACGCGCCGCGTCGCCCGCTGGGCCGTCTCCAGGTCGGGGAAACATTGGTGACTCTCCCACATCTCCATGTGGGGGTTCACGGGGACGATCGTGTAGCCCGCCTCGTCCAGGTACTCCGCCACGCCATAGGAATCCCGATACGGTTTCTCGGAGATGCCGACCACGGCGATGGTCCGGATGCTCCGCAGCCGCTCGGCGATCTCCTCGTCCGGCGGATTGTTGAACACAGCCAAGGCGAGAAGGGGGTCCGCTTTGAGGGTTTCGGAGTGCACGAGGTGAGACGGAGGCCGGTCGCGGCAACTAGTGCTCCCCCGGCCCCTCCCGTGCGGACCAGGAGGCGCGGCGGACATGGCAGACGTGGCGACCCCCGGGATGCCGGACAGGTACGCCGTCACGACCGTCCTCGACCATGACGCACATATGTGCGTGCGACGAAAAAGGTGACCCAGACCCCTGCCCTGGTGACCCATGACAGACAAGGCCCTGACACAAGTCTCCTCCAATGAGCCGGGCCTCCGTCGGCACCGCCACGGCGAAGGGTTCCGTTATTTGGACGCGGAGGGCCGTCCTGTCTCCGCGGCCGACCGGGAGCGGATCGACGCGCTCGCCATCCCGCCCGCCTGGACCCATGTCTGGATCTGTCCCGATCCTTCCGGGCACCTGCAAGCGACCGGAGTGGACGACAAGGGGCGCAAACAATACATCTACCATGACGAGTGGCGTGATTCCCAGGATTCCGCCAAGTTCACCCGGCTCGAGGCGTTCGGCCAAGCTCTTCCTGGGCTCAGGGAGGCGTTGCAGGCCGATCTCTCGCGCCCCGGGCTCGGCCGCGACAAGGTGGTCGCCGCCATCGTGCGCATCATGGAACGGACCTTCGTCCGCATCGGGAGCAAGCGCTACGCCGACGACAACGGCTCCTACGGTGTGGCGACCATCAAGGACGACCACGTCGACGTGACATCGCGCAGCCTACGCCTGTCTTTTCCCGGAAAAGGCGGGAAGGAACATGAGGTGACCCTGGACGACCCGCGTGTCGCCGCCGTCGTCAAGGCGTGCCAGGAGCTCCCGGGGGAACGGTTGTTCGAATACCGGGACGCGGAAGGCGCGGTGCGCGAGGTCGGCTCCGCAGACATCAACCGCTACCTGCGCGAGACCATGGACGGGCCGTTCAGCGCCAAGGACTTCCGCACCTGGGCGGCGACCACGTTGATGCTGGACCGTCTTCTCGACCGCGACCCGCCGGACGACGAGAAAGAAGGGATGGCGGTGGTGCGCGAAGCGCTGGACGAGGTCGCCGACGAATTGGAGCACACGCCGGCAGTCTGCAAGAAGAGCTACATCCACCCGGTCGTGCCCGCCGCCTACCTCGACGGCTCGTTGTGGGAGCGGGTGAAGGAAGCGCCCGCCGTCCCGGGCCTATGGCCCGAGGAACGGAAGACACTCGCGCTCATGGCGTCCTACGCGCGCTGATCGACACGTCTTGTCTCTGGGAGGAGGGAGTGGATCAGTGGTTGCGGAGCGCCGAGATGAGCTCCTTCTTGTCCATGTCGCTGCGGCCTTCGATGCCGACCTCGCTGGCCTTCTTCTCCAGGTCCTCCTTCGACCATTCCTCGTACCCTTCGGCCTTGCCGCCCTTCTTGCTGCCGCTCTTGCCTTCGTTGGCGATGCGGGCCGCCTTCTCCTTGCTGTAGCCCTTGCGGCGGAGCGCCTCGTACTTGTCGTCGTCCTTGATCTGGTCGCCATGGTCGAGGGTCTTGTTCTTCGGATATGGCATGGTACCGTACTCTGTCCCTGAGCGGGCTTAAGGGTCACGGCGGGGGCAGGTCGTGGAGGGAATACAAGTGTAGGCTCTGGTGAATGGGCCTCAAGACGACCCCAAGACCGACAAGCTCAAACACTCCGTCCCTCCAGCCGCCTCGGCCTCCATGCACATCGTCGCCCTCTCCCACGACCGCACGAACCACTCCCTGCGCCGCTTCCGGGCGACCGCGGTCGAGATGGGGCACAAGTTCTCGCGCATCGACCCCATCGAGTGCGACCTGATGCTCGGCCCGGGCACGCGGGGCATCCACTACCAGGGCCGGCCGTTCCCGAAAACGGATGTGGCGCTCGTTCGGCGCGGCTCCGGCATCCAGGACCTCGAGATCACCGTGGTGAACCATCTCGAGAACACCGGTGTGCCGGTGTTGAACGGCACCTACGGGTTGCTGACCTCGCGCGACAAGTTCTGGGGGCTCCGCCGTTTGGCCGACCGCGGCATCCCGGTTCCGCGTACGGTGGTGTTGCACGATCCGAAGCACATCAAGCAAGCCATCAAGCTCATCGGTGAACCGCCGGTGGTCATCAAACTGCTACGCGGGATGCGTGGCGTCGGGGTCATGATCGCCGATTCGATGAACTCGTTGCGCTCCATCGCGGAGACCTTCCACTCCAAGGGCGAGCGCATCCTGTTGCAGGAATACATCGAAGAGTCGAAAGGCTCCGACGTGCGGGTCTTGGTGGTGGGGGGCAAGGTGGTCGCGGCGATGAAGCGCCAGGCCGACGTCGGCGAGTTCCGCTCCAACATCCACCGCGGCGGGACCGGTACGTTGTTCAAGCTCGATGCGAAGTCGAAGCGGATGGCGGTGGACGCGGCGCGCATCATCGGCCTTGACATCGCCGGCGTCGACCTCATCTACTCCGACCACGGTCCCTTGGTGATGGAGGTCAATTCCTCACCCGGCTTCGAAGGGCTCGAGAAGGCGACCGGCCAGGACATCGCCCGCATCATCATGGAGCACTCCATCGCGCTCGCCGAAGGGCGGGCGAAGACCATGGCGCGGAAGTTGCGGTTGGTCGAGGCGCCCGAAGTGGGGAAGGGCGTGGTCGGGCCGAGGCATTGAACCGTCCAGATGTGGTTCTGATTTTGCCCACTCTCCGGTCTATTTCTCCTTTAGACCCCTCGATCTGTGACCCCATCCATGCTGGTCCGTCTCAACCTATTTGACCGGTGTCCGGCTCACCCCGTCCCGGAGGCAACGCCATGGCCGAAGAACCCCTCGTCCACAACTACAACGTCGAAGCCCCCCTCGAGCGCAACCTTCCCGAGAAGGTCGTCTTCTGGGACGAGACCCTGCGCGACGGGGAACAGACGCCAGGCGTCTACTTCACCATCGAAGAGAAGGTCGAACTCGCCCGGCTCATCTCCGACATCGGCGTCGACGTCATGAACGTCGGCATCCCCGCCGTCTCGAACGGCGAGGTGAAAGCAGTCAAGAAGATCACCGAACAAGGGCTCGAAGCCTCCGTGTTGGGTGCGGCGCGCACGATCCGCGGCGACATCGACGCCTGTTTGAAAGCCGACGTCGACGAATGCGCCGCGTTTATCGCCGCCTCCCCCGTCCACCTCAAGTACAAGCTCAAGATGAGCGAAGAGAAAGCCATCGAGACCGCCGTCGACGCGGTGGAATATGCGGTCGACCACGGTCTCAAGACCACTTTCGTCACCGAAGACACGGTCCGCAGCGACTGGGGCCTCGTCGAACGCATCTACAACGCCGCCATCGACGCCGGCGCCGAACGCATCCTCTATTGTGACACGGTCGGCGTCATGACCCCCACCGCCATGCACTGGTGGCTCAAAGAGGTCCGCAAACGCGTCCCCGCCGCCAAGCACGGCGTCGAAGAAGGTGTCCACATCCACAACGACTTCGGCATGGCCACCGCACTCAACATGGCGGCGCTCGAGGAGGGTGTCCAATGCGTCAACACCACCTTCGGAGGCTTGGGGGAGCGGGCCGGCAACACCCCCTTCGAAGAGGTCGTCATGGCGCTGGAGTTGCTGTACGACCACCGCACCGGAATCAAGCTCGACCAGATCCACGCTGTTTCCAAGAAGGTCGAAGAATACTCGGGCGTGCCCCTTGCCATCACCAAGCCCATCACCGGCTACAACGCCTTCACCCACGAATCGGGCATCCACACCGACGGCGTCATCAAGAACACCCTCACCTACGAACCCATCCAGGTCGAGACGCTCGCCCGCGAGCGCCGCTTCGTCTTCGGCAAACACACCGGCACCCACGCCGTCGCCGCGCGCCTCGAGCAATACGGCATCAAGGACACGCCGAAAGAGAAGCTCGTCGAGGTCGCCAACCACATCAAGGACAAGACCGAAGGCGAGACCAAGGAGAAGGTCACCGAGTTCATCCACCACTACCGCGACTGGGACCAGAATCACAAAGGCGTGAACGACCAGGAGTTCTGGGAGATCTGCGCCAAGGTGGGGATCCAGGTGCCCAAGGGTGAGAAGGTCAAGGCGACGGCTTGAACGAACGATCGGCGGGAAGTCGCGCTATCGTCTGGCTCGGGCTCGCAGGACTCCTACCTGTCACGCTTTCGGGCTGTGTCGTGGGCGTCGACGGATTCCCCACCTACATCGTCAATGAGACCGACCGTGACATCATCTTCGACCTTGTCTTCATCGACGGGACGAACGGTACCGAACTGTTCAACCGGATCCTGCACATCCCCGCAGATTCACGGAGCGACCACTTCACCGACACGATCCCGGAGAACACCGAGATGACGGTCATCGGTCGCGTCCATGGAGGGCCGACGGGGGAAAGGTCTCTGGATCGCGGTCACGCCGGCGGGTCCTGCATCCTCCATGGTCATGTCACAGATATGGGGGTCTGGTTCGGTATGGATGTCCTCGACTGAGCACGTCAGGAGGGGGCAAATCGAAAACTGCCGTCCTCATGTCTTCGATGGTGGAAGCGGAAGCACGACCACGTGGATGTCATGGTAGGACCGCGACTCCGAAACCGTGACCGTCCATTGGCCGGACTCTGCGGAAACGACATCCATCTGACGCGAATGAACCGGCGCCACGAGCGCACCCACGGGGCCGATCCTGACGGCCTTACCGCCATGGCTCTTCTGGATCAACGTCATGTCTTTCCCGCTCGGACTTGTGATATCTACGGTATCTCCATCGGCCGAATACACCTTCACAAAGACAAAACCAGGCTCGTCTAGTCTGAAGCTAAAGGTCGATCTAGATGTCGCCCCGACGTGGGGACCGATCGGGCCATTGATCGATGCGCGGAAAGTCTCAGAAAAATCTCCATCAGAATGGACAGCCCTGATGGCCGAGCCATTGAGGTGCGATGTCACAGCCAATCCGTCGCCTTGGATCGAAGCAGTGAACTCTTGACCGAACGTGGCGCCGAATATCCAGTAGTATCGTCCAGCGTCCAGTTCGATCTTGCCAGTCGGCGGGGATGGGCCTCCCAACATCCGGAACCGGGAAGAATCGCCAGCATTCGGCTCCGGTTGGACCGACATACCGCCATACTCTCCAGAGAACGCATACCAGTGGTTTGTACCTGGTAAGAACTGGTATAGATGGTTCCAAGCCGAAGGGCGTACGATTCCATCAGGATCCACCTGGAAGACGTCCATGTTCAGGTCGAAGGAGGCAGATCCAACAAGAACGTTGAATCCGAATTCTGGCTCGCCCTCGGATTGGCGGAGCCGAATGAAATGTTCGAGCTCATAATGGACAGTCTGTGCCGTCGGCACATCGATCGCATATACGACGGACCCCGCGTCGGACGCACCAGATACTGTTATGGCGTTCGCGCTCTCAGAGGCGGAGACCTCCCCTTGTGGATGGCCTCCCATTGAGATAGGTGCTGCCACGAGCGTCATGACGATCAAGAGGTTGAGAGCGACAGTCTTCATTGCACGACCTGATCCTAAACCAGGACGGAGTTCAGCCTTAGAAATGGATTTTGGTCATGTTCCGCTAATCGGATCCATCGCCCGGCCCTACACGCGGAGCGAGCTGAGTATTTCTAAGTCTTCGAGAGGCGAGGCGTACCTTTATACCTGAGTGTGCGGCTCCTTAACCTGCGGTATGGTGAAGGCTCCTCTCGTCGTGGCCCTGTTCATGGTGACGCTCCTGTACGGAAGCCTGGGGAGCCACGCCGACGGTGCGCAGACGATCGGACTCGTCGAACGGGGACCAATCCACATCTTCTACCCTGAGGACTACACGGCTGCCAACGGGATCACTGGCGGGAGTGGAACGGAGGATGATCCTTACGTCATTAGCGGATGGAAAATCGAGGCACAAAATAAGAGTGCCATTGGCATTATCGTTCACTTTCCGACTGTAATCTCAGGAAATTTCTTAAACAGTGGAGTAACAGCGATTAGCACGAGTGGCCCTGAATCTTTGTCGATTCGCGACAATTACTTGATCGGGACGGGGTCGGGAGCTAAGGGACTGCGAGCCTCGACGCCTCATTTGGAAGTTTCACAAAACATGTTTGTCGGAGGGAGTTCCGGAATTATACTAGCTACGGATAAGGCAGAAATTGTCGGAAATATCTTCGGTGATCATTTCTCCACACACATTACATACCTTGACAGAGGTCATGAGGAACAAGGGCTAAGAGATGTGCTGCTCGTGGAGGGAAACGATTTTGATGTGAGTGGTCGGTGGGTTGTGATATCGGCTAACTATGCAAGCCCCTTTCACTCCGTCAATCTCATCGATGCCCGTGACAACTATTGGGGTCATCCGGACGGACCGCGGTTCCGGTCGCATCTTGGCTGCTGCTTCAATGTGGAGGATGTGGAGGATCCGCGTGAGGGGGGAGGCTTTGTCGGGCCTGGAGTCTTGGCTTGGCCGTACGAATCAACGCCTGTCCAAGGGGCAGGTCCCACTTGGAGCCCCTAGGAGAGAAATAGGATGTTGAGGAAGAGTATAGTGGTGGTTCTGGCCGCCTTGGCAACGCTAACGGGATTCGCCGCACCCGCGGTAGCAAGCGACGACTGTGAGTTTACAGAAGATTACATCGGAGGGCATAACTTTGTCTTCACGTGCGATGACGGGTGGCTCAACCCATATGTGGTAGTCGATCAACTTGGTGAGACAATGCCTTGTGTCGATGTGAGGATCGAGGACCTTTTTACGTTGCACGTGAAAATCCCAACGACATGCATCCGTGAAGACGGGGGCATCGCGGTTGCAACGATTGGCACGGTCTCCGTATCGAACAGCTAGGCCCGCGTCTGTGGCCATCCTCCCTCCACTGGGGCCATTCCCGAATATCTCTGACGCTGGATCGAAGAAGCCCGTAGCCGCCTGGAAAAATACAGTAGCACCCGGTCCTGATCGGGCGGACCTGGACCGGATCCGTCCATCGCACCTCCACATGTATCCCTGGTCACGACACCCGTGACCAAACCCTCAAGTCCGACGGAACCGCAAGTCCCTTCGGTCCGACTTCTCGGACCGGTGAACGAACATGGCTGACGACGCGATCCAGATGCTCAAGGACGACCACAAGAAGGTCAAGCAACTCCTCAAGGACCTCACCTCCGGTTCCGGTGACAAGAAGGAGACCCTCAGGAAGATCGAGAAGGAGGTCCAGACCCACACCCATCTCGAAGAGACCATCTTCTATCCCGCATACCGGAAAGAGCTCGACACGATCGAAGGAAAGGACCTGGTCGAAGAGAGCCTCGAAGAGCACCACCTCGTCGACAAGATCCTGGAAGACCTGAACGGCCTCAAGGTCGACAGCGCCGAGTTCCGCGGCCGCTGCACGGTGCTCAAGGAGATGATCGAGCACCACATCAAGGACGAAGAAAAAGAGATGCTCCCCAAGGCCGAGAAACAGATCAGCAAGACCAAGCTGGAAGAGATCGGCAAGCGGATGAAACAGGAGAAACAGGAATTCAAGCCGGAGCGTGTCATCAAAGTCTCATGAGCGGTGACGGAGCCAAGGGCGCGAAGTCCTACAAAGAGAAGAAGACCCACAAGGGCAAGACCTATTCCGGGATGCGCGTCGGCGGCGTCCACTCCTGGACCTATCCCGACGGCAGTTGGAAAGAACGCAAGGTCGACCCGAAACGGTGGGAATTCACCTACGCCTCACGCAAGGACCGCGACCGCCGCGCGCCCAAAGGCTCCGGCGCCGGAGAAGGCTCCGGCTACCACTGGTACATCACCGCCCACCAGTGGGTCCGCAAGCTCGACGCCAACCGCTACGCCACCTTCATGGAAGGCAACAAGCGGCTCATCTCGTTCCAGAAGCCCGACTGGCAGGTCTGGAACAGCCAGTTCAAGAACCAGAGATCGGCCGACCAACGGGTCATCGAAGCGTTGGAGGACGAGATCGAGCGCGTCCGAGAAGCCCCCAAGATGGAGAACCCGTGGGAGATCCCGACGTACGAGAACCTCATCCTCCCCAAGATCGAGAAGGAGGAACGGGAACGGGAGATGATCACCGCCATCGTGCGGGAAGAGGAGCTGGCGGCGGCAGGACTGTGAACACGCACACCGATCTCTCCCCACCCTTTTTCACAAAACGCTCAAGTGAGCCCTCTTGCTCCACTATGTGATGCCCCACCCCATCACCGCCTCCGGCTCCTTGGAAGAACTCCTTGCGAAATGG
>JAHWKR010000047.1:0-4976 GCA_019347805.1 Methanobacteriota archaeon
CGTACAGGGCCCTCTTCCGAAGCCTTTTTTGTCGGCCGGCTTGACGCTGGCCTTGCGTGTCCGACGCCTTCTCGGGGTTGCACCCCCGGTTGCGCGGCCATTTGGACGTCTTGGGGTGGAAGGCCCCGACCGCGTCGCAGGAGGCCGCGATCCCCGCCGTCCTCTCGGGCGACCATGTCCTCTTGGTCGCGCCGACGGGGTATGGCAAGACGGAGTCGGCGCTCCTCCCCATATTTCATAATTTTTTGAAATCCCGAGACGAGTATGAGGCGCTGAAGAAGCCGCTACCGAAGGGCATCAAGGTGCTCTACGTCACGCCGCTCCGCGCCCTCAACCGGGACATGCTGAAACGCACCCTCGAATGGGGTACGGCGCTCGGCATCACCATCGGCGTCCGGCATGGCGACACGCCGCAATCGGAGCGCGCCCGGCAATCGCGCAACCCGCCCGACATGCTCATCACGACGCCGGAGACACTGCAGATCCTCTTCACCGGTTCCCGACTGCGCGAGCATCTCAAGACGGTGCGTTGGGTCGTCTCCGACGAAGTGCACGAACTGGCGGAAGGCGAACGCGGGGCCCAGTTCTCGGTCGCGTTGGAACGGCTCGAACAGGTCCTCTACGAAGGCCGGCTCGAACGCCAGGAACGCTGGCCGCCGAAAGGCGCCGAGAGCACACTGGAGGGGCACATCCTCCCGCCGCTCATCCGCGACAAGAAAGGCCGAGAGACCGTCCCGAACGGATTCCAACGCATCGGCCTCTCCGCCACCGTCGGCAATCCAGAGACCGTCGCCGGCTATCTCGGGGGACCGGGACGCGACGTGCGGCAGGTGGTCGTCGTCGCGGAGAAGGTCTACGAGATCCGCGTCGAGATCCCCGAGGTGGCACCGGACGACGACGCCCTCTCGCGACGCATCCTCGCCGAGCCCGCGGCCGCCGCCCTCATCCGGCGCGTACACGACCTCTTCGAGTCGCACGAGGCGACGCTGTTTTTTTCCAACACACGCGACGGTGCAGAGATCATCGGCACACGGTTCCACCTGTGGAGACCCGACTACCCGCTCGGCGTCCATCACGGTTCGCTCTCGCGCGACATCCGCATCGAGATGGAGGACACCTACAAGCGCGGCGAACTGAAGGCGCTCGTCTGCACGTCGAGCCTCGAACTCGGCATCGACGTCGGCCAGACCGACCTCGTCATCCAGCTCAACTCACCGCGCGGCGTCGAACGGATGATCCAGCGCCTCGGCCGCGCCGGACACCGCGCGGGCGACATCTCCAAGGGTGTCGTCCTGTGCACATCTCCCGAGGAGTTCCTGGAGGCGGCGGTCATCGCCCGCCGGGTGCGCGAGAGGAAGCTCCCGCCCATCGTCGCGCGTCCTGCCCCGCTTGAGGTGCTTGCCAACCAGCTCATATCTATCACCCAGGAGTATCGCGCACTCGACATCGACTGGTTCCACGCCCTGGTGCGGCGCACACAGGCGTTCCACGACCTTCCGCGCCCGGCGCTCCTTGCCGTCGTCGGACAATTGGCGGGACAACGTTCGCTCTGGTATGAGGAGGAGAAGGGCTGGTTCGGCCCGAAGGGGGCGTCGCGTCGCTACTTCCATGACAACATCTCGATGATCCCGGACGCGCGCAGCTTCAAGGTGGTCGACGTCTCCACGCGCCGCTCTATCGGTCGGCTCGACGAGGCCTTCGTCCTGGCGTCGCTCACCGAGGGGGCGCATTTCATCCTGCGTGGTCGTCCCTGGATGGTGGCGGAGATCCAGGAGGACGCCATCCTCGTCGCGCCCGTCAAGGATGTCGGCAACGTGCCGAACTGGCACGGTGAGGACCTGCCGGTGCGGCTCGACGTGGCGCTCGAGGTGGGCCGTCTGCGCGGACGTCTTGCCGAGGGCGACATCGATGCGGTGATGGCCGAGTATGACGCCGATGCATACGGCATCGAAGAGGTCCTCAAGATCATCCGGCGTCAGAAGGAGAAAGGGCTCGTCGTGCCGTCGGAGACGACGGTGACGGTGGAGACGACGAAGCGGGTGACGATGATCATCGGCGCCTGGGGCACGCAGGTCAACGAGACCTTGGGGCGTCTCTTCAGCGCCCTATTGGCCGCAAGGCGGGGTGCGAGCGTCGGGCTCACGACAGACGCCTATCGCATCATCCTCGAGGCGCCCGAAGGGGTCTCTCCGGAGGACATCCTGGCGCTGTTCCTCGACACCGACCCGGAGACGCTCCCGGACCTCATGCGGTTGTCGCTGAAGAACTCGAACTACGTCAAATGGCAGCTCGTCCATGTCGCGCGCAAGTTCGGCGCCCTGTCGAAGGAACTCGACCCGTCCCGGTTCAGCATGCGCACGCTCCTCGAGCGCTTCAGTTCGTTGCCGGTCTTCGACGAGGCGCTCGACAAGCTGCTGTGGGAACGCATGGACGTGAGTGGGGCGCAAGAGATCCTGCGTCGCATCCAGGACGGCCGCATCGACATCCACGTGCAGCGCTTGTCGCCCATCGGGCGCATGGGATTGGAGTCACGCCGCGATCTCATGGCCCCCGAGCGCGCCGACCGTACCATCCTCGATGCACTCAAGAAGCGCCTCCTGGAGTCGCAGATCGCGCTCCGCTGCACGAACTGTGGCCACCAATGGTCGACGCGCGTCGAGCGGTGCGCCGAGCGGCCGACCTGCGCGAAATGCGGGGCCATCCTCATCGCCGCCTCCAGTCCCTGGCGTGAGGAGGGCCTGAAGCTCGTGCGCAAGACGGGACGGACGCCGGAGGAGGAGAAGGAGGCGCGGCGGCTCTACAAGGGTGCGAATCTGGTGGCGACCTATGGCCGTGATGCCCTCATGGTGCTCGTGGCGCGCGGGGTCGGTCCTGATGCGGCGGCGCGCATCCTGGGTCGGATGCACGACGACCCGTACCAGTTGCTGCGGGACATCCTCGAGGCGGAACTCACCTATGCCCGCACGCGCGGCTTCTGGGATTGAACCATCCACCCGGAAAGCGGCCGTCTCCCGCAGATGTCGACAAGGTCGTGCCCAAAAAGCACAAGTGCCCCTCCGGTCCTTGCCGCCGTGTGGCAAGATTCCGGGTCGCGGAGCATCGTGCCGATGCGGCGGTGGCGCGTTCGTCGCCCGTGGAGCCGCCGGCACGCCCCCCACCGGTGCCTCGGCCACCGCGTCGACGGCTCCCGGTCTTGCCTGTGCTCTTGCGCCTCGGGCTTCTTCTCGGCGGCTTCCTTCTTCTCGTCGGAGGGGTCACCGGTTCCGGTTCCGAACTCGCCTACGGTGACTTCCGGCCGGTCAGCGACACGAAGACGGTCAGTTACTGGCTGTCCGATGAATGGGTCGCCAACTATCCGCTGCAGGTCGGCCTGGGGGGCGAGAAACGTGACCTTGCGGTACATATGGAGGACGGACAGGGTGCGGTGCTCGTGCCCACCATGGGTTCCGGAGATCCACGGTACGGTCTCAAGATCACTATCATCCGACTCGACCCGGCTGTGACCCCCCGTGTGCTCTTCGCCCACCCGGAGAAGGGGGCGGCGACCATCGAGCCTTCTGCCGACAATGGCGTGCGGCAGGAGTACAAGGTGCAGGAGTTCACGCAGGCAGGGGTCCATCGCATCCTCTTCACCGCTTCAGAGGGCGCAGGGGACGTGAAGATCCAGCTGACGATCGCGGGTTCTGCGGTCCTGGGGGTGTTCGAGAACGGCGAGGCGGACTGGTTCCTCATCGTCGCAGGTGTCGGCATCATCTCGCTGGGGGTGGTGGTCTCGGTGCCGACGCGGCCGGGCGGTGGCCGTGATGACGATGATGCCGACGAGGGTGCTGCGGCGGGCCCGCTCCGGGACCATTCACAGGACGAGGTCCTCACACCGGATGATGGTGCCTATGCCCGCATCGGGTTCGCGCGCTCGAGCGTCACGGACGAGGCGGAGGACGACGAGGGTCCGGAGCGTCTGGCGCGGTTGCCGGGGAAAGGGTGGGTCATCCGGCTCGATTGACGTTCTCATTGTCCATCCAGAAAGTTCTTATCGGCTCGCAAGGGGTCCTGAAAGGTGTCATCCAGGGTCGCCTTCGAGATCCGTGATCGTGCGGCGTGGCGGCGCATCGATGAACCAGTGGAGGATGTGCCGCTTTTCACCGTCACCGACACGAAGGCCCCTGTGGAGGTCCCCCGGCGCCGGCCATCCTCCCGTGTCCGCCACCGGCGGGTCCAGGGTGCGCTCGCAGCGGCCGCTTTGTTCCTCTTGTTGCTCGCACTCTTGGCGGGACCTGTCGAGGCGACCGTGCGGACGCCGGGGATGGTCGAGGAGGATTTCGTCTACCGGGGGCCGGTGGGCGATGCCGCACGGACGGTCCTGCGGGTCGAGGTGATCGAGACGGGCGGGTCTGGGCTGTCGGTCGCCGAAGGTGACGGTGTCGTGACGATCATCATGTCTCCGACGCGGGACCTTGGCCTGCGCCTCCGGTTCCATGGTTTCTATGACGATGTCGCCGCATGGCGTCTTCCCGATGGTTCCTATGGCGAAGTCTGGGAGCGTTCGACGCCCCGTTCTTTGGTGCACGGGGTGTCTGCCGGTGTCATCCCGCTCGAGCGTGGGGTCTATCTGCTCGATGTGTGGAGCGGGTCACCGCGGTCGGAGGCGCACGTCGCGGTCGACGTCGTGACGCTCCAGGATGAGACGGTCTTCGATGATGGGGTGTTCTTCAAGAAGGTCTCGTATGTCGCGTTGGCACTCTGCACCGGCGCGGCGGCGCTCGTCGTACGGTATCGCGCCCGTTTGGGTCGGGCAGGTGGCGACCTCATCGAGGGCGCTTCGTCGTTGTGGGACCGCTTGCGCGAACGTGTAGGGGATCGAGGCCTCAGGTAGGCGAAATTCGCGAAGCGGGGTGAGCTTACAGCCCAAAAGGCTAAGCGAAATCTGCGGAGCAGGGTGAGCCTTCCAGTCGCGGCTTACGCCGCGACTAGGCGAA
>JAHWKR010000047.1:5076-24496 GCA_019347805.1 Methanobacteriota archaeon
AATCTGCGGAGCAGGGTGAGCCTTCCAGTCGCGGCTTACGCCGCGACTAGGCGAACATGGCTTCGCCTTGCGTCAGGTTCCCGTGCGACATGTCCTCGCCCCAGATCTTCCGGAGCGCCCGCAGGAAGTCGGCCTGTTGCACCTTCTTCCGGCCGTCGCGGATGGCGTACATGCCGGATTCGGTGCAGATGGACTTGACGTCGGCACCGGAGGCGCCGGTCATCTTGTGCGCGAGGGCGGTGAGGTCGACGTCCTTGTCGAGGCGCATCTTGCCGGCGTGGATCTTGAGCACCTGGGCCAGTCCGTCGACGCTCGGGAGCGGCACCTCGATGATGCGGTCGAACCGGCCGGGCCGGAGGAGCGCGGGGTCGAGGATGTCGGGTCGGTTGGTGGCCGCGATGATGCGCACGTCGCCACGTGGGTCGAACCCGTCGAGTTCGGCAAGGAGCTGCATCAACGTGCGTTCCACTTCACGGTTGGACGAGGTCCCGTCGTCGGTGCGGCGGGCGCCGATGGCGTCGATCTCGTCGATGAAGATGATGCTGGGGGATTTCTCGATGGCGAGCTTGAAGAGCTCGTGGACCCGGCGGGCCCCTTCGCCGATGAACTTCTGCACGAGTTCGGAGCCGACGAGCCGGATGAACGTGGCGTTCGTCTCGGTGGCGACGCTCTTGGCGACCATCGTCTTGCCGGTCCCGGGGACCCCGATGAGGAGCACGCCCTTCGGCGGCTCGATGCCGATCTCCTTGAAGACCTCGGGCCGGGTGAGCGGATACTCGACCGTCTCGCGGACCTCCTGGAGCACCTGTTCGAGACCGCCGACGTCGCTGTAGTGGACGTTCGGCTTGGCGATGACCTCGGCACCCGAGACGAGCGGGTCCTTGGAGGCCGGCAGGACGCCGACCACGGTCAGGTTGTTCTGGTTGAGCGAGACGCGGGCGCCCGGCACGACGTCACCCTTCTCGACGAAGTCGGCGACCGGGACGACGAAGTTGGGCCCCGTGGAGGATTTGATGACGACACGGCCGTCGACGAGGACGTCGAGGATGGTGCCGACGATGAGCGGCGGGTGGCGCACCTTCTCCAGTTCGAGGGTGAGCCGCTTGACCTCGCGCTTGAGGTTCTGGATCTCGTCGCGGTAGAAACGGGACTCGGAAAGGGCACGGCGGCGTTCTTCGCGCAGCACCGCGTTGCGGTCCTCGAGATAGGTGATCCGGGCCGCAGGGTCCTCCAGGTCGGTGCCGTCCTGTGCCTGTGTGTCAGAGGACTTGGGATCGGCCGTCGACGTGGTCATGGGAGCACTGTTCCGCTCTGGAAAGAGGTATATCAGGCTTGGCTTCCGGGACGCGAGCGGCGACCCTGGGAAACGGCCTCCCCTTACCGAGGCGAATGAGGATTCCCGGCTACTTAACCTTGGTCCTAAAGACTCCTTCACGCTACGAGGCCGCACAGCGTTGACGGCTCGAGGCTGGGAAGCGCTTAAGAGCCGGAAGGCATGAGCCGCCCTTGGTCCACCCCATGCAATGCGAGATGTGCGGGAAAGAGGTCCCGCGGACGCGCAAGGTCATCATCGAACGGACCGAGATGTCCGTGTGCAATGACTGCGCCAAGTTCGGCAAAGAGGCGACCCCCGAGGCCAAGAAGGCGGCCGGGGTGCAGGGCAGCGTCGGTGACCGCCTCGCCGCGCGGCAGCGCCGCATGACGAGCGGCCAGGACGCCCTCGCCGGCGGTGAGGAGGAGCTGGTCGAGGATTTCGGCCCGCGCATCAAGCGCGCCCGCGAGAAGAAGGGCTGGACCCGCGAGCAGCTCGCCGACAAGATCGGTCAGCCGGTCCCGACCGTAACAAAGTTCGAATCGGGCGACATGGTCCCATCCGACCGCGCGCTCGCGAGCATCGAGCGTACCCTCGGCGTGAAGCTCAAGGAGAAGGTGGACAAGGCGTTCATCCCGCAGCGACCGGACGCCTCCAAACCGTCCGGGTTGACGCTCGGCGACCTCATCAAAGAGGCGCAGAAGAAGGACCGGTAAGGAGGTCGAGCCGGTTCACTCACCTCGGGCCCGGTTCCCATCCCGATCGGGCCAAGGATGATCCACGATGATCTCCGGATCCAACGTGCCCTTGCACGTACGTCCGCCTCCATGGCTGTATGACGGGATATCGCAGCTGAACCAGTCGATGGAATCGCTATCAGGCCGGACGTCGTTCACCGCGATCAAGGTCTGCCCGACATCCGGATCCTTGATGTACACCTCGACGACGTAGCGACCACTTGGGACCAGGTTATGACCGGACATGTTGGCATCTGTGCCGTTCCATATCGCGATGAAGGGGACGTTGCAGTGGCGGAACTTCTCGTTTTCACCCCTGAAGTCGTCGTAGACATCGTAGCACGCCCCATCCTTGTCCATCCAGTGATGTCCCCAGTTGTAGAATCCGAGCATGAGATCGGCGTCTGCCGTAGCGGCTGGGTTCGGGCTCTCGAGCGGGTAGACCTCTCCCGTGCCAACGTCATAGGCGTAGGTGGGCACCGGGGTGCCGTTCAATGCGATCCCCGGTTCGGGACTCAACCAGAACCGCTCGCCGTCCCCTAGCGCCAAGGCGAAGCGGAATGCGTTCAATGGCCGCACGTCGGGCGAGCAGTTGAACTCCCAGACCAGCGGCCCTCCCTCATACACGATAGACTTGGGCTCCGATTTATGGGTCCAGGAGTATTGTATGTATGAGCCCCCATCATCCCAGCAAGCGTTCGCCTCCGGTTCGGTCACACAGCCGGACATGAGTGCCATAGAGAGCAACAGAGCGATTACGGCGACTCGGTTAGCCCCAGATGCACCGGTCTGACAAGCGCTTGGAATCACTAGCAGGAACCCAGCCAACAGTTGATTATCATTTGTCCGTCGTCCGAATATTCGGGGGCGGGGCTATGCGCAGGCTTCGGGTAGGTGAATTCATCAAAGAACTGACTCCATTCTCGTTCCGAGAAGTAGCTGCCACTGAAAAAGACGGAATTTACCTCTTCTTCTGTTTTATGCACGTCTCTGACCTCGTGTCTATGCACAAACTGGTAGCATTTGGGCCCGTATGGTCCGTTGTGGCAATGTGAGTGCGAGTAGGAGACCTCGTAGTGAGCCTGCCCTACCGATACCTGATAGGTCAAATGGTACACGCGCACATGAGATTGTGTTGCTTCCTCCCAACAACCGCTTTCGTCCGTGAATTCGTCATCCTCTGCGCGGTACCGTTCGGTCGAGTCGTAGTACGTCCACCATATTACATATCGAACACTTTTGTCGTAGCATCCTACCTCTGACCAGTCAGCACTCGTGAAATCGGCTTTGATGTCTTTGTGCATTCCGTCGGAGGATGAGAAGGTAGAGTGCCATAACAAGTTGAGCCGCAATTTTTTCATCGGTACAGGAACCTTGTCATCTGGACAGGGGTCCATGGTCCATCATCATACAATCCCAGCCACGCCGCGATATCGGTTGCAACCCCGATCGCGACCTCGGCATGTTCACATGCAACTCTGTGTGTCCACCAATTGGACCGAATACAGTGATAATTGCACCCGCTTTCAATAGGTCCTACACTTGCCGTGGCGCCGCCGGTTCCTCCATGCAACCAATCGAAATAAGTGATTTGATCGACGGGCTTGCTCGCCCGGAAAATGGCGCTTTCATAGGTTACCACGGGATCGGTGTAGGCGGTGGGATCAGTTACACCGTGAAGTTCTTCTGCTCCAGACTCTACTAAATACGGCGCTCCAAGCCGACTATTAAATTCGGGTCCGCTGTAGGTACGGCGTTGAAGGACAGATCCGTTGTAAAGCATGCTTTCAATTGTAAGAATACCTGATGCCGTTATTTCCCGATCGGGTTCTCCTACTACGGCGGCTATCATCATTATTGAGGAAGAAGTCTGGATTGACGAGCCGCCCATGGCAATATCGTCTACGGTGAAACCGAAACACGACGTTGGCCGAACTTGGCCAGGAATAGCACCACTAGCCACATCGCCGAAACCACCTACTCCTCCGGTGCTTCCGGCCGACCCGTTCATGCCATTGTTTCCTCCCACGCCTCCAGCCCCGCCCAAACCACCGGCTCCGCCATCGCCACCGAGGCCACCTGTAGCCTTGCTCCCTCCTGAATTTCCTTCAAAACCGCAAGTCGCCGTTCCGCCGCCGCCACCGGTCGCTGTTCCACCGGAACCTCCTAGGCCACCCGCTCCCCCATGGCCGCCATCGCAACCGTCTTGGATGCCAAAGCCGTCCCCACCGCTGCCGCCATTTCCGCCTTGACCTCCGTCTCCTCCGAAGGTTAATGCATCGGCACCACGGCCGCCGATGCCGACATCGACCGGGCCGCCGTAGCCTCCTCGGGCAGTGCCGCCAGGTCTCCCTGCTTCTAGTGGCGGTCTTCCATCTTGGCCGTTTGTACAGGCCTCAAGCACCCCTGTACTGTCAAGGCCATTGGTACCATCTGCGCCTTTTAAGGCCGGTGCGCCCTCCGAACATGCTTCCCCACCAGGGCCGCCCTTAGTCGCCCACGTGCGGTGAGGGGTTATTGGGGCGACAAGGTATTCAGCGCATTTGGCCACACCTGGCTGCGTGGGCGGTGGGGTGCCGTCGAAGTGAAACTCGATGAGTGGTTTGGCAGCGAGCCCAGTAGGGGATAAAATGTTCTCAGAATCGCTGGAGCTGCTTCCAGATCCAGGTGTGGAGTGGGCAACCACACCCGCTGAATAGTTCGTCAAATGAATAGAGCTCTCGCTAAAGTCAAGTGCCCAGGCTCCACCTTGGACAGAGATCGTCTTATTGCCGACAGATAGGACGGGTGCTGACGCAGCCCCTCCTTGGCCTCCAGTAGCACTTGCACCATCGTTGGGCATGGCGACGGCGTTGCCCCCCGCGCCTCCTGCACCTGAAATCAAGATACCGGGGGTTAGAATGACCCGGGCACCGGAGATATCTACAGCTCCTGAATCGCCGCCAGTGCCGCCGGTTGCTGTCGTTCCGATGGCGCTTCCGCCAGGCCCTCCAGATCCACCAATCACATATCCGCCATGAATCTCCAGGCGATTTCCTGCTGAAATGCTTAGTGATCCGCCATCAGCACCATTGCCCCCACTGGCCGCACTCGTCACACTATGGGCCGCGCCGCCGGCACCGTCGGCTCCTTGGATAACGCCTGTAATGTTAACATCTGCCACGGCAGAAATAACGAGAGGCCCTCCGGGAACTCCCGTGGTCGTCGATCCATAAAGGCCGATTGTCCCTGACACATCGATGCTCCCGCCGCTAATCATCGTGAGACCGGCAGCAGTGCCTCTGATGTTGCCGGAAATCATGATGTCGCCGTTAGCGGTGATTTCAATGGTCCCGTGAGAAGTGGTGAGGTTTCCGGCAATAATAAGATCATCTTGTGCATGGAGCGCGATTGATCCTTCTCCCGTGAGATTACCAAAAATCGCGATATCTTCCCCTGCACTTAGGGTCATTCCGGCCACGACTTCCAATTCCATACCGCGGCCCAAGATGAATGAATTCTGGATGCCATCGGAGAAGGAGCTGTCGTCGACATCAATCGGCCCTGCGATGACGCTTGCGATGACTAACCCCACGAGCAGAACAGAGACCAAAGGGAGCCTTCGTTTCCATGTCTGGTAATCATACGGTTCATGAAAAGGAGTGGACCTTACCTGAGAGTTGGTCTTCCTGCCAAGCATGGCCAGGGTAGTTCACTGGGATTCTTAACTCCTCGCTCACCGGGGAAGGGATGCCTTTTTGGAGGGGCTCATGGTTGCCGGCTACTGCGGGGGTAGGAAAGGTGTGGCAGACCGCGATTCTGCACCGAGATATGCGAAGTCTCCTACGACTCAATGTCACTCCCAATCTTTTAAACGGAGGCGGTCCTGTCGCGGGCTGCCCAGGGGTACGATGACCACAGAATCGGAGAGCGTCACGGGTCTCGACCCGGACATCGAGAAGAAATGGCGGGCCGCAGGCAAGCTCTCCGCCAAGGGTCTTCGCCACGGCGCCTCGCTCATCAAGCCGGACGTTCCCGCCGAAGAGGTGGCGGACGCGGTCGAGGCGTACTTCATCAAGGAGGGCGGCGCCTCGGCGTTCCCGGCCTGTCTGTCGGTCAACGAGGTCGCGGCGCATTATGCCCCGACGAAGGGTGACGACCTGGTCCTCAAGGAGGGCGATGTCGTCAAGCTCGATGTCGGGGCGCATGTCGACGGCTACATCGGTGACAATGCGGTCACCATCGAGGTCGGTGGGACCGACAACTGGTCGAAGCTCATCGAGGCCTCCCGCGCGGCGCTCACCGTGGCGGTCTCCATCGTGGGGCCGAACGTCAATCTCTCGACGGTCGGTGCGGCCATCGAGCAGACGATGGACGAATATGGCTACCGCCCCATCGCCAACCTGACCGGTCACAGCATCGAGCGCTGGAACCTGCACGCGGGGCTCTCGGTCCCGGCCATCGCCAACACGCCGGTCCAGCGGCCCAAGGTCGGGACCGTCATGGCCATCGAGCCGTTCGCGACGAACGGCGCCGGGCATGTCGTGAACGGTCCGAACGGCAACATCTACCATTATGCGCGCCAGCGACCGGTCCGCCATCCGGACGCGCGCAAGGTGCTCCAGGAGGTCGCCCGCACCTATCCGAAGCTGCCCTTCGCGGAACGGTGGATCGACTCGGTTAGCCCGAACCGGCTACGCATGGCGCTCACCATGCTGACGAAGAACGTCGCCATCAAGAACTATGCCGCCCTCGTCGAGGCGGGGAAGGGGATGGTGGCGCAGTTCGAGCACACGGTGCTCATCACGCAGGACGGCGTCGATGTCCTGACGCTCCTCGACGACGACGATTAGTCCGCTTACGCGATGAGCGCGATCCCGGTCACCGCCTGGGTCGGCACCGGCATCGGCCGCGGCCACCACGGAGGCGATTCGGTGAGGCCGTACGAGGTCTCCATCGTGGTGCGCGCACCGGTCGAGTAGCGCACGTCACCATCGAGCGGACAGTGGTAGACTTCGTTGACGCTGTCGTGGGCGCGTGTCACGCGGCGGTGCACCTCGGCGCCGCAGAGGGGGCAGCAGCCGCGCAGGTTGAGGACACCGCGGGTCCGGACGGTCTGTTCGTGGGTCATGGGCATCACCGGGAAACGGAGCAGTGGACGGTGAGAGATAAAGGAAGGGAGGGGAGGGGGGTGAAAGTAGTCCTTGATCCTCAGGGGAGGCCCAGCGGAAGGGAGAGGCACCGACGGCGGCCGTGGGCCCCGCCGGAGGTGAGGGGGTGGGGTTTCCCGCCCCGGCCGCACGATTATATACACAATCCGGGAATCATGGCGCGCCCAGGGCCCACCGGTCCCTGTGGCTGCATGTGAGGTCGTGTGATGCGTGTCTCCTCAGGGCGCCTTGGCGTCGTCGTCTTTCTGTTGTTGCTCTCGAACGTGCTCGGTACCACCACAGCGGCGGAGGACCCGCTCACCGTGGCGACCAGCTCGGACAACTTCGTCCATTGGACCGATTGGGTCTCCGGCTCAGCGACGGACGGCTACACCGCGAAGGGCGTCATCACGACAGACACGGCGACCGTCAATGTCACCTACAACAATCCGCAGGGCATCGCTTTCCTGCAAACGAGCGGCGGCACCGACTATTGGGTCAACAGCGGTGGCCAACGAAAGCCCGAGACCTCTCCCTACACGAGCGCGGCGGTGGAGAACATCCCGACCGGCGCCGACATCGTCGGCCTCAACAAGGCCGGCAGCCAGACGCTGACCTTCTCGGAGGCCATCGCCAATCCCGTCTTCTCCTATGTCAGCCTGAACGGCAACGGCTACGCCTTCGACCGTGATTTCGAGATCCTCAGCTTCGGACACTCCTCCGACGGCAACGACTGTGGCTATTGGGGTTGCGGGACGTCGTACAAGGAGGTCGTGGACAATGGCGACGGGACCTTCGCGTATCGCCTGCTCGGAACCGGCGAACCGCACGGGACGCTCCGTTTTCTGGGTGCTTTCGCCACGGTGACCTGGCGCAGTATGTCCAATGAGCACTGGAACGGTTTCACGGTGGGCATCGCGGGGACGGAACAAGAGGTGTTCTGCGAAGGCGTGGAGGACCCCGACCCGACCGATTCCGACGGTGACGGCGTGCGCGACGTCTGTGACAACTGTCCGTTCGTCGCGAACGTGGACCAGACCGATTCGGACGGCGACGGGCGGGGGGATGTCTGCGACGCCTGTCCCGCCGACGCCGACCCGGTACCGAACGACAACGACCGTGACGGCACCGACGACGCGTGCGATGCCGACGACGACAACGACGCCCTCACGGACGAGGAAGAGGCGGCCTTCGGCACCGACCCGCAGAACGCCGACACCGACGGGGACGCCCTCGACGACGGCGCCGAGGTGAACGACCACGGCACCGACCCGCTCGAAGCGGACACGGACGGCGATTGCCATGATGACGGCAGCGAGGTGGCTGGTGGAAGCGATCCGTCCGACCCGGCATCGATCCCGACACCTCTCGGCCCGCTCGTCCTCCCGATCGCGGTCCCGGGCGACGGGCTGCTCTGTCTCGGCTTATGATCGGAAGAGAGACCGAGAGGTCCTGGCTCTATATGCCTCGCCGACCCCGCATGACGACCGCCATGCCGCCGAGCGCGACGAGGCCGAGCGCGACGCCGAAGCCCGGCACCGCCTCGCCGTCGTCCTCTTCTTCCTCTTCCGCGGTCGCCTCTTCCTGGACTTCGATGCTGCCGCGCATCGACGGATGGACGGCACAGTAGTAGGAGTAGGTCCCGGTCTCTTGGGGCGTCCACGTGAAGTTCGTGCGCGGTGCCAGTTCGAAACCCGAGTTGAACAGGTTGCCGTCCTCGGTCGCCGTGTGTCCGACGCGGCCGATGTTGGCGAAGGTGACCGGTGTTCCGACGCCGACGGGTCCCGCTTCCGAGAAGCCGTAGTCGAAGACATTGACGACGGTGGCGTTGTCGGGCCGGGTGCCGGTCTCGCCACCGCTCGGGAACTGTCCCTGTCCTCCAGGGTTGCCAACCGGGAGGCCGTCCCAGTCCATCTGGTCTGGTAAGGTGAACGCAAGGATGCGGCCTTCGCCAGGTTGGAACTCTTCCGTATAGGCAGCGCCGCGGGTCGTGTTCCCTTCTTCAGGGGTGAGCTTGGCGGGTCCGAACGTCACGACGTAGAGCCGGTCGTCGGGACCGAACACCGCTTCGACCGGGCGGAAGTCGCCGTTCCAGCGGTCGACGCCGGTGATGAACTCGGTGACGCGACCTGTTTCGAGGTCGACGCGTGCGACGTCCATGCCGGAGAGCGCATCCACTTTCACCTGGATTCCCAAGCTGCCGAACTCGGCGATGAAAAGGCTGTTCTCGTACGTCGTCCCGTTCAGGCCGAAGTCGAACTTGTTCGACGATGCGTGCGAACCGGTCCAGGTGAACTGGGTGATCGGCTCGGAAGGGGGTTCATCGAAGACCGGCTCCACGTCGGGTCCCCATGGTGGGGCGAAGAACGGATGTGTGTAGGCATAGCCGACGGTGTGGTCGGGCCAGCCGTACCAGGGGAGGGTGTCGTTGCCGCTGTCGACTTCGAACCGTTGGATGGTGTCCGGTCCCGGTCCGAGCGGTCGGCTGCCGCGCTTGTCGGGTCCGTTGTCGGACACCCAGAGCCGGCCTTCATCATCGAACTTGAGGGCGAACGGGTTGCGGAAGCCCCAGGCGACCGGGCGCAGGTCGCTGCCGTCGGGCTCCATGCTCAAGACCGATCCGTTGCACTTCGCCTCGCCTTCGATGGTCTGCCCCTGGTAGGTCGGCGTCGCGAACGGCGAGAAAGGTCCGGTGACGGCGCGTTCAGCGCCCGTCTCACGCCAGGTGAGCCAGAGGCCGTCCCGGCGGGCCGTCTCGTTCTCCTGAGCGGCGCTCTGGTTCCCCGGCCGGTCCTGCTGTGTCCGGTTCCCGCCTCTGCGGTCGTCCTCGATCGCTTGTCGTGCCTCCTCCTCGGTCTCGTAGTGCACCGTCTCTGCGTCTTGTCCCGCGCCTTGGTCGGCGTTCAGGTCGGTCGCGACGTTGAAGGGGTGCGCGGTCTCCCAGTTCCATCCGCTCAACCGGATGTCCTCGCAGGGGATGTCCCGGTATTCCGGTCGCTCTCCGCTCACGTTGTTGATGGCGTTCGGTTGCCCCAGGTTGTCGAAGCCGACGAGACCCGAATTGGTCACGGTGCCTTGGCCGACATAGAGGCGTCCGTCCTCCCCGAAGACGATCTCGTCGGTGCGGTGGTCGCCCCACGCAGGGAGGCCCTCCATGATGGTGCGGGTCTCGTTCGTCCCGAGGTCGTGTACATGGATGCGGCCGGTGGACGAGAAGTAGATGCTCCCCTCGTGGTAGGTCAGGTCGAGGATCTGTTCTGTGATGTTCGCACCCGAGAGGTCCAACGGCTCGAAGCTGTCGTCGTCGGTCTGGCGCAGGATCTGCCGGTTGTCCGGGGCGAATCCCACGAGGCTGACATAGAGGGTCCCGTTGGTGTCCCAGTCGATCCCGGTCGGGAACATGAGGCCGTCGGCGATGACCTCACCTTCGACGCCTGGAGGCAGCATGAGGCCCTGCCACTCGGTCATCTCCGCGGCCGGGCCCTGCCGCTCGTCACCGGCCCCGTCCTGCGGCCTGTCGCCTTGGCCGCCGTTCCCGGCCTCTTCGGCCGGTGTGCGGGGCTGCCCCATCCCGTCGACGACGACGAGAAGGAGCGCGGCGACGACGATGAGCGACAGGAGCGCGCGGCGTCGGATGGACCTGTCGGCCTTTTTCGTTGCGATGGATCGGGACGTGGCTATCACCGGGAGACGGGGGCAGCGGAGACCTCGGCAATATGCTTCGGGTCACGGCCGTATGACACGCGGAACATGGCAACGGTGGACGGATGTGCCGTATGTCATGAGGGAGCGTCCCACGCGGCGATCTCCCTTTGCGGATCGTATCGACGGAAGGGGACGACGGACGTCCTGCCGGCGCCCGCCGACCGAGAAAGACGTGTCCGTGCCTTCACCGCGTGATGTCCTCTTCGACCGAGAAGCGTGACTGGATGTCGGCGAAGCGCTCCTCCTGCGTCCCGTAGACGTCGCGCAGGTAGGCGATGATGTCGGGCCGTTCGACCAGGATGACACCGCGCGTGGTGTCGACGAGGATGGGGACGGCCCCGTCGTCGCCGGCGATCTGTTGGGCCCGGCGTCGTTCGGCGCGGTCGCGGGGCTCGTTGCGGGTGATGTAGTCGAGCCCGAGGTCGGTGAGCACCTTCCGCACCTCGGCGCAGTCGGGGCACTCCTCGTACTGGTAGAGCTCGAGCATCGGTGCCGGGAAGGGGCGGGGGGTCAGGAGCTTTTGGGTCGAAGTGACGGTGTCGGGCCAGAGGTGGGCCGGTCTTCTTGTACCGCGGCGAGGAACCCCTCCTCGACACGCACGTTGGCGAGCCGCCAGGAGAGCCGTTCCCGCACCCGTGCCTGGATCGCGGGGACCGTCACCCATTCGATGTCGGGATGGTGGATGCGCCACAGGACGAGGGGCCATGACGGTGCGGTGCCGCGCTCGACCGCCCGCCTCGGGTCTGCGAGGCCGGCGACGATCTCGTCGACCGGGGCCTCGCCGCTCGCCACTGCCGTCGCGGCGGCGACCATGCGGCGTACCTGCCGCCAGAGGAAATCGCGCCCGCGCACGGCGACGACATAGCCGTGGGGGTCCTCCAGGACCTCGATGTCGAGGACGACCCGGACCGTCTTCCGGCCTGGTTCGGGTCGGGCATAGGCGGTGAAGTCGTGTTGGCCGACGAACGGGGCGAGCGCCGCGGCGAGGGCCTGGCGTGAGCAGTCCGGCCGCAGGGGTCCGTAGAGGTGGTAGCGGTATTCGCGCCATTCGGGCCGTCGGGGGTCCCAGTCGTCGGCGACGTAGGCGGCACCGAGCGGCCAGACGCCTCCCGTGCGGGTCGCCATGGCCGTCACCACCCGGCCGGGGGCCCGGTCGGTATCGAAGGCGCAGACGTTCTCCCGTGCCGAGACGCCGCGGTCGGTGCGGGAGCCGCTCGCGAACCGTGAGGCGCGCACGTCCTCGATCAGACCGACCTCGCGGGCGCGGTCGAGGAGCGCCTCCTCCACGGTGCGCAATCTCGGGTCGGGTTGCCTGGCGTAGCTGTCGAAGAGCCGCCCCAGGTAGGCGAACTTGAGGGCGACGCGACCCATCGGGCTCCGTCAGCCCGGCTCCTCATAAAAGCAGACTCATCGGCGGTCGAAGTCCCACTCCACCACGATGTCCCCGCCTTGTGTCGTGGAGACCTCGAGCATGACACGGATGTCGGTGCGGTCGGCGATATCGACCGTCCCGGACGTCTTCCCTGTCTTCGCACCGATCGAGGTCTTGCCAAGGAGGCGCGGGTCGTCGCCTTCGTCGAGGAAAACCTGGATCTCACCCGTGGTGCCCTCACCGTCGTGCTCGTAGGTGACCTCCCAGTCCCAGGTGCCCGGTCGGAGACTGCGCGTGGTGGCTTCGTGGAGGCCCACCGTGAGCTGGTCACTGTAGCTGCCGACCTGGGTCGTGTTGAAGCAGCCGGGGCCGGCGATGAGGAGAAGGGTCGCCGCCAATACGGTGAGCCTTGGGAGGTGCATGATGCGCAGACAGCCGCGGGGCCTTTTCCGCGCTCCCGTTTCGCACCTGCGTTTCCCATGGAATCGGACACATCATTATAAGCGACGTCCCAAGGTGGGACGGCCGCTACGGCAACCTGTCGACACGAGCCCCAAACCATAATATACGAGCCTCCTTAGTCGGCGGAAGAACGCCATGGGTCCCACCGCGTCTTCACGCTCGGATGCCGTCCTCGTGCTCGAAGACGGCACCATTTTGCGTGGGTCCGGTTTCGGGGCCAAGGGGACCGTTTTCGGCGAATTGGTGTTCAACACCGGGATGACCGGTTACCAGGAGTCCTTGACCGATCCGAGCTATGCCGGACAGGTCTTGATGTTCACCTATCCCATGATCGGCAACTACGGGGTCAACGACACCGACCACGAGTCGCGTCGGGTCTGGCCGCGGGCGGTCGTGGTGCGCGAGCATTGTGCGCTCCCGTCACACCGTTCGGCGACGAAGACCCTCCATGCGTTCCTCGAGGAGCAGGGCGTCCCGGGCATCGCCGGCATCGACACGCGCGCGCTCACGGTGAAGACGCGCGAGCGCGGCTGCCTGCGCGCGTTCGTCTCCAATGAGGACCCGTCCGACGAGGCGGTGCAGCGCTTCGTCCGCGAGGCGAAGGAACGTCCTTACCCGTCAGCCGAGAACCTGGTGGCCGAGGTCTCCACGAAGACCCCGCTGCTTTGGCGGAAGAGCGAGCTCCCGCGGATGCTCGACGAAACGGAGGCCGCGACCACCTGGGACGACGCCGAGGCCGCTTTCGTGCAAGCCAAGAAGGACGGCGTCCGCACCATCGTGCTCTACGACTACGGGGTCAAGTGGAACATCGTGCGCAACCTCGCCAAGCGCTTCATGGTCCTGCAGGTCCCGTGGGACACACCCGCCGACCGTGTCCTCGCGCTCGCCCCGGACGGCCTCTTCCTTTCCAACGGCCCGGGTGACCCGGCCCACCCCGACATCCAGCGCCACCCGGTCCCGGCGCTCCAGGAGCTCGTGCACAAGCTGCCCACCTGGGGCATCTGTTTCGGCCACCAGCTCCTTGCCCATGCGTTCGGCGGCACCACGTTCAAGCTGCCTTTCGGCCACCGCGGCGCCAACCAGCCGGTGCGGCGCACCGACACCCACGATGTCATCGTGACGAGCCAGAACCATGGCTTCGCGGTCTCGGGCGACGGCTTCGAGGACCCCGAGGTGATGGTCACCGAGGTCAACAACAACGACGGGACGGTCGAGGCGCTTGCCCATCGCCGCCTTCCCGTGCGCTCGTGCCAATATCATCCGGAGGCGAGTCCTGGTCCCAAGGACGCGTCACCGCTTTTCGATTCCTTCGTGACGCTGGTCGAGACGAAAGAGCCGCAGGCCGAGGCGCGCACGATCCTCGCCGGCCACCTCAAGGAGTGAAGACGATGGACGAAGAGCGCGGTACCGGTCTCTTTCGGTCCGCGTGTTCCGTTCTCGTCACAGTGACACAAGTTGACGGGGGTGTACGCCATGCCGAAGCGTGAGGACATCAAGACGGTCATGATCATCGGCTCGGGGCCGATCCAGATCGGCCAGGCGGCGGAGTTCGATTTCTCGGGTTCGCAGGCGTGCAAGTCGGTGCGCGAGGAGGGCTACCGGGTCATCCTGGTCAATTCCAACCCGGCGACCATCCAGACCGACGCCGAGATGGCGGACGCGGTCTATGTCGAGCCGCTCACGGTCGAGTCGGTGGAGGCGATCATCGCCAAGGAGCGCCCCGACGGCATCCTTTCGGGGATGGGGGGCCAGACCGCGCTGAACGTCTGCTCGGAACTGGCGGCGGCAGGTGTCCTCGACAAGTATGGCGTGGAACTGCTCGGTACGCAGCTCAAGGCCATCGAGGATTCCGAGGACCGCGATCTTTTCAAGAAGATGATGGAGCGCATCGGCGAACCGGTGCCGAAGGCGGACGTCGCCCATTCGGTCGAGGAGGCGAAGGAGGTCATGCAGCGCCTCGGCCTGTCGTTCCCGGTGCTCATCCGTCCTGCCTACACGCTCGGCGGGACCGGCGGCGGCATCGCCTACCATGACGACCCCGACGAGGGGGCCGACCGCGATTCGCTCACCGCCATCGTGCGCCGCGGCATCGCCTATTCGCGCACCCGTCAGGTGCTCATCGAGGAGTCGGTGCTCGGCTGGAAGGAGTACGAGTACGAGGTGATGCGCGATTCGGCGGACAACTGCATCACCATCTGCAACATGGAGAACCTCGACGCCATGGGCGTCCACACCGGTGAATCCATCGTCGTCGCCCCGGCCCAGACGCTGTCCGACGCCGACCATCAGCGCCTGCGCACGGCGGCCCTGAAGATCATCCGGGCGCTCAAGATCGAGGGCGGTTGCAACGTCCAGTTCGCGTTCGACCACGACACCGGCGACTACCGCGTCATCGAGGTCAACCCGCGCGTGTCGCGCTCGTCGGCGCTGGCGTCCAAGGCGACCGGCTACCCGATCGCCCGTGTGGCGGCCAAGATCGCCTTCGGCATGACGCTCGACGAGATCCCGAACGCCATCACCGGCAAGACCTTCGCGGCGTTCGAGCCGACGCTCGACTATGTCATCATGAAGATCCCGCGCTGGCCGTTCGACAAGTTCCGCAGCGTCGACCGGCGCATCGGGACCCAGATGAAGTCGACCGGCGAGGTCATGTCCATCGGCCGCAACATCGAGGAAGCGGTGCTGAAGGCGGTGCGGTCGCTCGAGATCGACCACGACACGCTCCTCGCTCCGGACAAGTGGACGGACGACCAGTTGCGCGAGGTCATGGAGAAGCCGACCCACAAGCGGCTCTGGGTGGTCGTCGAGGCGCTGCGCCGTGGTTGGTCCCACGAAGATGTCCACCGCCACTCCGACTACGACCCGTTCTTCCTGCAGAAGTTCCAGAACATCATCGACATGGAGCGTGCGCTCGCCGCGGAAGGGAAGGAGATCGGCACGCTCGATGCCGAAGGGCGGCCGACGCGCGACCTCGATGCGTTGCAGCGGAGCGGCGCATCGGAGGCGCCCGGCGATCTCGACCCCGAGCGGCTCGCCGCCGCCAAGCGCATGGGCATGGCGGACGCCTACATCGCCAAGGTGAGCGGCCTCCTCGAGACCGAGGTGATGGACCAGCGCCATCGCTACGGCATCCGGCCGGTCTACAAGATGGTCGACACCTGCGCGGCCGAGTTCGAGGCGCGCACCCCCTACTATTATTCCACCTACGAGGCGGTCGCCGACGGGACCGACCCCGAGGTCGCGAAGGGCGTCCGGACAGACCGCACACGAAAATGCGTCATCCTCGGCTCGGGCCCCATCCGCATCGGGCAGGGCGTCGAGTTCGACTATTGCTGTGTCCATGCCGCCTGGGCGCTCCGCGAGGCGGGCATCGAGACGGTGATGATCAACAACAACCCGGAGACGGTCTCCACCGATTTTGACACCTCGGACACGCTCTACTTCGAGCCGCTCACGCTCGAGGACGTCATGGAGATCATCGAACATGAGGACCCCGACGGCGTCCTCGTGCAGTTCGGCGGCCAGACCGCGATCAACCTCGCCCTGCCGCTCGAACGGGAGCTCGCCCGCCGACCCCACCTCAAGGCGCAGATCTGGGGCACGCCCCCCTCCGCCATCGACCTGGCCGAGGACCGCGACAAGTTCAACGGGCTGATGCGCGAGTTGAACATCCCGCAACCCGAGGGTGGCACCGGCACGAGTGCCGAAGAGGTCAAGGCGCTCGCCGCCAAGATCGGCTATCCGGTCCTGGTGCGCCCGAGCTATGTGCTCGGGGGTCGCGCCATGGAGATCGTCGGCAGCGAAGAGCAGCTCATGACCTATCTCGACGAGGCGGTGCGCGTCTCCAAGAGCCATCCCATCCTGGTCGACCGTTTCCTCGGCAACGCCACCGAGATCGATGTCGACGCCGTCTGCGACGGCGAGAAGGTCCTTGTCGGCGCCATCATGGAGCACATCGAGGAGGCGGGTGTCCATTCGGGCGACTCGACCTGCACGGTGCCGCCCCCGGCGCTTCCCGACGACATCCAGACGACGCTCAAGCTCTACACCAAGCGGGTGGCGAAGGCGCTCGGCACGCAAGGCCTCATCAACATCCAGTACGCGGTCAAGGAGGGCAAGGTCTACATCATCGAGGCCAACCCCCGCTCGTCCCGGACGGTCCCCTATGTCTCCAAGGCGACCGGTGTGCCGCTCGCCAAGATCGCGGCACGGGTCGCCATCGGCGAACGGCTCTCCGACCTCGATGTCCCGGAGCCCATAACCGACGTCTATGCGGTCAAGGCGCCCGTCTTCCCCTTCCTCAAGCTCACAGGATTGGACACCATCCTGTCACCCGAGATGAAATCCACCGGCGAGGTGATGGGGATCGACAAGGACCTCGGCCGTGCCTATTGGAAGGCGATGGAGGCGGCCGGCAACCCGCTCCCCGGATCCGGCACCGCGTTCGTGTCGGTGCAGGCCGTCGACCGTGACGAACTCCTGCCGGTGGCGTCACAACTCGTCGAGATGGGTTTCGATCTTGTCGCGACCCGCGGCACCGCCGCCTACCTGCGCGAGTTCGATGTCCCCGTCGAGACCGTCTACAAGGTCCATGAGCGCATGGCGCCGGACGCCATCGACCTCATGCGCGGTGGGCGGATCCGACTCATCATCAACACCGCGAGCGACACCTATGAGGCGCCCGAGCGTCGCGACGGCTACCAGATGCGCCGTGTCGCCGTCGAGATGCAGATCCCGTTCCTGGCCACCATGGCCGCCGCGCGCGCCGGCGTGCACGCCATCCGGTCCCACAAGAAGGGCACCGGCATCGAAGTGGAGTCCCTGCAGGGCCATTACGGGCGCACGCGGGGATTGAAGGTCGAGGCGAAGCGGGTCGTCTGATTCAACGCCGCCCGCTCACTTCCGCTTCCCGCTTCTCCTTCTTTTCGGTCTTCGTCTCCACTTCGGCGAGCGGTGCCGTGGCGGGTCCGTGCACCGGGTTCCCGTCGACGCCGAAGCGTGAGCCGTGGCAGGGGCAGTCCCAGCTTTTTTCGGTGTTGTTCCAGTTGACGATGCAGCCCATGTGGGTGCAGGTGGCGCTGCGGGTGATGACGTGCCCTTCGGGGTCCTTGTAGACGGCGACCCGCTTTCCGTCCATCGTGGTCACGACGCCTTCGCCGGGGGCGGGTCCTTCCGACCTTCCCTGGAACCGGTCGCCGAGGAAGCGCTTGGCGATGTGCGCCTGGGCCTTGAACGATTCCGGTTGCAGCATGTCCTTGACCATGCGGCCGCCGGCGAACGGGTCGTACAATCCGCTCCATGGGTTCTCTTGGCCGGTGATGAGGTCGCGGAGGACGGCGGCGGCGGCCGTCGTGTTGGTCATGCCCCAGCCTTGGAAGCCGGTGCCGGTGTAGACGTTGCGGCTCGTGTAGCCGATCTTGCCGACCAGGGGTAGGTGGTCAAGGGAGTAGAAGTCCTGGCTGGACCAGCGGTATTGCAAGGCGGTCTTGGGAAAATGCTGGAGGGCGAACCGCTCCAGTTCGTCGTACGGGATGCGCGTGTCCTCCTTGTGCGCCGTGGGGTGGCTCGCGCCGACGAAGACGAGCATGGGTCCGTCGTCCGAGCGGTAGGGTCGGATGGAGCGGTTGGAGTCGCCGCCGATGTTGATGTACATCCCTTCGACCTTCGCGTCGTCGTTGCGGCCGGCGAGGCCGTAGTGGCGCCGGGGCTTCATCCGGGTGACGAAGTTCATGCGGTCGTCGATGGGGACGTTGGTGGCGAGGATGACCTGATCGGCGGTGACGGTGCCTCCGGCGGTCTCCACCGTGCACGGCTTGCCGTCCTCATAGGACGTGACCGGGCTCTTTTCGAAGACATGGCTGCCTTGGCCGGGGATGCGGGCGGCGAGGGCGAGGAGGTATTTGCGGGGATGGAAGTGGGCTTGGTTCTCATAGCGGAGCGCGGCGGCGACCGGGAACGGGAGTTCCGTCTCCGTCACGACCGAGGCGGCGATGCCGGCCCGCTGGGCGTATTCCGCTTCCTTCTTCAGCTCATCCACCTTGTCGGCCTCGGTGGTGTAGACGTAGGCGGGCGCGCGGGTGAAGCGCGCGTCGATGTCGAACATGTCGATGGTGCGGGAGATGGTCTCTTTCGCCTCTTCGTTCGCCTGCGCGTAGAGCCGTGCTTTCGCTTCGCCATGGCGGGAGGCGATCTTTTGCAAGAGCGTGCTGTGCTGCGAGGTGACCTTGGCGGTGGTGTGGCCGGTGACGCCGCCGAGGATGCGGTCGGCTTCGATCACGGCGACCGTCCGCCCGGCTTCCTTGAGGAGATGCGCCGCGGTGATGCCGAGCATGCCACCGCCGATGATGGCGACGTCGACCTCCAGGTCCTCCTCCAGACGGGGGTGGGGTTCTCCGCGCTCGGTGGCGATCCACAGGGACTCATGGGTGGCGATGGCCATGGCGGACGGCGAGCGTCGCGCGGTATAAAGCCGTGGCCGTAGGAGCGTGTCGTCATCTCAACCCGCGCCGTTCTGGACGCGCATGATGGGGGGCCGCTGCACGGAAGCGAGTGCGGTGACACGGTCTCAGCCGTCACTACCGCACCCTCTCCCGCTCGTCTCTCATATGGTGACATGTCTTTCTTCTGTCGATATCCGGTCTCGGCTGTCCCCGCGCAGGGACGCCCGTGGCGGAACGGTTTTTGTCGTCCTCGGACAAAGTCT
>JAHWKR010000067.1 GCA_019347805.1 Methanobacteriota archaeon
CGCACCGACAAGGAACATGAGGAGCGCCCAGGGCACGATCATTGCCGCACCCCTTTCGTCGTGGCACGCTCGATGACATCACCGAGCCAGGCACCAAGGATGAAAAGCAACGTCAACACCACCACAGAGACGAAAATGCTGAGGCCACTGCCAAGGCCGAGCGGGGTGACCCCCACCAGGAAGCCCAAGAGCACGAAGACGAGCGCCAGGACGAATCCGATCAGAAGACCGGTCTTGAAGAGGGCCCACTTCGCTTCCCGGCCCGGCGTGAGCCAGCCATAGAACAGCCCGATGATGAACGTGACGAGCCCCCAAGGAACCGGCATGGGCGTCCTTTCTCCGGCTCAAGCATGATGAGCCCTTCGGGACGAACGCCGCTGCGGAAGGCGGGACGGGCCGGTCCAGGGGGACATGTCTTCCCCGACCGTGAGGCCAAGAATACGACCGGTCCCCCACAATCTTCAAAACCTCCCATGCTCCCCCACCCCCTGGTCGTGGTCCCATGTCCCCAGCAAGCCCCGCCACCGTGATGGTGGCCCTCCTGACGCTGACGGTGCTCGCCGGCTGTCTCTCCGATGACACTCCAGAGGCCTTCGTCGATCCACTGGGCGGTATCCTGCCCCCGTCGCTGCGCGAGAACCTGACGGAACCCCTCTATGCGCTCCTTGGACACTTCGAGGCCAAATGGAGGGGCACGACCGGCACACAGCTTTATGTCGACTATTACCGGCCCAATGTCCCGGACGATGTCAAGACGCCGGTCATCCTCGTCTTCACACCCTACCAGATCCCCGACCCGGAAGAGGTCGCGCCCGGTGTGACGGAACCGATCGTCGGTGAGAGTTTCTGGGCCTACAGCTCCTACCTCGTCGACTATTTCGTCCCGCGCGGCTACACCGTCGCGTTCGCCGATGTGCGCGGCAACCATCAGGCCGGCGGCTGCATCGACCAGACGGGCCCCGAGCAGTGGCAGGACGGCTATGACTATGTCGAATGGCTCGGCACGCAGGATTGGTCGAACGGCAAGGTCGGGATGTTCGGCGCGTCGTACGACGGCGAGACCCAGTTCACCACAGCCATGATGGCGCCACCGCACCTTGCCACCATCGTCCCTGTGGCGTCCGTCTCGAACCAGTACGAATGGAACTTCATGAACGGCGTTCCCTACGAAGGACAGCCGCTTTCGGGCATGTCACTCTACTTCGCCCTCTCCGCGGTGCCCTCGACCGACCCGATGGACGCCCCCAAGTGGCCCGAGAAGGCGAGCTGCCAGAAAGAGCAGTTCGAGAACGGGCTCGATTTCTCGGGCGACATGAACACGTTCTGGAAAGAGCGCGACTACCGCCCGATGGCGGACCGCATCAACGCCTCCGTCCTGCACATCCACGGCCTGCAGGACTGGAACGTCCGCCCCATCCACATCGCGCCGCTCTTCAACGACATCGAGAGCACGAAACGCGGCCTGTTCGGCCAATGGGCGCACGCCTACCCCGACCGGGGCGACTGGCAAGAGATCCTGCACGCCTGGTACGACCACTTCCTCATGGGCCGCGAGAACGGCATCCTAGACATCCTCCCGCCGGTATTGATCGAGGACGACACACAACAGTGGCACGGCCTCGAGGCGTTCCCGCCGAAAGAGCAGCCATGGCTGGAACTGGAACTGTCCGCCGACATGCGCCTCGTCCCCGTCGGTGAGGCGGAGAACGGCAGCCTGGCCATCCACGACTATGCGCAAGAGGTGCTCGTGGACATCGGCAGCTCGTCGGTCAACAAGCAGGACGGCTTGGCCCGACAGGTGCCCGACAAACTGGTCTTCAGCTGGCAGAGCGCGAAAGACCTGCACCTCGTCGGCATCCCCGAGGTCCTGCTGACCGCGCAGACGGACGCGGTGAGCACCCACTGGGCGGTGCGCATCGAAGTGGTCGGCGACGACTGCACCTATGTCTACCGCGCGAGCGAGCGCACGCCGTCGGTGTGCCAGAACAGCGGCTACTTCGACACCCGCCACCGCGACGGGCTCGATGCGCCGAGGGACCTCACGCCGGGGGAGGCGTACGAGCTGACCATCCCGATGTATCCGCAGTACGACGTCATCCCGGCCGGTGCGACCGTACGGCTGACATTGTCGAACAACGACCCGCACATCAGCCAGGACACGACGTTCGCCGACAGCCGGGTCCTGGTCGGGGACGGCCGGAGCCTCCTGCGCCTACCCCTCAGCCCGGGGAGCATCGAGCTGCCGCACGATGAGCTACCGGAGATCTATCCAGGCTATCTGCGCTAGAAGGGGACAGGAGGCGGGTCCCGGCACGGGGACGCTCTCTTCCTACTCCTGGCGCTCAGACCTGGGACGGGTACCGAACAGGATGAGGGCCCAGGTCAGGAAGGCGAGGCCGAGGATGCCCGCGACCGGGACCGGTACGAGGACCGCGGTGCCCTCGCTCCGCTCGAGCAGGAGGGCGACCCCCAAGAGGGCGAGCCCCAGGAGGCCGACGACGGTGAAAAGCGGCGGGTCGTGGTGACGGTTCCTGAGCAAGAGTGTTCCCTGGGAGACGAAATGGCGGAGCGGCCATTATAGATGCTCGCCTGCCGGCCCGAGAACCTGTTTTGTCCATCTGTTCGGCATCCAGACTTATGTTCCGCTCGGCCCTGCCCGCCCTTATGGGAAAGCGGAGAACGGCGCGCCACTCGCGGCGTCGGACGGACCACCCGCCACGGCCCCCCTGCGCCATCTGGCCGTCTGCTTGGCCGACCGCCGCGCGGACGTCGCCGTAGGCACAAGATCACAGAGAACGAAAAAGGGGAAGAGCGGGGGGAAGGCCGGGCCGCGGCGGCGCGTGGTGGCGCCGCCCCGGTCCCGCCTCAGGCGATGTGGCTGCCCGAGATGCGGACGTAGAAGCCGTCCCAGGTGGTGTTGTCGTCCTCGGTGACCGTCACAGGCGTCCAGGAGACAGTGCCGGTGAAGGCGGCGAGCGACAGGGAGCAGGAGACCGACTTGTCGTAGGTGCCGTTGTCGCTGCAGGCCTGGCCGTAGACGAAGGAGGCTTCGACCGTGTAATCGGCGGCGATCAGGAGGGTGCCGCCGCTACCGACCAGGTAAGGCACCTCGTCCGCATATCCGGTCGCCGACACCGACGCACCGGTCAGCCCGGCGGGGTTGGAGTCGCTGAAGACGTCCAGGCGGGTCGCACCGGAGGGGTTCGACGTGTAGAGGACCGGACCGGCGGTGGCCGGGACGGCGATGGTCGCGATGCAGAACAGGGCAGCGATCGTCAGGAGCGTTCTCTTGATGTTGTTCACCTCAATGGGCCGTCGCGCACGACGACCGGCCGAAAAAGCGGTGACCTCCTATTTGGGTCCTATGGCGATAATGCCGCACATTCCCCTCATATCGTGCGGTATGTCGACATGAAAAGCGCTCGGCTCCAGGAGGAGATCAGGCCACCGGCAGCGTGAAGCGCACCGTCGTGCCTTCCCCTTCCTTCGATTCGACCCAGATGCGCCCTCCGTGTCGCTCCACGATGCGCTTGCACAACGCCAGGCCGATGCCCGTCCCCTCATTGTGGTCACGACCGTGAAGGCGATGGAAGAGCGCGAACACCTTCTCCTGCTCCTGGACCGGGATCCCGATGCCGTTGTCGCGCACGGCGAACACGGCCATGCCGTCGGCGCGCGCCGTCCCCTCGACCTCGACCTTCGGGGGCTTGGTGCCGTGGAACTTGACCCCGTTGGAGACGAGGTTCTGGAACAACTGCCGCAGCTGCCCCTTGCGCGCCCGCACCTGAGGGAGGTCCCCCCAGACGACCTCGGCCCCTTCGTCGCGCAACTGCACCTGGAGCCCGAAGAGCGCCTCCTGAAGGACCTCCCCGGTGTCCACCGCACGCGGCTCCTCGGCCGTGGTGTCGACGCGCGCCAAGGTGAGAAGGTCGTCGATGAGCGCCTGCATCCGGACGGCACCGTCCCTGGCATGGTCCATGAACTCACGACCGTCCTTGTCGAGGACCTCATCGTAGCGCTCATCGAGGAGGGACAGATAGCTCGTCACCATCCGGAGCGGCTCCCTCAGGTCGTGCGAGGCGACATAGGCGAACTGCGACAACTCCTCGTTGCTGCGGGACAACTCATCGGCATGCTGCCGAAGCCGCTCCTCGCTCTCGCGGAGGTCCCTTGTACGCGCCTCGACCTGACGCCGCAGGACGATGTTGCCGATCGAAAGGCCGACCAGGAGGAGACCGGAGACGGAAGCGACGGCCCAGTGGGTCGGCGAGAGGACGATCGGCGGTGGGGCCGCCGCGACGGGCGGCCCGAGGTCATAACCGGTCCAGCGCGCGAAGATGGCCGCACGCTCTTCCCGGGGGATCGTGGACATCCCCTTCTCGATGATCGAAAGCAGCGTCTCGTTCCCCTTCGGTATCCCCCAGGAGGCGATCTCGTGCGCCACCGGCGGTCCGAGGAGCCGCACCCCCTCGACCTTCTCTTCCCGCAGATGATACGCCACGGGCGCGACGCCCCCGAGAAGGACATCGACCTCCCCGGAGGCGAGCGCGCGGACCCCTTGCTGCGGATCATCGACCAGGACCGGTGTGATGCCTGCCCGGTTCTCCCGCAACCAGATGTGGCTCGTGGCGTTCTGTGACACCGCCACCCGCTGGCCTTCGAGCTCTGTCTCAGAATGACCGTCCAAGTCGTCCGACCGGGTCCAGAACCCGAGCTCGATGGCGACGAAGCCCTCGGTGAAATCCAGATACCCCTGCCGACCGCCACTTGTCGTGACGGGGCCGATCAGATCCGCTTCGCCTGTCTTCATCGACTCGAGCGCGTTCGAAAAACCAGCGACGCGCACGATCTCGAAATCGATGTTGAGACGGATCTCCATCAACCGGATGAGATCGACAGCATATCCTCTCGTCCCGTTATCGATGAACGCCGGAGGGAACTCAAGGCCGATGGCCCAACGGATCGGCCCGTGCGCGTCGACCCAGGCACGCTCCGCCTCCGACAACGGGTCCGCGTCGACCGCGGCGCCGACCGGCACCGAGGCGCCGAGGAGCAGGAGGAGGAAGAGCGCCGCGGCGGCCCGTGAAGCGGGCGGCGGCCGTCGCTGGAAAAAGGATCGGGAAGGGACTGGCAGGGCTGCACCTCTTCTCTGTGCGCTTATCCGGCGGCCGTTCATGTCGCTTGTGGCCCGCTTCGTGTGGAACACCCCACGACGGCAAGATGTCGGCATGGACAGGTCATCCCCACGACGCTGACGCGTGTGGTTTCCGGCGCACCTTTACATGTCTTGGCCACTGCGGCGGACGTGTCAGAGCGCCAGGAACCGCCCACCCTCACGTTGCGGAACGCCTGGGCGCTCGCCATCGTCGCGCACCTGTTCTGGGGCTACTTGGGGCCCGGTGCCAAGGTCCTTCTCGACGTGTGGCCGCCCTGGACACTGAACGCGGTGCGGCTCGGCATCGCCACGGTCGCGCTCATGTTCATCTACGGTCGCGACGAGACGGTGTACGGCCTGAAAGCGCTGCTCGTGGACAAACATCTCATGATCCTGGGCGTCGTCGGCGTGGGGATCACTTTCCAGCTCTACTTCGTCTCCCTGCTCACGATCGAGGCGACCGCCGCGGCCGTGCTCATCTTCCTCGCCCCGTTCCTGACCGCGGTCCTGGCGCGCCTCTTCATCGGCGAACCCATCGGCCTCCATCTCGTGGTGGCGGCGACGGCGACGTTCATCGGCGCCTGGCTGGCGCTCTTCGGAGCGACCTGGGAAGGCCTGCGCATCGTCTCGCCCGCAGTGCGCCTCGGTCTCCTCATCAACCTCGGCAGCGTCTTCCTCTGGTCGGTCTACACGACGCACCTGCGCGTCATCTCGCCTCGCTACCCGACCGGCCGGTTGACCATCGCCACCTTCACCGCAGCGACCGCGTTGTACGTGGTGAACGCGCTCATCGTCGAGTGGGGCGAGGTCTCGTCGTCGGCCGTCCTGTCGCCGGTCCCCCTCCTCCATCTCGTCCTCTACATCGCCGTCCCGTCCATCGGCGCCTATCTCCTCTACACGCGCTCCATCACACGCATCGGTGCCGGACCCATCACCATCCTCTTGGGTCTCGAACTCCTTGCCACCGCGATCCTCGCGCACTTCCTCCTCGGGGAGCGGTTCCCGCCGGCGCGTGTCTTCGGGCTGTTCTTGGCGGCGGTGTCCGTGGCATGGTTCGTCTGGATGCAGACGCGGGTTGCCGAGGAAGCCACGGCCGAACCGGTGGGATGATCAGCCTTCGGCGGCGATGGCGAGCAGGTGGCGCGCATAGGCCATCGCCTCATGGACGATCGGCTTGCGTTTGTTGAACACCTGTTCGTCCTCGACGTGCATCCAGACCCACTCGCGCGGGTCGCCCTGCACCTGGACCGGGTCGTCCGGTGCCCCTTCGGCGAGTTCGTCGCCGACCGGGCCGAGCCAAGCGGGAAGACCTGCGTTGCGCCCGATGTTGCCTTTCTGCGCGAACCGCTCCTGGTCCGCTTCCTGGAGCCTGAGAAGGAGCCCTCCGCCGCGGGTGACACAAAAGAACCGCGCGGAGCCTTGCACGGAATGGGGTTCACCGCGCGTGAAGAAGACGG
>JAHWKR010000048.1 GCA_019347805.1 Methanobacteriota archaeon
CATCATCCCCAACATGTACTACCGTAGCGACATCGGACAGCGATGGATCGACGGAAACGGTGATCGGTTATTGGCGTGGGGCTATCTGGGTTAGGTGGTGGTTCAGCTTGGAGGGGACGGGCGAACGGTGGAGTTGAGCCGCGCCGAGCCGAAGGTGAGGGGGTTGTGTGGAGCGATTTGTCCGGGCTAGTGGCTTCTCGCGTGGCGGACTCACAGATGCTCTTCGCCGATGGTCTCCTTGATCCATGAGACGAGCGTCCCGTAGGTCTCCCGCCCCTTTTCGGTGATTGCGATACATTCGCCGTCCTTGCCGGCCACGGTCTCGACGAGGCCCGCCTGCACGAGCCATTCAAGGTATTTCTTGTAGACGTTGTAGTTGAGGCGGACGGCCAGTTGGAGTTCGGTCTTTCGGCGCGGCCGGCCGTCTCTCCATAGACGCTCGAGGAAACGGGCGACGACATAGAGGTCCGGTCGGTCGAGCCCATCCGCCAATGGATCACCCCGCGGCCTGGAGCTTCTGGAGCATCTGGTCCTCGCGGTCGCGGAGGCGCGCGACCCGGTCCTGCCAGGCGACGAGTTGCCGGTCCAGTCTGAGGTAGGCACGTGCCCAGACCACGGTCAGGACGGCGAGGAGCCCGAGTCCGCCGGCAGCGAACAGCCATGGGGCGGTAGCGCCGGGGGAGCCCTGGACCGCCATCCGCCATGCCCAGGGCAGCACGAGGGGGTACCAGAGGAAGATCCCGAGGACGCCGGCGGCGATCAGGTACCGGCGCATCCGGCGCAGCCAGTCACCGCTCTCGTGGACAAGGAGCAAAAGGGTCTCGGTCGTGCTCTCGTCCTCGTCCGCAGGGATGGCGGGTCGGCCCCGGGCGAGCCGGCGGGCCCATGCGGTGGCGCCGACCAAGGTGAGTGTCACACCGAGCAACGCGAGTAGCACCAGGGAGGCGGACACGAAACCGGGCAGGATCGCGGGGGACGTGGTGACCTGCACGTCGGGTCGGTTCGCAGCGGGCGAATCAGCCTGGATCTCCCACCGCAGGATGACGTAGAGGAAGCCGCAGCCCCTTTCGTCACGGGGGTCCGATCGGATGTCGGGCGCGAACGTGGTCGTCAATCGACCGCGATCACCGGTGCTGGAGGTATGGAGCCGGGTCGGTTCGCCCCCGCGCAGGATCGTGGCGTAATCGGCGCATGCTGCGATCATCGCCTCCCCGGCATGGTCTGGATAGACGTACGCCACATCGATCCGCGTCGGCACGTTGTACGAGACCGGTACGGGGTAGGCGAGGACGGCTGTGTCGTCGACGACGGTCTGTTCACTGTCCTCGATGGGTCCATACCCGGGCGCCGTGGCGATGAACGTGAACGCGAGCAGGGTGAGCCCGAGGAGGACGGACCCGGCCACGAACGCCAGCGGTGCCAGACGCTCGAGGGTCCATCGGCTTGAACCTTCCTGGTTCATGGGGTCACCACCTCCGCGCCGGACTTGAGCGTTTGGGAACGTCGCGACCACCGAGGCGCCCCAGGAGGGCGGTCTCGAACGCGACCGGGTCGTCACCGAGGCCTCCGACGGGTCCCTCGTAGACGAGACGGCCCTCGGCGATCACCGCCAGTCGTGAGCAGAGCGTGCGGATCTCGGCCACTTCGTGACTGCTGAGGAAGATCGTGACGCCACCCTTGGCAAGTCGCAGGAGCATATCCCATGTGGCGCGCTTGGCCGGCAGATCGAGGCCACGGGTCGGCTCGTCCAGGAAGAGCACACGGGGTCGCCCGAGGAGGGCGCGCGCGACCTCGACGCGACGTTGCATCCCCGTGCTATGGTCCACCAGTGCGCGCCCGCGCCACACAGCGTCCACATCGACGAGATCGAGAGTCTCTTCGACCAGACGGTGCGGACGCCGGATCCCGTGCAGGCGGGCGAAGTAACCCAGATATTCGCGCGGCGTCCACGCGAGACGGCTCGCGCCGATGTCGTCGCCGACGAGCCCGATCTGGGCGCGGACCGCGAGCGGCGCCGACACGATGTCGTGGCCGAGCACCCGTGCCTTGCCCCGCGTGGGGGCAACGAGCGTCGTCAGCATCCTGATCGTCGTGGTCTTGCCTGCGCCGTTGAGGCCGATGTATCCGTAGATGGAACCGAGCGGGACGTCGAGGTCGACCTTGTCGACGGCGACGAAGCCGTCGAATTCGCGTGTGAGCCCGCGTGTCTGGATCGCATACTTCATGGATGGACCTCCATCATCCGACGCGGAGACGGCGCATCACCGCGCCGAAGGTGGCCGTGAGCGCGAGCGGCGCGCCGGCGGCGCCCAATTGGACGAGCGCCCAAGGCACGTCCGCCTCGAGGGCAGAGAGCGCCGCGCCGACCCGTGGCTCCGTCTCACCGTCAATGGTGTAGGTCACGTTGGTCCACAACTGGTAGACGTTCGAGGTGAGGTCCAGTGGTTCGGACGGAGTGAGGACGACAGGGATGCGCACGACGGCGCCGTGGGCATGACGCTCCGGCCGAGCCAGGGATTCAAGGAACACGAGGTTCGGTTCGATGGTCAGGTACGGGTCGGTCCCGAAGACCACGCGGACATCGTGCAGGCCGCGGCCCGCCTGTGCCGGCAGGACGACGAGCAGGTCGCGACGGTTCTGACCTGTGGCGTCCAACGGGTGCTCGCCGTCCCTCGTGGCCTCGGCGACCGGTGTCCCCTGTGGCACGACGAGGACGATCGCGCCCTTGCTGTAGCTCGAAGAGCCGTACCGTTCGGAGACGACCTCGTCGATGGGCATATAGTCGTCCCCAGCGACGACGAGGGGCGCCACCAGAAGCACGACGAGCGCGCCCGCACCAAGGCCGAGTCTGCGGCCCGTACGGCCCTCCCACCGGTCCGGGCCTTGCTCCTTCACGTAGATGTGCATGGCGAGCGCGGACATCGCGAGGACCTGCGCAGTGACGACCATGAGTGCGCGCATGGGCGCCACGGCGGCTGCCGCGACGCTCGGCTCCAGGAGCCCGAGTCCGTCGCTGACGAGCACGTAGGGGCTCATGTGGAGCATCCGCATCACGAGGGACCCCTGGAACGCGCCGCCGAGTTGCATGGAGGCGACAGGCGGGATCGCGAGCATCCCCAGGATCAGGAAACCCGCGGTGAGGCCCACCGCCCCGGCGACGGACCGGCCGGTGAAGAACACGCCGACGAGCGTGCCGAACACCACCGCGAAGAACTGGAGCAGGACCCCACCGAGCAAGAGGCGCAGGACGCTCGCCGGGACGCCGATGTGAAGGGCGACGACTCCAAGGAACGGGAGCGTGGCGGCCAGGTAGAACATTCCTAGTGTGAGGCCGACCAGCAAGTGGGTACCGAGCACGGTCCGGCTTCTCACAGGCATCGTGAAAAGGGTCTGGGTGAGGCCATCGGCACGCAGGCGGGCCATGAGGAGCGCGGAGAGCGTACCCGTGACCACGGGACCGACCCCGTAGACGAGGAGGGCGAAGCTCCAGAGGCCCGACGGGGAAGGGATCACGACGACGGCCAGCGCGGTCAGCACCACCGCGAAGACGGCCAGCCCGGCGAGCGCGAAGCGGGCACGCGGGAGCGCACGGAGTTCTTGGGCGTACAGGGACGGAAGATGGATGGTCCTGTGCATGCATCAGAAGAACACACGCGGGACTATCCCGGTTCCTCCGCGACGGTACGTACCACGGATACGTCGGCCAGCCTCCTGGACGACAGGAAGCGACGGGACCCAGGGAGCGCCCGGTGAGCGGCCGGACGCTCGAAATCGAATACGGCCAAGTCCGGCCTCTGTAACCTGCGGTAGCCCCGTCAGGCCTGCTCGTGGCGGCTGGCTCTACATGTCTAGCAACCCTTTTGTAGAACCACTCACGAACAATACGGTTATATAGAAGCGGTCATTCGCAACTCTAGATGCCCAGGAGGCCTTCCAGGTCTCCTGTCGTGTCCCTCTAGGAGGCACACACACATGTATGCTGGAAACCAACCGGTCATCATCCTCAAGGAAGGCACCCAGCGCGAAACGGGCCGCAACGCCCAGAGCAGCAACATCACCGCTGCCCGCGCTATCGCGAACACCGTGAAGACCACCCTCGGTCCCCGCGGCATGGACAAGATGCTCGTCGACTCGATGGGTGACGTTGTCATCACGAACGACGGCGCCACGATCCTCAAGGAGATCGATGTCGCGCACCCCGCCGCCAAGATGCTCATCGAGGTCGCCAAGACCCAGGACGAGCAGTGCGGCGACGGCACCACCACCTCGGTGGTCCTCACCGGGGAACTCCTCGCCGCCGCGCAGGAACTCCTCGAACAGAACGTCCACTCCACCACCATCACCGCCGGTTACCGCATCGCCTCCGAGAAGGCGATCGAGGTCCTCGAGAGCATCGCCAAGAACATCAAGATCACCGACAAGGTGACCCTCCAGAACATCGCCGGCACGTCCCTTGCCTCCAAGGCCGCCTCCGGCGCCGGCAAGGTCCTCAGCAAGATCGTGGTCGACGCCGTGACCTCCGTCGCCGAGACCCGCGACGGTGAGACCCTCGTCGACCTCGACAACATCCAGGTCCAGAAGACCCAGGGCGGCACCGTCTCCGACACCGAGCTCATCAAGGGCATCGTCCTCGACAAGGAGCGCGTCCACAACGGCATGCCCCTCAACGTCGAGAAGGCCAAGATCGCCCTCGTCAACGCCGCCTTCGAGATCAAGAAGACCGAGGTCGACGCCAAGATCCAGATCACCGACCCGAGCCAGCTTAACTCCTTCCTCGCCGAGGAAGAGTCGACCTTGAAGAAGCTCGTCGACGCCGTCGTCAAGGTCGGCGCCAACGTGGTCGTCTGCCAGAAGGGCATCGACGACCTCGCCCAGCACTTCCTCGCCAAGAACGGCATCTACGCCGTCCGCCGCGCCAAGAAGAGCGACCTCGAGAAGCTCGCCAAGGCCACCGGTGGCAACATCGTCAACTCCGTCATGGAGCTCGAGAAGGCGGACCTCGGCAGCGCCGGGACCGTCGAAGAGCGCAAGGTCGGCGACGACAAGTTCACCTTCGTCACCGAGTGCCGCAACCCGAAGGCCGTCAGCATCCTCCTCCGCGGCGGCACCGAGCACGTCGTCGACGAACTCGAGCGCGCCCTCAACGACGCCCTCCACGTCACGGCCGTCGCCCTCGAAGACGGACAGATCACGCCCGGTGGCGGCGCCGCAGCCTCCGAGATCGCCCTCCGCCTCCGCGAGTACGCCCCCTCCGTGGGTGGCCGCGAGCAGATGGCCGTCGAAGCCTTCGCGGACGCCATCGAGAGCATCCCCCGCACCCTCGCCGAGAACGCGGGCCTCGATGAGATCGACATCATGATCGCCCTCCGCAAGGCCCACAAGTCCGGCAAGAAGAGCGCCGGCGTGAACGTCTTCACCGGCAAGGTCGAAGACATGTTCAAGAACAACGTCATCGAACCCATCCGTGTCGGACTCCAGGAGATCAACTCCTCCACCGAAGCGGCCACGATGATCCTCCGCATCGACGACGTCATCGCCTCCAAGGGCGGCGGCGGTGGCGGCGGAGCGCCCGGCGGCGGCATGCCCGACATGGGCGGCATGGGCGGCATGGGCGGAATGGACTTCTAGGCGCTTCGCGCCTGGAGAAGCCCAACGCCCACGCCACCCTGCGTCTCGCTCTCGCTCGACGGGGGCGGCATGGGCGGAATGGACTTCTGAGTCGGCCGTAGGCCGCACGAAAGAAGTCCACACGAGCCGAGGCAGCACGCCGAGGCGAGTATGGACTTCTAGGCGCTACCCGCCTGGAGAAGCCCAACGCCCACGCCACCCTGCGTCTCGCTCTCGCTCGACGGGGGCGGCATGGGCGGAATGGACTTCTGAGTCGGCCGTAGGCCGCACGAAAGAAGTCCACACGAGCCGAGGCAGCACGCCGAGGCGAGTATGGACTTCTAGGCGCTTCGCGCCTGGAGAAGCCCAACGCCCATACCACCCTGGCCGGCTGACGCCGGACCTGGGCGGACCCCCTTCTCTTCCCTCTCCCTTCTTCATTCTCACTTTTTGTGTGCCAAACCCGCTCTGTCGATTCGACGGGATCGCAGCGACCCGAGCCACTCATCGAGGCTGGATTGCCATTGTCGGTCGGAGCTTCAAGCTCGTCCCGGCAGAGTCTATCATAAAAAAGGAGGGAAGAAGAGGGAAGAGAAAACGATCCGCGCTAGAACCCGCCGTGCCCCCCGATGAAGACGGTCACGTCGGTCGCCATGGCGTCGTTCGTCGGGTTAGTGTCGGGGTCGTGGAACGCCAGAGACGCGTGGACCGTATAATCACCGATGTGTCGGAGACGTGCCTCCCACGGGACCTCGAAGGTCGTGCTCTCGCCCGGAGCGAGGGCGGCGCGCACGAAGTGCAGCCGCTTCACGTCCTCGAACGGCCCCGCGAGGGCTCCGTCGTGCGCCGTGAACCGCAGGTCGACGGCGAAGACGCCTTCGAGTCCGCTTTGACCCGCGTAAGGGTCATCGCCCAGGTTGGTCACGGTGATGCGCACGGACTTGCGTTCCGTCGGCACGATGAGCGCGTCGTCATCACCCACCGGCACAGTGGCGTCCTCGCCCACGACCTCGAGGGCGGTGACGGCGAGGTCCGTGGGGTTCCGCACGGGAAGGAGCTCTGTCGCGGCCGTGCCTGCACCGGTGGCGTTCTCGGCCCACACCTCGTGCAGGCCGCTCGGCAGGACAGGGACGACCAACCGGACGGTGTCGCCGACCACCGCGAACGACGTTTCGGCCCCGCCGACCGTCACGCGGGCGGTCATGGCGGCATCCACCACGTCCGTGAGGGTGACCGTGTCGCCCGGGAAGGCGAACTTCGTCTCGAAGCCGCCGAGGATGGGATGGCCGTCATCGGACGGCGGCGTGTCGCCCCCGTGGGTGTCCGCCGGCACCACCGGCTCATCGGGCGCGTCAATGGTCATCGTGCGTTCCGGGAACGCATGTTCAGTGCCGGCGACGACGGGGTGGTCCGCCCGGTAGACACGCGCATCGAGACCGAACCGATAGGTCCCGGCCTTCCCGGACACGATATCGACACTTGTGTAGGTGCGCTCGCCCGCCGGGTCTTCATACCATACCGTGCCGGCGTCCCTGAACGGTGATGTCTGGCCGCCGCCGGCGGTCCAGAGCAGGAGAGGTGCCAACGTCGTCGTCAGTTCGTGCTCAACGAGCGCGGACGCGACGAGGGCCGGCGATGCCACGTTCACGCCGGGGCCGGTGAAGTCCTTCGGTGTCACGACGTGCGTGGGTCCGCCGATCCATTCCCCATACGTGATCCCGGACGACAGATCGAGGGTGCGCGTGAAGGCGTCCGTGCCGGAGACATGGAGGACGATGGTGTAATTGTCCGGCGGGAGGTATCCCAGGTCGAGGCGGAACGGGATCTCGTCGATCGCCCCGATCTCGCTCTCGTCCGGGAGCCCCAACAGTTCCGTGTCGCCGACGCGGACGTATGTGCCGTCGCTCATCCAGTCACCGAAGGCACCCGCCGCAAGAAGCGTGCCATCATGCCCATACAGCGCCGCCATGAGCAGGACGACCTTGCCACCCGGGAAATCGGCAATGACCTCGATCTCGCCCGCGGTCTCGGTGGTGTGCTCCCAACTGAACGCGTAAGTGGAGCCGCCCGTCAAGACAGCGACGTCCTGGATACGCACCGGAAGGTCCGCGGTCGTCAGGAAGACGCTGTCGAACCAGACGCCGGGCCAGAAGCCGAAGATGAAGTCCGCGTAGGCTTCGAGGACAAGACGATACGATCCGGAGGCGACCGTGCCGGTGAGCGCGTACTTGAACCAGCCTTGGCCGTGATCGATCCGGTCGATCGGCACCCCCGTCTGGTTGCCGCCTCCCGCTACCGGTTCGAGCCAGAACGAGAAGCCGTCGAAATAAGGCTCCATATCGATGTCGGCCCAGAAATAGAGATAGAGCGGTCCGGAGCCGTCGACCTGGAACGTCGGCGAGAAGGCGCGGTCTTGGCAACCGTCCGTCTCGTCGCAGAACTCGTAGTCGTTGTCCTCCGGATCGCTGTTGCCTTTCGTGTCGCCCCAGTAGAGTCCGGCGCCCTTGTGGCTGCGGTCGGTCTCGACCTGCCAAGCCCCCTCCAAGGTCCAGTGCGCCGCACCATCCTCGAAGTTGGCGGCGAAGAAGACGGTGTCCTCCTCCGCGGCCGCAGCCACCGGCCACGCCATCGGTACCACAAGGGCGAAGAGCACGCCCAGAAGCAAGCCTCTTTTCGTCATCCGCGTCAAGACCATGAAGGGGTCACCACGGGATGGGAAAGGGATTACGTCTTTAACCTGATTGGTGGCCGCGTGAGATGATCAGGGTATCGGCCACGCGTGGAGCGGACGGTTCCTGCCAGGGCGGTCCTGCGCGCCCTACCGGCAAAGGGTGCCCACGTATGTGCCGCGCGTCACCCCTTCATCGAAATATTAGGCCCTGCTCGCGACCAGTTCGCCTGCCGCCCCCGCGTACGCCCCGTTGCCGCCTTGCAGGACGACCTGCGTCGCTTGGTGGGCGCTGGATCCTTTCCCGGACGGTGCTCCTCGTCGCTTGCTCCGAAGGCTCCACTCTCCTTCTGGTGGAAGCCGGGGACCTGTCATTGGTACACAAATGGTACCGAACTTGTCCACGACCCGTGTCCCGCAATCGACTTTTCCCTGTGCTTCCGAGGTCCATTCCGGTCGGCCCTTCCGCCGATCAGAAGGGATTGAATTGAACAGGATGGACACCAAGAACAACAAGAGAAGGTACGGACCACCGATCCTCGCGTTCCTCGTCGCGATCCTCCTCGCGCTGGCGGCGACGCCCGCCGAGGCGCACGTCAACAACCAGGGCACGATCAAGGTGCACGACAGCGCCGACGCGGACCCGGACCAGCGCAACGAACCGCACGTCGATTGCGACTTCTGGATCGAAGGCTTCAACATGTTCGACGACTCCGGTGAGCTCGTCATCTACGACTGGCCCCCGACCGGCAACAAGAGCGAGGTCCTCCGCGATGTCTGGATCGGTACGGAAGAAGAGGACGGCGACGGCCACCACTTCCTCAACGGCCCGTACACGCTCCCGTCAGGCCACTACCGCGTCGAGGCGTTCTCGGACGGCGGACACCCCGGTAACGACACCCACTTCGCCAAGGCGAAGATGTTCTGGGTGAAGTGCGGAGCCGAACCCGTCGAATGCCCGCCGATCGACATCACCGCCGTCGCCAACGACGACGGCTCGATCACGGTCTCCTGGGACGAGCTCGGCGAAGGCGAGATGATCAACCTCTACCGTGCCGAGGACGGTGGGGACTTCGTCTTCATCAGCATGTTCGGCGAAGGCACCAACGGCTACTTTGATACCGACACCGAGGTCGGGGTTACCTACGAGTATGCCGTGACCTCGTTCGACGGCACGACGGAGAGCGAGGTGTGCGACACGGTCGAGGTCACCGCCATCCCGGTCTTCTCGACCCTCCTCGCCGGCGGCCTCGCGGCGATGCTCGGCATCGGCGCCTACGTCATGATCGGACGCCGCCGATAGATCGACGGGTAGAAGCCGCCCCCAACTCTCCCCACCCTTTTCCACCCCTCCTTCCATGCGCAAGCATCGCACAAAACCGTGCGCCGCCACCCTCGCTTTTTTCACTGGGCTCCTGATTCCCTCGGCTTGAGCGGCCCAAGAGGGCCATCTGCGGAGACGTGACCAATGGATCCGAACGGCGCACCCATGTACATCCTCAAAGAAGGCACCGAACGCGAGACGGGCCCAGCGGCCCGCTCGACATCGATCCAGGCGGCACGGGCCATCGCCAACGCGGTGAAGACGACGCTCGGTCCGCGCGGCATGGACAAGATGCTGGTCGGCGATTCGGGTGACGCGGTCATCACGAACGACGGTCGGACGATCCTCGACGAGCTCGAGGTGGAACACCCCGCGGCCCGCATGCTCATCGAGGTCGCCAGGGCCCAGGACGAATCGGTCGGCGACGGCACCTCGACCTCCGTCGTCTTGGCCGGAGAACTCCTCGGCCGTGCCGAATCGCTCCTCGAGGAGGGCGTCCACGCCACCGTCATCGCCGAAGGCTACCGCAAGGCCGCCGACAAGGCGACCGACATCCTCCAGGGCATCGGGAAGGACCTGAACGGCCGCGGCCGCACCGATCATTTGCGCCACCTCGCTGAGACCTCCCTCGCCTCGAAGGCGGTCTCGTCGGCCCGCAAAGGCCTTTCCACGCTCGTCGTCGAGGCCATCGAGGCGATCGCCCATGACCAAGGCGGAAGGACCATCGTCGACCTCGACGACATCCAGGTGCAGAAGGCGCCCGGCGCCGACATCCTGGAGACCGAGCTGGTCGACGGCATCGTCCTCGACAAGGAACGCCTCGATGCCCGCATGCCCACCGCGGTCGACACCGCGCGCATCGCCCTCATCGACGCCGCCTTCGAGGCGCGCAAGACCGAGGTCGAGTCCCACATCGAGATCACCGACCCCGAACAGATGGAAGCGTTCCTCGCCGAGGAGGAGAAGAACCTGCGCACCCTGGTCCGCCACGTCGAGGAATCGGGTGCGAACGTCCTCTTCACGTCGAAAGGCATCGACGACATGGCCCAGCACTTTCTCGCCAAAAGCGGCATCCTCGCCGTGCGCCGCGTCCCGAAGGCGACCATGGAACGGCTCGCCAAGGCGACCCACGGCACCATCGTCTCCTCTGTGCGCGACCTCTCTGGCGCCGACCTCGGCGCCGCCGGCCGCATCGAAGAACGCCGCTATGCAGAGACCACCTTCACCGTCGTCACCGAATGCAAGGACCCGAAGGCGGTCTCGCTGGTGCTGCGCGGCGGCTCCGACCAGGTGGTCGACGAACTCGACCGCGCGCTCCACGACGCCATGTCCGTGGTCGCGACCGCCGTCGAGGACGGCCTCATGGTGCCCGGCGGCGGGGCGTCCGCCGAAGAGATCGCCGTGCGCCTGCGCGAGTGGGCCCCGTCGGTCGGAGGACGAGAACAGATGGCGGTCGAGGCGTTCGCCGACGCCATCGAGGAGATCCCCCGGGCGCTCGCCGAGAACGCGGGCCTCGACGAGATCGACATCGTCATGGCGCTCCGCAAGGCCCACCACGACAAGGGCAAGAGCGCCTATGGCGTGAACGTCCTCACCGGCAAGGTCGAGGACATGTTCCGGGCGCACGTCGTCGAACCCTACGCCGTCGGCAAGCAGGTCCTCGACTCCGCCACCGAGGCGGCCGTCATGATCCTGCGCATCGACGACGTCATCACCGCCAAGCCCAGCGAAGGCGGCGGCGGAGCCGGTGGCATGCCGCCCGGCATGGGCGGTGGCGGGATGCCCGGGATGATGCCGGGTGCGGGACCATTCTGAGAACGATCGTTCCTGTCTCTTTCCCCGTTCCTTCTTTTGACGACGGTCTTGCGCTACTCCTGGACGCCCGCGTCTGAGCGTTTGCCGCGCCGCCTCCCTCTCCGCTAACAGGTACACCGTTCCCCCGAGGAAATGCCGGAAACCCCTGGGAGCGCCACTGCTTAGCATAGTAAAGTTTATATTGAAGTGCCTATTCATCCAACACTCAGCCAAACGGTCCGCGAGCCTTTTCGACGGACCGCCCGGCACATCCTCCAAAGAGGGAATCCCGCATGTACGCCGGAAACCAGCCCATCATCATCCTCAAGGAAGGCACGCAACGCGAAACGGGGCGCTCAGCCCAGTCCAACAACATCACCGCCGCCCGGGCCATCGCCAACGCGGTCAAGACGACCCTCGGGCCCCGCGGGATGGACAAGATGCTCGTCGACTCCATGGGAGACGTCGTCATCACCAACGACGGCGCCACCATCCTCAAGGAGATCGATGTCGCCCACCCCGCCGCCAAGATGCTCATCGAGGTCGCCAAGACCCAGGACGAGCAGTGCGGCGACGGCACCACCACCTCCGTCATCCTGACCGGCGAGCTCCTTGCCGCCGCCCAGGAACTCCTTGAGCAGAGCATCCACTCCACCACCATCGCCGCCGGTTACCGCGCCGCCGCCGAGAAGGCCAAGGAAGTGCTCCAAGGCATCGCCAAGACCATCAAGACCACCGACAAGGTGACCCTCAACAACATCGCCGCCACCTCGCTCGCCAGCAAGGCCGCAAGCGGCGCCACCGAGGTCCTCGCCCGCATCGTCGTCGACGCCGTCACCGCCGTCGCCGAAGCCCGCGACAACACCACCACCGTCGACCTCGACAACATCCAGATCCAGAAGGTCCAGGGCAAGACCGTCGCCCAGACCGAACTCATCCAGGGCATCGTCCTCGACAAGGAACGCGTCCACAACGCCATGCCCACCACGATCCGCAACGCCAAGATCGCGCTCGTGAACGCGGCGTTCGAGATCAAGAAGACCGAGGTCGAGTCGAAGATCCAGATCAGCGACCCGAGCCAGCTCCAGAGCTTCCTCGACGAAGAGGAGAAGACGCTCCGGAACCTCGTCACCAAGATCAAGGAGGTCGGCGCCAATGTCGTCGTCTGCCAGAAAGGCATCGACGACCTCGCCCAGCACTTCCTCGCCAAGAACGGCGTCTACGCCGTCCGCCGCGCCAAGAAGAGCGACCTCGAGAAGCTCGCCAAGGCCACCGGCGGCAAGGTCGTCAACTCCATCAACGAACTGGAGAAGACCGACCTCGGCAGCGCCGGCAACGTCGAAGAGCGCAAGGTCGGTGACGACAAGTTCACCTTCATCACCGAGTGCAAGAACCCCAAGTCGGTCAGCATCCTGCTCCGCGGCGGCACCGAGCACGTCGTCGCCGAACTCGAGCGCGCCCTCAACGACGCCCTCCACGTGGTCGCGATCGCCCTCGAAGACGGCAAGATCACCCCCGGCGGCGGCTCCGCCGCGGCCGAGATCGCCCTCCAGCTCCGCGAATGGGCCCCCAGCGTGGGCGGCCGCGAACAGATGGCGGTCGAAGCGTTCGCCGATGCCATCGAGAGCATCCCCCGCACCCTCGCGGAGAACGCCGGCCTCGACGAGATCGACACCATCATCGCGCTCCGCAAGGCGCACAAGTCCGGCAAGAAGTCGGCCGGTGTCAACGTCTTCACGGGTGAGGTCGAGGACATGTTCAAGAACAACGTCATCGAACCCATCCGCGTCGGCCTCCAGGAGATCGACTCCGCCACCGAGGCGGCCTCGATGATCCTCCGCATCGACGATGTCATCGCCTCGAAGGGCGGCAGCAAGGCCGGCGGCGCCGGCGGCATGCCCGGCGGCGGCGACTTCGACGGCGACTTCTGAGCCTGAGATAGCCTGATCCTCTTCCCTTCTCTTCCACCATCTATCTTTTTTGACGACCATGCCAGGACCGCAGGCTCCTGTGTTCCCATGTCCCTGGCCGATCGAGCCGACATAGGGCGAGTCCGTCGCGGCTGTGACCCGAATCTTTCTTGTCCTCGGTCCATGCCGTTCTCTGACCGGCCGAGCATGCGACTCCGGATCGCCGCTACCGTGGCGCCACGGCGAAGGAACAGCTGGAGGGATGAACACGCGACGGGCCCTATCCTGCAGGGGGAACGTACCCTTCTGGAACGGTATCTCCGTGATAGAATAGGCCCATCGAGACCGTGAGGGCCGCGCCCGAGGAAAACTGCACAGGTGCATGGTCCGGGTCGAGACGGATCGTCAGCGAGCCGGTCCGCTCACGCGTGGTCCAGGGTTCCGCGTCGAACGAATGGTGGTCCAAGAGGGGCAATGTCCCACGTGAAGGCGGGATGGCGCCGCCGGGCGGGTCCGACCACGAAGCACGGACGAAGGGATCGTCTGGCCCGATGCCGGATCCATCGTTCGTGATATGAAGCACAAGTCCGGTCAGACCAGGCCCGATCGGCACTTCGATAGACCGACCGGTCGAGAACATCCCGCACGGGTCGGCTGAGACAGCGTTCAGTCCGGCGATGGCGCAGGAGAACGTCACGACCGTCGAAAATTCCGCCCGGTACGGCGGCAGCACGTGGAGGTCTTGGACCCCCTCCGTGCCGAAACCCGTGGTGTTCTCGGCGCGCACTGTATAGGTCCCGGCTGCGATCGCCGGGACGGTGAACAAGATGCTGTCGGTCCCGGTGAACAAGAACATCGCGTCCACCCCGCCGACGGTGACCCGTGCCGTACTATCACGGTCGACGACATCGGAGAGGGTCACCGTCATGCCGGGACCGGCCTCCGCCGGTGCGAGTCCAGCGAGAACGGGGAACGAATCCTCCGGACTCGGCGACCCGTCATGGATGTCCGGTGGGACGGTCACCGTTTCAGGTATCGGAAGCACTGCATCCATCGCAGGGTCCGGTGCATCGGTCGTGATGAGGAACGGGAGATCGAATTGTGACGCACGAGCGGCGACGGTGAACGTCCAATGGCCCGGAGGGCCTGTGAGGAAGCCATGATCGCCGGACATCTGATGGCCGGGTGCGTCATACCAGGCGACCGCGGGGCCAGGGGACCAGTAGAAGACATGCCGGTCCTGGATGTCGAGCGTCCGTTCCACGGCCGCCTGTACGCCCACGAGACCTGTCGTGGACGTGACACCCGGGCCGTCGAACCCGCGCGAGCCGAACGCGGATCCTTTCTCGTTCGCCGCCTCCCCGTATGCGAAGGGGGCGGCACCTTCGAGATGGCGGGTGATGGAGGTGCTGCCGGGTACGGTGACGACCAAGTCGTAGTCGCCTGGGGAGAGGTGGTCCAGGAAGAAGCCGATCCGGGCGCCGCCTTGGAACCCGTCGGTCAGGTCGAAGACGGTCTGATCGCCCGCGGCGATGTACACATCGCCCACTGCGCCGGCGCCGGCATGGACGCTCGAGACATGGTTCCCATCGGCGTCAAAAATCACCGCCATCAGGGTGAGGTGGGGGACCGGTTCTGTCAGTCTAAGGTCGAGATCGAGGTAGCCCCCCTGCGCCCCGCTGCTGTTCCATGAGAACGCATAAGTGTCGGTCGCGGGGAAGACATCGTGCACCTCCGTACGGACCGTCAAGTCAGCCGTGGAGACGAAGACGGAGTCGAGCCAGACGCCGCCGTACCCGGAGGCGTTGGTATCCGCGGTGGCATGCATACGGAGCTGGTAGACGTCGCTCGGGAAGCCGCTGATGTCGTACTTGAACCATCCGCGGCCCTCGTCGAGCGAGAGGAACGGGCCAGTTTCGGGGTCGGGCGCAGAGCCGCCGTCGCGAGGAACAAGGTCGATGAGAAGTCGATCGAAGTCGGGTCCGAGTGCGATATCGGTCCAGAAATAGAGGTAGACCGGCCCCGAGGTGTCGAGCGTGAAGGCGGGCGACAGGGCAACGTCGTCGCAACCCGTGCCGTCGCAGAACCCGTAATCGTTATCGCCGGGATCATCGTTGTCCTTCGTGTCTCCCCAGTACAGACCCAGGCCGGCCTGCGATCGGTCGTCGGTCGACTGCCACGCACCGGAGAGGGTCCACGCAGAGGCGCCGTCTTCCAGATTCGCAGAGAAGAACACCGTCGCCTCCTCCTCGGCGACCGCACCCGGCAGAAGCCCGAGGGAAACGAGGATGAGGGCGCAAAGGATGATGGCCGGTGCTCGTGTCCTTATATTTCCCCGTCTTGATACGCGCAACACGTGACCATGGTTGGAGGGGCGGCTGGAGAAGATAACCTTATTGGACCCTTCCTACTCACCTGGGACATACCCGTCCGGGACCTCGGCGCCGTTGTAGACCAGGCCGACCGCGACATGGAAAGGGGTATCGACCGCCACCTGGGGGATGTCCTTGCCGTGGTCGAGCCGCACGAGAAGGCCGCCATCGCACTCGAACGCGTTCCACGCCTCGTCACCGGTGAAATCGTGACGGAACAGGTGAGGTGAAGGCCCCGTGCTGTATGGGATGGCGCCGCCCGTCGGGTTCGTCCACGTCGCCCGGACATGGAGGTCCGGGGTATGCGTGGGTCCCTCGTCCACCACGATGTAGAGGACGACGGACGTCCTCGAGCATGAATGATCGACACGACGAAGCATGCCCGATATTGAACCGTTATGGTCACGACGCGTGGATCGGATCGGAGGGTAGGCGGTGGTTTTTCCGGGCGATCAAAGGACTAATGGCCATCGCCGGGGACGTAATCCTCCGGGACCTCGGCGCCGTTGTAGAACAGACCGATATTGACATCGATCCTCGTCGCGTACGCGAACTGGGGGGTCGGGTGGTCTTTGTCGAGGTTGACGATCATGCTCGCCTGGCGGTCGACCTGGTTCCAATCCTCGTCACCCGTGAAATCGAAGCGCACAAGGAGCGTCGACGTGCCCGTGACGCTCGGGATCGAGCCGGGCGGATTCTCCCATATGACGATGATGCCGAGGTCTTTCGTGCTGAGGAGGGAAGGGTCGAGTTCCACGAGAAGGACCAAAGAGGTGAGGCCAGGTTCGAGCGGGAACCTGAACACGCTGTTCGTGTTCGCATCGAAGTCTTTGCACGGATCGCCCCGGATGCTTTTCAGTCCGGTGAAAGCGCACCCGAACATCCCGATCTTGTGCACCTCTGCATGGTGCGGTTGGCCGCCAGCCGCCAAAGCGGAGGGCGCGAGCAGGATGAGGATGATCATCAGGGGAAACACGATCTTTCTTGCTTGTACCGGGAACATGGTGTTCCAGCGGACGACCCGCACGTCTCTATTGAACCTTCTTGTCACGATACGAGATATACCGAAAAGCTGCTCATTCTGGATGACCTTCGTTCGACCGGCAGATTGAAACAACAATCCAGTGGATGGTACGCCCGATGCTCGTCCTCCACGACGACGCCCAAGCCCGGCTCCCCGGGCTGTGGGCGGCCGCCGTCATCGTCCGCAAGGAGGGCTGGTCCGAAGAAGGACTCCCCGGAGCGCAGGCTGTCGTCGACCCCGCCTGGCACCTCGACACCCTCAAGGACGATCCGATCGCCGCTGGATACCGCAAGTTATCGTGGGCACTCGGCATCGACCCGACCAAGAACCGCCCCAGCGGCGAAGCCCTCGCCCGCCGGATCCTCGCCGGCAAGCCCCTGCCCAAGATCCACCCCCTCGTCGACGCCTACAACCTGGCGAGCGCCCAGACCCTCGTACCGCTCTCCGCCTACGACCTCGACCACATCGAACCGCCGCTCACCGTCCGACCTGCTACCGAAGTCGAACCGTTCCACGGCATCGGCCGCGACCCCGAGAGACTCGACGCGGGCCGCATCGTCTATGCGGACGCGGCCGGCCATGTGGCGGGTGTCGCCCTCTGGCGCGACGCCCTCGCCACCCGGGTACGGGAGGAGACACAACGGGCATTGCTGCTTGCCATCGGTGCCGACCCCGTCCCGCCCGAGGCAGGGGACCGGGCGCTCGATGCCGCGCTTGCCATGGCACGACGCGTCGGCTTCACGAGCGAAGGCGACTCCATGCGCGTACCGGTCACTTGAGTGGTCGCGAACGGACCGGAAAGCGGCTCACGCCTTCTTCGCACGCGTCCTCTTCACCGATGCGGCCGTCGTCTGAGCGTCGCCCCACGCCGATTCGAACGCGTCCACCACGGTCCCGACCGCGCTCGCGACCGTCACCACGGCGCTGCGCTCCCGGTGGGCGTGCTTTTCGTCCGCCACCTGGCCCGACGGCACGACGAGCGCCTCCTCGTCGTCGCGCACGATGACCCCGAGGCGCCCGTCGACCAGACCTTGACGCACTTCGAGACCCTTCACATCGGCCGGAAAGATCGACGGGTCGGGTGTGAGCACCTGCACCCGGATGCCTTTCTCCGCCGCGCGCTTGAGCGCCTGCGGGACGCGCAGACGGGCGAACGTCCCTTCGAACTCCTCCTGCACCGAGAAACGGAGGCGGGCCTTCGCGCTCCCGATCATGCTGCGCATCTGGTCGATGCGCATGAGCCGCCCGCGCAGCACACGGCCTTCGTTCGGGATGTAGCCCTTCTCGAGCTCATGGCGGCGCGTCTCAAGGTCAAGGCTCTCCTCCCAGAGGTCGTCGAAGAGCGCCTGTTGTCCGAGCGTGTAGTCCGGCGAGTTGAGCCAGAGCACCGTCTCGGTCTGACCGGTCGTCCCGACGACCGGGTCGGCGGTGACATAGGCGGCGATCTCCTTCTGGTCGACGATGAGGAACTGGGCGTAGACCGGCACCTCGCTGTGGCGCGTCTCGCAATCCTTCGGCAGTCCGCCGTCGGAGCGGATGAGCGATTCGGTGAGTTGGGTCAGGACCCGCACGCGGACACCGCGCTCGGCCGCCTCGCCGAGGCGCTTCCCGATGTCCCAGGTGAGCAGACGGTTGACAGTCCGGTGCGGTGCGGCGAGCGCGACCTCGCGCTCGGCACGCTCCAGCATGCGGCGGAACGCCCCCTCGATCTGCGCCCGACCCTGGTGCACCTGGAAGCGCGTCTCGCTCTTGTCCTCGACACCCTCGCCGCGCGGCCAATGCTGCACGATCTCGGGGCGGACCGTCTCGAGCCGTTCGACCCGGCGCCGCTCATGGCCGATGAGCGTCTCCACCGCATGCTCGATAGACAGCGGGATGAAACGTTGCGGACGGTCCATCGTGCGCTGGATGAGGCCCTTCTCCTCGAGCGCATCGGCGGCACGATAGACATCGGCGCGCGACAGGGCGGCGTCCTTGGCGAGTTCGGAAGCGGTCGCCTCGCCGCGCTTGGACAGATGATAGAACGCCTTCGCCTCCGACTCCGCCAAGCCATAGTCCTTGAGCCGTTCGAGGAGTTCGTCGAGTCTCACCGCGTCTCACCGAGCCGCTCCAGGATCTCTTCCAAGACGCGGTCCTGATAGCCGCGCGACTTGAGGATGTAGTCGGTCGCACCCGCCTCGAGCGCCACGGAGAGCACCTCCTCGCTCGCCTGGGCGGTGACGAGGAGCAGGATGCCCTTGTAGCCGCTCTTGCGGATCTCGTCGACGAGCCGTGCCCCTTCCCCGTCGGGCAGGCGGTTGTCGAGCACCATGACGTCGTATTCCTCGGTCTCGATCTCCGCCTTCGCCTCGCGCGCCGTCCGGACGACCTTGACGTTCGCCGGTAACCCCGTCGAGATGGTCTTCTGGAGCATCCAGCCATGGTCCGGGTTGTCCTCGACGACGAGGACGTTCCACTCCTTCTCCTCCGGGGTCGGCTCGGTCACGACAGGCAAGGACCGTGCGGTCGGATATGTCTGTCTTTCGATTCTCCGGACCACGGGGGACCCGGTCGGTCTCGGGGGTGGTTCATGCCAGCATGGCCAGGGTCTCTTCCAGGACCGACACGATGCGGTCGCGGAAGCGGTCGTAGCGGCCTTTCTCGATGTAGGCCTTCGCGCCATAGTTGGTCGACGCCTCGATGTCCCATGGGTCCGAAGAAGAGCTCACGATGACGATGGGCACCTCGGCGAGGGAAGGCTCGGCGCGGCTCGCCCGCAGGATGGACAGTCCGGACTGGCCGGGCATCTTGATGTCGAGGAACGCCATGTCGACGCCCTCCTTGAGGGCGGCGTAGGCGGCGTTGCCGTCGGTCGCGCGCACCACCTTGATCCGGTGACCCGACGGGGAGCGTTCGATGGCACGGCAGATCATCTCGAGATGGTCCAGATGGTCGTCGGCGACCAGGACGCGCCAAGTGCGTGCGTCATCGGCCATCGTTCGTCACTCCGTCTCTTGTGTCGACCATGGACGTGTCGTGGTCAAGTAGGTTCGGGTCCCTCGTCTTCCGATCCAACGGCATGCGGACACGGAACAAGGCGCCACCCTCGGGCGCGTCCGTGACGTCTACCGTGCCGCCGTATCTCCGTACCGCCTTGCGCACGATGGCGAGGCCGATGCCGGTGCCTTCGACCCGGCGGGCGCGCGCTTCGGGGCTGCGCACGAACGGATGGAACACCTGTTCCCGCATGTCGGGGGGTACACCCGGGCCGTCATCGGCGACATCGAAACGCCACCAGCGTCCGTCGATGTCCGTCTCGACATCACTGCGAAGGACGACGAGCCCCTCATCGTCCGAGGCATACTTGATGGCGTTGCCGACCAGGTTGGAGAGCATGCGGTGGAAGAGCGACGGGTCCCCCTGCACCTCGGGCAAGGTGGTGGTCTCGCGGCGCAGTTCGACCCCGTGGGCACGGCGCTGCGGTTCCAGCTCGGCGACGACGGCATCGAGCACCGCGGCGAGATCGACCCGGACGGGCGCGTCCTCGCCCCTGCCGATGCGCGACAGCTCCAGGAGGTCGCTGACAAGCGACTGCATGCCGTCGATGTTGCGCCGCACCCGGACGAGGGTCTCCTCGGCCTCGGCGCGCCGGGCCGGGTCCTTGAGGGAAGCGGCGAGGTCCTCGGTCAACCAGTCGAGGGAGACGAGGGGCGTCTTGAGGTCGTGCGAGACCGCATAGACGAACATCTCGAGTTCGGCGTTCTTCTCCAGCAAGGCCGCCGTGCGTTCCTCCACGGTCCGTTCCAGGGTCTCTTGGTTGCGCAGGAGCCGGATGCGGTCCTCGTGCATCTTCGCGCTCATGGCGTTGAACGCACCCGCCAGTTCGGCCAGCTCGTCCTTGCCCGAGACGCGCACCTGCGTGCCGTATTCGCCCCCGGTGACGCGCGCCGAGGCGTCATGGAGGCGACGGACCGGCGCGGTGATCTGGTGCGCCAGGACGCCCGTCGCCGCGATGGCGAGGATCAGGAAGACGGCGGCGACGCCCGCAGCGGTGGTGAGGAGCGTGTCGACGGCCGCGAACGCCTCGTCCCGAGGTGTCGCGAGCATGAGCCGCCACGGTTCGCTGCCGAGCGGGAACAGCGTGGCGAGGTATTGTGTCGAGCCGAGGACGACGATGGCCGTGCGGTCCTCTCTCGAGGCGAGCACGGTGAGCGCTTCGGAGACGTCGGCGCCCTCCCGGTCGTCCGGTGCACCGATGAGGATGCCCTCGCCATCGGCGACGAACGCCTGCGCACCCGAAGGCGGCCTGCCCGCCTCGATGGCCGGACGCACCGGTGCGCCCTGGAACGCGAGGAGGCCGTGCGTGGTGTCGCCGCTCTCGACCGCGGTGATCGTGCTCCACGAGCCGGGCAGCGGCCAACGGGCGATGTGCGTGTCGTCGAGGTCCGGCGCGAGCATGCGGAGCGACGCGACGAACGAATCCTTGGACGCCTGCGGCCGGTCGGAGAACAAGATCTTCAGCAGTCCCTCCGGGCTTTCCACGACGGGCTCCTCGGGGTCCGTCGGGACGAAGAGCGCCGTGATGAACGGTCCTTCGCGGACGGTTTCGTCGAGCGCCGCGCGCATCCGCGTCTCGTTATGGGGACCGGCGAACACCCCGTCGTCGGCCGCGGCCCGCGTCTTCGCCTTGGCATCGGCGACAAGGTCGGCTAAGGCGTCCGCCGCGCCTGCTGCTCGCGCCTGATGGGTCTCGACGATCTCGTCGCGCAGCGCCGACTCGGTCTCCCGCAACGAGAACCAGCTCAGGGACCCGACGGTGACCAGGAGCAGGATGACGAACCAGAGGGCGATCTTGGTGCGGAGGCTCTTCATGCGGCCCACATCGGGGGACTGGCGATCGTTCCATCGCGCGGACCGTATTTGAACGACCGCGGCACGGGACACCGCGTCCATGTTGTTCGTCCAAGCCGCACGAACGACCGTAGATAGGTTTCCGAGCGGTCGGTCCCGTGGGGAGAACCATGAACGACCACGACTATATCTTCGGCACTTCCAGGGGCCTCGACGAGACCAAAGAGGTCAAGGTCCGGCTGCCGGTCTCGCACCTCATCAAACTGCACGGACTCAAGCTCGTCAAAGGCAAGAACATCAGCGACACCGTCGCCGAGGCATTGACCATCTATTTCGCCGAGATGGGCCACCCGCCCGTCAGCGAGAACGCCTGATCCGCGCTCGAACCACCCCTGCCAAGGGGTCCTGCCACCACCACACCACGACACCCGACACGGGGGCCGGCCTCGGCCGGCCTCCGTGCCTCCTTCGTCCCGGTCGCCTCTTACCCGGCCGATCTTTTTTGCTGGACGTCTTTTCCGGCCCAAGACCCGTCGGCACGCATCGCTGTCCGTGTCCGGGTCCATGATGGGCGTCTTCCGCCCGACCGCTCCGTCCCTACGCGTGTCGGCACCTCCGGGGCGAGGCCCGGATGACCTGTCTGTCCAAGTGGACAATACAACCGTTGATGTGTCCACCGGACAACGTGTAGTTGGGGAGAACACACCTCATGAACGAGTACGCATACATCTTCGGAAGCCAGAACCAGGCCCTCACCGAGACCAAGGAGGTCAAGATCCGCCTCCCCGTGGCGCATCTCATCAAACTCCACGGCCTCAAACTCGTCAAGGGGCGTAACATCAGTGACACCGTTTCGGCGGCGCTCACCGACTATTTCGCCAAGATGAACGCCGAACAGACGGTGGTCGAGGAGAAGCCCACCGAGACCGTCGGCTCGTCCTGAAACCCTTCTTCTCCTGGTCTTCTCCTGGAAGACCCCCTCCTTCCACCTGTCCACCCCTTCCGCACCTTCCACCCTCCGTACCCTTGTCCGGTACACGCTTACAGCCTGTCCGTCCGCTTCCTACGAACGACCCTTGAAGGCTCATCGTGCGTTCGGTCGGCTGGAATGAGAACCGTGGACGAACGATCGTACATATTCGGGATGAAGGCAGAAGCCCTCGACGAGACCAAGGAGGTCAAGCTGCGACTGCCCGTGGCCCACCTGATCAAACTCCATGGGCTGAAGCTCGTACGAGGACAGAACATCAGCGACTCGGTGGCCGAGGCGCTCGAACGCTACTTCGAAGCGCTCGAGCAAGACGACGATTGAGATTTGACAGACCGCCACTGGCCCCCTCCTGCCAGACCTCTTCCCCTTCTCCCGCGACCGACACCTGAACACCCTTCGCCTGCCCTTCTCCGTCGTCGCAGACCGTGCCGGATGCACGGACCCCCCTTCTCCTTCTCCGATTTTCATGACAACACCAAACACCCTTTAAGCGGTCCTGCCTCTTCCCGCCCCATGGGACCTGGCAGTCGTCCTCTGTTGTGCGGCCTCCTGTCGGGGATTCTCCTTGTCCTGTCGAGCGGCGCGCTTGCCGGGACGGGCGACACCCCCATATCCTGCCTCGACGACATCGTGGCCCAGGAGGACGGTCCGGGACCCGCATCCGTCGCCGGTTGCGGCGCGCCTTCCCTCCCGGTCGCGACGACACCCGGTGTCGACCCGGTGGACCCTCTCGCCATCGCATCGGAGGCCGATGACGCTGCTACCGCCACGGTCGACCAGACGGTCGGCAGGGTCCCGGTTGGCCTCCTGGGTGCGAGCGGCGACGGCGAGGCGCCACGGGCCGAACCGGCCGACGACACGGCCGACGAAGAAGAGGATACCCCGACGCTCGGTCACGCCCACACGCTCGACCCGATCGTGAGCGGCGCCATCACCACCTTCGCCTATCCACTCGACACCCTCCGCGGCCACGCAGAGGGACTCTTGGGCGAGATCGAACGGACACATCTGCAGGGGCCCACGATCGAGACGACCGCGGAGACCAAAGACGAGACGCAGACCGTTTTCTCGTCCTCCGCTCCGGTCGTCGAAGGAGGCGTCCCCGACGCGGTCACCGCCTCCCTCCTCGTCCTCGGCGGCGCCCTCGCCACCAGCGGGCTCGTCGGCCTCGGCGGGGGGAAACCGCTTTTCGGCCGCACCGCGACGCTCCTGCGGCGCATCGGCTGGCTCGCCGCCCTCCCGCTTTTTAGCAAGATCGACCGGGACGACGTCCTCGACCACCCGCTGCGCGACCAGTTGGTCGACGCCATCCGCAGCACCCCCGGCGTGACCGTCCAGGAACTGCGCGCCCGCTTCGGACTCGGCTACGGCACCATCGTCCACCACCTCCGCGTCCTCGAGCACCACCACCTCGTCAGTTCGATCCGCGAAGGACGCCACCGCCGGCTCTTCCTCGTCGGCCAGGTCGACCACTCCGAAAGACCCCGGGCCGCCCTCCTCGCCAATCCCAAGACCGGCCGCATCTACGCCCTCCTCTCTGCGCGCCC
>JAHWKR010000006.1 GCA_019347805.1 Methanobacteriota archaeon
AACAATTTTCCAGCACCACTTCCTCCCACATCACGACGCCCGCCCCTTCCCCCCTCGGTCCCGCCTCCCCAGAGGCGTTCCCCCACAACCCTTAAACGACACCCCTTGCTTGAACGGCCTTGGTCCCTGGAGGCTATTCCCTTATGGCTACGAGCGATACGGTCGTGGGCATCGTCGGTGCGGTCGTCTTGACGGCGGCCATGGTCGCTGTCTTCTATTACGAGAACGCGACGGTCGACAACGCGCCGGACGGCGCGATCGGCACGGGCGGCATCGCGTTCGTCTATGAATACGAGCGGGCCACCGAGACCGTGACCGAGACCGGTCAGCTCGCGCCCGGCGGTGAGGACAGGATCACCTTCGAGGTGCCGGCCTATGCCTGGGCGGTGAACGCCACGCTCACCTGGAGCGAGACGGACGACGAGACGAGCCCTGCAGCGCCCGCCTCCTCCGGACCGGACCAGTTCGAGCTCAAGGTGGTCAACGAACTGGATGCCGAGGTCGGCACGAAGTCGGACCGCAGCGGGAAGCTCGACGTCATCCACTTCCACGCCGGCGGCTCGTCCAACGAGACCTCGAAGCCCGAACAGCTCACTGTGACGGTGATGGCGGACGATGAGGCCGAGGCCGACTCGACCTTGCGCAACGAGACGGCCGACGGCGGCAAGCACGGCCTTGGCACCTGGAACGCCACCGTCAAGCTCATCGATGTCGGCACGGGCGCCCTCGCCGGGCAGCAGGATTCGGGCAACGCCTATTCGCTCGAGATCGTCATCGAGTACTGGAAGCCGGTCCTGCAGCAGGATGACGCCACGAACGGCGCCACCGCGGCGTTCATCGCGGACCTCAGGGCGGTCCGGGCGTTCTTCTCGGGTCTGTTCTAGGCCGCGACGGCGAACCGGAGGTGGGCGGCGACGTCACCGAAGTGGTGCAGCCGTTCTCCCGCCTCGTGTTCGGTGGAGAGCACGTGGACGTGCGTGCGGGTCTCTTCGGCGCGTTCGAGCAGCTCGTCGAAGTCACCTGATTTGATGGCACGGTCGGTGATGAGGAGCGTCTCGACAGCGCCTAGCCCGAGCGCGTGGTGCACTTCTTCCACGCCGTAGGCGGCCAACCCTGAGCTTTTCGCGATCTCGGCCATGAGTCGTTCGAAGAGGTCGGTGTCCCGGGCGATGGCGTGGTCCTGGACCACCCGTTGCACGAGGCCGCGGCGGATCGCTTCGTGGACGCCGACCATGCCGGCCTGTCCGGTACCTTCGGTGATGACGCCGGACATGTGGTCGGGTTGCGTCTCACGCAGGCGTTCGACGAGCCGTTCGCGGGTCCAGCCGGGGCCGACGACGATGAGGGGGGCTGAGGGGTCGCGGCTCTGGGCGACGAGTTCGACCACTTCGGGCAAGTAGCCGTCCTTGCCTTTCTCTTCGTACATCTTGCCGCCGCCGCTTTTTCGCACCACGGCGACCTCGCGGGCCCCGTAGGCGCGCACCTCGGCGAGGGTCGCTTCGTCGTCCTCGATGGCGAGGATGTAGAGGCGGGGTTGGCGGGCCGATTCCTCGGCCTCCTTGATGCGGTCGCGGTGGTGTTGCCGCCAGCCGCCCGGTTTCTGGATGGCGAGGTCGTTGCGGCCGTCCGCGTCGATGTTGAACGTGTGGTGGGCGCCGAGGTCTTGTGGGCCTTCGACGATGACGCCATGGACGCGCAGCCGGTCGGAAAAGGGCTGGAACTCGACGTCCTCGACCTCGAGCGTGAGGTGCATGCGCTTCTTCTCGATCTTGCCGCGCCGTTCCACTTCGTCCTTGATCTCGGGGGTGCGCCAGGTCATGGCACGCACGCGGTCTCTCTTGTCGATGAGCTGCGCGAGGTGGTAGAGATCGTCGAGGACCTCGGGGATGAGCTTGATCACACCCGCCTTGCGGTCCTCGTTGACCTTCCTCACGTCTTTTCCTCCTCTGTGAGGTCGATGCCCTTGGAGCCGGTCATGCGCAACGCGCCGGGAGGCAGGGCCCGTTCGATCATGTCGGGGTGGGCGGAGAAGACGCGGGCGAAGCGTTTGGTCATCGCGCCGCGCGACGCGTCGCCGGGTTCGAGGTCGACCCATTTGTCGGTGTGCGCGTGGACGGCGTCCGGGGGCCCGGCCATGATCTTGGCACGGAGGGCGCCGGGGTCGGCCGGGTCGTCGGGCGGTGCCGTGGGGCGGCCTTCCTTGTCGAGCCAGACCAGGCCGAGCGAGGCGACGGCGGGCACCTTGCGCACCCATTTGCGTTCGCCGCGCACGATGAAGGCGCCCTTGGCGAGGAACTCGCCGCTTTGCGGGGTCTTGGAGACCTGCTCGGGTGTGACGCAGTAGGCGTCGGCGGCGGCGAAGCGGCCGAAGGCGCGCGACCAGGAGACGGCGAGTCCGGCGGCCTCTTCCATCGCTTGTTCGGGGATCTCTTCGTCGCCGCGGTGCTCGATGATGACGCTCGGAGCGCCATGGATCTCGCTGTGGACGTAGCGGTCGCCGCTTTCGAGGTGTTTCTTGACCAGGCGGTCGTTGGAGGCGGCGTCGCGTCCGCCGACGACGAGGTGCCCGGTGGAGGTGTAGAACCAGCGGTAGCCTTCGAACCAGTTGTGGCGTCCCTGCGGGACGAGGAGGCTGGTGCGTTCCATGGCGGTGTCGACGGCGGCGGTGGCAGCGGCGTGGTCGCGTGCGGCGTCCTCCATGCGGGCGGTGGTGTCGGCGAGCGCCCGTTCGGCGCCGGCGACCTTCTGTCTTGTCTTCTTGGCGCGTTCGTAGGCGGCGGTGGCGTTCTCGGTGATGCTCTTCGTGATGTCGACGGTGACCTCGCGTTCGACGCCGTCCGCGTCCGGTAGACGAAGTCGGAGACGACCGGTCGCCGGTTCCACGCGCACGATGCGTCGCGCTTCCGGGTTGCCGCTTTTTTTGCCTTCTTCGATGCGGGTCTGGATGTCTTTCCAGTCGTGGGCGTCGCGGGCGGCGAGGATGCTCTGGCGGATCTTTTCGACGAGCTGGTAGTGGGCGAAGAGGAGTTCGCCTTCGGCGGCCTTCTCGACCGATTCGGCCTGGAACCTCTTGACCGCTTTTTCCTGTTCATCGCGTTGGCGGGCGAGCTTCGTGGTGCGCTCGTCGACCTTGCCGATGCGTTCCTGGTGCACGGCGGTGTGGCGTCCGGCGAGGAAGAGGCGGTCGAGGGCGGCCGAGAGTGACGGCGCGGGGACCACTTCCTTGTCGGCCGAGGCGGCCGCTTCCTGGGTGAGGGCGAGGCTGTGGTGGGCGCTCCAGTCGACGGGGCGGCCGCTTTCGACGAGCACTTCGGCGTCGGGTGTGCCGGTGAGCGCTTCTTCGATGAGGTCGCGCCAGGTCGCGTAGGCCTTGGCGAGGTCTTCGTCCGGGGTCTCCTCGATGAGGGTCTTCTTGTCGAGCCCGGCCCTCAGGATGACCTCTTCGGCGACGGGGCCGCCGAGTCCGGCTTCCATGGCGAGTGCGCGCACGAGGTCGCGGTTGCCGCGGCGGCACGCTTCACGGAAGGTCTCTTCATCGAAGGTGCGCGGGTCGGGCCGGGGCGGTGGCGGCACGTAGGGGGCGCCGCCGCGGATGGTCCGGTGGGCCCACGCCTCGGTGACGAGCGGGATGAGGATGCGGCCGTCGGGGCGCACGAGCATGACGTTGCCGTCGCCGAACAGTTCGGCGACGATGCGGAACTCGCCCTCCTTGCGTTGCACGGTGATCGTGATGACGCGGTCGTATCCGTGTTGTTCGACGCTGAGCACCTTGCCGCCGCAGGCGTGCTTCCGGAGCGCCATGGCGAAGCCGGGGGGGTGGGTCGGCATCTCGGGGGTGTTCTCGGTGATGCAGGCGATGCCGCCCTTGGCGATGTAAAGGTCGCGGCGCCCGACCGCCGGGGCGCGGAAGCGCAGCAGCACCTCTTGTCGGCTCGGCTGGTACGCCTTGTCGAGGTAGCCGCCGACAAGGGCGGAGAGTTCGTGCACCAGGACGGCGACCTCGAAAGCGGTGAGGGCCTCTCGGCGGGGCTTCGGCGCGAGCTCTTCGGGGCGGGTGAGGGCCGCCGTGGCCGTCGTGGGGTCTTCTGGACCGACCTCGGGGTCGCTCACGTTCGCGTTGGAGGAGTGTCTTGTTCTTCATGGTTCGGATGATGGCGTCCCCCGTACAGTGACGCCTTTGCGGACAGGATGGGTCTTCTTGGTCCCTTATCAATCGTGGATTCCGCTTCATACCTGCCATGGCACGCCCGGAGCGGGCGCCCGGTCGACCGTCCGCGGTCCTCATCGGGTGCCTTTTGGTCGTCGTGGGCCTCCTGACGGCCCCGACCAGCCTGGCCGCTCCGCTCTCTTCTTTTGCCGCCGATGACGACGGTGTTCTTCAGGCAGGTGTCGGCCTTTCGGCGCGCGACAAGGACGGCGACGGCATCGATGACGCCCTCCTGGAGGTCGAGCGTCTGGGTGCCGCGGCGGGTCGTTTCCCGGACGGCTTCCCGCGTCTCATGTTCCGCGACTCGGGCGACGGGCTCGTCTACGATGTCTTCGTGCGTTTCGCGGGCACGGTCGACGCATCGGTCGCACATCGTGTCGCAGACGTCACGGGGAGCGAGGCGCGGGCGTTCCCGCTCGCCGAGGCGGTCTGGGTGCGCGATGTCCCGGCCGCGCTCTTCGACCCGCTTCTCGCCTTGCCTGGTGCCCTCGCGATCGAGGCCGACCGCCCGGTCGTGCCGATGGTCGAGACGGCGTCGGCGACCCACATGGTGCGCGGCACCCCCGAGACCGGCAAGGGCGCCCGGGAGCGCTGGAAGGTGACGGGTCATGGGATCAACATCGCGGTGCTCGACACCGGCATCGACGACGAGCATCCGACCTTCGGCGTCGACAGACGGCTCGGTGGTTACGATGCGACGTACTGGTTCCTGCGCGACAACGACACCAATCACGAGGATCCCGATTCGCGCGACACCTACACGCACGGGACCTATGTCGCGGGCGTGGCGCTCGGCGTGGGCAAACGTACGGACGATGTCGTGTTCGGGGGACCGGTGCCGCGCAACAAGACCGGCATCGCACCGGGGGCGAACTATCTCGATGTCAAGGTGATGACGACCGACCTGGAGGGCAACGCCTTCGGTCTCGGCTCTGAAGAGCTCGTCGCCGGCACCGGTTCGATGGTCCTGGAGGGCCTTGAGTTCGTGCATCGCTACAACGCCAACGAGAGCCACCTCGGCAACGTGAGCCGCGACGAGGTCGACATCGTCCTCATGGCGCTCGGGGAGACATCACCGGACGAGGATGGCAACAGCACGTTGTCGCGCGCGGTCGACAACCTCACCGCCACCGGTGTCATCGTCGTCGCCTCGGCCGGCAACTGCGGTGCCGGCGCGCGCACGTCGCAGTCGGTGTGGGACCTGGTCTATCGGCGCTGTGAACGGGTCGGTGCCAACACGGTCTCGGCTCCGGGCGCGGCGCGGAGCGCGATCACGGTCTCCGCCTTCGACGACGTCGGGACGGTGGAATGGGACGACGACACGACGGCGCTTTTTTCGTCGGCCGGTCCGAACGGCGGCGAGCCGAAGCCGAACGTGGCGGCTTCCGGAGTGCACATCGAGGGTCCCATGGGCCAGGCCGCGACACGGGAGGGATTGTGGCAGTGGCAGCCGGCCGAGGACCGCTACCAGAACCTGTCCGGTACGTCTCCGTCCGCGGCGGTCGTGGCGGGGGTCGTCGCGCTCATGAAGGAGGCCGACAAGGGGCTCTCGCCGGAGCGCGCCAAGGAGATCCTCATGGTGACAGCGCGCGACATCGATGATGATGATTGGGACCCGCGCACGGGGGCCGGCGCGGTCGACGCCTACGACGCGGTCGGCGTGGTCCTCGGCTACCTCGACGAGACGCTCTTCAACGGCACCAAGGAAGAGGGACCGCGCGAGGAGCCGGCCGAGGCCCCGGAGCCGCCGTCGCGGCCGGCCCGCGTTATCAACCGTGCCCCGCGTGTCGCCTTCTCGATCTCCGAGCCGGTCGCCGCGACAGGCCAGCCGGTGCTCTTTTCGGATGCGTCGTGGGACCCGGAGGGCGATGAGCTCGTCTCCTGGGTGTGGGACTTCGGCGACGGAAAGACGGGAAGCGGCCGCAACATCACCCATGTCTACGACCGGCCAGGTGTCTTCAAGGTACGACTGACGGTGACCGACAAGAACGAGACGGGGTCGGTGTCGAACGTCGGCCGGCAGGACATCATCGTCAAGGGGGAGCCCGTCGAGCGCGACGTGCCGGCGCCGGGGGCGGGGCTCATCCTGGTCGCGCTCCTGGTCCTCGTCCTCTCCGGGACGCTGCGACGTCTGAGGCCGACCGGTCCACCCAAGGTCGACAGGTCCCCGTAGAGCCGAATCGGACCTTGGGCACTGTTTAAGTAAGGTCCAGAGGAGAAGAACAGGTCGACCGGGACCGGTGCCATCGGGCGTCCGGCGCCTCGGTCACCAGGGGAGAACCAATGGACGACTACGCTTACCTCTTCGGCAAGAAGGGCGACGGACGCCTTGACGAGCGCAAGGAGGTCAAGGTGCGCCTGCCCATAGAACAGCTCATCCGACTGCACGGCATCAAGCTGGTGCATGGACGCACGATCACCGACAGTGTGGTCGAGGCGCTCGACCTCTACTTCGCCCGCATCGAGACGGTTGAAGAGGAAGAGAGCGAAGAGACGCCGCTCTAGCCGCCAGCTCGTTCCTTACTGCCGGAAGACGTTCCTATTCGCGACCCGAGCGGACGCTCCGCCTTCCGCCCCTCCACCGATAGGGGTCGGCGGCCGCTTCTCCCGTTCGGCTCTTGCCCTGTCCGGTCCGTGTCCGTAGCCTTATCCGGTCCCACGCGGAGTGCTGCACAAGGTGGCGAAAGCCGCCTGGATGTGACAGGATGCACGACTGGATCGATATCACCGATGTGGATATGGACGAGACGCGCGAAGTGAAGGTGCGTCTCCCCGTCCATCAGCTGATGCGCCTGCATGGTCTCAAGTTGATGCGTGGACAGAGCCTCTCTTCGACCGTGCAGAGCGCCCTGGATGCCTGGTTCGCGGCCGCCGAGGCGGCCGAAAAGGACGGCTCCCGCAGGGAGTAGCGAACGATGGGTTCATACCCCTCCGCGGGTTCACGGGCGACCGTATGAAGAAGGTCCCCGGCACAGCTGGTGACGGCAACGGCAGCGAGCGTGGCTCCGCCGAAGAGCCGGCACCCGAGCCGGACCTCGTCCTCGATTCTGATGATGTCGAGAACGGCGCGGACCAAGGGCCGCCCCAGGTCGAGGTCGACCCGGACCCGGACGCCGGACTGTCGCCCGCGTCGCGCGCGGAGCCGGTCGGCGAGCGTACGTTCACCGAGCGGTCGCCGGCGGAGGTCGCAGAGTTCCTCGAGCGGGCCAAGCAGGCGCTCAAGGCGGAGGGCTTCATCGAGACGCCTTTCCAGTACCGCAAGAAGCGCCAGGTGTTCGGGCTCATCAAGGACCATGGCCATGACCTTCAGCTCCATGTGCGGGCCTTCGCCGACGGCATCATCGAGAGCGAGGTGGAGCTCTCCAATCGCTATGTCGAGCACCTGGTCTCGCCGCGGCGTTCCGCGCACGCCGAGATCAAGGCGGTGTTCGAGAAGCACGGCATCGAGACGGAGACGATCAACGAGGAGTTCCAGACACGCACCGGGTCGACCAAGACCCGCATGCCGCGTACGCGCACGAAGACGACCGACCTCGTGAAGGGCGGCATCGGTCTTGCCGGTGCGCTCGGTGCGGTGGCCGTGGCGCGTTTCGTGCAGCGCCGCAAGCGGCGGTGACCTTCTTGTCGGACGGTGGCAACGGGATGCGCACCGACGGGACGGGCCCGCGGGTCCTCGTCGAGTCGGCACCGGACACGGCGAGCGCGAACATCGTACGCCACGTGCGGGAGCGTCTGCGTTTCGAGCCGATGGGGGAGGAGTTGGACGGGCGTCCGATCGAGCGGGTGGTCGGGGGTCTTCCGGAGGGGTCGCCGCCGGTCTATCTGGCGCGCATCGAAGGGTGGCACATCGAGCGCGAGGGCCTCGGCGAGGCGGTCGTGGACGCCCTCGGTATGCCGGTGGAGGCGCTTGTCGTGGCGTCGCGTCATCGTGCCGCTTCGGGTGTCGCGAGCTTCACGGCGCATCCGGTCGGCAATCCGGGCGCTTCAGCGGACGCGGGTGGCGAGCCGGGTCGATGTGCCCCGGCGCATCCGCATCTCTTGTCGGCGGCGTATCGCAACCTGCGTGATTCCTGCCGTGGTTCTGGGCTTCCGCACACGGTGACGCTCGAGGCGACCCATCACGGCCCGCTCACGTCGGTACCGGTGGTCTTCTTCGAGATCGGTTCTTCGGAGGAGCACTATGACGACCCGCGTGCGGGGGTCGTGGCGGCGGAGGCGGCGGTGCGGACGCTTGGGCATGTCGCGGAGCCTGACGTACCTGTGGTGATGGGCATCGGCGGGGGTCATTATGCGCCGCGCTTCGTGGCGCTTCTGGACGAGACGCGGGTCTCGGTGGGGCATGTCCTTGCGTCCTATCATTGGAACGGTGACGGTTCGGTCGCCGGGGAGGTACTGGACCGTTTCCTTGCGGCGTCGGCGGCACCCGGTCGGGCGCTTCCGGACGGCGTTTACGTCGACCGCAAGAGCCTTAAAGGCCCGGACCGACGGGACGTCCTGGAGCATCTGGAGGCGCGGGGTGTACCGGTCGTGCGGACCGCTGACCTGGCTTGACGGGTCTCCGGTGGGGTTGCGGGTGGAACTCGATCTCCACCTTCGTCCCAGCATGGTCATCTAGTCGTGCGTCCTCGACAGGTAGGCGGATATGGAGTTCCTCGACCCGCTCACCGATTTCCTGTTGTCCCAGGTCGGGACGTGGGGACTTGTGGGGATCTTCGTCCTCATGGCGATCGAGAGCAGTTTCGTTCCGTTCCCCTCCGAGGTCGTCATGATCCCCGCCGGGTTTCTGGCCAGCCAGGGCGAGTTGAACCTTTTCGCCGTCATCCTGGCGGGCACCGCGGGCAGTGTCGTGGGGGCTTACGTGAACTATTTCCTGGCGCTCAGGTTGGGCCGGCCGGCGATGCTCCGCATCGGCAAGCGGTTCCTGGTCTCCGAGCGCATGATGGGGCGCACTGAGGCCTATTTCGCCAAACATGGTGACATGACGACGTTCGTCGGTCGGCTCATCCCGGCGGTGCGTCAGCTCATCAGCATCCCGGCGGGTCTGGCGCGCATGCCGCTCGGCCGGTTCACGTTCTTCACCGGCGCCGGGGCGGGTCTGTGGGTGACGGTGCTCGCGCTCCTTGGTTATTTCCTGGGCGAGAGAGCCGCTTCGTCCGACGCCGTCCTGCGCGACACGATGCTCGGCGTGCTCGGCGTCGTGGTCATCCTCGTAGGGCTCTACGTCGCCGGCAAGCGCTACTTCGGCCGCACCATGAAGGAGCACGAGGTCGCCGAGCCGGTCGAAGCCGAGTGAGCGGTGCCGGCTTCGGCGGGAGGGGTCCTGGCCACCCGATCCGCCCCGTCCGTTGTTGTTGTTCTGTCCGTGGATCTCGGCCTCCTCTTCTGTCGGCTTTCAATCGGACCACCACTAACCTTAAATCGAGGTGAGCGCGGTCGGAGGGGTCGGACATGCGATCCAGGTGGTTCTCCGTGCTCGTTGTCTGTGCCCTCGTCGGGTCTCTCCCGAGCGTGGCTGCGGAGCCGGCGGAGATCTCTCTCGACCTGGCCCTTCCGGTCCGCATGGCCGGCGATACCGCCGTCACGCCGACCGATGCGGTGCTCCTGGCCCAGTCGTCCCGCGGCGCCCTCGATTGGTCCCTCGACGCGGGCCGTTTGACGCTCGTCGAGGTCGAGGTCTGGACGCAGGCCTCCGACGACGGTGTGCCGACCGGTGCCGCCGCCTCCGGTGTGCGGACGACGGAGCACGCCTTGGCCGATGCCACCGTCACGATCGTCGAGCGTCGGGCCGGCTTCACCGCGCTCGCCTGGAGCGAAGGCGCGACCGGTGCCACTTCTGTATCACGTTCGTCGGACGCGCCGATGGTCGCGGCGGAGGACCCGTCGTGGTGGACCGCTCCCGACCTGCGTGTCTTCCGTTTGGGGGATGCGCTTTCGGTCTCGTCGCGCATGACCGAGGACGGCGATGTCGCCGCGCGTGTCCTCGGCCGTCCGGTGCCGTTCGACTATTCCGTCCCTTCCGGTTCCTTGCATCTGCAGGCGTTCGACGCCGCGCATCGGCTCTCCGGTGCGCTTTCCTCCTATCTCGCTGAGGCCGAAGTCGTGGTGCGCCACGCCGACGGTTCCTTGTCGCTTTCGCTCACCGAACGCATCGAAGAGCGCGCCGGTTCGGTCTATGTGCCGGGTGAGGGTTGGACCGGTCCAGGCAGTCACGAGGAGCGTGTCCTGCGTTATGTCCAGCTCGCGACGGCCGCCGGTCGACTCGCGGTCGACACGGTCGGCATGCCGGCCGCTCTTTTCGCCGAACGGCTCGACATGACCTTGTCCGGTCATCTTGGTGCGTCCGACGCGCTCGGTTCCCTCGTCTTGGAGGACGGGGAGACGGTCGCCGCATCGGGTGGCACCTTCGTCGTCTCGGGTGATGTCACCGGTGCGCTCGCGCCGTCCGAGGCGCCGGAGCGCGCGGTGTTCTCCGGTTCGGGCGATGTCGCCTATGTGCGCAGCGGTGCGACGGAATCGTCCTTCGCGGTCGCCGCAGCGGTCGCGGGCGCGGCCCTGGGCCTTGCGCTCCTTGCCGCCATCGGTGCGGCCGCCTGGAAGCTGAAAGGGGCGGGACTCGGTGGTCTGCTGCTGTTTTCCCGTGTGTCCCGGAGCAAGGCGCTCGAGCATGACGCACGCAGCGAGATCTACGAGCTCGTGAAGGGCAATCCCGGCATCTCGGCGCACGAGGTGGTGGAGCGGCTCGGGCTCGGCTGGAGCACGGTCACCTACCACATGGGCGTCCTGGAGCGCACGGAGCTGGTCGTCGCCCACAAGGAGGGACGCCATCGCCGCTATTTCGACCGCACGTCGGGGCTCTTCGCCAACGGCCGCAAGAAGGTCGTGTCGGTCCTGAAGAACGAGACGTCGGCGCGCATCGCCGAGGCGGTGCGAGATCGGCCGGGTCTGGTCCAGCGGCGCATCGCCGAGGAGTTCGGTCTCGCGCCGTCCTCGGTCAACTGGCACATCAAACGGCTCGTCGAGTCGGGTCTCGTCGTGAAAGAGCGGGCGGCGCGCGCGATGGCGCTCCGGCCGGGGCCGGCTTGGGACAAGCTCGAAGCGACGACGCCCGTCGGTGTCGAAGCGGTCTGAGCTTTTTCCGCCTAGGTCTCGATGCGCGGGTGTCCGGCACCACCGAGGGCGAGGTTGACCGCGAGCGCCTTGAGGAAGACGTAGACGCGTTGTGCGGTCGCCGGGTCGAGCTGGAACGGCCCGTTGCGGCCCAGAAGCGCCAGCGGGGCGATGGCGCGGTTGCCGGTCCAGGCGGGGGTCATGGCGACGTATTGCAGAAGATGAGTGGCGCCTTCGACCGCTTCGGCGGCGTCGGCGCGCGGGTCGGCGGCCATCATGCCGATGGCTTCCCCGAGGCCGGCAAGGAGCGAGAAGGGATCGCGGCCGGTGACGTCGCTGCAGAGGACGCAGCACGGGTCCTCACAATAGGTGTGACCGGTCGCTTCCGCGACGTGGTCCATGAGCTCGGCGACGACGTCCTGGAGCTCGGCCACGTCCATGGTCGGTGGGTAGGTCGGCGGGTATTTCTGTCCATCGGCGGCGGCGAGCAGACCTTCTGGAGCGGTCCTGTATACCGCTCGTGGGGCATGAGGGTCTCCGGGTGGGGAAAACCGTTTCTCCTCGCCGCGCGCTCGTGGGATCCGTGGAGCATCCCTGGCGTCTGGCGCGGGTCGTGGCGATTCTCCTCGCTGCGTGGCCGGTCGCGGTGGGAATCTTGTTTTGGCTATGGACCTTTGAGCATCGTTCAAGTGCAGGGATGGAATCTTCGCTGTTCGCGGACAACGTCGCGCTCGTTCTCTGTGGAGGGCCCCTGCTGCTGTTCGTAGGGGTCGCCCGGCAGGACCTGAGGCTCGCCACCGCCGGTCTCGTGACGTTCTTCGTTTTGACTTCCCTTTTCGGGTTGAGCCATGGTTTCCTGTTGTGGTTGTCGGGACCGTTCGTTTTGGCAGCTTACCTCGTCTTCCTCTTCTCGCACCACAGGAAGGAGGAGCCGGTGGCCGTGACCTGAACTAGACCCGCTTCTTCTTCGCGTACTTGATGAACGAGTCGACGCCGTAGACGGTGAGGCGGTCGGCGATGCCAAGGGTCCGGGCGAGGCCGGACCAGCGGTGGAAGCGGTCGTGGCTGACAAGGACGTGGTAACGGGGGTCGTCCTTGGCCAGTTGGAAGAGGCCGGCGTCGGCGTCGGTGGGGGGTGTGATGCCGGAGCCGTGGGTCTCCTGGATGATGGGGTCGATGCGGGGTGGGGCGGAGACGACGGTGATGTGGTCGAAGACGATGTTGCGGTCGACGTTGCGCAGGAAGCGCACTTCCTTCTCGACGATGTCGGTGGTGAAGTAGCGGAAGCCGGGGGGCGGTTCGAGGATGAGGTTGATGATCCCTTTGAACGTGCCTTTGGCACCTTCGATGAGGGCGTTGGCGTCGAGGAGGACGTTGGTCTCTTCGCGGCGGGCGTGGACGGGGGCCGGGGGCGGGGCGTGGTCCTCCTTGATGCGGCGCACGGTGATGGGGACCATGCGGACGGTGGGGTGGACGCGGCATTCGACCGCTTTTTCGGCCTCGGCCGACAGCACCTGCCAGGGGCCTTGGGGTGGCGGGTCGGGGTCGCAGGTGCCGTGGAGGGGACAGCCGGGGCATTGGTGGCCGGTGTAGCGGCGCAGCCGGGGGAGGATGGCCCCGTCTTGGGCCTGGTCGATGGGGACCCCGGTCGTGCGTACCCGCTTGGCCATGCCTGCGGAGCGTTTCAGACATCGAGGGTAGATAAAAGGAGGGCCAGGGGTCTTCGGGGGGCGGGGCGGTCGGGCGCAGGGGGTCGCCTGCGTGGGCATGCACGTACCCGGCAAGGGTTCTTATCAGAACGGACACTTCCTTGCCACTGGTGGAAAAAATGCGTGTCTTCCGTTTCTGGGTCGTGTGTCTCGTCCTGGGTCTCTTCGTTGTGCCGGTCGCGTCGGCGACGTCGTTCGAGCGCTCGTATGAGGCCTCGAGCACCTATATGTGGGGTGACCCGTCGATCGGTGGCGCGTTCTTCGGCACGGTCTTGTGCAACCGCAGCGTCGACGGCATCGCTGACACGGGCGCGTGCGTCCCGTACTATGTGGAGGGCCCGGAAGGGTATGACCACCGCGGAGGCGACTTCACGGTGACGCTCACCGATTCCGTCTTCGGTTCCAGCACGCGTTATCTCATCGGCTTCGACCTGAACGGGGACCGCTTCTCGGATTGCAACGGCCAGCGCGGTGCGGTCGAGCCGTGCTATCTCGGTCAGGGCACCATCACGGGGACCATCCCGTCGGGTGGAGAGGTGATGTGGATCTATCCGGCGACCATCAAGTCGTCCGGGTTCACCTGCTGTCCGCAGTCGTTCGCGACCCGTGGACAGATCACGATCGACCTCGCCTGAGGGGACGACCGTTCCCCTTATCCGCCACCTCCCGATGCCCGCTCGATGGTCGAGCTCGCGGACATCATCCAGGCGCGGGAGAACGTCAAGGGGTTCGTGCACCGTACGGCGCTCCGGAAGAGCACGACGTTCAGCCGTCTGACCGACGGTGAGGTCCATCTCAAGCTGGAGAACCAGCAGCGCACCGGTTCGTTCAAGATCCGTGGCGCGCTCAACAAGATGAAGTCGCTTTCCAGGGAAGAGGCGGAGCGGGGGGTCATCGCGGCATCGGCGGGGAACCACGCGCAGGGGGTGGCGTTGGCGGCGACCTCGCTCGGCATCCGTTCGACCATCTGCATGCCGAAGAGCGCGCCGTTCGCCAAGGTCGAGGCGACGCGCGGTTATGGCGCCACCGTCGTGCAGCACGGGCGGGACTACAACGAGGCGTTCGAGCGTGCTTTGGAGTTGCAGGAGGACGAGGGGTTCACCTTTGTCCATGCCTTCGACGATGCCGCCATCATCGCGGGACAGGGGACGGTGGGTCTTGAGATCCATGAACAGCTGCCCGATGTCGACACGGTGGTGGTGGCGGTCGGTGGTGGCGGGCTCATCTCGGGTGTCGCCACGGCGCTCAAGGCGCTCAAGCCGGATGTGCGCGTGATCGGTGTCGAGACGGAGGGGGCGGCGTCGGCCCATGCCTCCCGCGCGGCGGGCAGGGTGGTGCGGTTGGAGTCGTTGGACACGATCGCGGACGGCATCGCGACGAAGTCCATCGGCAAGCTCACCTTCGGCCTCATCGAACAATATGTCGACGACCTGGTCCTGGTGTCCGATTCGGCGGTCTCGCACGCCATCCTGATGCTGTTGGAGCGCAGCAAGACGGTCGTGGAGGGTGCGGGGGCGGTGGCGCTCGCGGCGCTTCTTTCCGGCAAGGTCGACGTCAAGGGCAAGAAGGCGGTGGCTGTGGTCTCGGGCGGCAACATCGACATGGACTTTTTGGGCCAGATCATCCGCCGCGGGCTCATGGAGGAGGGGCGCATCCTGCGTTTCACGTCGGTCATCCCGGACAAGCCGGGCGCGTTGAAGGGTCTCCTGGACGCCATCGCGGGCTTGAACGGCAACATCATCACGGTGCAGCACGACCGCGACATCGTCACCTTGCCGCTCAACAAGACGTTGGTCGACATCGAGATCGAGACCCGTGGTCAGAAGCATCTCGAGGAGCTCGTGCACGCCATCGAGGCGGCCGGCTATGCGGTCGAGATCCAGGTGGGTGCTTAGCTCCCCTCGCCGCTCACCGACTCCGGCGCCTTGTGGACGAAGGCTTCTGTGAGGATCGGCAACGTGATCGTGGAACCTTCGGGGCCGTAGTGGATCGTGTTGCGCGTCTCCACCCCGTCGGACGGGAACACCCCGGGATGGTGGGCGTTCACGCGCAGTTCGATGCGGTGGCCTTTTTCGAACACATATTCGCGTGGTTCGAAGAGGTAGTCGAACGCGTAGGTCTCGCCCGGTGTGAGCGGGCTGCTCTTGTCGATGCCGTCGTGGAGGTGCGCGTTGAACCAGCCTTCGGCGATCCAGGTGGTCGCTCCGTCGGGGGCGACGTCGAAGAGGTCCATGAGCCAGTAGGTGTTCTCGGCGTCGACGCTTCCCATGACGTGCATCTGGGCCGGGCCGACGACGTGGAGCGGGGCGTCGAGCGCTTCGGTGCGGTAGGTGAGACGTTCGGGGGGCTCTGTGGCGAGGGGGTGGCCGGGGCCGTTCTTGTACAGCTCTGCGGTGTAGCTCTCTTCGCTTTCTTCGGGTGCGCTCTCGGCGAGCGTGCCGGGTGCGAGGTGGAACGTGCGTGTCGTGGTCCCCGGTTCGTCGATGGGGGGCCACTGGGTGCCGACGCGGATGTCGCCGCCGTTGAGTTGCACCTCGACGATGGGTGTGTCCATGATGCCCGTGTCGAGGCCCTTGAGCCAGTGGTCGAACCATGCCTGTTCGTGCAGCCGGTAGTCGTCGCGCGGCGGGAGCCGGTGGCCTTCCTGGTGGAAGAAGCCTTTCTTGGGGACGTCGAGGGCGTTGAACCAGTCGATCGCTTCCATGGGGTTCACCGCGCGGTCGTCGAAGCCCTGGTTATAGAACACAGAGGCGTTCACGCGCGCGACGTGGCGGGTCATGTCGCGGCCGGCCCAATAGTCGGTGTAGACGCCTTTTTCGTACGTGCCGGGCGCCATGTGCGCAAGCGGTTCCTCTTGGTCGCAAGCGGCGTCGGCCGTGTTGAGGGCCCAGTCGGGGCCGGAGGTGACGTCGGTGGGGGGCGGGGCGCTGAAGGCGTTGTAGACGACCGGGTACGCGCGGCCTTCGTAGGGGACGCCGTTCTGGTAGGTGTTGCGCCATTGGTTGGTGACACCGGCGATGGTGACGACGGTGGTGAGGTGGGGCGGGTCCATGATGGCGGCGGCGTGGGGGGTGGTGCCGACGTACGAGACGCCGTGCATGCCGACCTTGCCGTCGGACCATTTCTGTCCGGCGATCCATTCGACGACGTCGTGGCCGTCCTGTTGTTCCTTGGGGCCCATCATGTCCATGCAGCCTTCCGAGTTGCCGGTGCCGCGCACGTGGGCGAGGACGACGGCGTAGCCGCGCGGGACGTAATGCGTCACAAGGTAGTGGGTCGGTCCGAGGAGTTCCTCGCGATGGCCGTTTCCGCGCATGAGGTTGTATGGGCTCATCTCGAGGATGGTCGGCCAGGGGCCGTCGCCGTCGGGCAGGTAGACCTCGGCGTAGATGCGGATGCCGTCGATGCTGACCTGGATGCGCTGGATGAGGACGTCGAGGATGCCATGGACGGGTCCGGTCAGGTTGTCGGTCTTGAGGCCGACGCCGGGGAGTCGTGTGAGCGCTTCGTCGACCTCGTGGGCGGTGGGCTCGGCAGGGTCGTCCGAGGACCCGAGGCAGCCTGCCAGGATCGGCGAGAAGGCAAGGGCGGCAAGGAGGACGGTGAGGACACGGCTGCGCATCAGGGGGCGGTCGGCGAAGAGGTTGATAGCCTTTGCCGTGCCCGGCTCGCGCCGGTCCTTCCTATGTGGCGAAGAGCTGTCCGTCGACGTCTTGGAACCCTTTGAACTCCAGTGCGTTCCCGGACGGGTCGAGGAAGAACATGGTGGCTTGTTCGCCGGGCTCTCCTTGGAAGCGCACGTGCGGTTCGATGACGAAATCGACATGTCCGCGCAGGCGTTCGGCGAGGCGTTCCCATTCGGCCATCGCGAGGACGACGCCGAAGTGGGGGATCGGGACGGCGTCCCCGTCGACGGGATTGTGCGCGTGTCGTCCTTGATATCCGTCGACGAGGTGGACGACGAGCTGGTGCCCGTAGAGGTCGAGGTCGACCCATCGTTCGGCGCTGCGTCCTTCGCGGCATCCGATGACATCACCGTAGAAGGCGCGCGCTTCCGGGATCGAACGCACGGGGATGGCGAGGTGGAACGGGGGTCGCATCATGCGCGGCATGACGGATGTTGATAAAACGGCCGGGACTCCGGCTGTGAGGTCCTATCCGGCGAACGCCTTGGGCAGGAGCACCGCGGCGGCGGAAAGGCAGGCGAGTGCCAACCAGAGGCGCCAGCGGTGCGCGGGGTCGCGGGGCATCGGGATGCGAGCGTGCCACCGTGGGTTCTTGAGCTTTGTCTTTCGATACCGCGGAACACCCTCCGTCGGGTAGCACGCCCCTAGGCATCGTTGTACGCACAGCGTTGGACAGATCTGGACATCGGCCTCCCGGGGCGCCAAACGCTTTCAAGCATGGCGCCGTTGGGCCTTCTCGGTGCGCTGCATGCCCAGATCGTCCCGTGCGAGTAGACTCGTCCTGCCTGCGATCGCTGTGGCGCTCTTCGTGGTGCCTCTATCCGAGCCTGGCGAGGCCGTCTATGGAGGGACGGAGGCGGCCGAGGGGGCGTATCCCTTCATGGTGCACGTCTTCATCGGCGAGCCCCATGACGGTATCGTGTGCGGTGGATCATTGGTCGCGCCGACGTTCGTTCTTACGGCGGGTCATTGCCTGCCGAGTTTTGCGGACGACGCGTTGGGTCCGAACCTGTTCACCGGAGGGGAGGACCTTGAGGATTATCGGGTCGTGATCGGTCGCGTCGACCTGTCGGGCACCGGAGGCGAGGTCATCGCTGTGAAGGCGGGCCATCTGCATCCCGAGTACAACATCGTCCCGTACAACCACGGCGCCGTCGCGGCGGCGAACGACATCGCCCTGCTCGAGCTGGCAGAGCCGTCTTCCTATGCACCGGCACGTCCGGCGACGAATGCCGATCTCGCTTTGTACGCCCCGGGGACCGAGGCACGCGTCCTCGGTTGGGGTTGCACGCCGGAGGTCTGCTTCCCCGAGCGCCTCATGGAGGTCGACGTACCGGTCTGGAGCGATGCCGAATGCGCGGCGGCGTCGAACTATGCCGTCATGTTCCACGCGGATTCGGAGCTGTGCGCCGGCTCGGATGGCAAGGACAGTTGTGGCGGCGACAGCGGAGGACCGCTCTTCGTGCGCGATGAAGCGGGGGATGCCGTCGTCTTCGGGGTGGTGTCCTATGGGGCCCTGTTCGAGGTGAACACGGACGACCCGTTCGCAGGGTTCGTCCCGTGCGGGAGCGATCAGCATCCCGGCGTGTACACCGAGGTGGCGGCGTTCGAGGACTTCCTGATGTCGTTCCTCGGCTGATGGTCGGGCTCACCCGGCAAGGACCTGCGGCATGAGCACCAGTGACACACCAAGGAGCAGGGTGGCGACGGCGAGCCGGACAAGGTCGTGGCGGTCGTGCGTCATCGGTCCCCCTCATGTCCGCATGCGGTTAAGGGGCGGGGGGATGGGGACAGGTCCAGAGGTCCGTTACGGGTCCCTTATGCGTCCGGGGTCCACCCGTCGTCGACGAAGTCGACCGTGACGGAGCGCGGGATGTGACCGGCGTCGGCGGCCATGTCGAGGAGGAGCTGGACGGCCTTGCGTCCGTCCTCACCGTAATCGATGGTGCGGGGATTGACGTACATGCCGACGAACTCGTCCGCGAGGCCGGTGTCGAGGTCGCGTCCGAAGCCGAGCGCGTATTCGAGCGCCTCTTTGCGGTTGGCGTCGTCGAGGGCCCAGAGGATGCTGTCGCGCAGCACGCGCGAGACGGTGGGGACGGCGTCGCCGAGGTCGCGCCGGATGGCGTTGCCGCCGAGGGGGAGCGGGAGTCCGTCGGTCTCCTTGGCCCACCACTGGTAGAGGTCGAGGGCGTTCTTCAGCCCGAGCTGCTGGAAGGTGAGCTGTCCTTCATGGATGAGGAGGCCGGCGCCGAACTCGCCGCCCGCGACGCGCTTGGGGATCTCGTCGAACGGCACGACGACGTAGGGGAAGTCACCGATGGCGAGCTTCAGCTCGAGGAACGCGGAGGTCATCACGCCGGGGACGGCGATGATCGTGTCGCGGAGCGCTTTAGCATCGAGCTCTTCCTTGGCGACCACCATGGGCCCGTAGCCTTCGCCCATGGAGGCGCCGTGCGTAAGAAGCCGGTACTTGTCGTGGATGTGCGCATAGGCGTGAATGGAGACCGCGGTCGCTTCCAGTCGCCCTTCGAGCGCCCATTCGTTGAGGGTCTCGATGTCGCGGTGCAGTTCCACGAACCGGTGGCCGCGCGTGTCGACCTTGCCCTTCGCGACGGCGTAATGCATGAACGCGTCGTCGGGGTCGGGGCTGTGGCCGAGCCGGATCGTCGTCTCGTCCTGGCGTTCCGGGACCTCGAGTGTCTGGGGCACGGATGTGGGGATGGGGTGGCGTATAAAGCGATTAGGGGTGGTGAAGGGTGATGGTTGCAAACCACGGGGGTGGGGGTGTGGGGGAGGGGGCCAAGCCCCCTCCCCCACGTGTGCTGAACTTGCGCGCAGTACCGATCGACACTGACCGGCTCTTGCTACCGTCGGCGCTAGGACTGTCGATCGTGCATGCGCAGCGTCCGTCCCGTGTCAGGGACAGCTGACGCTCGGCGTCGGCGGTGCGCTCAGCCACGGCGAGTAGAGCGCGCCGAGACCGTGGTCGTCGAGGGCGTCGCCGCTTCCGGCGCCGATCCCGGACGGTCCGGAAGGGTCGCCCCACCAGTTGTCGACGGCGTCGGTGCCGGTCGCGGCGAGGATGTGGCCTTTGGCGTTGTCGTGGAGGTGGTTCTCTTTCACGCTCTGGGTGGCGACGCGCAGGTCGAGCCCATGGCCTGTGGAGCGGGTGACGCGGTTCTCGCTCACGATGAGGGGACCGTCGACGCTCGCGGCGACGCGGACGCCGTCCTTGTTGCGGTCGAAGGTGTTGCCTGCGATGGTGACGGTGTCGCCGCGCGGGATCTCAAGGGCGGTGCGGTGGGCGGTGAAGGTGTTGCCGCAGACGTGGAGGCCAGGAAAGCTGGTTCCGGGATAGCCGCCGCTTCCGAGGCCGACCGTGCCGCCGTTGAACGTGTTGTCTACGATGAGAAGGTCGTCCTGGATGCCGAACGCCCAGACCGGTGTCGAGGTGAAGGTGTTGCCGCGGAGCGTGGTGCGTGTGGTGTGGTCGCCGACGCCGAGCGCGACCTGCCCGCGGGTGAAGGTGGAGTCTTCGAGCGTGGTGTCGGCCGCTTCGGCCATCGCGAGCGGCCAGTTCGTCGACGTGGCGGTGACGCGGCGCATGGTGACATTGGTCGTCGCTTCCAGGTGGACGCCGATGCGCAGGCCGCCGGCGACAAGACCACCCGGTCCGAGACGGAGGTCCTCGATGGTGATCCGTTCGGCGCCTGAGAGGAAGAGGCCCCAGTCGTCGAGGACGATGTGGACGTCGCGGACGGTGACGTTCTTGGCGCGGTCGAGCCAGATGGCGGACGACAGGTCGCAGTTGATGACCGGTGGGAAGCAGTCGTTGTAGCGCGTGATGGTCCCCGCGGCGCCGTGGAAGAAGAGGTCTTGGAGGAGGACGTGCGCTTCGGTGTCGATGAGCCGGATGCCCCATGGGCGGGTCTTGTGGATGTGCCAGTCGCTGATTACGTAGGGGTCGGCCGCTGTACCGCTGCCCGTCCGGACGCCGCTGAAGAGGTCGCCGAAGGCGAGGTCGCCGGTGATGGTGATGCTGGGGTGGGGGTCGGCGGTGAACGAGGGAGCGGCCTCGGCGCTTTGGGGGCCGGGCGTGAGGCTCGACAGCGATAGGAGTACGATGAGGAGCAGGGGGGCCGGGGGCTTCACACGCACCGGGTGGCAAGGCGGGAGGGGGGTGATACCTGTTTCGCGCAAGCTTCCTCCTCCAGTAGGGCGGAGGCTGCGTCCCTCCTGTTCAACAGAAGGCTCGAAACATCTATCTACCACATGTAAGTTCTTTCTGACAGGGGTAAGCTGGACGTGACAGCGGCCCCTGGGGAGTGAACGCTTGGAACACCTGCAACAGCATCGGACCGAGAACGAGCAAATCGAGACCATCGCCGCCGCCCGCACGGCCTATTCTGCATTGGGCACCCTGTTGGTGGGCGCGCTCCTGGTCCAGGTCTTCCTGGCCGGGGCGGGGATCTTCTCGAACCCGGCATGGCTCCGCCACCATTCCTGGTTCGTCCACCTCATCGAGCCGATCCCGCTCCTCCTCGTCCTGGTCGCCGCCATCGGTCGTCTCGGTCGTTTCCAGATCGTCGCCCCGCTCCTGATGACCGTGGGCATCGGCCTCCAGTATGTCTTCGCGCATGCCGTCGAGAACGTCCTCACCGGTCTTCATACCGTGAACGCCTTCTTCGTCCTCTGGCTCGCCATCGAGGCGGTCCGCCGCACCGGGAGGTCCTCTTGATGGTCCCCCGTGCTGCCCTCCTGGCCGTCGTTCTGGTGATCACGCTCTTCGCAGGTTGCGCCACCGACGACGCCCCCGACGTCGACGTGCCCGCGGACAAGACCGAAGACCAGCGGCCCGACCCGGGCCTCATCGTCGGCAAGCGTGACCTGCGCTTCGACCTTGAAGCCACCGACTCGCTGCCCGCACCGGTATGGCAGGTCGGCGACCATTTCGGCCTGCACGTCTTCTTCGGCTCCGGGGACACAGAAGGGAACCACTTCGAGACCATCGTCATCGAGTCCGGTCCCGATGGTTACACGCTCGCCACCGACTCGAGACAGGTCGCCAAGGAGCACGCTGTGGTCGACCTTCCCATACTGGGTTCGGTCGGCACCGATCTCGCGCTGACAGGGCTCGGCGGTGCCTGGGACCTCTACGAGTTCCCCCTCACGGACGGCAAGGTCTGGCAGGGTGAGATCCCGAACATCGCCTTCGATGTCATCGACAGCGACACGGTCCCGCTCACACTCACCGCCACCTACACCGCCGACATCGAGACCCGCGACGGGAAGCTGCCGGGGTTCCATGTGGTCGGGACCACCGCGGACGGCACCAAGATCGTCGAATACGACTACGCCCCCGCCATCGGTTGGTTCGCTTCGCTCGTCGTCTACGACATCGACCCGGAACAGGACCCGATCGAGTTCACGGCGGTCTCCATGGGCCATGGCGCCGGCTGGACCGGGACCGTCTACGTGGACGAGGCGACCGTCGTCCTCCAGAACAGGGACGGCTCCGGCCTGGACGACCCGCCACCGCAGGGAAAGCCCTTCGTCGCCGTCTCGCCCTACACCACGTTCACGGTCCCGGACGCGGCCGACTACCTGTTCGGTCTACGTTTCGACGCCGCCGTCTTCGGGGCCCGCGCCACGTTCCTCGTCACACCTTCGGGCGAGGTGCGCGAGACGAGCGCCGTCGGCGCCCCCGAAAGGTTCGGCACCATCATGGTCGACGAGGTGGCCGAGCCGGGCGAATGGCGGCTCCTCACCACCGGCGCCGGCGGCATGTCGATGTCTCTCGTGCTTCTCTATGCGGTCACGGAGACCGCCATCGAACTCTGACGCAGAACGCACCCTACTTCATCCCCTTCACGCTCCCCGCATACGCCCATGGAACCGGACCTGGAACGTCTCCTCGCGGCCGCCAACGCGCTCGCGAACCCCCACCGCCTCCGCATCGTCGCGGCCCTGAGCGATGGCCGGGTCCATGTCAGCGAACTGGCACGCCGCCTGGGTGTCAGTCGCCCGCTCCTCTACATGCACCTCGAGAAACTCGAGGCGGCGGGCATCGTGCGGGGCGAACTCGAACTCTCGGAGGACGGCAAGGCCATGAAATACTACACTCTGGACAAGGTGGACATCCGTTTTGATGCGGAGACCATACGCAAGGCTGTCGAACGCGACCTGAAAGGAGGACGCTGAGATGGTGTTCGACCTGGCGCTCATGATCCCGATCATCGCCATCCTGACCACCGGCTTCGTCATCGTCGCGGTCATCCATTACCGCACGGAGCGGGCGAAGGCGGAGGCCCAAGCGGGTGGTGATTATCGTCGCTTGGCCGAAGAGGCGGTGCGCAGCCAGCGCATCGTCCTCGAAGAGGTGCAACGTATGAACGCGACGCTCAAGGAGATCGAGCGGCTCCTCAGGGAAGTGTAGCGATGGAACACGCGGGCCTCTGGGTGCTCTATTGGGTGGTCGGCATGCTGCCGTTCGTCCTTGTCGCGTTCGCGGTCCTCTGGATCGCCTATTTGCGCTACAAGGCCCGGCTTGCGCGCGAGCGGGTCGTCGCCGAGGCGCCCGCACCCGGTGCCGAGGACCCGGTCTGGGAACTTGCGCGTGTCAACAACGAGATCGCCATCGAGCTGGAAAAGAGCCGGGCCGTGCTGGAGTCGACCCGCGAATCGGTCGCCAAAGGGACGAGGTGAGAAGATGGACAGACGGTTCTTCAAGAGCAAGGAGTTCAAGGTCGGCATCATCGTCTTCTTGTTGGTGCTCGCCGGTGGCGTGGCCGCCGTCGCCTCCGGGGCGACGGTATCGGCGAACGGTTGCCTTGTGCGCCTTCCGGCCGGCGGACCTGCCGCCGCTTCCTCCTTTGATGAGGGGGCGACGGCGCGGACCCGCACCACCACTTTCGCGTTCCCCGCCGGTGGCGGCAACGTCACCGTGCGCGCCTGCACCGATGTCGGTTCCATCGACATCGGTCCGTCGGTGGACGAGGAGGTTCACGTCTCCGCCGTCGTGCGGGCCCAGTACGGCTTCCCGGACGGCAGCGAAGACCGCATCGTCCGCGTCCATATGGCCCCCGGTCCGGAGCGTTCAGAGTTGTCCGTGTGGGTCGATGGCTCAGAGGAGGCCGCTGTTCCCTGGTGGTTCGGCGGCCCGGCGTTCGAGGTCGACATCGACATCCGGTTGCCCGACAACGGCACGCACAAGGTCGACCTATCGACGGATGTCGGCAACATAGGCCTGCACGACCTCAGGCTGCATGGCATCGAGGCGCGGACGGACGTCGGAAACGTGCGGGGCGAGGGATTGCGCGCCTCGGGCGAGATCAAGGTGCTCACCGATGTCGGCGATGTCGGTCTGCGCTTCGACCCGGCAGGGGATGCCGAGATGCGCGTCTCCTCCGATGTCGGGAACGTCGACCTGGAGTTCGTCGAGGGTGACGCCACGGGCTACTGGGTCACCGTCTCCTCGGATGTGGCCGACATCGCCGTGCGGCTTGGCGACATGGAACGCTACCAGCGGGACATGCGCGGGGCCGGGGGGAGTGTCGAGGCACGCACCGAGGGATACGATCAGGCGGCCATGCAATGGCGGGTGCGCGTGTCGACCGATGTGGGGGACGTCTCGGTCGACAAGCGATAGGGCCTGCCGGAGGCCTTAGGAACCACCACCGGTTGCCGTCGCCGGTCCGTGGCCTCCGCGCCTTTCGTCCGTCTCATCAACCTGCAGGCCCAATACGGCTTCTTCGCGACGATGCATTGGAGCCTGGCCTATCTGTTCCTCTTCCGGGAGGGCTTCTCGGTCTACGAGATCCTCGCGGTGGCGGGCTTGCTCTATGCCGCGGCCTTCGTGACGCTCGCCGTCGTGCGGCGTTTCCGCTACATCACCGCCCTGCGTTGGGGCATCCTGTTCCGGGTGCTCGCGATCGCCCCGTATGCCTGGTTGCCGGACATCCATGCCATCTGGGTGGGGTCGGTGCTCTTCGGCGTCGGCATCGTCTATTTCTGGGTGCCCTACAATGTGCTCTATTATTCCCATCGGCGGCCGGACAACAAGGCGGCGCTCTCGGCGGTGTCGTTCGCGGTCATGCCGTTCGTCGATGTGGCGGTGACGCTCGTGGCGGGGGTCATCGTGGTGGCCTACGGCTTCCCGGCGCTCTTTTCGCTGGCAGTGCTTCTCGGGGTCGTGCCGCTCGTCTACACGTTGCGCCTGCGCATGCCCGCCGAGCCCCCTGAGCCTTCGCCTGATTTCATGGGGGCGACCGACGGTCTGCGCACGTTGATGTTCATGGACGGCATCAAGCAGGGGGTGATGTGGCCCGCCGTCCCCCTGGTGACGTTGTTCTTCCTGACCGGGACGTTCCATTTCGCCTGGTTCTTCGCGGCGCTCGGCCTTGGGGGCGCGGTCGGGTCGATCCTCATCGCCAAGGTGTCCGACAAGGGCAAGCGCAAGTTGACCTATCTGCAGCCGTTCTCCTATTTCTTCGGGGTGATGAACGTCCTGTCGGCGTTCGCCGGCAACATCTTCGCCTGGGGGATGACGCGCGGGCTGGCCACCTTCGCGCACACGATGTACCAACCGTTCTCCAACGCGGTCTATCTCGACAAGGCGCCGTCGGTGGAGGCGTTGTACTACACGCGCGAGGTGCTCCTGAACGCGGGGCGGACGCTCGGCGTGTTCATCCTGGTCGGTTTCGTCATGGTCGACCGTTTGCAATGGGCGCTCGTCATCCCGGGGCTCGTCGGCCTCGCTTATCCGGTCGTGGTGGAGCTCAAGGACCTATACCCCGAGGAGCGGTTCATCCTGAAGCCGTTCCGGAACGTGTTGCGGCAGGGTTAGGGGGTCGGCGTCGGTCCGTTGCGGACCGACATGGCTTTCCGCCACCTGGAACGTGAGCCGGATGTCGTTCGTGTCATAGCGGAAGACGAGCGTATACGTCCCGCCCGGGACGAGGTGGCGTTCGCTGTCGCGCTGGAACCAGCAGCTGGCGTGGCTGTAGCCGGGCGGAGCGTCGACGATGACATCGGCCGCGATGGGTCCGTAGACGTGGTCGCCGTCCTTGTCCTCGATGTGCCACGGGTCTGTGCTCGGCAGGTAGTGCCATTCGTGGTCGGTGTTGGTCCAGTCGAAGCAGACCGGTTCGATGACGGTGATCTTGTCGCTGTGCACTTGGCCGTAGAGGTTTTTGGCCATGACGAGCACCGAGTGGTCGTCCTTTGTGTAGTGGGGCACCACGGGGTCGGGGGTCGCTAGGGCGGGCGTGGCGAGAAGCACGATGGTCAGCAGCGTCAAGATACGCACGGGTTCCACCGCTGGGACGGAACGGCGGCCATGGCGATGAGTGTTTCGGTGGCCGGTCGGCGGGGGCTGGTGACCGGCGCGTCTCACTGCGTGATGGACGATCGGGATGCCCGCCGCAATCGCGTCGGTATTCAGACGATCGCATCAGGGCGCGCTCGAGCGCTGCTGTACCTTGGGGGAGCGTTCGCTGCATATCTCACTGCTTTTGCTTATATACTTGGAGGTGCCATTCTCTATGCGGTCTAAGGTCATGTCCGAGAAGAAGCGAGTCCGGCTCAAGATCAAGGATCTGGGGACGACGTACATCCCTTTGAACGCGGCGAGGATGCCCGAGTTCGTACGTCTGAACAAGACGCCGCCGCTTGTCGACGACGAAGAGTCCTGATCTTCCTCCGCCAGCGACGCAGATGATCCTGCCGACGCCGTCTCACTCGCGCCGTCTTGTCCCGATGACCGCCGCGCCGATGAGTCCGAGGAGCGCGAAGACCGTCGGGGCGGGGATGGCGTTGATCTCCGGTCCGACCCGTTCCACGGCGATGAGGTGATCGTCGACAGGCCACTCTTTGTCGGCGCTCGGGGTGAAGCCGAGGGCACGCCCGCTCATGAGGTCCTTGCCGTAGTAGACGGGGGTGGGGGAGCCGTGGATGTCGAAGGGGTCGACGCGGAGGATGTGTTTCCCCTCGGTGTGCATGGCGGCCTGGAAGGCGAACGTGCCGGTCGCGTGCGTGTGGAGCTTGTGGCGAAGGAGCGGCATGCCCTCCTCGTCCTGCACTTCGAAGGCGACCTCGCTGTGCATAAAGGGCACATCGCCGGGGCCGTGGACGAAGAACTCGACGCTGCGCGGTGCGGCGACGGTCAGCTGTTCCGTGCCTGTGACGTCGATGAACTGGGGACCCGCTTGGAGCGGGAGGTTGGCGGGGGCGACGTGGTAGGTGTAGCTCTTGGCGTCGGTCCAATCACCTTGCTGTCCGCTGAATTCCCAGGTGTAGTCGCCGAGCGCCTGGTTGGCGGACATGAGGGTCAGCACGCCGTCGTATTCGTGCAGGCTGCTGCTTTCGAAGACGGTGCCGTAGGGGCCGGTGAGCTTGGCGACGTGGTTCGTGTGCTGGACAAGCGTCATGTTCGGTGTCTCGTAGACGACGTAGGAGGCGCGCACCTGCGAGAAAGGTCCGGCGGTCGGCTTCATGGCGACGCGGTCTTTGGTGCCTTGGACGGGGTCGGCGGTGATGTGGGTGACGTATCCCTTTCCGCCGTGGGCATGGCTCTCGTTGCTGTTCCCTGAGATGGGGCGCTCCGTCCGCTGTGCAAGGTCCAGTGGCGTTCCGTAGGTCGCTTCTGTGACATCGATGACCTTCTTCACCACGACGGGGTCGAAGACGGTGGCGCTCTTGTCCGGGAACGCGGTGTAGCCGACGATGCGCACTTCGTGCTTGCCGGTCTTCTCGAACGCGTAGTCGAACGACATGGCGTCGTCATGGGTGTGCGTGTGGGCTTCGAGGACGAGGAAATCGTCGGCGATGCGGCGCACCTGGACGAGGGCGTCGGTGTGGGGGATGATGGTGCCGTCCGCGTCGACCACCGAGTAGGTGAACGTGGCGGGGGTCTTGGCACTGACGCCGCTCGGCCATGCGGCGTCGATCGTCGCCTCTTCTTTGCCGTGTGCAGGGACGACATAGCCTTCGTAGGTGGCGACCAGTTCGCCGTCGGTGATGGGGACGGCCACGGTGACGGTGTATTCACCGGCGACGGGGAAGACGATGTCGATGTCGCCGACGCCGTCGTAGTCGTGACCGGATTCCGTGGCGTAGAGCGAGATGCCGTTCAGGACGACGTCGACGTGGAAGTCGTGGTGCACGAACGGGACACCGTCGGGGTCGAGGAGCACGTACTGGAAGTGGCTGAGGTCGCCCACGACGGTGCGGCCGTCCGCAGGCAGGTCGGCCATGATGAGGAGCATGCCTTCGGACATGTCGTGTTCGTGGTCCTGCGCGCTGGTGGGGAGGCTCACGGCGACAAGGGCGAGAAGGAGGCAGACGGCGGTCGGGACACGCATGGGGACCAGGTCCGTGGGAGTCTTCAGCGTATTAAAGGGTTAGCGTGGTTTGGTGGACATCCGGGAAACCGGTCAGGAGGCCGAGGCCGGTCAGAAGGGGGGGTGTTCTTCCCTTGATGGCGCCCGCGGAACCATTAAATGAACAGGAGGGTCTCTCGTCCCGGTGGCGAGCGGCGTATCGGGTTCTCGACGTGCAGTCGTGCTGATCCTGGTCCTTGGGATGACCATGGTCGCTTCGCCTTGGCCGTCCGCGGAAGGAGCGGTGCAACGTCAGACGTTCACGGTTTCTGACGAGGCGATCGGGTGGTCTGTCGCCATGGAAGGTGGATGGTTGGCCGCTGGCACTCTGTGGCGTGTGCATCTTTACAACTATACTGATGGTGCATGGGTCGAGGACGTCAAGCTTCGGCCTCCACAACCTCCCGCCAACACTAATGATGGTTTCGGTGCTTCGGTCGATTTCGACGGTGACAGATTGGCGGTGGGCGCCACGAGCGACCACGAAGTGGCGGATTTTGCCGGCGCGGCGTATGTCTTCGAACGGACAGCCTCGGGGTGGACCGAAGAGGCTCGTTTGCTCACGGACGATGGTGAAGAAGGTGATCGATTCGGTGCGGCCGTCTCCCTCGACGGTGACACTTTGGCGACCGCCGCCGTGCCGGGTTATCCCGATAGCGATCGGCCAGGTGCGGTCTACATTTTCGAGAAAGGGCTCTTGGGCTGGCGCCAGACGGCCAAGCTCAGGTCGCCGGAGCCGGCCAACAGGGACGGGTTCGGGACTTCACTCGCTCTTGATGGCGACAGCCTTTTCGTAGGCGCTCCGGGGCCGGGTGCGGTCTATGTGTTCCATCGTCAGCAGGATTTGTCCTGGAATGTGGAGAGCCGGCTCGCCATGGCAGAAGGTGTGGCACCCGACCTCGGATATTCTCTCTCACTTTCGGGTGATCGTCTGGTCGCAGGTGACCGATCAGGGGGTGGCTCCGCCTATGTGTTCGAGTTCGCCCCCAATGGTGGTTGGTTCCACAGTGCGAAGCTGACACCTTCCGACGGTGGACCGGATGATCTTTTCGGGTCCTCTGTCGCGGTGGATGGTCCGACCATCGTGGTGGGGGCGCCCGTCGAGCATCACGCCACCAGTGTGGACGCCCCGGGTACAGCGCATGTTTTCGAACTCGTCGACGGGGTATGGCAGGAGAATTATCGCTTCAATGCACCGGGTGGGGGCGAGGTGGATGACTATTTCGGCCATGCCGTGGCGTTGGTCCGGGACAAGGTCGCGGTGAGCGATCCGTTGGGGGACCCGAACACCTTGACGACCCTCGACCTCGACCAGGACGACGATGGCCTGTTCGAGACACGTGATCCTGACCGTGACGGCGACGGCCACCTTAATGGATCCGACAACTGTCCGGATGTCGTGAACACGGGTCAGGCTGACCTGGATGGGGACGGTCTTGGTGATGCCTGTGATCCCGACCGGGACGGCGACGGCGTGTCGGATTCGGTCGATAACTGCCTGGAGACCGCGAACATGGACCAGGCGGACCTGGATGGCGACGGCATCGGCGACGTCTGCGACGATGACCGTGACGGCGACGGCCTCCTGAACGTCGAGGACAACTGTCCCGGCGTGTCGAATCCGGACCAGTCGGACGCCGACGGAGACGGCCTTGGGGACGTGTGCGATGACGATCGTGATGGGGACGGGGTCGGGAACACTGTCGACAATTGTCCGGATGTCGGGAACCCGGGCCAGTCGGACGCCGATGGTGACGGGATCGGTGATCCTTGTGATGAGGACGTGGACGGGGACGGTCACCTGAACGTAGTGGACAATTGCCCCACGATGCCCAATGCGTTACAGGAGGACCAGGACGGAGACGGGATCGGCGACGCATGCGACCCTGACATCGACGGTGACGGTGTGTTGAACGGTGCGGACAACTGCGAGCGCGTGGCGAATCCGGACCAGGGCGATCTGGACGGCGACGGGATCGGTGACCATTGTGATGAGGACAAGGACGGAGATGGACTCCTGAACACGGCCGACAACTGCCCCGGAACGGTCAATCCTGGTCAGGAGGACCAGGATGGTGATGGTATAGGGGACTTGTGCGATCCTGATCGTGATGGCGACGGAGTGGCGAACACGGTCGACAATTGCCCAGGGACGGCGAACGCGGACCAGGAGGATCTGGACGGGGATGGTGTAGGCGATACCTGCGATGATGATCGTGATGGGGACGGGGTGTCTGACGTGTCGGACAACTGTCCCGCCCTCGCCAACGCGGACCAGGCGGATAGTGATGGGGACGGCATCGGTGATGTCTGTGAGGACGACGATGGGGACGGGGTGCTGAACGGCGTCGACAATTGCGTGCAGACACAGAACCCGGGGCAGGAAGATCTGGATCTCGATGGTCTGGGGGACGCCTGTGACGACGATCTCGACGGAGATGGGCTCGGCAACAGCGATGAGACGGCCCGAGGCACGGATCCGTATGACGCCGACACCGATGATGATGGCTTGTCAGATGGTTCCGAAGTGCTCGATCTCGGTACAGATCCATTGAAGAAGGACACCGATGCCGACTTGCTCGACGATCGCCTCGAGATCTTCACGTACCGGACGGACCCGCTCGTTCCCGATACGGATGCGGACAGGATCGGCGACGGCCGTGAGATCATCACCTACAAGACGGATCCGCGTGCTCCAGATTCGGACTACGACGGACTGGACGATGGACAAGAGATCTTGTGGCACCGCACAGACCCCAATGATCCGGATACGGATGATGACACGTTGCTAGATGGAGACGAGGTCCATCAATATGGGACGGATCCGAGGAAGGTCGACACGGACGGCGATCTCTACGGAGACGAGACCGAGGTGCGGTGCTCATCGGACCCCACCGACAGGTCTTCGGTGCCCCTGCCGTTCTGTTCGATGCCAGACCGCCTGCCGGTCTAGTGGAGAAGCATGGGAAGAGGGTTCGAAGGTGCGGACGTCGGCTTTCAGGTCGGGGGCATACCAGCGGGCGACGAGGTCTTTCTGGGTGAGGGCGTCGTAGACCTTATTGGGCGTTGTGTCGTAGGTCTTGCGGATGGTGGGTCGTGCGTCGGTGGTCTGCAGTTCGGGGGTCATGTTCGGTCAGCCTCCTTGCGTCGGGTAGAGCGGGCAGGTGAGCGTGTCTGGCCGCTCTAGCCACGCAGGAGGTCGTCGCGGGCGTCGAGCCGTTCGGTCCAGAAGCGTCGGTGCTGTTCGATCCAGTCCTCGGCGGCGGCGAGTGGGCCGGGGTCGAGGCGGACGTGGCGTTCGCGGCCGTGGGGTTCGACCTGGACGAGGCCGGCGGATTGCAGGACGCGCAGGTGTTTCGAGATGCCGGCGAGCGACATCTCGAACGGTTCGGCGAGGGCGGTCACCGTGGCATCACGTTCCTCGGTGAGCCGGCTGAGGATGGCGCGCCGGACGGGGTGGGCGAGCGCTTGGAAGGTGGCGTCGAGGTCGAGGGCTTGGTCAACCAATCGGTTGAGTGTTACCCATGGGACTCATTTAACCTTTTGGTTCAATATTTCGGGGCCGGGCGCCCCCCATGAGGGAAAACATCTCCGCCCGCGCCATAGCTTTAAGTGCCCCTTGCGCGGTCTCCCGTTTTGCGGTGGAAGTGGCTGCCGCGGAGAATCGACATGCAACAAAAGATCGTGGCGTTGGTGACCCTCTGGATGCTTACAATGGGAACCGTCCCGGGCTCGGCCGCGGACGAGGCCCAGCCCCAGGCGATGCCGGAGCCTTGTATGCCCATCTATGGGGTCTATGAGGTGAATCAAGCCTGCGAGAAGACGCAGTTCCTCAGGGATTGTCTGGCCCAGGAGGACCACAAGGAAAATGACAACTGCGACGGGACCGCCATCGGCTGGGTCTGGCTCGGATGCGTCCAGAACTGCATCACCACGACGCACCAAATGGTCAAGATCGGTCCGAGTCTCGTCCAGGTCGACCCGCCAGGGGTCTACCTGCAGACCTGTGATTATGATGGCATCTCGGTGCCGATGCTCTTGACCGGACCATACGACTGCCCGCTTGACGGCCAGCCCAAGAACCCGACACCGATCGTGGTCGTCCCTGATGACTGGACGGACCCGCAGAGATGTTGTGGCGTCGATCCGCACGATCTGCTCATTCCCATCCAGATCACGACCGGCACGTGCCGCGTCTACGTCTACGCGACCTATCTCGGCGCGGGCGTGGAGGGCAGGACGCAGAACTACCCGTGCGCGATCGTCCAAGCCTAGGAAGGACCATGAAGGAAGGCGATGAGGAGGGGACCGGATGAACAAGGCGGCCGCAGCGGTCGTGGTCACCCTCATCGTCGTCGCTTCCCTCGCCTTCGCGCTCATCGCGACCGATGACGCGGAACCGGCCAACGGTCGCTCGTCCGACGGGGCCCGTGGGACCGACGACAGCCCGGATGCGACAGGAGCCGGCGTCATCCCAGGTGACACCACCGCCGAGGAGGAAGGACCCGGTCAAGGAGACGCCGAGCCGTCGTCCGCGGACGATACGAGCGGCGGCGACCAAGACCCGGGGCCGAAGGCGGCACCGAGGCCGCGCGATGACGACCGTCCCATCTCGTTCCCGGCCCCCCGCCCCCTGAAAGGCCCGGTCATCGCCTACATCGACACCGGGATCAACCCGTATCACGCGGCGTTCCGCGATTCCGCGCGTCAAGCCCATCCTGCGACCTACCTCGACGGCTATCCCGCCTCGGCCGAGCCGCTCGTTCTCAGCCTGGACGCGCCCGACATGCGCACCGCGCTCCATCAGGACGAGGAGACGTGGGCGGCGATGGAGCACGGTGTGCTCTACTATGTCCCCGGCACGAAGATCGTCGGCATGGTGAAGTTCGGCGACAATCCCTGGAGCGGCGGTTTCATCGACGCCAACGGGCACGGGACGCTCGTGGCGGACGCCGGGTCGGGCAACACCGCAGGCGTGGCATCGGAGAGCCTCATCGTGAGCATCCAGTTCACGTCCGACTCGGACGCGATCTATGACTGGATCATCGCTTCGCCCTGGATCGATGTCGTCACGACGAGCGTCGGGATCGGCCATCACGGCGCCGCTTTCTTCGTCAAGACGGGCGTCGGACCCGACCTCTCCTCCGACCGCTCGTCCGTGCCGGGCACATACCGCCTCGTCGACCAGGGCCGGTTGATGGTCGCCGCGGCGGGCAACGATCCCACCCCGTCCTGGCGCTACGAGGGCGGCACGCCATGGATCTTCTCGGTCGGTGGCGCGCGGGCGCAACTGATCGATGGACAACAGGTATGGGAGGTCTGCAAGTCCTGCACGCGTCAGACCGATGTCGTCGCCGTGATGAACGGCACGTTCGCCACGCATGGCTCCATGACGGCGACCGTGTCGGCGTCCGGAACGAGCGTCTCCGGCCCGCGCGTCGCGGCCTACAGCGTCCGTCTCATCGAGGCGGCGCGGGAGCGGCTCGGCGACACCAAGGGCTTCCATGACGGCGCCTATGCCACCGCTCCCCCGGGTGTGCCGGCACCGGTGCGCGGGCCGCTTTCGGACGGCCGCTTCACGGTCGAGGACCTCGACCGCCTGGTGCGTGTCGCGGCCGTGCCGTTCGACGTGGCCGAGAACCTTTCTCAGGTGCGTTGGCCGACGCAGGGTTACGGCCTCTTCAACGATACGGCGCTCGAGACCGCGCTTGCCATCCTGCATGGCGTCGTCGATGAACCGGAGCGGGCTTGGGACGATGCGTGGCATACGCTCTATGAAGAGGTCTCGGTGCGCTATTGGGAGCCATGGGTGTGCCGGTTCGAGAAACCGGTGACCGAATGGTCGACCTGCCCGACCGGTACCGAGGACCCTGAAGGGCTCGCCGAGGCGGTGCGGTTCCCGTTGCCGAAGCCGTGATGGGCCGCAGGGTGGCCTCGCTGCTCCTGCCTCACGTCCCGTGTCGGCCGCGCACACTGACGAGCGGCTGCGTCGGGGGCAGTTCACCCGTGAGCCGGTCGAGCCGGAGTTGCCATGCCGCGGCGGCCGTCTCGATCGCTTCGGCGTCGACGAGTCCGTGGTGTTGCAGGCGCAGGAGGGCGAGGTCGCCGCGTTCGGCGAGGGTCACCACGATGCGTTGTCCTTCGTCATCGCTTCCGTCCGCGCGCAGGACCGCTTCGATGCGGCGCGGCGGGTCGAGGACGGTGAGGTCGCCGTGGACGCGCGTCCCCTTGCCGGTCGCGGCCTCGTCGAGGACGAGCGTGAACGTTCCGCCTTCGGCGGGTTCCCAGCGTTCGATGCGGCAGGTCTGCCCGGGGAGGGCGCACCAGTTGACGAGGTGTGGAGGCTGAAGAAGGGTGGCGTAGAGCGTGTCGGGGTCGGTGGGGTAGCTCTGTTCGAGGGCGATGCTCTGGGGGTCGGTCTGGAGGATGTGGACGGTCATGGGGTTCACGACGGCGGGACGCTGGGCAGCGGGGACGATGGGCTTCTTCCGTTCGCTTCCGGGCAAGTCGACCTGTCTTCTGGTGGGAGACGGGTCAGCGGTAGAGGCCTCCTCGCAGCGGGCGCAGGGTCGTCTGTTCGCTCCGGGTCGGGTCGACCCGTTGACGTCGCCCTCCGTCGGGGCTCATCCGGCTCCCAGCCGGGAGCAAAAGCGGCAAGGGGTCCGGGAGGTTCGCGCGCAGCATGGCGACCGCCGCGATCTTGCCGTTGGTCTTCGGCCTCGCGCTCCTTGTCGTCGGGGCGGAACTGCTCGTGCGCGGCGCGACGCGACTGGCGATGGCGCTCGGCATGTCACGGCTTGTCATCGGGTTGGTCGTGGTGGCGTTGGGGACGAGCGCGCCGGAGATCGCCGTCTCGACGGGTGCGGCGCTGCAGGGGAAGGCCGCTTTGGCGTTGGGGAACGTCGTCGGCAGCAATGTGTTCAACGTGCTTTTCATCCTGGGGGCGACTGCGGTCATCGCGCCGCTCGCGGTGCGTCACCGGTTGGTGCGCATCGATATTCCGCTCATGGTGGTGGCGGGGATGGTCCTTGCCGCCATGGCCCTGGACGGGGGTCTTTCGCGTCTCGATGGGGTATTGTTGTTGGTCTTGGCGGTGGCTTACATGCTCATGAACCTGCGGCTCGGTCGCAAGGAATCGCTCGAGGAGGCGCCCGCGACGGATAAGACGACGAGGGGCGCGCGGATCCTGGTCGTGGCGGCGGCCCTGGTGCTCGTCGGGTTGGTCGGCCTGGTCATCGGTGCGCGGCTCTCGGTGACAGCAGCGAGCGACATCGCACGCGCTTTCGGTGCGAGCGACCTGGTCATCGGTTTGACGATCGTCGCCGCGGGCACCAGCCTACCCGAGGTGGTGACGTCGGTCCTGGCGGCGGTGCGGGGTGAGCGTGATATCGCCATCGGCAACGTGGTCGGGAGCAACATCCTCAACATCACGGTCGTCCTGGGTCTCGCCTCGGTCGTCTCGGCGGGCGCCTTGGACGTGGTGCGGGGGGCGCTCACGGTGGACATCCCGGTCATGATCGCGGTCTCCTTGGCGCTCTTGCCCATCGCCTTCACCGGGCAGACAATCACCCGGTGGGAGGGGGCGCTCTTCCTGGCTTACTATGTGGGCTATGTGGTCTACCTGTTCCTCACCGCCTCGGTCCATCCGCGTGTCGATGAACTGGCGTTCGCGTTGCTCTGGTTCGTCATGCCTTTGACGGTCATCGTGCTTGTGGCGGCGGTCTGGCAGGAGGTCAGGCGGCGGCGTAGGCGGCCGGCCCCTTGAGCGGGCTCAGGTGGGTGCCACAGGGAGCCGTTCTCTCGTCGGGATGGTCTCCTCGATCCGTTCGAGCCTTGTCTGCCATTCTTCGGCGGCGGTCTCGACCTCCTCGGGTCCGGCGAGGCGCGCATGCATGAGCCGCAGACGGGTCTGGATCTCTTCGGGGGTGAGCTCCACGACGAGGCGTGGCGTGTCGGGATGCCGTTCAGGTGTTTCGGGTTGGAATGTGGCGATGATGCGGCGGGGGGGCTCGAGCGCCACGAAGTCGCCTTCGATGCTTCGTATGTCTCCTGTGGTGCGTTGCCGCACGAGGATCCGGAACTCGACGCCTTCTTCGGGATCCCAGCGCAGGATGCGGCAGGTCTCTCCAGGCAGCGCGCACCATTGGCACACCCGCTCCGGGTCGAGCAGGGTCGAATAGAGGATGTCCGGCGCGGCGGGGTAGGTCCGTACCAGGACGATGCATTGGGTCGTCGTCTCGAGTGTCCGGACGGTCACGGGCTATCCATCGTAGGAGTGACAATCCGATGGACACATTCCACCGTTACTTTCCCGGCAAGGGGACATGTGCATGCTTCAGCCCATCTTTTTCACGGTTGGCCAGCCGGGGGCGCGGTTGCGGGTGATGCGGGCCACAAGCTTGCCGATGACGCCGGGTTCGAGCAAGGGGCGGGGGACGAGCACTTCGACGATGCCTTCCCGTTCGGCGAGGGAGAGGCGCCCAAGGCGTTCCTTGGCGGGACCGGCGAGGACACGGCCGTCGGTGGCGTCGAAGCGGGCGTGGTGCAGGGGGCAGGTGAGGATGCCGTCCTTGAGGCATTCCGCGTTGAATGTGCCGTAGGCATGGGTGCAGAGGTTGAGGTAGGCGCGTAGCTCCCCGTCGTGCCGCAACAGGGCGACCGGCGTCCGGCCGACCCGGTAGGCATCGAGTCGGCCCTCCTCGGGGGCGTCGGGGATGTCGCATAGACGGACCCACGGCACACACTCGGTCACCCTTCGGACGGTTGTCAAGGTTGCGCAACCGAGGGGGTGCGCGACAAGGCACAGTTTATATTGCCGCGACCCCGGAACGTTAATATGCCTCCCTGGCTCCCGCCTTCTGTAGCGCCTGACCTTCACAGGGACCGTCTTGCCGCAAGACATAGCGGCTTGACCTGTCATGGGTCAGGAGATACACGCGGATGGACCTCCGCTGAGGAATCCCATGGGTGAGACCGAAGCGATCCGGGAGATGACACGTCAGGACTACAAGCACGGCTGGAGTTCCGAGCTTGAGACCGATGCGGTCCCTCCAGGTCTCGATGAGGATGTCATCCGCGTCATCTCCGCCAAGAAGGAGGAGCCCGAGTGGTTGCTCGAGTGGCGCCTCAAGGCGTACCGCCACTGGCTCAAGATGGAGGAGCCGACCTGGGCGCGCGTGCGCTACGAGCCGATCGATTACCAGAAGATCACTTACTACTCGGCCCCCAAGCAGAAGAAGAAGCCGAAGAGCCTTGACGAGGTCGACCCCGAGCTTTTGGAGATCTACGCCAAGCTCGGCATCCCGCTCCAGGAACAGGAGCGCCTGCAGGGCATCGCCGTCGACGCCGTCCTCGATTCGGTCTCGGTGGCGACCACCTTCAAGGCGAAGCTCAACGAGATGGGCATCATCTTCTGCAGTTTCAGCGAGGCGGTGCAGGAGCACCCCGAGCTCGTCAAGAAGTACCTCGGAACCGTGGTGCCGACCTCCGACAATTTCTATGCCGCCCTGAACTCGGCGGTCTTCACCGACGGGTCGTTCTGCTACATCCCGAAGGGCGTCAAGTGCCCGATGGAGCTGTCGACCTATTTCCGCATCAACGCCGCCGGTACCGGCCAGTTCGAACGGACGCTGCTCATCGCCGAGGAAGGCTCCTACGTGTCCTACCTCGAGGGGTGCACGGCGCCGCAGCGCGACGAGAACCAGTTGCACGCGGCGGTCGTCGAGCTCATCGCCATGGACGACGCGGAGATCAAGTACAGCACGGTGCAGAACTGGTATCCGGGCGACCGCAAGACCGGCAAGGGCGGCATCTTCAATTTCGTCACCAAGCGCGGCAAATGCCAGGGCAAGCGCTCGAAGATCAGCTGGACCCAGGTGGAGACCGGGTCCGCCATCACCTGGAAGTATCCCTCCTGCATCCTCCTCGGCGACGATTCGGTCGGCGAGTTCTACTCGGTCGCGCTCACCAACGGCAAGCAGCAGGCCGACACCGGGACGAAGATGATCCACATCGGCAAGAACACGCGCTCGACCATCGTGTCGAAGGGCATCTCGGCCGACCAGGGTCAGAACACCTATCGGGGCATGGTCAAGATCCTGCCCGGTGCGACCGGCGCGCGCAACTATTCCCAATGCGACAGCCTTCTCATCGGTGACGAGTGCGGCGCGCACACCTTCCCCTACATCGACGTGCAGAACCCGACCGCCCAGATGGAGCACGAGGCCACCACCTCGAAGGTGGGCGAGGACCAGGTGTTCTATCTGCGCCAGCGCGGGATGACGGAGCAGGAGGCGATCCAGCTCATCGTCAACGGTTTCTGCAAGAGCGTCTTCCGGAAGCTCCCGATGGAGTTCACCGTGGAGGCGCAGAACCTCCTCGACCTCAAGCTCGAGGACAGCATCGGATAGTGAGATTCAATGGCGCTCATCGACATCAAGGACCTGCATGTGCGGGTCGAGGACAAGGAGATCCTGAAGGGCGTGGACCTGAGCGTCGCGCCTGGAGAGGTGCACGCCATCATGGGGCCGAACGGCTCCGGCAAGTCGACGCTCGCCCACGTCCTGGCGGGTCGCCCCGGCTACGAGATCACCGGCGGTTCCGTGACCTATCAGGGCAAGGACCTGCTCGCCATGGAGCCCGAGGAGCGCGCCCTCGAAGGCGTCTTCCTCGCCTTCCAGTACCCGGTCGAGATCCCCGGCGTCAAGAACGCCTATTTCCTGCGTGAGGCATTGAACCACCTGCGCAAGCACCACGGCGAGCCCGAGGTGGACGCCATGGAGTTCCTCGAACTCGTGAAAGAGAAGGCGGCGATGGTCAAGATGGACCCGAAGCTCCTCTCGCGCGGCGTCAACGAGGGCTTCTCGGGCGGCGAGAAGAAGCGCAACGAGATCCTCCAGATGGCCATATTGGAACCGAAGCTCGCGGTCCTGGACGAGACCGACTCCGGGCTCGACATCGACGCCTTGAAGGCGGTCGCGGACGGCGTGAACGCGCTCCGGCGGCCCGACAACGCCATGATCGTGGTCACCCACTACCAAAGGCTCCTCGACCATATCGTCCCCGACCGCGTCCATGTCCTCTCCGAGGGCCGCATCGTCCGGAGCGGCGACAAGGAGCTCGCCCTCGAACTCGAAGAGAAGGGTTACGATTGGGTCAAGGAAGAAGCGCAGGCGGCGTGATGATGGCCAAGGCGGTGATCGAGACGGCGGAAGTGTCCCCGTTCCTCGGTGTCCTCGAGGCGTTCCAGAAGGAGCGCGGACAAGGGGACCCGGAATGGCTCGCGGCGCGGCGCCGGTCCGCTTTCGAGGCGTTCAAGGCCAATGGTGTGCCGACGCCGAAGCGCGAGGCGTGGCGGACGACCGACCTGAGGCCGCTCAACAAGCTGAAGTTCTCTTTGCCGGACGGTCCGTCCAAGGTGGCGCCCGCCGCATTGGACCCGTACCGGCTCGGCATGGTGGACACGCATCTCGCGGTCTTCGTCGACGGCCGGTTCGCGCCCGAGTTGTCGCGGCTCGATGCGCTGCCCGAGGGCGTCGAGGTGACCTCTTTGGCCACTGCGCTGGTCGAGCGCCCGGAGCTCTTGGAACCGTATCTGGCGTCCCATGCCGAGTCCTCCGACCCGGACGACGCCATGGTCGCGCTGAACACGGCGTTCCTCTCCGACGGCGCATTCGTGCGGCTCGCGAAGGGCGCGGTGCTCGATGTCCCCATCCATCTCCTGTGGCTCACCACCGGCCGACCGGTCATGGTCTATCCGCGCACGTTGGTCGTCGCCGACCCGCTCGCCGAGGCGACCGTCGTCGAATCGTTCGTGGGACGTGACGGTGGCTACCTCGTCGACGCGGTGACCGAACTGGTCGCCAAGGACGATGCCAAGATCGACCACTTCACCATCCAACGCGAATCGCCCGAGGCGTGGCATGTCCACCATGTCCGCGGCAAGGCGCACCGCAATGCCCGCATCGCCACGTTCTCCCATTCTGAGGGGGCGAAGGTGGCGCGCAACGAGGCGGACATCCACCTCGTCGAGGAGGGCGCGGAGTGCGGCATGGACGGCATCTTCCTCGGCGGCGCGGAGCAGCATGTCGACAACCACACCCGCATCGTCCACGCGGCGCCGCACACCGATTCCGTGGAGAACTACCGCGGCATCATGACCGGTTGCGCCCACGGCGTCTTCACCGGGAGCGTCCTCGTCGAGAAGGGCGCCCAGAAGACCAACTCCGACCAGGAGAACAAGAACCTCCTCCTTTCCGACAAGGCCCACGTCGACACGACGCCGCAGCTTGAGATCCATGCCGACGACGTCAAGTGCGCCCACGGCTCGACCATCGGACAGCTCGACGAGACGTCGCTGTTCTATCTTCGGGCGCGCGGCATCCCTTCTGATGAGGCGCGTCTCCTGTTGACGCAGGCCTTCGCCGGGGTCGTCCTGGGACCGGTGCGCCACGACGGCCTCCGGGAGCATCTCGAGGGCCGCATCGCGGCGTGGTTCGAGACCCATCGGAAGGAGGGTGTCCGGTAGTGGAGCGGACCGTCATGACGACCCCGTACGATGTCGAGAAGGTGCGTGCCGGGTTCCCGGTCCTGCACCAGGAGGTCCACGGCAAGCCGCTGGCCTACCTGGACAACGCGGCGACGAGCCAGAAGCCCGAGGTCGTCATCGAGGCGATGAAGCATTACTACGAGGCGGACAACGCCAACGTCCACCGTGGGGTGCACCAGCTCTCGGAGCGCGCGACGCGCGACTACGAGGACGCCCGCGCCAAGGTGCAGCGCTTCATGAACGCCGCTTCTTCGAAAGAAGTGGTCTTTGTCCGGGGTACGACCGAGGCCATCAACCTTGTCGCCTACAGTTTCGTCCGTCCCCTTGTCGGGAAGGGCGACGAGGTCCTCATCACCGCCATGGAGCACCATTCCAACATCGTGCCCTGGCAGATCCTGTGCGAAGAAACCGGTGCCACGTTGCGGGTCGCGCCCATCAATGACGACGGTGCGCTCGACATGGAGGCTTTTTCGGTCCTGTTGTCGGACAAGACCAGGTTCGTCTCGGTGACGCATGTCTCGAACGCGCTCGGCACGGTCAATCCGGTCCGCGAGATCGTTCGTCTTTCGCATGAGAAGGGGGTGCCTGTGATGGTGGACGGCGCCCAGGCGGCACCGCACATCCCCATCGACGTGCGCGCCATCGACGCCGATTTCTACGCCATCAGTTCGCACAAGATGTACGGCCCGACCGGGGTCGGCGCTCTCTACGGCAAGGAGTCCTTGCTGGAGACGATGCGGCCCTACCAGGGCGGCGGCGACATGATCAAGTCGGTCACCTTCGAGAAGACCGTCTACAACGACCTGCCCTACCGGTTCGAGGCCGGCACGCCCAACATCTCGGGCGCCATCGGTTTCGGCGCCGCCGTCGATTATCTCGAGGGGTTGGGATTGGAGGCGGTTGCGGCGCACGAGGACGCGCTTGTTTCATACTGTACGGAACGGTTGCTCACGGTTCCGGGGGTCCGCATCATCGGAACGGCGCCGGATAAGGCGAGCGTCGTCTCCTTCACTCTTGAAGGCGTGCATCCGCACGACATCGGGACGCTTCTGGACCTCGAAGGCGTGGCTGTCCGGACGGGGCATCATTGCGCGCAACCGGTCATGGAACGGTTCGGCGTCCCCGCCACCTGCCGCGCCTCCTTCGGCGTCTACAACACCACGGCGGAGATCGACCGGCTCGTCGAGGCGGTCAAGAAGGTCAAGGAGGTCTTCGGATGAGCGACATGCGGGAACTCTACCAGGAAATGATCCTGGACCACAACCGCAAGCCGCGCAATTTCCGTGTCATCGAAGGCGCGGACCATCACGCCGAAGGCCAGAACCCCTTGTGCGGCGACCAGGTGCAGGTCTGGGTCAAGCTCGAGGATGGCCGCATCTCCGATGTCGCCTTCCAGGGCCAGGGTTGCGCCATCTCCAAGTCGAGCGCCTCCATGATGACCGACCTCGTAAAAGGGAAGACCCGCGAGGAGGCCGAAGAACTGTTCCTGCGCTTCCAGGAACTGGTGACGGTCGGTTCCGAGGACATCGAGTCGTTGGGCCGCCTGGCGGTCTTCGCCGGTGTCCACGCGTTCCCTTCCCGTGTCAAATGCGCCTCGCTGGGCTGGCACACCCTGCACGCGGCGTTGAAGGGCGAGGAAGCGCCCATCAGTACGGAGTGAGACCATGAGTATCGCAGGACTCGTCGACGTCAAACGCGATGTATCCGCCCTCACCGTCCCCGACGGCGACAAGGTGACCCTTCCCGAGGGCCACCTGGTGCGCGTCATGCAGGAACTGGGTGGCAACTTCACGGTCCAGGACCACATGGGGATGCGCTACCGCATCGAAGGCCGCGATGCGGATGCCATCGGGAAGCCCGTGCCCAAAGCCTCCTCCGAGAAGATCGAGGTCGACGTCTTCGACAAGTCCTCCGTCGAGAACGCCGTCTGGCGACAACTGCGGAAGATCCACGACCCGGAGATCCCCTTCAACATCGTCGATGTCGGCTTGATCTACGAGATGAAGCTCGAGAAGGTCGAGGAAGGCACCTGGCAGGCCAAGGTCGTGATGACCTTGACGGCTCCGGGTTGCGGGATGGGCGAAGTGCTGGTGAACGACGTCTACGAACAGCTCAAGAAAGTGCCTGGCGTCGAAGGCGTGGACGTCGACCTGGTGTTCGACCCGCCGTGGTCCTTGGACATGTTGTCCGAGGACGCGAAGATGTCGTTGAATCTCTGATTCTGAGGGGTCGCACCGCTTCGGGCCAGGGAGCGCCTCTTCCAGATCAGCCGCGGTGGCTCTCTGCACTTCTGGGCCCGGTCGGTTTTTGCGATGGTCTGGCAAGAGGTCGAAACACATCCAGGTCCACCTGGATCATCGCGGCTTCCTCGCCCCCACCCTCGAAACCGTTATATGTCCAAGATACCCATGGGTATCCAGTGACCTGGGAGCTTCCTGAGCCGGATACGGAATACGCCCTCGCGGTGCAGCTGGTGGCCCAGCCGGCGCGGACCCAATTGGACATCCTCGAAGCCCTCATGGGCGAACCCAAGACCTTCAGCGAGATCGCTCCCTTGCTGAAGGGTCGGAACAACAACGTGCTCACGAAGGCGCTGCGTGCCCTCAGGAACAAGGGCTTGATCCAGACCGGCCTCCGCGACGACCTCAAGACCAAGACCTATCGACTCACGTCGCTCGGCAAGCTCGTCATCCTCCGGAGCCACGAGATGATCCCCCATCAGGAGAGCATCGAGGCGTACCGGCGCGGTGTCGGTGCCTCGGCATGAACCACGATTTTGCTGCCGTCGTGCGCCGTCATTGGAAGGACACGGCGGGTTACCTGGTCGCCGGCCGGGAACCTTGCATCAAGATCGCCCGTGACGAAGTGCGTCTCGTGAAAAGGCGGCTGACCTTCGTCGGTCACGAAGGGCTGTCAGACCTGCGACCGGAGGGGTCCTGGTTCATGGCGGTCGTCGTCTGCACGGATGACGGGCTGGATCGCATAGCGGAATGGGCCCATGACAACGATGCGAAACGGATCCACTTCTATCTCCACGCCGACGCTGATGCTGCACAGTTGATGCCTTGGCGGGATGCGGGTCTGCCGCTGGACCACATCACAGAAGGCATCACGTCATGGCGAGGACTCCACAAGCTCTTGGGGATGGACCTGAACATGCAGGTCTACGACGACCACCGACCGGGGTGACCGGGCCCTCCCTCACCCATCCAACAATCCGACCGCCGGCGCCTCGCCTTCGAGGCTGAACCCGAACCGGTAGACGGAGGGAGCGAGATGCGAGATCCGGAGGTAGTAGTCCCCGGTGTAGGGCAGGTCCAGGACGATCGGTCCGCTGTTGAACGGTAGGTGCGCGTAAGAGCACGCGCTTTCCAGGCTGGCACCGTCGGCGTCCATGACATAGTAGCAGCCGAGGTTCCCCTCGCTCATGCCTTGGAAGGTCTGGCCGGCCGCCCCGGTGAAGAGGTAGGTGTCGAAGGTGTCGACCAGGAATCCGTGCGAGGTGCCGTTGTACGCGATGTCCGGTCGTATTGTCGGGGACGCGGAGCCGCCGTTCGGTGCGTCACGGCCGCTCCCAGCGTCGTCTTGCGGTACGGGTACGAGGTCGTAGTCGGGCTGGGGGCAATCCTCGGGCGCTCCGGTGGGCGAGGCGTACCAGTGGTCGTCCGGGTGCTGCACGTGGAACGGGTAATCGTTGGCTCCATAGGGGGTGTCGAGGAGGAACCGGCTCATGGTGATGGCGAAGCTCTCGACGTCGAGCGTCGAGACGCACTTGTCGTGCGTTTGATCGGTGTAGGCCATGATGTCATGGACCGGGACGTTGGGCGTGGTGTGGTCGAGGGCGTCGCCGACATGGCCGATCGTGAGGCAGTGGCCGAACTCATGCGCGACGAGGTCGTAGAGCCCGAAGATGTCGAACGTGCCGGGCGCGGGGTCGATGGCGCCGTTCACGGCGAAGCAGATCGGACCGCCCCCTTCGCAGTCTGTCCTGTACGTGCCGCTCCGGTCGTCGTGGTGGCTGTCGAAGCCGGGGATGGCGGACCAGTGCTCGAACGAGGCGAGCGGGTTGGGTTGTCCATGGCAAGGGCCTTTCCTGCCGAAGACGAACTCGACGGGATCGACACCGATGCCAATGCCTCCCACGGGGTTCGAGGCGACGACGACGATCTCGGGGTCCCACAGGGGATTGCTGCTGATGTTGTCGCGCGGGAAGATGTCGAAGTCGACGCCGTCGCTGAGCCAGTCAAGGCCCATCTGGGGGGCCAGGGTGTCGATGCCTTCGGCCCACATCTCGACAGCTTGGCGCATGACGCGTAGGTCGCGTTCCGCGGACGGGCTCGCAGGGGGAAGGATGAGCACGTCGATGTCGGGTGTGTCCAGGACGTTGAGGTCGGTCCGCATGTAGTAGCAGACCGGGTCGTAGCCTTCGTCGCGGTGGCTCGTGCAGCCTTCAGGGAGCGGCGTCGCGTCGCCATGTTGTGGCTTGGCGTCCGTCGCGGCCGGGTAGAGCCGGACCTCCGGCAGGGTGTGATTCAGCGTGAAGGCGAAGCGGTAGGCGGAGGCCACGGTGCTCTCGACCATGAGGTAATAGTCACCGCTGTAGGGCAGCTCGAGGAAGAGGGACTCCGGGCCGAGTGCTGTTCGGGTGAAGCCACAATCGGATCGTAGCGGGGTGCCGTCGGTGTCGAGGAGCCTGTAGCAGCCCTCATGTCCGTCGGACCGGCTTTCGAAGACCTCGCCGGCCGTCCCGTTCAGGTGGTAGACGTCGAGGAGGTCCAACGGGTAGCCCGCCGCCGAACCCTCGTAGACCACGTCCGGTTCGACCGTGATCTCCTTGTTGATCCGGCCGGGGGCATCGCGGCCGCTACCCGCGTCGTTCTGCATGGGGTCGCCCAACTGGTCCCACGGAAGGAGCCCCAACTCGGGCTCCGGTCCGTCGAGGGAGAACCCGAACCGGTAGTACGAGGGCGCCACGTGTTCGACGCGGAAGAAGTAGTCCCCGGTGTGGGGCAGCACGACGTGGATCGGTCCTGAGTTGAACCGAGTGTGGGCGTAGGAGCAGCCGAAGGCATCGATCGAGTCGTTCTGCGCATCGATGAGTTCGTAGCATCCGACGTTCCCGTCCGCCCAACCGCGGAAGATCTGGCCGGCGCTGCCGTTCAGGTAATAGGTGTCGTGGCCGTCGATGATAGGGCCTGTCGAGTTGCCTTCGTAGACGACATCGGGATGGATCCGGATGCCTTTGATCAGGTCGTCCGGCGCGTCACGGCCGCTGCCAGCGTCGTCCTGCACACTGTCTTGCACGTCGTTCCACGGGACGAGGCGTACTTCCGGCTCCGCCCCGTCGAGGGAGAAACCGAACCGGTAGTAGGCGGGCGCCGAGTGTTGCACACGGAAGAAGTAGTCCCCGGTATGGGGCAGCACGACGTGGATCGGTCCCGTGTTGGACGGGGCGTGCACATAGGAGCAGGCGTAGGCGTCGATCGAGTCGTTCTGGGCATCGATGAGTTCGTAGCATCCGACGTTCCCGTCGGCCCAGCCGCGGAAGACCTGTCCGGCGCTGCCGTTCAGGTAGTAGGTGTCGTACGCATCCGTGTGACGGCCTGTCGAGGTGCCTTCATAGACGATGTCCGGTCGGATCCGGATGTCTCTGGTCAGGTCGTCCGGCGCGTCGCGGCCGCTGCCGGCGTCGTCCTGCGGCACCGGGTCGCCGTCGACCGATACGGTCCGCACGTCGGGCGGGGGACCGTCGAAGGCGAAGGCGAAGCGGTAGTCGGCGGGCGCCAGGTGTTCGACGCGGAAATAGTAGTCGCCCGTGTATGGGAGGTCGTAGACGATCGGCCCTGAGTTGGCCGGGGCGTCCAGGTAGGAACAAGCGCCCATGAGCAGTCGCCCTGTTGCGTTGAAGAGTCGGTAACATCCAGCGTTCCCGTCCGCCCAACCTTCGAACGTCTGGCCTGCGGTCCCGTTGAGGTGGTACACGTCCGCGTGGTCCCACGTCGGACCCGGCGAGGAGCCGGCGTAGACGATGCCCGGCAGGATCGAGATCTCTTGGCGGAAACCGTCCGGGGCGTCCTTTCCGCTCCCGGCATCGTCCTGCGGAAGCGGACCCTCTTCGGCGCTCGCGGGGGTGATCGACGCGAAGAGGAAAAGGAGCACGAGGGCTATTGTCGAGGTACGGTCTCGAAGGGTCACCAGCACAGCCACCGGGGGCAGGAATGATAAGGGGGGTTATAGGGTTTGGCCGGTTTTTCTGTGGCCTTCGTCACATGGGCGGGAGGCGTGCCCCCGGGGGACACGAAGACCCCCCAAGACGACACACGTAAGTTGGACCACTTGCTCCCCATCTGCGTGACCGACTGGCTTCCGATCGTCGGCGTGGCGATGGCGGGCGTCTTCACCACGATGGCCTTGGCAGGTCGAGCGCTTCAGGCGACGACGACGGGTGCGTCTTTGGATCTGAGGACGACGCGTCTCGCTTTTTGGATCACGGTCGCACTCACGGCGGGGCTCTACGGGCTCTACCTCGTTTTCGACGAGTCGTGGCTCTGGTACGCCTAGGGCGCCGATTCAGCGGGTTCCTTCATCCGCGCGCCCACAATAGGCGAGGACCGAAGCGAACAGGATCTTGGCGAGTCTTACCACGGATTCTCCATCGACCCATTCCCCGTCCGTGTGCATCCCGCCACCCGTGGGGCCGATGATGACCGATTCTATTCCTGCCGCGCCGAGGATGGCCGAGTCTTCCCACCAGGGATGGGCGATCGTTTTCGCTGGTTCGTTGCGGACTTCTGTCGCTGCTTTGAGGACCGTCTGGACGAGGTCCGCTTCGGGGTCGATGGAATAGGGCGCGCGCCATTGGACCGCTTCGACCGTGGCCTGGAAGTCCGGGACCTTGTTCCTGAATCTCTCGAGGATCGCTTCCAGTTCGGCCAGGATGCTCTCCATCGTCTGTCCCGGGACCGTGCGGCACTCCAGGTTCAAGGTGCAATGGTCCGCATAGACGAAAAGCTGCCGCCCACCCGACAGGAGGGGGACATGCAGGGTGGCCGAGTCGAGAAGGGGGTGCTTCTTTCTCTGGCGCCACTCTTGTTGTAGCTCGTGCAAGGCCATGAGGACGTGGCCCATGTGCAAGTTGGCGTCGATGCCGATGTCGGAGCGGCCGCCGTGGGCGGCTTGGCCTTTTGTCTCGATCTGGAAGGCACCGAAACCGCGGTGGGCGATGACGACATCCAGGTCGCTCGGCTCGAGAACGATCGCGGCGTCGGTCTTGACCTGTTCGATGAGTCGTTCTGTGCCGATGCTTTCATGTTCCTCGTCGGCGACGAACGCCAAGACGAGGTCGCCCTTTAGCTGGACTTGTGCGTCCGCGATGAGTTTGGCTACTGCGATGGCCGCTGCCACGCCGCCCTTCGTGTCCTGGGTGCCGCGTCCGTGCACCTTTCCGTCGCGGATCTTGGCGCCGTAGGGGTCCGGCATACCCTCCGTCCCGACCGTATCCAGGTGGACGTTGATCATCAGGGATTTTCCTCCGCCTGTGCCTGGCCATCTGGCTACCACGTTCGCGCGTGGCTTGCCCAGGTCCTGGACGTCCGCCTGCCAGCCGAAGCCCCTCAGGACACCGGTGATGTGGTGCGCCAGTTCCCACTCCCCCGGGCCACCCTCCTCCAGCCCAGGATTGCGGGAATCGATGCCGACGACCTCCTGGAGGGTCTTCAGAGTGAAAGCCGGGTCGATCTGCATGGGAGAGGCTCCTGGGTGGGACCTGTTGTCCCGGTGCGGGAGACCGGGTGGGTTCAAGAGGGTATCTTGGAAAAGGGGTCTGTTTTGCTGTTCACGCCTCAATCTCTTCTTAGGTCGCGTCCACCAATCCGGGTCGCTCAGCGGCGCTCGCTGTTCCTCTTGATAGATTCGAAGCCGATTTTTCTCTGCGGGAGTGAATAGCCATTCAGTCTGATTCGACAAGATTATGCACATTGGTCTGGTGGCTTCTATGTGCCATCCCTCCCGGAGAGGCCGGCCGAGCATCAGCTAGCAGCCGAAGCTGAGCTGAAACTTCGGAGCGTCTTACCCTATGACTGGACTCTTCAAAAAATCGAGGATGATTACGGCATCGATTTCCTACTTGAGGTATTCGAGGATGGGCAAACCACCGGACGAATTCTCCTTATACAACTGAAGGGGATCTCACAGGTTCGGACGGATTCACCTTCTGTTTCCGTACGGCTCAAATCGAGCACTTTGCAATACTTCACTCAATTGCCATTGCCCTGCATCCTTGTGGTGTGGGATGCACGTAATGAGCGCCTTTTGTGGTCGCATGTTCAGGACCAGATCCTTGAGCAGGTAAAGAGTGACGGTCCTGAATGGTTCAATGCCAAGACACGGGTCGTTCGGATGAAGGGAGAAGACCGTATTACGGGTCAAGAGGATTTTCGGAAAGTAGCTGCTCGTCTTCCCTTTCCTGGATCGAGGTATCAATCGGAAATACAGGCTTTGATCAGCCAGCGGCAGCGAACTGTGACTGCGCAGTTGGTTCGCCTCCTGTCGCAAAATGCAGCACCACTTTCTCTTAAGGAAGCCTCAGAGCAACTTCGTAAGAACGGGGTCGCCAACTGCTCAGTTGAAGAGATCGCGATGACTGTGGAGACATATGGATGCGCCCTCCTTCGCTGTACTGGTGGTTCATTGTCACTGTGTCCGATGAATGTCGCTGGATTGGTCGCAGGCATCGATTGTCTGGGGGACCAAGCTCTGGAATTACCCGGACTAAAGGAATCCGGGGGATTCGATTCGTACTATATGGGGAACATAGTGGCGATCAATGTAGTGACAGGTCGATTAACGTATCGCTTCATGAATCGACTCAGGATTCTCAATCCACGTCTTTTTATGGAATCTGTGCGTGCTATGATGATTCTGGCCCCGTCAAATTGCCAGCAATTGGAAGGGGTTCGGGTTGATACGCGGGTTGGTCCGAATGACGAAGGTCGCTTCGTATCTCATCATGAAGTCAGGTTCGTGGACCCTGCTATTGCGGCACTCCTTGAAGGAGTAGACCGAACAGCGGATGCATGGTTCGAATTTGTTGGAACTGATGAATTCGGCTACCTTGTAGAGATGGAAGCCCTGGAACGACCGTCTTCAGAGGGCGCCGCACTAATCACGAATGAGGCACGGGATGAAAAAGGAGGCATGCGCTTCACATTGGTACAACGGACTCAAGCCAAGCGAGTGCGTGCAATCCGTGTCGCTCATGTCTTGCGCAAGGATCAGGTCTTATGGAAAGTATGGATGCCTGCATCCGAGCCTACCCGACCTGAAATTACCATTGGCAAAAAGAAATTCGCTATAGTGGGTGGGCCACCTGGATATGGTAATTCTTTGTCTGGTCAAATTCGGCCCGATGGCAAAGGAGAACGCATGATCATAGATGGTTATGTCCTGCTTGAGACCCATTTCGGTATTGACCTCGATGACTCACACATGCCGCCTGAGGTAAGGGAGTTCCTCTTGGTCAACGATCAAGATCCTGCAAGTTTAAAAATATTATTCTTGTACCCATCCTTGATCAGAAAACCTTTACCCGATCCAGTTTTGACCGTCCTTCGTGGCCGCTACGAGGAGGTTATAGTTGAACCGATACTACAGGATTAGTTCTTTCCGTCATCAGTCCTAAGTCGCTTGTATTGTTCAAGGTCCTCGTCCGAGATATCATCATGCGCAACAAGCCTATAGTGGCACTCTTTGATGATGACCACTTTTCCCGCTTGCTCGCCGAATTGGAACAATGCGACCACTCCATCTGACATAAATTGCGCTGCGACTGGTACGCATATAGCTTCCGATAAGTGCTTCTTGTCACGGCAAACTGCCAGATCCTGTTCAATTTGAACCACACTTAATCGGTCATTCCCTCCTTTTGCCTGAACGGGTATAGCGTAATTGATACCTCGACCGTCGACTCCCACATATAACTCGTCAGTTTCGACCTGACCGATTCCAGATGCTGTCGTTCGTAAGTGATTCTGAAGCGAGTAGCACGTAATCCCGGTAAAAATATCGATTAATCTGTTATAGCGGACAATTGCCAATAGCGCCTGTTCGTCTGACATTGCATACCGTTTCACGATTTCGGGAGTAGAATCGGGAATCTTTGTGACCATCAAGTTGGGGTTAGGAGATAGGTCAATATCGTCGACTAAAGCAAAGCAATATTTCCCGCGGCCAATTAATCGGATAATCCAGCGTTTCCCCTTTGGCCGTGTTGATTGAATTTTTTGAGGCATATCTTTGCGAAAGCGGTAAGCGCTGACAACATCCCCTAAGTTTGCTGGGATCTTTAATCCCAAGGACTGCGCAGCAGCCGGGATATCATCGCGATCAAAAAGAATTTCTGTTTGGCCAGCTTTATATCGATCTGTAAAAATCTTTTCAATAATTGCTTCGTAGACATTGGTATTTTGTTTGGGCATACGCGCTACTTCCAAGAGAGGATAACTGCTTCTTCGTTTAGTCGTTCTCTTGTCACAGTCGAAAATCTCGTCCTAAACAAGTCTATCCCCTCAACATTGTAACCTAGATCTTTAGCAACTATCGCCAAGAGCTGACCTGTTGGAATTTTGATCCGGAAATATGAGGCTTGATCACCTACTACGTAAGCAAGTCTCCCACCTGGACGCATTTTCTGTGATAACTCTAGGAGATGTTTAGCCATTCCTCCAAAATATAATCGGGTGACTCGGGGGTACATCTTTTCGAATCCCGACGTTTTTCCGAGCTCGACCCGCTTTGATTCAATTTTATCTGCTAAGTCACAAATTTCTGGGATGTGAGATATTAATCGGTCGTGTTGGTCGCTCTTGTAGACGTTGCGTGTATTTGATGCAAGGAGGCCCTGCTTTAATGCCCGAAGATCTGCTCGATTGCTCATGAAGCCAAGAAACACAGATTCCAGCCGCGTTGTCCGAGTATAATCCTTTTCATTCGGATACGGAGGCGACGTGATAACTGCGTCAACCGATGCGTCATCCAAAACGTCTAGTGTTCGCGCGTCACTCGGGAAGCATTCCGACACCGCTGTACTCCCACTCTTGACGGCCCTCAAGTCGGAGGTCATGGCTTGAATGGCAGCCTGCCAGTGCTTTGTCACTGGACTGTCATCCTTTTGACCCCGCACTCCAACTTCAGGACCGAAGTGAAGGTTGCTCGCGTGGTTCACAACCGCGGAAGCGAAGGCTAGGCGTTCATGTTCATAGTACTGGTCGTTGCGCAAGTCTTCGATAGTTTCGATGAGCCGCATCGCTCTGTGTAAGGGAACTGGAGAGATTGAATTCGTGAGAATCAATTTTTCCGCATCGGGAGGTAATTTTAACAGTTTTTCAGTCTTTACGCTGGTCGCCCTAAATTCCCCTTCTGGCACCAGGCCATCTTCAATCAGCGCATCTGTCGTCATCCTAGCGACAACATTGGCATGCCTTTGAAGGCCTTTTGGACTAACCTCCCACGAAGTCTTTACACGCGATGCAAAGTGAGCTACCGGATTAGCTTCCGTGCCTACGCTCCGGATGCCATTCTTCTTGCATTCTACAAGAGTTGTACCGGTTCCACAAAAAGGGTCGTACACGAGGTCGCCCGGACGCACCTTGAATTTTTCGAGGTAAAGCCGGACTAGATGAGGAGGGTATGAAAGTACAAACCGATACCACCGATGAACGGGTAGATCCTCCGGGCGAATTTTGTTATCTTCGGCAATAGCGTTATGATCCGTCGGCCTGCTGTATTGTAGAGTCTGCTGCCTTCCCATCGTTGACTTCCAAAGCCTGTCTGGTATTTATGGGTGCAGAGGAGAGGTGACTGGGAGTACTCCTCAACTGGCTCCACGCGAAAACGACCTCACCGACCTGCTACGCTGAAGCATACTTTGCGAGCGTTGTCCGCCACTCTTTTCTGAAGGCGCTATACGACCTACGGATCCTCCCCCACCCCACAAACCGGAAGATCCACCCACAAACAAAGTGGCCCTTCGGCACAATCCGCCGAAGCCTCCCCGATCCCGACCGCCACATCATCCAGGTAGTAGGTCCGCGGCGTCTCCCAGGTGACCGAGATGCCGAACGCGGCCCACACTTTGCCGTCTGCGTCAGGCGTGACGACCGCGGCATGACAGAACGTCCGCCATCCCGCACCCTGATCGGTCTGCCCGACGACAGTGAAATCGTCTTCCCGCTCAGGGTCTTCCTCACCCAAATAAGCCACGACGCCCCAGTTGTTGACGTCGCTGTGTACCTCGGAGAGGACGTGGAACGTGATGGAAACAGGGACCGGTGTCCCGGGTGTCGCCAGTAATGGGGCTTCGGCCCAGACGACGCCATCGTCCAGGATGCCGTTGATGTGGTTCTCTAGGCTCCAGGTGCCGCTCCTGGCGACGCCTTGGAAGCGTTCCAGGGACCAGTCGAGGGTGCAGGTGCCGTCGTCTTCGCATTGGACTTGGTGGTCGGCCGCCCAGGGGCCCCACCCGGTCTCGAAGGATTCGGAGTGGGTGGCCACCGGGAGCGGAAGGGCGGTCGTGGGCAGGGCGAGCCCCAGGAGGGCGACGAGGAGGAGGGACCAGGCACGCATGACGTGGCGAAGAGGCGCGCCGGTTCGTAATGGTTTTGGTGGTGTCTTCGCCGCTCCTCAATCCAACGGCCCGACCCCCGGCGGTGCCCCATCGAGGCTGTAGGCGAACTTATACTGGGGCGGTGGCCCCCAGTTGACCACTTTGAAGTAGTAATCTCCGGTGTATGGGAGTTCGATGACGAGGGGTCCTGTGTTGAGCGAGGGCACACCTGCGTACGAGCAGCCCCTGTCGTCGAATTCGTCCCCGGCGGCGTCGAGGAGATGATAGCAGCCTGTGTGGCCGTCCGCCCAGCCTTGGAACACTTGTCCTGCAGTACCGTTGATGTGGTAGACGTCCGAGGGGTCGAAGAAGGAGAAAGGCGACGAGCCTGTGTAGACGGTGTCGGGATGGATCGGAAGCGCGCCCTTGGTGCCGCTGGGGGCGTCTCGGCCGCTCCCGGCGTCATGGGAGGGGTCGTAACCAGGCACGATGCCGGTGTCGGGTTGCGGACAGTCCTCGGCGCGCCCCGTGGGTGAGGCGTAGAAGTGGTTGTCTGGATGCTGGATCTGGAACGAGCCCCGTGCTGTGCTGTTCGCGTCGTTGGCGACGATCGGCTCAGGCAGCAGGTATTTGCTCATGGTGAGCGCGAAGCCCTCGACGTCCAGGGTGGAGACGCATTTCCGGAACGACTGGTCCCTGTATGCCATGATGTCGGTCTCGGGGACCGCGTTGGCCTTGTGGTCGCCCGCGTCACCGACGTGGCCGATCGTGAGGCAGTGGCCCACCTCGTGCGCGACGAGGTCAAAGAGGCCGAAGAAGTCGAAGATGCCGGGGGCAGGGTCGATCGCGCCGTTGACCGCGAAACAGATCGGGCCGCCGCCTTCGCACTCGGCGCTGTAGGTGCCGCTCTTGCCGTCGTGATGACTGTCGTAGCCAGGGATCTCGTTCCATGCCTCGAGGCTCGCGAGCGGGTTCGGCTGGCCGTGGCAGGGGCCGTCCTTGCCGAAGATGTCGAGGGGGTCGATGCCGATGCCGATGCCGCCGGCCGGGTTGGTGGCCACGACGACGATCTCGGGGTCCCAGAGCGGGTCCGTGCTGATCACATCGTCGTCGATGAAGATGTCGAACGTCACGTTCTCGCTCAGCCAGTCCAGCCCCATCTGCGGTGCCAACTGGTGGATGCCTTCTGCCCACATCTCGACGGCTTGACGCATGACGCGCAGGTCGCGCTCGGGGTACATGCTGGCGGGCGGGACGATGAGCACGTCGATGTGGGGCGTGTCGAGACGGTTCAGGTCGGTGCGCATGTGGTAGCAGTCATCGGTGAAGAACGGGATCTCGCGGAGGCCCTCCGTCGCCGGGACAAGGACATAATCGCCGTTGCAATCTTCGGGGATGGCCGTCGAGGCGGTCCCTGCTGTGTGTGGGCCCAGCGGGACGACAACGAGAAGGAGCGCAAGGCCCACGATGGACAGACGTCGAGTGGGGAAGGGCAGAAGAGCCACGGCGTTGAAAGAATCTGGGATCTCCTTTAACCCTTGTGTGCATGATGGCGAACCTCAGGCTCGGAACCGCTTCGGTGATGTCGATGGCCCGGTCCCGAGAAGAAACGCCTCCATCGCAAAACTTTATCAGATAGTTTGACCTCAAACCATCTGTCCCGTGACACCCCAAAAAAGCCGCCACCATACCCACGGCCCCGACTTCGACCCTGCCCTGATGCTGCGCGCCATCTCCCTCCTCCGGCGCCTCTCCACCGCCACGAACGGCTGGCAACGCGGCGCCACACCCGGTGGCTACACGGTGAACCAGGCCCTCGTCCTGCACCGTCTCGTCGTCCACGGCGACGCCACCCCCAGCGAGCTCGCCACTTGGATGCACGTCACGCGGGGCAGCATCACGCCGACGATCAAGCGCCTCGAGGACCTCGGTCTTTTGGCGCGCCGCATCGACGAGACCGACGGCCGCAAGCAATGGCTGAGCGCGACGCAGGAGGCGCACGAGATCGCCGATGAGGTCAAGGGCGAGGTGCTGGAGCCGATCGTCGACACCTTTGCCGACTGGAAGGCCGAAGCGCTGAAGCGTTTCTGCGACGACCTCGACCGCGTGCTCGCCACACCCGCTTTCGGAGGCACAGAATGACGCACAAGGGGCACCCCGGTCACCGCGACTGGGACGATGAAACCACCTGGGCCAAGGAACGCCTGCTGGAGCCCGCGCTCGTCCCGGTCACCGAGGCGCTCCTCGACGCCGTCCGGATTCGGCCCGGGGAACGCCTTCTCGATCTCGCTTGCGGACTTGGGCAGACGGCGGCTGCCGCCACGGCCCGCGGCGCGGACGCACTCGGGATCGATCTCAGCAGGAACAGGACCGCCGCCGCGCGCGAACGATTCCCCGGAACGCGGTTCGAGGCGGCAGACGCCTCCACGCCGCCGGCGGGTCCATGGGACGCCGTCGTCTGCCGCTTCGGCGCCCACCACCTACCCGAGGGATGGGCGCAGGCCATCCACGCTGTGCTGGCATCAGGAGGACGCCTCGCGATCGCGGAGTGGCCTCCGAAGGACGAGCGGGATGAGCAGAACGGTATGCGGCCTGCCGGCCACTGGCAGACGAAGTTGGGAGAGACAGGTTACCAGGAGGTGCGGGTCGACCGGGTCCCCACGCGTCTCGCAGGACCGGCGAGGCAAGATCCTGAGATCAAGGAGAAACTCACGGATTTCGGGCCAGGACTGGAAGATCGAGAGTGCCTCATCATCTCGGCTTGGAAGCGTTGAGCCGCACGACCCCGAGCACGGACCCTTGTCCGGAATGTCCTCATCGAGCCTCGGAGCACCCAGAAGCGTCCCGTGGACAGATTCGGAGACGTAGAGAACAAATACCGTCCGTCCGATGGCTTTCCGTGGTCCCGAGCCCGCATGGTCGTCATCACACGAGCTTGTCGGTCCTGGTGATCGCGGTCACTGCGCTCGCTGGCTGCATCACCGGGCCAGAGGTCTCGAGTGCCACTTCTTGCGGGACCGGCGAGCCGGGCCCTGGAGATCTGCAGGTCCAGGTGGCCAGTGATCACGAGCATTCCGATTGGGACGCCGCGACGGACAAGCATGCGACGATCACGCCCATGGTCGACAACGGGAGCGCCATGCGCATCGAGGACAAGGAGCGCCTACCCGCTCTCACGGGGCCGCTCGACGAGAACGATTGCATCGTCTTCCAGGACATCGAACCGGGATGGTGGGAGGTGCGGGCGACCGCTCGGGCGGATATGTCTGGTTGCAGTTGGTATGGGGGGAGTGGGAAAATGGTCTTCGTCGATCCTGATCAAGCCGTTTCGTCACGGTTCGAGCCGACGCTTGCGTGTTCGTGACCGCGCGGTCTCTCGGCGTCTAATCGTTCATCCCTTTCCCTTCAAGGATGCGCGGGACGTTCTTCTCGATCCGGGCGGTGCGCGTCTTGGCCTGCTTGGCGCTCGAAAAATGGAGGATGTAGGCGCGCTGCCTACCAGGCGTCAGTTTCTCGAACGCCTTCTTGAGACCGGAGACATGTCGGAACATCTCGACGAGTTCGTCGGGGACCGGCTCCGATCTCTTCGTCCCTTCCACGGTCATCCCGGCCTTCTCCACTTCGATCGCCTGGGCGATGAACGCGCGCAGTCGTGGCTCTCCCTCGACGACCTCTTCAAGGCTCGAGAACATCATCCGGCGCGCGGCATGCGAGTTGGGGCCGGGCCGTTCGAGGAGACTGTCCGGGTCGGTGAGCAGGGCGCCTTTGAAGAACAGGAACGCGCAGTGCTCCTTGAAGGGCTGGATGATGGCCACGTTCCCCTCTTCCACGGTGTAGCAGGGCTTGCCCCATTTCAGCTCCTCGCTCAGACCCGAATCGAGCGCGATCGACCGGAGCCGCGCCATCTCGTCCCGCCAGCTTGTGGCGCGTTTCAGGAACGCGTCGACCTTTGGTTCCATCGCTTCTCCTCACCGGCTGTGGTGACGATCCACAGGGACGGTGCGCTATGTATGTCTGCCGATGGTCGTTGGCAGTGGACTGGGGGTGACCGGCGTCAAGGGGTCCGGCCGGTCGTACCCGTCGATGTACGGCCCTTTGATCAATGCTCGATGGTGGCGGGTTGGAGCTGTGCGATCCGGGAAAATCCTGCGTACTGTTCGTAGTACTTCGCGCCGAACTGGTCCAGGATCTCCTTGGCGGCCGGTTCGGGCTTGCCGACGACGGTGACACCCGTGATGTCCACGCACGCCATGAGGTCATCAAGGGTGCCGTTCCCTTTGGCGTTTTTGAAGTGCTCGACGAACGCGTTCGAGTCGCTGTAGAGGTCGAAGAAACAGACGTTCGGCGTGCCGCTCTCGCGGACCCAGCGATAGTCGAGGGTGCCTTTCTCCTTCTCGACGAGGGGGACCAGATTTTGAGCCACCTTGTCGAGTGTGTTCTCTTGACCGGGCTTGATCTTGGCGTCGAGGACGAGTTGTATGGGTACGGACATGGTCTCACCTGCGTGTCATCGCGCAGGATGGCACGAGAACGGGGGGAACGGTGGGTCCGTCTTAGGACTGTCGTAAACGGGTGGCCGGGTGGGTTGACGTATGACACCTGTCTGATACGAGCGCGGACTCAAAAACACCGGGCACGGCGATCTGGTGGCGGCGCCGGGTCCATGATCGGGTCGTGGGAGTGGCGGCAGCCAGAAGACGTAAGGGGCCTGCTGGCCGAGGCCTAACGCCCCTCTCCTATCCCGTACTCCAACACATACCCATGCCCGACCTCGTCGATCTCGATGGTCATGGTCCCGGAGATGCCCCGCAACGCCCTCGTCCCTGACGCGGGGACGACGACGATCGCCAAGCGTTGGTCCCCGCCGTCCATCACGCCGTTGTGTTGCAACACGAAGGACCCTTCCTTGCCGTGCAGCGCACCGGTGACACGTTCCATGGCGACGTAGCCGGCGGAGCCTTCGGTGGCGGTGGTCGTGGTGAGCATCTCGCCTTGGCCGGTCGCCTCGAGGTCGCCCGTGTACCGCTTCTTCAGCATCATGCGGCCGAACGACACCTCATCGGTGACGTCGTAGGGTCGGTCGGGGAGCATCTCGACCTCGAACCGGCCTTCGGCGCGCCGGCTCACGGCCGTCCACCCGTCTCGTGCACCTTGATGCCGCCTTGGATGACGACGAGGGACAGGAGGGCGCACTTGAGGCGCACGGGGGAGATGGGGATGCCGAGGAGTTTCATGACGGTCTCGTTGTCCATGGCCTTGATCTCGTCCAGGGACTTGCCTTTGACCGCGTCGGTGAGGAGGGAGGCCGAGGCTTGGGAGATGGCGCAGCCTTGGCCGTGGAAGCGGATGTCGGCGATGCGGTCGTCTTCGAGCCGGATGTGGATCTCGATGTCGTCGCCGCAGAGGGGGTTGTCTTCGCGGTACTGGATGTCGGGCGTGTCGAGGGTCCCGTAGTTCTGGGGGGACTTGTAATGTTCCAGGATGTGCTCGCGGTACATCTCGATGCCCGTCATGTTCAGCCCCGTCTGATGCGCCGAGGTTCTCGGCGCGCAGGCTTCCATGACCTCCGGCCTATAAGATTGCCGCTTTCCCGGTCCGGTCTGGATGCGGGAAGAGAGGAGACCACGGCGGGTCGGCCGGATCGGAGACGCGACGGACAGGTCCCGGCAGGGGAAGCCGTCACGCGGTTTGGTTCGTATGGGGAGACGGTCGGCCACGCCGTGGCCTCCTTGACCACTTCAGGGTGGGGGGTCTTGAGTGTGTGCCTGGGCGCGGTGGTCGCTCTTGAAGAGGTTGAAAGGGAGTGACCACCAGGGCCGTCACGTGCGGGGGCCGCGTCGGCCTTTTGGGCCGAGGAACAATCAAGTAGTGACGGGAGACAGATGTCGCTGCGTGCGCAGCCTGGTCGGAGCCTCGTCGGCCGTCCTGTTGGTCCTCCTCGTCGCTTCGGGTGCGGGGGCCTCGACGACAGCGGAGGGCATGGCGCGGCCGGAGTCCCAGCCGGGCGATTCGTGGACCTATCGTGGCGAATGGTCGCGTGGGGACTCCACCTACGAGGTCGAGGAGGTGCGGACGGTGCGGCATGGCACCGATGGCGCCCACGACCGCTTGCGCTTCCTGCGGGTCGTCTCCGATGAGGACGGGCCGTTCTCGTGGCACAACGAGACGCGCTGGCACGACACCGCCGGCGATGTCGTGCGCACGAACATGACGATCATCACCCATGAGCCGGAAGGCTGGCGCCGCATCGGCATCGAGGTGGACTACGCCGAGCCGTGCCGTCATGTCGTCTGGCCCATCACGACCGGCGCAAGCTGGACGACGTCCTGCGAAGGCGAACGCACCATCCTCGGGGTCGCGCAGCCCCACCAGGAATCCACCACCTACACGGTCATGGAGCGTGAGGAGGTGGACGCCTTCTACGCCTGGCCCGTCGTCTCCAAGACGCCGCAGGGTGTCGTCCGGTCGTGGTACGCCTCGGAGGCGTGCGGGGCCGTCCAGGAGGAGGTGCAGGGCGAGGACGTGCATGTCTTCCTTCGTCTCGTCTCCTATTCCTGCCGCGGTGCCTCGTTCGAGGTGATGGACCACGCGGACGACGACGATCGGCTCGGGTCGCAGACCACCGATTCACCGGTGGCGAACCGTGCCACCTCCGATGTGGCGAACGGCACCGGCACGGCGGGCGACAACAAGAGCGCGTCCCCTGTCCCCGCCGACACCGCCCAGGAAGCGACTTCCTTCGCTCCACTCATCCTGGTCCTTGCCGTCTTCGCGCTCGCGCGTCGTCGCCTATGAGTCCGGTTCGCCGGCGACCCGGATGACGATCTTGCCGAACTGTTCCGCTTCCTCCATGCGCCGATGGGCGTCGGGAAGGTCGGCGAAGCCGAACTCGGTGTCGATGACCGGTTCGAGCTTCCCGGCGTAGACGAGGCCCATCACTTCACGCCATTCCTGGTCGTTCGCCATCGTGCTGCCCATCACCGTATGGCCTTTCCAGAAGAGGTGCCGCACGTCGAGCTGGAGTTTCGGCCCGGTGGTGCCGCCGCAGGTGACGATGCGGCCGCCTTTTCCGAGCGTGCGCATCGATTTGACCCAAGTGGCTTCGCCGACATGGTCGACGACGACGTCCATGCCGCGCTTGCCGGAGAGCTTGTAGAGGGTCTTCTCCCACTCGGTGTCCTTCGTGTAGTCCACCACGTGGTCGGCGCCGATGGCCTTGGCGAGCCGCATCTTCTCGTCCGAAGACGTGATGGTGTATACGGTCGCGCCGAGCATCTTGCCGATCTGGATGCAGGCCGTCGAGACGCCCGAGCCGGCACCCAACACGAGCAGGTTCTCACGCGGCCGCAGCTTTGCGCGGCCCACCACCATGCGGTAGGCGGTCTGGTAGGCGAGCGAGGCGGCGGCCGCGGTCTTGAGCGGCACGCCTTCAGGGACGCTCATGAGGCTGCGCACCGGGACGACGGCATATTCGGCGTAACCGCCGCGGGTGTGTTCGCCGAGGATGTGGTAGGTGTCGCAGAGCGGGTCCTCGCCCATGCGGCAGAAACGGCAATGGCCGCACGAGACGCCGGGATTGACGACGACGCGGTCACCCGGTTGGAAGCCGTAGCGCTCCGTGCCGGCGCCGAGCGTGTCGACGGTGCCGGAGATGTCGGAGCCGCCGATGTGGGGCATCTCGAGTTTGAGGCCGGGGAGTCCGTCGCGGGTCCAGAGGTCGAGGTGGTTGAGCGCGCAATAGGCCACCTTGATGCGCACGTCGCCCGCGCCCGGTTCCGGAACGGGTACCGATTCCAGGCTGAGGTTCTCGACGGGTCCATGTTCATGGAAGACGACCGCTTTCATGGTCCGGGCCTCTTGGGTCTGGACGGCGTCGGGCATGACGGGGGTGCGGAAGAGGGGGAGGGGGATGATGTTTTCGCACCCTCGGGATGTGAATCCCGTGTCGAGAACGGCTATATCGGGCCCCAGGATTTGCGGCCCATGGAGTCCCATGCTGTGACACGGCTAGTGGAGGACGCGGCCGAGCCGGCGCGCTGCGAGGCCCATTTCGCCGACCGCTTGGCGTTCTACACCGACCCGTTCGACCTGCATGCGGAGCTGGAGCGTGGGGAGGATGGCGTCGTGGTGCTGTTCTGTGCCGACCGGGATTTCTATGAGGCGCACCACGTGCCGGGTGCGCATTGGTTGCATTATCGTGACATCACGCCCGGGACTGTGGATTGGCCCAAGGACACGCTTATCGTGGTCTATGGCAAGGGCGGTGCCTGCAATGTCGGTCCGAAGGCGGCGCTCCGGTTGGCGCGGCTCGGTTATCGGGTCAAGGAGTTGGACGGCGGCATGACGCAATGGATGGCGGACGGCTTCCCGGTCAGCAAGGGGGTGGAGCCGTGAGGCTGCCGGTCTTCTTCGTGATCGGTGCTCTGCTGCTTAGCGGCTGTGTCACCGAGGAGTCCGATGATGAGGCGCGTGATGAGGGGGTTGTACCGCCGGGCCCCGTCGTCCTGCCGTGGGACCTGCTGGATTGCGCGTACGTCGTCTGGGGTGTCCCGGTCGCGGGGGACGCGCTCGAACCACACCTGCCGGAAGGGTTCACCCTTGGCCGTTCGGACGGCCCGCTCGCACCTGTCGTCGGTGACGCTTTTCTCGGCTTCGAATCGTTCGTCTGCGATTCGGGCATGGGCCTCGACGGGCGCGTGGAGGGGATGACCTATGGCAGTCTGTTCACGAGCGTCGAGCCGCCGGAGGATCTTGCCATCGACGGGATCGACCAGTACTATTACAAGTGGGACCCGCTCGTTCCCGACGAACCACGCCGCCTCTTCCTGCAGGAAGCGGGCATGATGGCCCGTACTGGTACGGCCACGATCGATCGTCCCGTGGAAGGGCTCAAGCGTGCTGCTTACACGTTGGAGGGCGTGGGATCGTTCAGCCTGGAAGCGCCGGGCACGGCTCCGACTCCGGCGGACGGTGGGGGGCCCTTCGCCGAGTTCACGCCACTCGCTGATGGGGGTCATGCCGTGTGGCGTGCCGACTACACCACCGAGACCAGGGGGAGCGGCGACGGGGTCTTCCGGGTCGATCCAGGTTCGTGGGCCGCCGAGGTCCTGGGGGTCACCGAGGGACGGGCCAACTTCAATCACGGCACCTGGTCGTTCCAGAACGGGAACTTGACGTTGCCGTCATGACAGGATCTCGTCACGCGCAGGGTGCGACCACATGTCAAGCGCGCCCTTCATGCCTCTCCTCCTCTTCGGGGATGCGATGGCGTCCGACGACCCGGCACGTGCGATCCAAGCGGGCATCATGCTCGCGGCCGCCCAGGATGTCGAGGCGTTGGAGAAGTTCGCCGAGCGGCTGGCCGACGATGTGCGACCGGTCTTGGAGAAGGCGACGAAGCGGCCGTGGGCGTTCGACCCGCTCGACCCGACGCATCTTCGCTCCCGGGACACCTATCGGCCGAGCGATTTCCTGGACGAGGCGGCCATGCGGCTCGTCGAGGGTCCCTATGATCTCATCATCGTAGTGACCGATGTGCCGCTCTTGGGGCGTCGTTTGACGGCGGGGAGCCTGTCGGCGGCGGCGCGCATCGTCATCCTGTCGACGTGGCGGTTGCGCACGAGCGAGCGGGGGGAGCCGAGACGTCCGCTCGACGGCCCGGCGGTGCATTGGAACGCCGCCCATCTGCTCTTGCATCTCGTGTGGGGCCTTTTGGTGTTGAAGCGTCGGAAGCGGCGGGCGCGTCGTTGGCACTTCGACCCGGAGCGTGTCGACGCGTCATGTCTTCCCGAGCCGCCGCCGGGGGTGACGGAAGCGGCGGCGAAGCTCCCGGAGCAGGTCATCGAGACGGACAGTCCATTGCGTCATTTCTGGTTCCATGTCACGAACGCCTCGCAGAACATGGGGCAAGTGGTGCGTCCGCTCGTACGCAGCCGGGCGCCGTTTCTGGCCCTGACCTTGCCACGGCTTTCGACGGCGGCGGTGGTGCCGTCCTTGGTGCTCATCATCTCGGCCGAGATCTGGGACGTCGGCGTCAATGTCGAGGCGGTGCGGCTCTTAGCGGCGGCCGTCGTGGTGCTGTTCGCGTCGACCGTGTATGTCGTGTTCTCGAACCGGTTGCTCTTTCCGCGTGGGGAGCGCAGGCGCATGACCGAGCACCTGGCGGTGGTCAACACCACGGTCTTGGCGACGATGTTCTTCGTCATGCTGGGCTTGATGGTGATGCTCTGGCTCCTCATCCTGGCCATCGTGGTGCTGGTCTTTCCGCAGGACCTCATCCACACCTGGCCGACCCTGGGGAACGCACCGGTCGGGTTGCGGGGCGAGATGCGCATCGCGCTCCTGGTCAGTGTCATCGGGACGGTGACGGGGGCGCTCGCGGGTGGGTTGGAGAGCCGGTCCGTTTTGCGGGAGCTGGCGTTGTTCCGGGACGAGGTGTAGGGGAGTCCCCGCTCATCCGCTGCCATCGCCAGGGGAGGTCGAAGCCAACCGTTCGCGGTTGTGCAGGAAGAAGACGGCGGGGTGGACCAGTTGGGCGAGCCGGGTGCCGTCCTCAGTGAGCGCATAACGCTGCACTTCCCCTTCCTGCACACGCGTCACGAACCCTTCCTCTTCCAGGTGGCGTAGTTTGTCGGTCAGCACGCGGCTCGTGATCGCTTCGAGGGCGGTCTTCAGTTCGTTGAACCGCCGGGGGCCGTGCACGTGGAGGTGGAAGAGGAGGGCGGGGTTCCAGGCCGAAAAAAGCGGGTCCAATACAGAGACGGTCCCTTGCACACCGGTCAGGAAACGTTCAGAGGGGACGCAGCGTTCCTCGACAAGGCGCGCTGAGAAGGCGCGGGTCGCCGCAAGGTGGGCGCGGAAGCGGTCGAGTTGTTCGGCGGTGGGGCCGTGCCGGGGCGGTGGCGGTCCGTCGCTCAAGGTGCGCCGGGACGCACTTGCATCTTCATATGGTTCCCCGTCCATGAGGGGGCGATGAAAGCCCTGTACCGCTTCCTCGTCCTCTCCCTGGTCGCGACCCTCCTCGTCTCCGGCTGTCTCGCCGACCCCGAAAAAGCGGACCCGCAGGCCACCACCTCGCCCTACGTCGACCAGCTGTCGTCCTCCATCCGGGGGCTCTCGGAGAAGGAGATCGCCGACCTGTCCTCCGGTGCCGGGATGGGCTACGCGCGCCCCGCGGAGCTGAACGGATACCCGGGTCCGTTGCATGTCCTGGAACTCGCCGAAGAACTCGGCTTGTCAAAGCAGCAGCGCGACGAGGTGCAGGCCATCCGTGAAGCCATGCTCGAGGCCGCGGTGCCCCTTGGGAAGGAATACCTGGAGGTCTATGCTGCGTTCGAGAAACGGTTCCGCGAAGGATCAGCGGACGCGGAGACAGTGCGTGTCTTTTCAGACCGGCTCGGCGAAATAGACGGCGCGCTGCGCGCGGTCCACCTGGACGCACACCTCACCACGCGGGAGGTCCTGTCGGAGCACCAACGGCACGAATACGACCGGCTGCGCGGCTACTCGGAGGGGATGGAACATGGGGCGCATGGCGAGGGGCACGACCATTAGCCTGACCGACCGGTGAGGCTCTTGACGAACCCGCTCACGCCTTCGCCGGCGAGTTTCATGGCGCGCGACAGCTCTTCCTGCAATCCCCCGCCCGGTTTGCGCGCCACGACGAGCGACGAGGTGAGCGGTGCCTTGGGCGGCTGTTCGGTGATGTCGACGAAGCCGGCGTCCTCGTACCAGCGCCGCACCTCGTCGAACCCGTAGTTGCGGCCGCCTTTGGTAAAGAGCAGCATGTTGACGGCGAAGAGGGCGCCGACCTGCGGCTCGGTGAGGGTCGGGTCGAGGATGTGGTCCTTGATGATGACGCGTCCGCCGGGGCGCAGGACGGAGAAGAGTCTGCGGGCGAGCGCCTTGTTCTCTTCTTCGTCCTCACCGTGGAGGATGTTGGAGACCCAGGCGATGTCGTAGCCTTCGCTGAGCTTGGGAAGCAGGTTGTCGTCCATGCCGAGTTTCTTGAGGTCCTTCACAAGGGCATCGGGAAGGGACGAGGTCTTGGGGGGCCGCGGGATGTCGTCGTTGTTGTAGTCGCAGGCGACGAGCCGGATCCGTTCGCGCACCCCAAGGGGTGCCTTGGCGACGTGGTCGTGGGTCACCTCGAGTGTGTTGGGCAGGTCGATGAGGGTGGCATGCAGATGCTTGTTGGCGGAGAGAAAAGCGAGCGAGTAGGTCGCGGCTCCGCCGCCCACGTCAAGGAGATGCACCGCGCGGCCGAGGTCGATGCGGTCCGCCAGGACCCGTGCGTCACCGCGGGCCTGTCCGATCGATTCCATAGCGTCGATGAAGCGTCGGGTCGCTTCGGGGTCGCTCTGGTACATGTGGTCCTTCATGGCGGGGCCGCCTTCTTCGAGGACGTCGGGGAGCAGTTCCCAGTGGGTCCAGGAGTCCATGTCGAAGCGGATGAAGGGCCTAAAATCGGCGTCGCAGCCGTCGACGAGGTGGCGTTGGGCCACCGGTGCGGTGTTGAACCCGCCGGAGTCGAGGGGAGCTTCGGGGTCTTCGGGGGCGCTTTTTTGCAGGAGGCCGAGCGCGGCGAGCGCGTTCAACACCAGTTCGGTGGCGCGTGGGTCGGTGCCGGCCGCGGCGGCGACGGCGGTGCCCGGAACCGGAAGCCCGCCACTTTGTCCTTCCAGTGCGGCGACGTGTGTGAAAAGGTCGTGGGCGACGGCGGCGTGGAGGACGCGAGACCGCTCATAGGCGCCGTGGAGGTCCATGAGGGCCGTCCAGTCCATGTGACGCGGCGATGCGGGGTCGGGGGATAAAGGCGGTGGCGCGGGGCCTAGATCCGTCCCGAGTTGTCCTGCACGCCGGCGATCATGAGCTCGGCTTCGGCTTCGCCGGTGAACCGGTATTCGACCGTATAGCTCCCCGCTTTCCAGTTGGGGCGTTCGCCGAGCGGTTTGGTGGAAGGTTTCCCTTCTGGATAGAGTTCGTCGATCTGTTCGCCGCTTCGTTGTGTCTCTTCGAAGGTCTTGCGGTAGATCTCGCGGCCGTCGGGGTCGAGGAGGCGCACTTCGGCCGAGCCGAGCCGGGCGTCGATGCGGGTGCTGAGGGCGAAGCCTTCGACGCGGTCGTCGTCGACCATCTGCTGGGTCACCTGGAACGTGTCGGTGATGGGGACGGCGACACCGTCGGTGGAACCGCGTGCGCCGTCGTAGAGGTCCTTGGCGCGGATGAAGTGGGCGGGACCCGTGTAGCCGGTGCCGTGGTCGGTGAGGGCGAGCGAGAAGTAGGGGCCTTCCGCGTCGACGACGCGCAGGAAGGTGAACCATTTGACCTCGGGGACGTAGCTGTAGTGCACCTCGAAGTCGCCTTTCGGGGCCTTCCCGCTGATGAGGAAACCGTGCGCGGTCCCGTCGGCGACAGGCACGGATTCGCTCGCGGTGGCCGTCATCTGGAGCAGGTGGCCGTAGAGATTGGTCGACCATTGTTGCCCGTCGCGGATGACATCGTTGGCGTTGGCCCAGGGATACATCTGTGCATGTTCGCCGCGTTCGTGGGGCGAGAGGTGACCTTGGTGGATGCGGCCGAGGATCGGGTTGAACGAGAAGACCGCGTGATAGACCGCCTCGTCGCGCGACGGGGTGCCGACCACATACTCCGGCCCGGATTCCTTGTAGTAGGCGAGTCGCGTGGCTGTGAAACGCTCGAAGCCGCGCACCTCCATGTCGTAGGTCCAATGGTCGGAGAGCGTCCAGGGGACATAGCGGCCGGGATGCGTCTGGGTGTGGGCGTAGGGGTCGTCGCCACCGTCGTCGCCCTCTTGCATGCAGCCGGAAAGGGCCGGGCCGACAAGGAGCAGGAGGGCCAGGAAGGACGAGCGGAGGGGCCTCATGACCAAGCGGGTATCCCGGACATGTCGGGCATAAGGATTGTGGTCCTGCGCCTTGGCGTCCGGGATCCCGTCGGACCGCTGCCCGGCCACAAGTCCTATCACACAGTCCCTCGTCGCCGGGTCCGTGGACGTCCGCATCGTGGGCGGGGGCTTCGCCGGTATCGTGACGGGGCTCGCTTTGTTGTCGCGCGACCCGGAGGGCGAGCATCGGGTCACGGTCTATGAGCGTGGGCCTGAGGTGGGGACGACGCTCTGCGGTGAGGGTCTCAGCAAGACGACGTTGGACCGGATGCGGTTCGAGGGCTTCGACCACACGCCCTACATCGGCCACGGGTTCTCGAGCGCGGCGTGGTATGTCCCGGACGGCAAGTCGGTGGCGGTGCCGGATCCCTGTTTCACGATGGACCGGGCGCGCTGGATCCCGGCGATGGCCGAACATCTGGAGCGGTTGGGCGGCACCGTCGAGACGGATCGCAAGCTCTCGGTGGGAGACATCCGGAACCTGCCAGGGGACCTCGTCGTCGGCGCCGATGGTCCGGGTTCGCAGACGCGCAAGATCGTCGGAGGGAACGTACGCACCCGGCTGGGCATCCAGTACCGTGTGCAGGATTCGGACCATGAGAGCGATGAGCTCTTTTTCCTGGTCGACAAGCGGTTCAGCCCGGAGTACAGTTGGATCTTCCCGCGCGGCGCGGTGGATGGTTTCGGCAAGATGGACAATGTCGGCATCCTGGCGGCGGAGGACGGCGACGATTGGGCGCGCCTCGACCGCTTCATGGCGCATTGGGGGGTGACCGGCAAGAAGGCGAAGAAGGAGGCCTATCCCATCGCGTTCGGCGGCGACAAGGTGCAGGAGGGACGCTATGCGTTGGTCGGTGATGCGGCGGGACTGACGAACCCGGTCACCAAGGGCGGCATGGCGGCGGTGGTCTACGCGGCGGAGCTCTTGGCGGACAGCGTCAAGGAAGGAAGCCCCGAAAGATACGGCAAGCGGGTCATGTCCCATCCCATCGCGGATCCCGTGTTCCTCCGTGCGCTCAAGGTCATCACGGAGACGCCGAACGGCGAGGTGGTGCGCTGGATGCGTCATCTGCCAGAGCGCTTCGTCGTGGGGGAGCGATCGTCGAAGGTGTCATGGGGCCTCGTCCTGCGCACGATGCTCGCAGCACCCCGGCGCATCCCGGATTGGTTCGCGGTCTATCGGGCGATGGCGATGTCGCGCGTTTATTCCTGGTAGTTCAGGCGGCGGACGTGGCGGCCCCGGCGGTGACGGGGTCGATGGTGGGGATGTCCTCGGTGGCGGCGAGGCGGATGAGCCGGCTGTCGTGCGTCGCCAGTATGGCGTTGGAGTCGCGGGCGTGGGCGATGATGGCGGCGTCGCGGGAGCCGATTCCGGCCATCTCGTCGACGAAGAACGTGATCGCGACGGCGCGGATCTCCCCCGTGGTGAGTGGTAGCGTCTCGAGCTCCTGGTCGAGGAACGATGCGGCGAGGTTCTCGGTGTCCTTGTGCACAAGGCGTCGGAGGATGTGCAGGACCTCGAGTTGGACGACGGTGGGGACAAGGAGCTCGTCAGCGAGGGCGGCCTCATCGAACCAAGTGGCGACCGATTGGTGCTCAGGGGTGTGGTCGTCGAGGAGGTAGACCCAGATGTTGGAGTCGATGAGGATCACAGTCGGTCGCCCCAGACCTCGCGTTTCAGGGATTCGGGGGTGTAGAGGGGGGCGTCGGGGCGTCGGTTCGTCTTGTTCACCGCGCCGCGCAGCTTGCGCAACGCCTCGCGCCGGGCCTCCCTTCGGTCTTTGGCGGGGTGGATCTCGACGCCATGGCGGCCGGTGTCGAAATGCACCTCGGTGCCGGGGGTGAGGCCGTAGCGTTCCCGGAGGTGCTTGGGGATAAGGACGCGGCCCTTGTCGTCGACCGTGGCGGTCACAGGGAATGGATCGGGCGGAGAGCTATTTTTGCCTTGTGGGAAAAAAAGTGGGAAAAATTCCCACCACTCCATCGACTCCACCATCCCGAATATCGTTCATATGACCTTCAGGAGGACACTGGCGGTGGCGTCGTGACGCGTGGCGAGGGGTCCTCAGCGAGCCAGGTGTGCTCTTCCAGGAGGAACGCCGCCTCTTGGGCCAACTCCACCGAGGCGTCCCAGTTCTTCAGCGACACCTGCTCCACGTTCAGGCCGATGGGCACCTGGATGTTCTCGTTGCGCGCCGCCTCGAGGACCTGCCGCAGGATGCCGAGGTTCAGTTCCAGCGAGCGCAGCCCGACGTCTTTCTCGTCCCACAGGATGTCACGTTCGACGTGGGCCGGGACCTCGACGCCGAGGTGCTTCAGCAGCTTGATGTCGCGCGCGTCGGTGACCGGTGCGAGGCCGATGAACACGGTCGCGGGGCGCACGCCGGCCAACCGGCAGGCACGGTCGTAGTCGCGCAGGAGCCGGCGCGTGGTGAGCGGTTCGAGGACGATCTGTGATGTGAAGTGGTCCGCGCCCGCCTGCGTCTTCTGCACCATGCGGTCCGGTTCGTCGGAGCCTCGGCGCCGGCGGAAGGGGATGCAGATGTTGCCGATGGTGCCGTCATCGACAAGGGGCGCGGCGATGCGGTTCGCCTGCGTCACCGAAGGGCCGGGATAGTCGATGCGGGACGATTCCCCGCCGACCAGGATGAGATGCCGGATCCCCTGCTCTCGGGCGTGCTCCACCCAGGCCGGCAGTTCGTCCGGGGGGGTGAGGGCGACGATCTTGTTGACGAGGGTCTCGACGCCGGTCGTCCTCTGGACCGAGATGGCGTAGTCGAGGGCGTCCACCGTCTCGTAGCTCCCCCCGACGATCTGGGGCACGTTGACAGAGCCGACGTGGGGCAGGTGGCCGATGATGTCCGCCAACTCGTCGAGGTGGGCGTCGATCTCGGCCGGGCTCGAGCGCTTGGGGGGCGGCACCGGCTCGAACATGAGCGGCGGTCGCGCGCAGGCGCCGAGGCTGGCCTTGAAGCCCATTGTCCTTCCTTGAGGGGCGCGCCCCATATAAACATACCTGGAAGTTATGGAAATGTTCACGCAATATAACCACTAATCATCAAAACATCGGTCTAGGGGCCCTGGAGGGCCGGTTTCCGCCCTGGGGCGATGCATCCGGACCATACCGACCCGGCCGGAGACGGCTCAAGAGGGGGTAGAGCCCTGTTCCACGAGCGGCACGAACTTGGTGCCGTAGTAGATGACCCCGGAGGCGCCGTCCGACTGGATGCGCCGGAACGCCGACTTGACCCGCATGCCCGGCACGACATCGTGGGGGTCGGCCACGTCGCTCACCTGCGTCGTCAACCGACATCCTTCGTCGAGTTCGATGATGGCGACCGCGTAGGGCACCTGGTCCTCGAAGCCCGGCGCCGGGTCGTGCACCACCGTGCTCGCCACCACCGTCCCTGTGCCGTCCATCTTGTGGCGTTCCATCTTGCCGACCGATTCGCGGCGGCAGACCGGACAGACCCAGCGCGGCGGGAAGTAGACCCGGTCGCAGTTCGTGCAGCGCGTGCCCTCCAACCGGTAGCGGTGCGGTTGTTCGCGCCAGAAGCGGGGGACGCCCATCAGAGCACCTCCAAGGCGGTCACCACGGCGGTCGCGCCGGTGCCGCCGGTGTTGTGGCAGACGCCGCGCCGGGCGTCCTTGACCTGACGGCCCTCGGCCTCGTTGCGCAGCTGCGACACGATCTCGGCGATCTGCGCCAAGCCGGTCGCGCCGACGGCGTGGCCGCGCGCCTTGAGGCCGCCTGACGGATTGATGGGGATGCGGCCGCCCAACGCCGTCTCGCCTTCGAGGGTCGCCGGCCCGGCGCCGCCGCGCGGGAAGAAACCGAGGTCCTCGAGCGCGATGAGCTCGTTGACCGTGTAGGCGTCATGCAGTTCGGCGACATCGACCGAATCAGGCCCCCAGCCGGCTTGCGCGTAGGCGCGTTCGGCGGCGGCGCGCGCGGCGGCCATCGTGGTGAGGCTGTGGCGGGCGTGCAGGGCGAGCGTGTCCGAGCCCTGGCCGGTGCCGGCGACCTTGACCGGCTTCTTGGTGAAGCTCTCGGCCGCCTCGAGGGGGCAAAGGACCACCGTGGAGGCGCCGTCGGAGAGCGGGGCGCAGTGGAGCCGGGTCAGCGGGTCGGCGACCATCGGCGCGGCGTGCACCTGTTCGCGGGTGATGGGCCGTTTGAACTGGGCGTACGGGTTCTTGAGGCCATGGTCGTGGTTCTTGACCGCCACCTGGGCGAGCATGTCCAAGGTGGTCCCGAGCTCGTCCATGTGCGCCCGTGCCATCATGGCATGGATCGCCGTGTCGGTCGCGCCGACGAACGACTCCCATTCTTGGTCCATGGAGCTGCCGACGATGCGCGCCGTCTCCGCGTCCGACGAATCGGTCATCTTCTCGACACCGCCGACGACGACGATGTCCGCGTCGCCGCTCCGGACCGCCAACACGCCTTGCCGGAACGCGATGCTTCCCGAGGCGCCGCTGCCTTCGACGCGGGTCGCGGGCATGTGGAAGTCGGCCAGGCCGGCATGGTCGATAACGAGCGGGGCGACATGCTCCTGGCCGATGGTGAGCGCCGTCGACATGCTGCCGACGTAGACCGCGTCGATGTCCTCACCCTGGATGTTGGCGTCTTGGATGGCCTTCAGACCCGCCTCGGTGACGAGGTCGCGGAACGACGCTTCCCACCGTTCGCCGAACGCGGTCTGGCCGATGCCGATGACGGCGACCTCGCGCCCGGCATGATGGCGCGCCTTCTCCGCGGGATTAGTCGCCAAGGATGATCTTCCCCCTGTACTTGGCATAGGTCGAATAGTCGAGGTCGACGGTCTTGGCCAGGTGCTCCTCGACCGTGCGGCTCTTCTTCTTGCGGTAGTCGACGATGGCGTCGGTGACGGTGATGTCGAAGGCGTCCGAACCGGCGCCCGAGCCGTAGCCGGTGACGAAGACGCGGTCGCCCGGTGCGGCGATGTCCAACACCGCGGCGAGGCCGAGCGGTGCGGCGGCGGAATAGGTGTTGCCGATCTTGGGCGCCAGGAGCCCGGTCTGGATCTGGTCCATGGTGAAGCCCAACTGCTTGGCGATGTTGACCGGGAACTTGCCGTTCGGTTGATGGAAGACCGCGTGCTGGTAGTCGTCCGGTGTGCTCTCCATGGCGGCCATCATGCGCTCGGCGCACGCCTTGACATGGCGGAAGAAGGCGGGGCGGCCGGTGAAGCGCTCGCCGTGGCTGGGATATTTCTGGCCTTCCCGCCGCCAGAAGTCGGGCGTGTCGGTGGTGAAGGAGACCGTATGGTTCAGGCTCGCGATGATGTCCTCGCTGCCGATGAGGAACGCCGCCCCGCCCGCAGAGGCGCTGTATTCCAGGGCGTTCCGGGGTGCCCCTTGCGAGGTGTCTGCGGCGACGACGAGCGCGGTGTCGACCATCGAGCTGCGCACCAGCCCCATGGCGGTCTGCATGGCCGCGGTCCCGGCCTTGCAAGCGAACTCGAAATCGGCCGCGGTGAGCTCGGGGCCGGCACCGATCGCCGCCGCCAGGATGGTCCCCGTGGGTTTGACGGCGTAGGGGTGGGATTCGCTGCCGACATAGATGGCACCGACGCGGCGCGGGTCGAAGCCGACGCGGTCGATGGCCTGCCGGGTCGCCTCGACCGAGATGGTGGCGACGTCCTCGTCGGGGCCGGGCACCGATTTCTGGCGCACGTTGAGGTTGGCCGCGGTCTGGGGACCGTCGTGACCCCACACCTGGGCGATGGTCTCGGTGCGGATGCGATAGCGAGGGACATAGAACCCGTACGAGACGATGCCGACCGGGCGAAGGTGCGGCGGGTGGCCCTCGTGCCGGGGCGGGGCACCGAAAGGACTCGGCGCGCCGTTCTCCCTGTCTGGGGGTGCAATCACGGTGCGGGGCGCGTGAGAGGCACCGGCTTCAAATGGCTTTTGAAGGAGTGGGCCCGGCGGGTGGCGACCGGAGGCCCGCGGCCTCTCGAACGACCCACAGGTGGCGGGAAGTGGGGTCCGGAGGGTCGACGACGTCGACACGGATCCCGCAGAGTCGGCAAAGCGTGCCGCCCCGTGTCACGGAGTTTTTATATCTTAGAGGGTCTGCCCGGCGACCAAGAGCCGGCGGGACGGAGCAGCACACCACCATACCTCCAATACCTCCAAACACCGTCCTCGCGCCCGGACGCGGTCCGGGTGCGGCCTTGAATCTCCTTGGCCACACCTCCAACGGGGACGTCCGACCCGCCGGCTCCCTCTTCTCGCCTCAGTCGAGGTGCGCATCCACCAGGTGGGCGTCGCGCCCGACCGAGAGTCTCAGCACCTCGTCGATCCCGGGCAGCCCGGCCATCGCCGCGACGACGCGCTCCTCATGCTCCGGCACGATGTTGACGTAGGGCGTGGCGCCGGTGTCGATGGAGAACCAGCAGCCGAGCTCCTCCTCCTTGCGCAACCGCCGCACCTCGTGCATGACCCTGATGGTCTCGGGGCGCCAGGTGAGCCGCATGGCGTCCGAGGTCATGGTGATGGCGTGCAGGTTGAGGGTGTCGCGCTCGGCGACGAGGCCGATCTCGCGGATGTCGCCCGTGGTCACCGCCACGCGCATGCGCACGAGGGCGTCCTCGACATACTTGAGCCGCGCATCGAAGAACGGCGACGACAGCACCTCGCGGTGCACGCCCTCGGTCGGCTCGTCGCTGCGGATGACCGGCACGACGATGCGCAGGTCGATCTTCTCGGCACCGAGGAGCTTCTTGGACATCGACTCGGCGGCCGGGCGGCCCCGCGGCGGTGGCGACCATTCGCTGAACCAGCCGGTCACCGACCGCGCGGCGGAACCCGCCCCCAGGCGGGCGATGGCCGAGATCCGTGGCGCGTCGAGGCCAAGACCGTAGGCGGCGACCGCGGCCTTGGCGAGCGCGGCGAACCCGGAGGCGCTGCTGCCGAGTCCGATGCGTTCCGGGAAATCGTTCGTGGAGACGACGCGGGCGGCGCGATGGTCGCCGCTTTGCCGGCGCACTTCGTCCAGGATGGTGCGGATGCGTTCTAGGGGCCGGCCCTTGACGGGGGTCTCGTTGATGACCGCCTCGTCCTCCGTGCCGCCATCCAGGACGGTCACCGTGGTCTTGGTGTGCGTCGGCGCGGTGCAGACCGAGATGGAGCTGTGATAGGGCACCCGCCGCTCGAAGTCCCTCAGTCCGTGGTACTTGACGAGGCCCTGGATGGGGTGGGCGATGGCGGTGGCGCGGCCGGTCTCCATGGGTTCGGAGGGCGGAACCGCTCGTGGGGGACATGGCTTTCGGTCGCCCGCCGTCTTTCAGTTGGTGACGGTGTTGCACGCGGCGGTGGATACGAGCTTGTTGACGTCGGCGAGGAAAGCGCTGCTCGTGAGGTACCCGGCGGCACCGCCTGTTCCGTCGATGCCGCGCCCGAACTCGCCTTGGCCCCAATAGGAACCGTCCGCCCGGGTGCCGAAGTCGACCACCGGATTGCTGTAGCTGTCCGTCCCGTCGCCGTCGACGAGGACGCCGTAGATGCAGGTCATGAGGCCGCCGGTGAGCCCGGGACCGGTGATCGGGTCGAAGCCGGCGAAGCCCTGTCCGCGCGTGCTGTTGTACCGGAGGAAGTAGGTGTCGTCGCCGTCCGCGTCGACAAGCAGCGCGACGCCGCCCGAGGTGCCGCCTTGGCCCACTTCGCTCGTGTAGCTGTCCGTGCCGCCTCCGTCGGCGAGGATGCCGACGCCGCCGTCGTGGGCGCAGCCGTTGCCGCAGGCGTATTGCACGAGGAACAGGTCCTTGCGCACGTCGGTCGTATAGACGTCGTCCCCTGCGGCGTCCGCGAGAACGCCGACGCCGACATAGCCTTCGCCGTTGCCGCCGATGTAGATGTCGAGCCACGGAGCGGAGAGCACCATGTGCGTGTCGTAGATGTCGTTCCCCGTGCCGTCGACGACCACCGAGGCGCCGAGGACACCGACGCCGATGGACCATTCGCCGGCCGTGTGGTTGTCGATCCCGGAGCCGTCGACGAGGAGACTCGTGCCGAGGAGCGTCAAGGTCTGGAATCCCGCTTCGGTGAAGTAGTGGTCGTCGCCCGTGGCGTCGACGAGGACGCCCGTGCCGCCCCAACCGGTCGCCTGGCAGGTCGTTCCCGGCCGGGGCCGGTTGACGGGGAGGATGGAGTCGCTGAAGTCGTCGACCCCCCAGCAGGTGTAGTGGTCGTTCCCCGTGCGGTCGACGAGGACGCCGACGCCGACGTCCCAGCCGAGGCCTTGGGCGACGACGCGGGCGCGGTAGGTGTCGGTGCCGGAATGGTCGACGAGCGCGCCGAGGCCGCCCACCTGGCCGAAGCCTTGCGCCTGCGCGTCCGCCTCGTAGCCGTCGTCGCCACCGAGGTCCATGAGGAGTCCGACGCCGGCCACTTGACCGTCGCCTTGGCTGTGGCGGTAGGCGGAGTAGCTGTCTTTGCCGGCGACGTCGACCACGGCGCCGAAGCCGCCGAAGCCGCCCGAGCCCTGGGCCGGTGCGGCGTGATAGGAATAGGTGTCATCGCCGTCGAGGTCGATGGCGATGGAGGCGTTGTGGGTCTGGTGCACGAGGCGCAGGAAGGTGTCGCGCCACGCCTGGTCGAAGGCGTCGGAAGGTGGGAGGCCGGGGGCCGTGCTGAGGGCATAGAGCGCTTCGTTCGCGGCGTGCAAGGTGGCACCGACGCCCGAGGCGAGGATGTCCGCCTGGACGGCGCCGGTCGGGTTGTTGTAGGTGTCGTCGCCGCCGAGGTCGAGGAGGACGAAGTAGCGGTCGGTGTAGGTGTGGGGACCGCTGCCGCTGACGGCGATCTCACCGTAGGGGGTCGTGTATTGGAAGACGTCGCCCGGTGCGGAGAGCGGCGCGGAGATGTCGTCGGGGATGGTGGAAAGGATGGCGACGGCGCGGTCGAGCGCTTCCGCCATGGCGAGGTTCGCCGCGGCGATCGCGGCGAGATCGAGGGAGGCAAGGAGCGTCTCGGTCTCTTCCATGAGCGAAAGGTCGAGGTCGGTGGTGGGGAGAAGGGACAATGCGGTCGCGTCCGCGCCGTAGGGCTGCGGTGTGGCATGTTGCAAGACGGCGGCGAGCGCGGTGAGATCGATCGTTTGGAACGCGCCCTGCGAAACGACACGGGCGTGGGTCTCGCCGTTCACGAGTTCGGCGAGCGCCTGTTCGACGCGCGGGTCGAGCGTCATGGTCTCGGCATGCAGTGCGGTGGTCTCTGCCTCGGTGAGTGGTGTGCCTTCGTTCTGCCAGGCGTCGGCCAGTTCGACCGTGAGGGTGTCGGCCGGGGGCAATGCGACCTCGGGTAGCGCGACATCGGTGAACGCCGCCAGCGCCTCTGCGGTGAGGTCGTGTGCCGATGCGACGGAGTCGAGAAGGCGTGCGCCTTGTTCCTCGCCCAGCATGGCCGCCGACCCGGGTTCGGCGATCATCTTCTGACCGAGCGGCGACAGGAGGCGGGACCAGTCGGAGGCCTCTGGCGCATCAGGCGCCAGGGCGGTCGTGGACGAGACGGTCAAAAAGAGAGCCGATACCGCGATGATTGCAAGGTTCCGATACATGCACGCGCACCGAGGGCGGAACGGTCGGGGCGTAGATAATGGTTGGCTCGACGGGGTCGAAGTGGCGCGAGGGGCGGCTTACCCACTGCGCCGTCGCCACCGCTCCCGCTCCCCCACCTGCTCCCCCAAGCGCTCCATGCGCTCCCGGACCACCTTGCGGAAGTGGTCGAGGAACTCCATGAGGGTGCTGCGGACGTCGACCACGCGCTCGATCAAGGTGCCGGTGACGATGATGTCGGCGCCCGCATCGATCAATGCACGCGCGGCGTCGGCGGTGCGGATGCCGCCTCCGACGATGACCGGGATCTCCACTTCGGACTTGACCGCCTTGACCATCTCGAGCGGGACATGCTCGTCGGCGCCGCTTCCGGCTTCCAGGTAGACGAAATCCATGCCGAAGTATTGTGCCGCAAGGGCGTAGTCGATGGCGGTGTCGGGGTCGTCGCGCTTGATGAGTTCTGCTTCGCCCACCTCTCCGACGGCGCCGCCGGGTTCGACGACGAGATAGGCCATGGAGATGGGTTCCAGTCCGAGCCGTTTGACCCATTTGGCGCCGTGGCGTTGCTCTTCGATGATGAAGCGGCGGTTGCGGGAGTTGAGCATGCTCATCCAGAAGACGGCGTCGGCCTTGGCGGAGATACCGGCGGCCCCGGGCGGGAACAGGATGGTGGGCAGGTGTTCGGCCTGTTTGCGGATGGCGTCCACCGTGGCGTCGGTCTTCTGGGTGGTGATGCCGGTGGAGCCGCCGATCATGATGGCGTGGCTGCCCGCGTCGGCGGCGGCGCGTGCCAATCTGCCCGCGTCCTCGGCCGATTGCTTGTCGGGGTCGATGAGCGTGAAATGGAGCGGACCCCTCAGGAGCTCCCGGAAGATGTAGTCCCGGACGTGTCCCGGGCGGCCCCGCGCCATCAGGTCTCCGATGGGTCGGTGGGTGATAAAGGTGGGCGGTGCGAGACCTGGTGCGGAAGGCGCTGCAGCAGGCCGCCCTAGAACGGCGTGGCGGACCAGATGCGCCAGCCGGCGCCGTAGAGGAAGGCGAGGAGGGCGAGCACCATGGCGCCCTTGGCGGCGGCGCGGCCGTGTGTGGGCTTGTATTGGGCGGCGACGGCGGCGAAGACGAAGAGGAGGTCGGCGGGGAGGATGGCGATGAGGAAGCGGGTGTCCCAAGCGGCGAGGAAGTGCGGCAATGGAGACAACGTGACGGCAAGAAGGACGAAGATGGCGCCGAGGAGGGTCGCGGGCTTGGTGCCGTGTCGGACGGCGTAGGTGCGGCGAACGGCGCGGTCGTGCTTCGCGTCCTCGGCGTCCTTGAAGAGTTCGCGGCCGAGGTGCGCCAACGCGGCGAGGAGGCCGAGGACGAGAGGGACGCGGAGGTCGCCGGAGACGGCGAGCGCACCGAGCGGGAAGAGGCTCCCGGAGACGACCGCCACGGCGATGTTGCCGGGCAGGCCCTCTTTCTTCCATTTCAGTTCGTACCAGGTGAGGAGCACGACGGCGCCGGAGGCGAGGAAGCCGGCTTCGCGGTCGGCGAGGTAGGCGGCGAGGATGGCGAGCGCCCAGAAGAACAGGACGGCGCGGCGTGCGACCGGGATGCGCACACGACCGGAGGGGAGCGGCCGTTCGGGGTGCGCGGTGCGGTCGATGTGGAGGTCGCGCAGGTCGTTCAGCACGTTGCCGCCTGCGGTGCCGAGGAACGCGGCGAGGGCGACGAGGCCGGCCTTCACCGTGATGGATTGGGATTCGAAGGGCGAGACACCGGCGGCCAGCACGCCCACGAGCACGCCGAGCGCGCTGAGGAGACCGTTCAAGGGCCGGGTGAGGAGGAACAGGCCCCAGCCTTGTGTGAAGGGGTCGGTGCGGGGGGCGTTCCGGGGTCGCATCAGTTGCGCCTCGTGATCATGTAGTCGGCGACGCGCGCAAGGAGCGCGATGGCCGATCCCCCGGGGGCGTCCAGGCGTCCGAGGGCGGCGCGGGCGTTCTCCACTTCGCGTGTGGCGTGCACCTTGGCGGCTTCCATGCTGTCCGCTTCGACGAGGAGCGAGAGGCCTTCTTGCACCATGGTCGGGGTCGTCTCGGGCTCGGGTGTTGTGAGGATGTCAAGGAGGCGCGCGCGGTCGGCGGGACCGAGGTGGTCGAGCGCGTGCAAGACGGGATAGGTCTTCTTGCCGGCGCGGATGTCGCTGCCGACCGGCTTGCCGAGCTCCGCCTCGTCGGCGACGAGGTCGAGCAGATCGTCGACGATCTGGAAGGCGAGCCCGATGTGCCGGCCGTAGTCGGACAACGCCGCGACCTGTTCCGTGTCGCCGCCGCCGATGCGCGCTCCGGCTTCCACGGAGAGCTGGATGAGGACACCGGTCTTGAGGCGGATCATCTCGAGGTACTCATCGAGCGTCACATCGTCGCGTTTTTCGAAGAGGAGGTCCTGGGTCTGTCCGGCCGAGAGTTCGTAGGACACCTCGGCGGCGCGGCGCATGATGTGGACGATGGTCTCGGGCGTCACACGGGCCGTCCCGAGGTTCTGCGCCATCTTGTCGAACGCGAAGGCGTAGAGGGCGTCGCCGGCGCAGATGGCGAGCGGGCCGCCCCAGAGCGCGTGCACGGTCGGGCGGCCGCGGCGGGTGAGGTCGTTGTCCATGACATCGTCGTGGACCAGGGTGAACGTATGGAGGAGTTCCAGTCCGGCGGCCGTCGGAAGAGCACGGTCGGCGTCCTCGCACACCGCTTCGCAGGCGAGCATCGTCAGAAGGGGTCGCAACCGCTTGCCGCCGGCGTCGATGACGTGGCGAAGGGGGTGCAGGGGCGCCGTCTCATCGGGCTTCACATGCGCCGGGTCCGGGGTCCCCGAGGGGAACGGCGGCAACCCGCGCACCATCTCCGATTCGAGCCGGGCACGATAGGGCCGCAACGCCTCAGAGAGCGCGGGCTCCTGCGTCATGCGGTCTCCCTGGTGGCGGGCGGCGGGGGCCACGCGTGGCGCAGACCGGAAGGGGTCTTAAGGGGTGAGGGGAGGGAGGCGCACGACCTGCGACGTCTCGTTGCGCGACAGACGGCCGGTGTCGACGCGGGGTCCGCCGGCGGCCACGGTCCCTTGTGCCCGAGGCCAGACCGGGATCCGGGGTCACAACGACCTTGCCTCAGGACCCACCAGAGGCGTCAAGAACCGCGCGTCGTTGGGCCTCGGCGATGGAACTCGCCATCGAGACGTCCGGCCTCGTCAAGACCTTCGGTATGACCCGTGCCTTGGACGGTATCGACCTGGGCATCCGCAAGGGTTCGGTCTATGGCCTCCTCGGGCCGAACGGGGCGGGGAAGACGACGACGATCCGCATCCTGGCGACGCTCTTGCGGCCTGAGGCGGGTCATGCGACGGTCCTCGGACATGATGTCGTGCGGGACGCCCGTGCCGTACGCCGGATGATCAGCCTCACCGGGCAGTACGCTTCGGTGGACGAGGACCTGACAGGGATCGAGAACCTGGTGCTCGTCGGCCGCCTGCTCGGACTCCCCCGACGCGAGGCCAAGGAGCGTGCACGGCAACTGTTGGATGCGTTCGGCCTCGCGGAGGCTGCGAAGCGCCAGGTGGTGACGTTCTCAGGGGGGATGCGCCGTCGGATCGACATCGCGGCGAGCCTCGTCTCGACGCCGGAGGTGCTTTTCCTTGATGAGCCGACATCGGGTCTCGACCCGCGCAGTCGAAACCAGGTCTGGGACATCGTGCGCGCGATCGCCGACCAGGGCACGACCGTGCTCTTGACGACACAGTATCTCGAGGAGGCGGACCGGTTGGCCGAGCGCATGGCGGTCATCGACCATGGGCGGCTCATCGCCGAAGGCACGAGCGAAGAGCTGAAGGCGTCCGTGGGGGCGAACGCGCTCCATGTCCGGTTGCAGGACCGCGAGGCGAGGGAGCGGGCCACAGCGCTTCTGGGTGAGGAGGCGTACGGGACGATCCTTCCGGCGACCGACCCGCGGACGGTGAGCGTGACGATCTCGGACACCGCCCGTGCGGCAGCGGCCTTGACCGCGTTGTCCGGAGCGGGCATCGCCGTGGCGGGCTTCTCGCTCGGTGCGCCGAGCCTGGACGACGTCTTCTTCGCCCTCACGGGCCGGCCGACCGAGGCGACGCCGAAGCAGGAGGTGGTCGTATGAGCGCCGACACGATCCCGGCTCGGGGCGACCTGGGGGGGCTCCTGGGGGACCGTCGGCGCGTCGCGCCCGCAGGGATGCTGTCGGCGACCTTGACGCTCGGTTGGCGGGCGATGCTGAAGATCAAGCATGTGCCGTTCCAGCTCTTCGACGTCACGATCATGCCGCTCATGTTCACTTTGCTCTTCACTTACATCTTCGGTGGCGCATTGGCGGGTTCGCCGCGCGAATACATCCAGTATCTCTTGCCGGGGGTGGTGGTGCAGACGGTCGTCTTCATCACGGTCTACACGGGGATGGGCCTCAACACGGACATCAAAAAAGGGCTCTACGACCGCTTCCGTAGCCTGCCCATCTGGCAGCCGTCGCCCGTCGTGGGGGCGCTCGCCGGGGACCTGTTCCGCTATTCGGTCGCCTCGACGGTCATCCTCACCGTGGGCCTCATCCTCGGTTTCCGGCCGCAGGGCGGCCTTTTCGGGGTGCTCTTGGCGGTGGCGCTCGTGATCGCGTTCGCGCTCGCTCTGAGTTGGGTCTGGATCATCATCGGCATGAACGTCAAGACACCGGAGTCGGTCATGACCGTGAGCTTCATCTTCCTCATGCCGCTCACCTTCGCGAGCGACATCTTCGTCCGGCTCGAGACGATGCCGAGCTGGTTGCAGGTCGTGGTCGGCAACAATCCTGTCACCCATCTTGCGGCCGCGTCACGCGCGCTCATGCATGGCGAACCGGCCGGTGTCGCAGCGGCGTGGGTGCTGGGTTGGGCGGTCGGTATCACGGCGGTGGCGGCACCACTGGCGCTCCGGATGTACCACAGGGAACGTTGAGGCGCTGACGCGGTGGCGTCTCAGGTCCGCCGTGGCTGCACCAGATTGAAGGGGTTCCCGTCGGGGTCCCGCACGACGGCGGAGACGCCCCATGGGGCCTCTTCCGGTCCGGAAGAGATCGTGACGCCTTCGGCTTTGAGCGCTTCGACGGCCCCGCTGCAATCCATCACCTGGAGCACCCACATCGTGCCGTTGCCGACCCAGGTGTCGGGGTCGCTCTTGGAACCGGGGGCGGGCATGGGTGTGCTGAGGACGATGGAGAGGGCTTGGCCGGGGCAGCCGACGGTGAGCCAACGCATCTTCGTGCCGTTGAACTCGAACACCTCGTCGTCGCGTTTCTCCATGCCGAGGACGCGGGTGTAGAAGTCGAGGGCCTTGTCGAGGTCGGAGACGATGGCGGTGACGTGCGTGAGCTTCTCCACGTTGGCGGTGACGGTCCGGGTCATAGGCCGGGGACCGATAGGGGCTCCTTGAAGGTTGTGTCCCTATAGGAGGCCGAACCTTGCCATGGCATCCCTCAGGAAGATGAACGCGAACACGATGAGGAGCCCGCCCAGGACGCTGTTGGTCCAAAGATAGCCGATCGAGCCAAGGAACCGGCGCGAGCCGTGCAAGGCGTAGGCGATGCCGCTCTTGATACCGACCAGGAGCGCATAGAAGGTGACGAAGAAGAGGACGGGGGGTGTGATGCCGACCTGGGCGCCGATCGTGACGATGGGAGCGCCGATGGTGAACCAGAAGATCCAGGCGTTCGGGTTGAGGAGGTTGACCAGTGCGCCTTTTTGCAGCGAGCGGCGGGGACCACCGACATCACCGGGTCCGGGTGGCGCGACGGTCATGCTCTTCCAGCCGAGCCAGACGAGGAAGAGGCCGCCGATGAGCGAGATGGTGCCCACGACGGGGTCGGCGTCGGCGACGAAGTGATAGAACGCCACCGAGACGAACACCATCGGCCAGTCGGTGATGAGCGGCGCCATCGCCACCTGCACGCCCGCCTTGGCGTCGTGGCGCAACGTCTCGAGGAGCACGACCGACATGTGCGGACCCGGTGCGAAGCCGGCCGAGGCGCCGAGGACGAGGCCGAACAAGAAGAGGGCGAGGGGGTCGGAGGGGATCAAGGCGCCTGCCTCATTGGGACGGTTCCCACGCCGGGTTCCACGCCACTTCCCAGAGATGCCCGTCCGGGTCGGCGAAATAGCCGGAGTAGCCGCCCCAGAAGGCGTCCTGTGCCGGTTTGATGATGCGCGCGCCGGCCGCTTCCGCTTCGGTCATCACCGTGTCCACCGCTTCCTTGCTCGCGACGTTGTGGGCGATCGAGAACTCGGTGGTGCTGGCCACGCTCTTCGGCACACCGGCGTCGCGCGCCAGGTCTTCACGCGCATAGAGCCCGAGCTTCATGCCGCCGGAGAGCTCGAAGAACACGACGGCGCCATGCTCGAACTCGGTGCCGACGATGCCTTCTGTGGGGAACCCGAGGCCGTCACGATAGAACCGCAGGGCACGCTCCAGGTCGTCGACACCCAGCGTGATCATCGTGATGTGCGGCTTCATCGTCTTCACTTCATGAAGAGCAGTCTGAGGTAGAACCACCAGTTGGTGAGCTCGTCGGTGTCCTCGCGGTCGGACAACATCTCCGAAAGCTGCGCCTGCAACCGTGGGCTCTTCGCCGCCTTGCGGACGACGAAGTTGAGGAGCCATTTGTGGCGGCCGAGCTTCTGCATCTTGTAGGAACGCTCCAGTTCGTCACCGATCTCGGCCCATACCTTGATGTCGTAGGGGGCGAGGGCGTCGGCGGTGGCGCCACCGTTGGAGAGGGCGATGTGGATCTGTTCCGCGGCCAGTTGTCCGGACACCATGGCGTTGCCGATGCCTTCCCCGGAGAACGGGTCGATGAGCCCGGCGGCGTCCCCGACGGTCAACCAGCCTTCGCCCGACAACCTCCGACGCCTCGAGCCGAGGGGCAGGATCCAGCCGCGTTGGCTGCCTTCCACCTTGGTGGCACCAGCGAAGCGCTCCACGAAGAGCGGGTTGTCGTGGATGCAACGGTCGAGGAGTTCCTTGAGGTCCTTCTTGTCCTTCTTGACGTAGTCCTCGCGCATGCCGATGCCGACGTTGGCGAGGCCGTTCTCGAGCGGGAAGATCCAGAAATAGCCGGGGATGATGTCGTCGACGAAGTGGATCTCGATGTTGTCGTCGACGTCCTTGACGTCCTTCCAGTAGACACGGATGGCGGCGACCCAGTGCGCCGGGTCGCGTTCGTAGGCGCCGACCGTACGGCCGACCGGACACAGAGCGCCGCCGGCACCGACGACCACCTTGGCGCGGTGCTCCTTGCCGTCCTTGGTCTTGACGCCGACGCAACGGCCACCTTCCATGATGGCCGATTCGACGGGTGTCTCCTCGAACACCTTGACCCCTTTGGTCTTCTTGGCGGCCTGGAAGAGGACGTTGTCGTAGATCTCGCGGCGGCAGACATAGCCGGGTTCGTTGTGGCTCTTGCCCATCGCGACCCGTTCCTCCGACGCCTTCGGTTTGGGGAACGGCACCACCAGTTCCGTGGTGTCGGGGGAGGTGAAGCGGACGCCGAGGGCGAGCGCCATGGGCACCTTCTCGACCTGGTCGATGAGCCCCAACGCGTCCAAGACGCGTACCGATTTGCCGGAGATGGCGTCGCCGCACGGCTTGTCGCGCGGGAAGCGTTCCTTCTCGAAGAGCGCCACTTTGTAGCCTTGGCGGGCAAGGAACGTGGCGGTCGTCGCGCCTCCGGGGCCCCCGCCTGCGACGATGGCGTCGTACTCTTTGGCCAACGGGGCGCGGCACGGCCGGGGGGTACTTAAGGGGTGGCGGTCACCGGTCGGCGTGGTAGTACCGGCTGAAATAGGGATCCTCGATGCGTTGGAGCGGTCGGGTGTCGTATGCGCGATGTTCACCCAATGCCTTGGCCGCCGCGCGAAAGAGCCGTTTGTCTTCCGTGACGAGCGGGGTCCGATCGTCGCGGGCAGCGAGTTCCAGATAGGCCGCATCGTAGGCGGTCAACCGGTGTGCCGCGGCCAACCGGAATGCCCGGGCCGCACCCTCGGCGTCCATCGGTTCGAGCCGGACGTCTTCCAGGAGGTAGCGGAGCAAGCGCTCTTGTTCGCGTCCGCCTTTCCCGTATCCGCCGTCCCGGTTCCTGTGGATCACGTTGCCGAGCTCGCTGGCGAGAAGACTCGGTGCGACCACCTCGAAGAGCCCATGTAGGTGCAGCATGGAGCGCACGAGGAGATCGGGGTCCTCGCCGGGGCCCGGGACGAGCGCGAGAAGCGCGCTCGCGTCGAAGACGATCCTAGTGGCTGTCACGTTCTGCCCGGATGATGTCGGCGGCGCTCTTGGAGCGGCGGATCGATTGCTCTTCGGCGAGCTTGCGGAGCGCCCGGTAGTTGCTTTCCGCTCGGGCGCGCCGCAGGAGCCCCTCGAACGCCTCCCGCGCCGCGTCGTTCGGGTTGATGCCCTGCTCGCGCAGCCATCGGACGCTCTCCTCGGGCACGCGGAACTGGACCACCTTGGAGGCCATACGAGGTTGTATACATCCCTGTCTACAAAAAGATGGTGGCACACCCGATGCGACACCCGGACGGCCCTTGCCCTGTCATGAACGATCAGACCGGCCCCCTGGGACCTGGTGCACCACAAACCGTAAAACCTCCCCGGCCGCCTCCCTACCCTGGTGCCCCCTGTGAACGTCCGTGCTCCCTTCATGGTCCTCCTGCTCCTCGCCGTCACCCTGGCCGGTTGCCTTGCGGACGACGATACCGTCCGGCCGCCCGCCGCAGACACGTCCATCCCGTTCCTGGACCACCTGGCGGAGGTGCAGGACTTCGACCTGGAGCTCGTCGAGGAGGCGTTCCTCCTGGCGGGTGAGGGGGTGCAGCTCCATGCGCGCATCGTCAAGCCGGCGGGCGAGGGGCCGTTCCCGGTCATCGCACAGTTCACACCCTACACGGCACCGGGGAAGAACGCCGAGCTCAGGACCCTCATCGAACCGCCGGCCGACCTGGTCGGCTACACGCAGGGCCAGTTCAGCGAGGACTACTTCGCCTGGCAGTTCGTCCGCCGCGGCTACGCGTTCGCCTTCGGCGACGTGCGCGGCACCGGTGATTCTTCGGGCTGTCTCGACCTGCGCGGCGCGCTCGACATCGCCGACCTCTACAAGTTCACCGGATGGCTCGGGACCCAGTCCTGGTCGAACGGCAACGTCGGCTTCATCGGCGGCTCCTATCCCGGTTCGACGGCGCACATGGCGGCCATCGCCGGCAATCCGCATCTCAAGGCGGTCGTCCCCATCGTCGCCTCCACCAGTTTCTATCATTATCACCACAACGACGGCGTGCCGTACTCGGGCCAGCATTCGCTCGGCGGCACCAACACGGGCTACACCACGAACGCCATCATGCCGACGGTGAACCCGCAACACGCCAACTATGGTTCGCGCTACGTCGAGGAGGGTACTCAGTGCCCGTACAAGGAGAACATGCTCGACCACGGTGGCCTCGACCAGACGGGCGACTACTACGAGTGGTGGCAGGAGCGCAACCTGCGCCCGCTCGTCCCGAAGATCAAGGTGCCGGTCCTGATGGCACAGGGTCTTGCCGACTGGAACGTCAAGCCGGACCACATCGCCACCTGGTACAACGACCTCGAGGCACCGAAGACGCTCATCGCAGGCCAGTGGGGCCACGCCTATCCGGCGTCGAAGAGCGACGATTGCGACGGCTACGACATCGCCACGCGCTGCGACCCCGCGGTGCCCTACGGTGATTGGTGGAACTATGTCTCGGTCTTCTTCGACACGCACCTGAAGGGCATCGAGACGGCCATGTTCGAGACCGACGTGGCGTGGGTGCAGGCCGACGACGGCACCTGGCACCGCTCCGTCGACTGGCCGCTCCTGGAGGAAGAACGCGACGAGATCGTGCTCCATCTCACACACGACGGCCGGCTCTCCGAGACGGCCACCACGCAGGCCGCCGAGCGCCCGTGGAACGCCTGTCCGCGCGACCGCGAGACCTATGGCCAATGGGCGCTGCGCACGCTCTCCGACAACACCCAGGGCGGCTGCAGCGGCACCCTCGAACTGGTGTTCGAATCGGAGCCGTTCACTGAGACCACCTATCTGAGCGGTGTGCCGCTCCTGGACCTCACGCTCAAGTCGTCGGCATCGTTCACGCACCTCGTCTGGCGCATGGACCTCGTCCACGCCAACGGGACCCGGATCGAGGTCGAGGTCGACACCGCCGACGACGGCTCGTCCGTCTATCATCATCCGGGCCAGCGCGAGAACTACGGCTACCTGAACCCGACCTATCGCGAGGGTCTCGACCAGCCCAAGGACGTGCCGGTCGACCAGCCCTACACCGCCACCATCGACGGCTATCCGCAGGAGGACGTCATCGAGGCGGGTTGGAAGGTGCGGCTCACCGTGCGCAGCCATGACGACCGCCGCACCATCGAGGCGTTCGAAGAAGGCGTCAACACGCTGCTCGTCGACCCGGCGAACGTCAACACCTTGACGCTTCCCGTGCGCCCCGCGGACCTGCAGGGCGTACGATTACCGGAGCCGGTCGAAGCGTCCGCATAGTGGACGCGCTGACCGGTCATCGCGTACATCCTTGGTGACCTCCTGCGGCATCGGCCGTCGGGCAAGACGCTTAAGGGACGGTGCGGAGAAAGAGGGACCGTGTCCGAGCCAGGCACCGGAACGGATCCGTCGCCACAGGAGCAGGGTGAAGCGGAAGCGCCGGCCACGGTGCTCGTCGTCGAGCGCGACCCGCATCTCATGAAGAGCCTGCTCCTTCTCCTTGACCGGTTCGGCTACCAGACGGTCGCGGTCGAGGACCCGATCGAGTTGCGCGACGTCATCCTGGCGGAGCATCCGGACATCATCCTGATGGACCTCGACCTCGAGGGCTACAGTCTGCCAGGGCTTTTGGCGGCGGTGCGTTCCGAGGCCGAGACCGACATCATCCCGCTCGTCTTCGTCGACGGCGGTACCGACCTGCCGCGCATGGCGTCACGCCACAATGCGCAGGGTTGGCTCGAGAAGCCGTTCCGGCCCGAGGAATTGGAGCATGTGCTCTACGAGGTGCTGCATGGGCGCCCCTATCGTCCGAGCGCCTTGCGGCAGGCCGAGGGGAAGGTCGACGTTCTCTTCCGGCATGTCTGGGACGAGGTCTCCGCCATCGCGAACACGGTCGAGGCGTTGCGTCGCACCGAAGGGTTGCCGGCGGAGGCCGACGAGGCGACCGCGGACCTGGAGGCGCTGCTCTTCCGGCTCGAGGCGACCCTTGGCCGTCTGCGCGGACAGCTCAAGACGGTGGTGCGCACCTCGTCGGGTGTCGAGGCGCCCGAAGTGCCACCCTCGCCACGGGAGGCGCGCGCCGAGCCGCAACGCGGCCGTTGACCCTGGTTCGGCAGGCCATTGACACTCTTTCTACAGCACGGCTTGCACAAACGCTTTCACCCCCCCTCCCCACTTCCGCCTCGGTGTCCCCCCTGCGTCCCCTTCCGCTCCTTGTCGTCCTCCTGTTCGTGGCCGTCCCGATCTCCGGTTGCCTCTCCGACGCACCGGCCCCGAGGAGCCCCGCGCCGGTCCTGGACGAAGACCCTGTTCCGGTCCTCGACTACGTCCCTGAGGCGCCCGACCTGTCGCTTCGGCTGGTCCAGGAATCGACCATCCTCCCCGGCGACGGTGTCACCATCCACGGCCGCACCGTCCGCCCCGCAGGGGAAGGGCCGTATCCGGTCATCATCCAGTTCACGCCCTACACGGCACCGGGCCGCAACGCCGACTTGAACAACATCATCGAGCCGAACGTGCATGACACCACCGGTGCCCCGCTCGACCTCGATGGCAGTTACGTCAAGCAGTTCGTCCGCCGCGGCTACGCCTTCGTCTTCGCCGATGTGCGCGGGACCGGCGATTCGTCGGGCTGTCTCGACCTGCGCGGCTCCAAAGACATCGCCGACCAGTACCACCTCATCGAGCACTACGCCACGCAGAGCTGGTCGAACGGCAAGGTCGGGTTCATCGGTGCCTCCTATCCCGGGTCGACAAGCCACATGGCCGCCCTCGCGGGCAATCCGCATCTGGCCGCGGTCGTGCCGGTCGTCGCCTCCACCAGCTTCTATCATTATCACCACAACGACGGCGTCCCCTACAACGGCAACCATGCGCTCGGCGGCACCAATTCGGCCTACACCGCGTTCGCCACCGCCCCCACCGTCAACCCGCAGGAACCGAACTATATCGCGCGCCACATCGAGGAGGCGGAGTGTCCGCACTTCGAGAACATGGTCGAGCATGGCGGCATGGACCAGACGGGCGCCTACTATGATTGGTGGCAGGACCGCAACCTGCGCACCCTGGTCGACCGCGTCGAGGTCCCCGTGCTGATGGCCC
>JAHWKR010000049.1:0-14250 GCA_019347805.1 Methanobacteriota archaeon
GGGGGAGGGGGTGCGGGGGAGGGGCATCGCCCCCTCCCCCGCAAGTCAAAAAGCGGACCATGCTGTCGTTGTGGTCCACGAGGGCCCATAGATGACACGACGCTGGTTGGTGACAGGTGCTTGCGGCTTCCCCGGGTCGCACCTCGTCGACCACCTCGTCACCCGTGGCGAAGAGGTCATCGCCGCCGACCTCCCTGGCGCCGACACGACCTATCTCGACCGCAGCGGGGTCGCCTTCATCCCCGCCGACATCACCCGGCCCGAGACCCTCCATCCGGTCTTCGAGGTCGCCGGCCGCGTCGACGGCGTCTTCCATTTCGCCGAACTCGCCTCCTACACCGCCCCCGAAGAACTGCTCCGTCGTGCCCAATGCGACGGCACGGCCAACCTCTTCGACGTCATGCTCGAACACGGCACGGAACGGGTCGTGGTGATGTCCTCCGGCGGGGTCTACGGTCGGCCCGACCACATCCCGAGCGACGAGACCTTCCCCGTCAAGCCGCTCACCGCCTACGACCGGTCGAAGGCCGCCCAGGAACGGCTCGTGGCCCAATACGCGGAAGAGAAAGGCGTCGACGCGCGCATCCTCCGCCCCGCCGCCATCTACGGCCCCCGCAGCCGCCAACGCGCCGCCATCCCGCTCTTTCTGATGGCCCTCGGCCAGATGCCCGCCATCCCCGGGCGTGGCGACGTGCACGCCGCCACCGTCCACGTCAAGGACGTCGCCGGGGCCGCCCGCCACCTCATGACCCTCCCCGGTGCCGCCGGGCAAGCCTACAACGTCGCCGACGACACCCTGATGACGCTCGAGGACATCCTCTTCACCCTCGCACCCCACGTCGATGCCAAGATCCACAACTTCCACCTCCCCCTCTGGGGTCTCAGGCTCGTCTCCTGGTGGAACGCCCGCCGCGCCGCCAAACGCGGACGCCCCCCCAAGATCGAACAGGACGCCCTCATGCTCCTCTTCCATGACACCTTCATGAGCAACCGCAAACTCAAGGACACCGGTTATGTCCTCCTTTACCCCGACTTCATCGTCGGCATGGTCGAGACCATCGGTTGGTACAAGGCGCAGAACTGGTTGTGGCGCGACCAGAGCTTCCTCCGCAACGTCGACGTGCCGGGGGGCCACCCATGAGCCTTCTCTTGTCACCGCTCTTCCTCTATCTTCTCGGGATGGGCCTCGCGCGGCTCTCCAAGGCACGACGCGTGTGGCGCAAACACAGTCGCTTCGTCCCCTACATGGGTGCCCTGCTGCTCGTCGGCTACTTCCTCCTCGCCATCTCGCTCTTCGTCGACCTCGACTGGGTACAAGGGCTCGTCGCGCGGCTCCCTGGCGAGACCGGCACCGAATGGATGGTCAACTCCGGGTTCATCGGGTTCGACGCGACGTGGCCCATCGAAGACCAAAGGGTCATGTTCGCCATCATCGCCGTTTTCGCCAGCTTCCCCTTCTGGTTCTACCTCGGCGTCATGAGCGGGTTCTGGTTGTTCGGACGCAGCCCCAGGCAGACCGGGATCCTCGGACTGTTGCGGTGAAGGCAGGCGGCGCCACAGGGGCGGCTTCGGGTGCAACGAGCCATCGGCGACCGGATCACCTTCGCGGCGGGCGGGTCCCTGAGGAGGGGGGCTTCGCCCCCCTCCCCAGACCCACCCCTGATCAACCGAACATGTTCCCGAACGCCGCCTCGGTCATGAGAGCGGTGAGCGCCGTGATCCAGATGAGGATCGGGAAATCGAACGCGACCCGATAGGTCGACCCGCCCGAGGCTTTGGACACCATGACCGCGACCGCGAGCGCATGGATGATGAGCGCGAACGTGATGAGCCCGTGCAAAAGGGGCATGTTGACCGTGAAATCACTGAACAGGACGCTCGAGAACTCGGCGCCGCCCGCGGTCTTCGTCTCCTGCGCCTTGAACAAGGTATCGAGACCGTCGAGCATGCCGATACCGATATAGAGCGTGAACGCGATGCCCGCGGTGAGGCCCAGCATGCTACCCCGGAACGAGGCGGCCGTCTGGGCGCGGTGCTTGCGCACGGCCAGGATCTTCCCGACATTGTCGGACAGGATGCGGCCGATCTCGGCGGCGTCGCCACCGCTCTGGATGCCCTCGACGAACATCGCGGTGAACTTCTCGACGATGTTCGATCCGGTCTCCACGGCGAAGCGCTCCCACGCATGCTTGTCGTCGAGGCGCAGGTTGAGCCGACGATAGAGACTGTCCACGTCGCGGGTGAGCGGGCCGAAATTGTGCCGCCGCAGCTTCTTCAGGACCTCGCGCGCCGAGCCGCCGCGGGCACTGGTGGACGCCCCTAGACTGCGGATAAAAGCGGGATAGTTGTCGTCGCGACGGAAGATCGCCTTCTCCTCGTTGTGGACGCTGAAGCCGAGGATGAGAAGCGGCGTCGACCCGACCGCGATCATCATCGTGAGCGGCATGTCGAAGAGCCAACCACCCAGCAGGCCGGCCATGAGGCCCAGGATGACGGTGAACGGCAGATAAGCGTCCAGCTCACGACGCAACCCCACCTTCTCAGGAAGCTGCGTCCACAACTCGTCGTACGGGACGCGCGAGAGCAGGAGGAAGAGGAAGACCGTCTCGAGCATGAGGAAGGTCCCGACGATAAAAAGCGCCACGTCGGTCGGCGCGATGCCGGTGAGAAGCGGCGAGATGAGGCCGAAGACGGCCAGGAAGATGACCGACATCATCGTCGACATATACATGTCCTTGACCGAGTCGACACCATAGAGCGCCGCCTGATAGACCGTCGCGTAGTCGCCCATCACCACGCCTTGTTCATTGTGCAGGAAGACGCTCAGGTCCTCACCGGTCTCCGTCGCGTAGGCGTAGCGCTCCAGGAAGTCTGCGAAGATGGTCGACGGGGTGCGCTCGGCGACGAACCGGCACGCTTCGGGAAGACCCATGTTCCAGCGTCGCACGAGACTCGCGATCTGATCCGAAGAGCGGGCCAACGAGGTGTATTCCGCCTTGGTGGCGAGCTTCGAGAAGATGTCGGTCGGCGGCAGGTTGGCGGTCGCGAGGACCCCCATGTGGGTGATGAACAGGTGGATGTTGTTGTCGATCTCGCGCTTGATCTTGTCCGCCGCCTGGAGCGGGATCGAATAGGCGACATAGCCCATGAAGAGCGGCGTCGCGGCGACCACGGTCCACCGGATGAACGGACTCAGACCGGCCATGAAGACGGCCGCCGCCACACTCATCGCGAGACCAAGGAACAGCAAGGGCGCGACATATTGGGCGACATAGCGCTGCGGTGTGACGTTGAAGACCCGGAACGACTTGAACCAGTCCATCAGAACGCCACCTTGAACGGGAGCGCCGTCACGCCTTCCCGCGAATAAAGATCGATCATCTCGTTGACACGTTCATAATCATAGATCTCGTTCTCGACCATGGCCCGCAGGACGGCCGCACGTTCATCGAGGTCGACATAGATCTGGCGCGGGTCGGCATAGCCGAGGATCTCGGCGATCTTCTTCTCCAGGATGTGCGAGTTGTTGCGGCCACGGAAAGTGTGCTTGTCGGCGACGGCGTCGTAACTGAAGACCGGGCGCGTGAGGACACCGCCGTCGAGTTCGGAGTAACCCTCGATCTCCTCGATGTTCGTGATGCGCCGGACGATGCGGTTGCCGACCTTGATTGCCTGCTGGATGACCGCCACGTTGAGGTTGTCGATGAAGGTGAGGGGGACATGGATGGGGGCGGAGATGAGCCGCTGGATCATCTTCGTCACCGACGAGGCGTGGAACGACGCCACGACCGGGTGGCCCGTCTGCATGGCCTGGAACGCCACGTTCCCTTCGGCGCCACGGATCTCGCCGACGACGATGTAGTTCGGACGCGACCGCAGGGCCGCCTTCAAGAGGTCGAACATCTCGACCCTGCCGTCCTCGGGCCCCGTCTCCCTCGTGATGAGGCGTTGCCACACCTGGTGCGGTGGCTGCACCTCGGGTGTGTCCTCAGCCGTATAGATCTTGCTGCGCGCCTCGATGAACGACATCAACGCGTTCAACGTCATCGTCTTGCCGCACGCCGCCTCACCGCACAGGAAGACGCTCTGATGGTTGTTGAGACAGATCCACAGATAGGCGGCCATGCGCGCATCGAGCGTGCCCCACTGGATGAGCCGCGTGATCGGCACCGGCTTCGCCTCGACACGCCGGATGCTGAAACTAGGCCCGCGGCGGGAGACGTTGTCGGAATAGATGATGTTGATCCGCGAGTTGTCCTTGAGCGTCGCGTCGACGATGGGCTGCGACTCCGACACCGGACGACCGATGCGCTCGGCAAGGTTCTCGAGGAACTTCTCAAGATGGACATCGTCGTCGAAACGGATGTTCGACTTGACCATGCCGAAATACTTGTGGATGATGAAACAGTGGTCGACCCCGACCGAATGGATGTCCTCGATGTAAGGGTCGCGCATGACCGGCTCGATGGGCCCGTTGCCGACGATGTCCCGCAGCAGCCGGTAGCGCACCGCCTCGCGCATCTCCCGCGGCAACGCGATCTGCGGCGCGAAATCCTGCAGGAGGGCCCGCATCGCCTCGGCCGGGCTGTGGTTGAGCGCGTCGTCGTCTGCGAGGTCCGGCAGCTGTACCTTATCGCCCTCGCGGATGACGTCCTCGAAAAGGGCCTCGATGGTGAGCGCGAGCTGGTTGTCATCCTTCGGGGGGTCTTCGTAGAGCGCGCGCCGGAAGACCACCTGACGCACGACCCGCAGGGCGTCGATGCCGTCTTGGTCGAGACGCGGCTCGATGGTCGTGAACTTGGAACCCATCTGGGCATCCACCGAGATGTGGATGTAGATGGGGTCGCCGACCGGGTAGAGCAGGTTCGGCTCGGTCAGCTTGGCCGCCGTGTGCGGGACGATGCGCTCATAGTCCGGCGGGTCGTTCCCGTCCGCGACCCAGGCGTCGACATAACGCTTGAGATGGGGATGGCGCCGCATCGCGGTCTCGAGGTCGGGCGCGAACGACTCGAAATCCGGCGGCCCTTTGCGGGCCCACGGAGAGACCTTTCCGGAGGTGTCGATGCCGTCCTTGGCCTTCGCACCGCCCTTGAACATGTCCAGGAGCCCCATGGTCACCAATCCACCTTGAACGGGAGCGCCTTCTCACCTTTGTTCGCGTACTCGAAGAGGATGCGCTGCACCTCGAAATAGTCGAACAGCTTCAGCTCGATCATCTTCTCGAGGATCTTGGCGCGCTTGTCCAGCTCCTTGTAGATGTCACGCTTGTCCTCCAACTGCATCCGTTCCGCCACCGACTGCTCCAGGACGAACGAGTTGTTGCGGCCACTGAAGACGAAGGTGTCGTTGACCGGGTTCCATGTGAAGACGGCGCGCGTCTCGACCCCCCCGGTCTGCTTGCTGTAGCCCTCGATCTCCTCGACCGCGAGGACACGCCGCAGCATCTTGCCGCCGACGTAGACCGCCATCTGGATGAGGACGACATTGAGGTTGTCCATGAACTGCGCCGGCACCGAGATGGGGGCGCTCGTGAAGCGCTGGATGAGCTTGCCGACCGACGAGGCGTGGAACGTGGCCATCGTGGCGTGGCCCGTCTGCATGGCCTGGAACGCCACCGCCCCTTCGGCGCCACGGATCTCACCCACGATGACATAATCAGGGCGGGAGCGGAGCGCGGCCTTGAGGAGCGCGTACATCGAGACCCGGGCCTCCTCGGGTCCGGTCTCACGGGTGACGAGCTGTTGCCAGTTCTCGTGCGGCGGGTTGACCTCGGGGGTGTCCTCGGCGGTGAGGATCTTCGATTGCGGCTTGATGAACGGCAGGATCCCGTTCAGCGTCGTGGTCTTCCCTGACGCCGTCTCACCCGAGACGAAGACCGACATGCCGTTCTCGAGGCAAAGCCAGAGATAGGCCGCCACCTGCGGGGAATAGGTGTTCCAAGCCACGAGTTGGGTGACCGGGATGGGCACCTCGGCGAACTTCCGGATCGTGAAGCTCGAGCCGCCGCGCGAGATCTCGTTGCTGTAGATGATGTTGATCCGCGAACCGTCCGGCAGGGCGCCGTCGACGATGGGATTGGAATCCGAGACCGGACGACCCATGCGGTCCCCCATGTCGCTGATGAAGGCGTCGATCTTCTCGTGCGTCACGAAATTGATGTTCGTCTCCAACATGTCGAAGATCTTGTGCACACAATGGACGTTGCGGATGCCGAGCCCATGGATGTCCTCGATGTAGGGATCCTTCATGAGGGGCTCCATGCGGTCCTGGCCGACGATGTCGCGCTTGAGGAAATAGTCGATGACCTTCTTCTCTTCCAGGGTGACCTGGATCGGCTTGTCCTTCATCGGCAGATAGCGCGCGATGAACGGGACGCCGCCCCGGCGCGGGTTCGCCGTGACCACGGTCGCCTCTTCGATGAGCCTCGTCAGCGCCTCGGTGTACTGTTCGGTCGTCTCCGGCGGGTCGGGACCGTTCGAGAGGACGAAGGCGCGCTTGCGCACCAGGTCGTACGCCTCCTTGACGACGCCCTCGAGCGGGGGTTCGATGGCGCGGTACCGCGCGAACAGGCCGCCCTCATGGACGACATGGATGAAGATGGGGTCCCCGACGGGGTACATGATGTTGGGCCGCTCGAGCGCCTTGAGGTCGCGCGACAGGGTCGGATACCACTCCGGCATCTTCTTGCCCTCCGCCGCGAGCTTCTTGAGGTAGCGGTCGAGATGCGGGTTGCGCTTGCGGGCGTCCTCGATGGTGTCCGACCGGAAGATGCCGTCCCAACCCGAGTCGTCCTTGGCGGGGCTCGCAGGGGCCGACTCGGCCTTCTTCCCGGACGTGGGCTTCTCGAGGACCTGGGCCATGGGGCCTCCTTACCGACTCCGCGCGCCAAGGTCAAGCCAGTGCGGACAAGGGCGGACGCCCGAGGCGGGCGACGCGGACCCGGTGCAGAACGGGACCGGGCCGCGGCGGCCCTGCCTTATGGTCGAACGACCGAATGCGACGGACAATTGGGATGGCTTTGTGGAGGACGCTTTTTGGGTGTTTCCACCGCTCCGGCCGGAGACGGGGCGTGGAGTGACCGGAACGAGAGAGCGGTGGCTCGCTTGGTGGGCTCGGCCGGTACAGCCGACGACAGGTCGGCCCACTGAATAGGCGAAGCCTCACGTGACCGATTTGGTCGGCGAAGGCGACGACGAGACCGAGACGTAGCGCTAGGTCACGTTCCTTGGTCGGCGCAGCCGACTACGGGTCGGATCACTAAAGAGGCGAAGCCTCACGTGACCGATTTAATCTCGATGACGAGCCCCACGCCCGGTTCGACCCTGTAGCCGATGACATCGCCGAAGCGGTTCTTCGCGCGGCTGAACCGGTTGACGATGATGCGCCGTGCCGCGGCGTTCCCGACGAGGTTGAAGTCGAGCGAGATGTGGACGTCGGAGACCTCGCGGAAGAGCGAGAGGATGTCGGGCGACAGGCCGTCCGGTTCCAACGTGACGATGAACGTCTTGCCGCTCGCCGCGAGCCGCTTCATGTGGTAGATCGTCTCCTCGACCTCGAGGACGAGACGCTCCTCGGGCGTCGCCTCCCGGCCGGCCCTGCCGCCGTTCGAGACGACGAGCTGCGGGTTCTCCCGGAAGACCCGCTGCTGGTCGGTGAGCAGTTTGGAAAGGGTGTCGATGATCACGACCTCCTTCGAGTAGAGCGGCGCGGCGTTGCGCAGGCGGTACAACAGGTCCGGCGGCACCTGGCGGTTTCCGACGAGCGGATAGACGGGCAGGAAGACGAGGTCGCCCGAAAGCAGGAACTCCTCGATGGGATAATCCATGCTGTTCATCTGTTCAATGAAGCCCAGCGTGGTCAGTTCGGTGGACGCCACACCGACGGTGTGGTTGTTCTTGAGGAGCCCGTAAAGCACACGTTGGGACAGGATGCTCTTGCCCGCACCGTAGGGGGCCTCGAGACAGATCAAGCTACCGCGGGGGAGGCCGCCTCCCAATCGCTCGGACAGTTCGTCCTTCTCGATCTTGATGTCCAGATAGCTGCTCATCGGTGTGTCCCTTCGGGTTTTTGGATCCGTCTTCTCGCGGGTATCGTCGTGTCTATGGGATGTTGAACCGGATGGTGTCGGAGACGCCGTGGATGACGCTCACCTTGATGCGGTGGTCGCCGCTTGCCAGGTTCTGTCCGTTCATGGTGATCTTGAGCACCTGTCCGGTGCGCCAGGTGTCCTCGCTCGTCTCGAGGACGTCGAAGGAAAGGTCGATGTCGACGCTGCCGTCGATGAAGACAATGGTCTCGTTGGGAGCGAGCGGCCGCGAACCGGTGTTGAGGACGTAGAGGACCACGGGGTTGTTCGGCATCGAGCCGACGTCGTTGACGATGGCGATGTCGGTGGTGAGCTCGTCGCTGAACTGGCGGCCCCGGTCGTCGATCTCGCCCGAGAACCGCTGGATGGAATCGTTGAACGTAGCGACGACCGCGCCGGCAAGGACGAGGGCGGCGATGAAGAAGACCGCATGCGTGGCTCCGCTCTCCATACCCATACAGATCCCTCAGGGACTCCAATAGACATACTTCCCCGTCTCGGCGACGACGAGGACCCGTCCGGGGGCGGTCGATTGCGAAGCCTGCAGGAAAAGGGTCTTGCCGGTCGGCCAGACGTCCGTCGTGACGCCGTCGACCTGACGGGACGTGATCTGGTCGGTCTTCCAGGCACCGTCGACAAGAAGGTGCAACTTGCTGCCGTCGAGCGCGACGCTCCCGGTGTTGGTGAGGTTCAGGTAGATCTTTCCATTGTCGTGGTTCCCGTCGTCCACGGTGATGTTGACCGAGCGGGAGAACTCGGCGCGGCTGCGTTCCTCGACGAGCGCCCTCTGCGACTCGCGTTGCGCTTCGAAGAGACTGTTCGTTAAGGTGCTCCCGAAAAAGAGCAACGCTGCGAACAGCACCACGGAGGCGGCGATCGTGCTGAAACCCAAGAGGGTTCACCTGAGGGCGTTTGTGGCCCAGTCGCCATGGGCGAGCTGTCGGGCCTCATTGAGGACATCGAGGGCCTCGCTCTGGGCGATCGGGGCCCCCTCGAAGAACGAAAGGAGCACGAGGCTGCGGACATGCAGGTCGTGGAGACCGGCCACATCGGGCATATCGGGCGACTCCTGCTGGAACCCGGTGGCGAGCGCGCCGACACGGGAGACGGTCGCGCCGTCTATCCAACCCGCCTCCTCGTAGCGCGTCAGGAAATCGTGGATCTTGCCGCGCGGCAGGCGGGTGGCGAGGAGCTCGGCCCATTCCAGTAGGACCAGGCGCTCGGCGGTGCCCTGCGGCGTCGCGCGCGTGGGCTCCTTGGTGGGCGCCACGGGCGGAGGTGGCAGTTCGCGGGGAAGCCGCGTCGGGGGCGAGGGCGACGCGGGCTTCGTGAGCAGGTCACTGAAATAGGAGCTTGAAGATGGCTTGGGGGGCCCCGCTGTCGGGGTGCTCTTCTCGGCCGGCTCGTCCTGAAGAGGGTCGCCTTTCTTGGCCGGCTCGGTTCCCGCGCCTTTCGGGGCGACACTGAGGACCTCCTTGACGTCGAGCGGTCCCTCGTCGTCCACGCCCTCTTCTCCGGGCGGAAGTGCGGCATCGGCCTGACCCGCCTGTGCAGGAGAGACGTCGCCATCACCGGACGGGGTCGGGGCGGGCTGCGCTTCATTCGCCGGAGGGACGGGAGCTTGCTCCTCTTGCGGCGTGGCCGAAGGAGCGGTGAGCGTCTCGGCGGCGGGTCGCGCCTGGGGGATGGCCGGGGGCTGGGGCGCTTCCTGGGGCCTCGTGTCGGCGCTCGCGACGAACGGATTGGACCCCATGGAGAGCATCTCCGTGAGCGTAAGGAGGGATTGGATGCGCTGTTCGATGTCGCCGAGGCGCTTGTCGAGGCCTTTCTTGCGGCGCTCGTCATCCTCGTTGCGGGACGCCAGACGTGCCACCTGGGCGGTGATCTCCTTCATCCAGGATTCGGAGCGGCCGCGGAACTCCTCGAGGGGTTCGAGGCGTTCATCGACCGGAGCGGCGTCCCCGTGGGCGGCTGCCGGTGAAGGTGCGCTGGGTCGCTTGTTGTCGGCGGGCATCTCAGGTCCTCCTGGCAAGGTTCGTCACAAGGAGAAGAAAGGCTTTTCGTGGAGAGAGGGGATGGAGATGGGGAAAAAGGGGAGAGGGGTCTTCAGCCGTCCTACCGGAGGACGATGACGGTGTCGCCACCGTACGAGCCGGGGGTCGTGAAGCCCATGTGGACCGCGGAGCCGACCTCGGGGATGAGGTCGATCGAGAACTCTTCGCGGTTGCTGAGCGACATCGCGTCGTTCTTGAGGTCAACGCGCAGGCGGACGAGGTCCCCGGCGGTCATGACCGGCGTAGCGTCATCGAACGAAGAATCATCGTCACGGATATCCGTGGCGCGGAACTGACCCGCGATATCGACCAGGTCACTGTCCTGCATCGAGTAGTTCAGGTCGACGCTCTTCGCCGCGTCCGTGATGCGGACGATCATCTGGCTGAGATCTACGGTCTCGGCGCCGGGCGCGAGGCTGATCGTGACGTTCAGCCAGTGGATATCACCGAGGTCGGTCGCCTTCCGGGTCCCGACGATGCCCTTCACGAGCACGTTCGAAGCGACCTCCTTGGTCGTCTCGGAACCCGTGGACTGCGCCTTGTCCTGCAACTTTCCGCTCGTGTCGAGAAGAACGGCGGCTGCGGTCGCTGCGACCAGGATGGTGGCGATGAACACGATCATCGTCCCGATCCCGACCGCTCCCTGCGTGTCGTTTCCGAATTGGCTCTTGCGGTTCGCCTTCACGGTATCACCTTAGTGAACATGTGGGGGATGCGAGAAATATAAACCATCGTTGTGTCGGTCTCGTGGACGACGGGCCGACATGGCAGCCGACACCTAGTGCCGATGGGCCGTTTCGGACGCAGAAAAAAGAGGGGGACGAGGAGGAAGAGGAGGGGAAAGAATGGACCTTCGGCCCTACCGGAGGACGATGACGGTGTCGCCACCGTACGACCCGGGGGTCGTGAAGCCCATGTGGACCGCGGAACCGACCTCGGGGATGAGGTCGATCGCGAACTCCTCACGGTTGTCGAGGCCCATCGAATCGGCCTTCAGGTCGAAACGCAACCGCACAAGGTCGCCTGCATTCATGACCGGCGTCGTCACGCTGAACGATGAGTCGTCATCTCGGACCGCGGTGGCGCGGAACTGACCCGCGGGGTTGGTCTGTTGGTCTTTCGCCTGTTGAGAGTAGTTCGCATCGACAGTCTTCGCGCTGTTCTTCAGGCGCACGATGAGTTCCGACAGGTCCACGGTATCCGCGCCGGGCGCGAGACTGATCGTGATGTTCAGGTACTGGATGTTCCCGGAGGTCCCATCACGCGTCCCGATGATCCCTTTCACAAGCAGGTTCGAAGCGACCTCCTTGCTCGTCTCAGAACCCGTCGATTGGGCCTTGTCCTGCAACTTTCCGCTCGTGTCGAGAAGAACGGCGGCTGCGGTCGCTGCGACCAGGATGGTGGCGATGAACACGATCATCGTCCCGATCCCGACCGCTCCCTGCGTGTCGTTTCCGAATTGGCTCTTACGGTTCGCCTTCACAAAATCACCTTGGAAGACCTGTGGGAGATGCGAGAGATATAAACCACTCTTGTGGCGGTCTCGTGGACGACGGACCAAGACGGCAGCCGACACCAGGTGCGGTTGGTCCGGTTCGGCCCGGGCCTGAAAAAAAGAGGAGAAGGAGAAGAGAGGCGAAGAACGGGAAGAGCGGACCTTCGGCCCTACCGGAGCACGATGACGGTGTCCGAACCGTACGACGCAGGGGTCGTGAAGGCCAGGTTCACCGCCGCGCCCACCTCGGGGATCAGGGTGAGGTCCATCTCTTTCCGGTTCGAGAGCGACATCGGCGTCGTCTGCGCGTTCAGGTCGATCTCGATGCGGACCAGGTCGCCTGCGTTCATCACCGGTGTGGCCGCGCTGAACGAGGTGTCGTCGTCGCGGATCGCAGCGGCACCGAACTCACCGGCGCCCTCGGCCGCGTTCTGGGTGTACGCGAGGTCGAGCGCCTGGCTGGCGTCGTTCACGCGCACGATCATCTCGCTGAGATCGACGGTCTCGGCCCCTGGTGCGAGGGAGACCGTTACGTTCAGCCAGTGGATGTCGCCTGTCGTGCCTTGTCGTGTCCCCACGACGCCCTTGACGATCAGGTTCGAAGCGACCTCCTTCGTCGTCTCGGAACCCGTCGACTGGGCTTTGTCCTGCAACTTTCCACTCGTGTCCAACAGGACGGCCGCTGCGGTCGCGGCGACGAGGATCGTGGCGATGAACACGATCATCGTGCCGATTCCGACGGCCGCCTGCGCATCTGTCTTCAGTACGCTTTTGCGGTTCGCCTTCATGGGCATCACCGTGCATGTGTCCGCGTGACGAGAATAAAAACCGAGTGTCAGAGGGGGCCAGTCACGGCCGACGGGCGGCCTCTTCATGTTTTCTACCGGCAACAGAAGCAACCGTGCAGAATGTGCGCGAGAAAGCGACCATACGAGTGGTCAGGGAGCCGGAATGAAAAAGAGAGGCAAAGGAGAGGATGAAGGAGAGCGCTTGCTGCTGGGCGGCTACCGGAGAATGACGATCGTGTCGGAGCCGTAGGAAGACGGCGCCGTGAAACCGACGTTCACGTGCGTACCCACCTCAGGAAGGAGCATCGAGTCGAACGCCTCACGCGGCGCGAGCGTCATCGGGGTGGTCTGGAGCGCGAGCGGGATCTTGATACGGACCAGGTCACCTGCGTTCATGACCGGCGTCGCCGCCGAGAACGAGCCATCATCATCGCGGACAGCCGTTCCATTGAACTGATCGGCCCCGGCGGCGTTCTGCGTGTACGCAAGGTCAAGCACCTGGGCCTTGTCCTTGATGCGGACGATCATCTGGCTCAGGTCCACGCTTTCGGCGCCGGGTGCCAACGAGACCGTGATGTTCAGCCATTTGACGTCGCCCGTGGTACCTTGGCGTGTGCCGTAGACACCTTTGACGAGCAGGTTGGAAGCGACCTCCTTGGTCGTCTCGGAACCCGTCGATTGGGCCTTGTCCTGAAGTTTGCCGCTCGTGTCCAGGAGGACGGCGGCGGCGGTCGCGGCGACCAGGATCGTGGCGATGAACACGATCATCGTGCCGATCCCGACCGCACCATGCAGATCGTGTCCGAATGCGCTCTTACGGTTCGCCTTCACGGTATCACCTGGGCCTGGATGGGTGGACGGTGCCATATAAACCGCGAGAGCTGCGGGCGGCGACCCGACGGGGTCGGTAGGCGTGAACGGGCCTGGGCCGGAGGTCCGGCAGCCGTCCTCGAGCGGGCTTGGCAGCACGGCTCGGGCGGAGAAAGGAGCACAAAAAAAGACGAATGGAAAAAGCGGGAAGAAGAGGAAAGAGGAGGAAGACGCCTTGTCCGCCCTACCGGAGGACGATGACGGTGTCCGAGCCGAACGAAGCCGGCGTGGTGAAGGCGAGGTTGACCGCGGAGCCGACCTCGGGGATGAGGGTCATCTCGAACTGTTCCCGGGTGCCGAGCGACATCGACGTGGTCTGCGCGGCGAGGTCGATGCGCAGGCGCACGAGGTCACCGGCGTTCATGACCGGGGTCGAGGCCGAGAACGAGGTGTCGTCGTCACGGATGGCGGTGGCGCGGAACTTTGCGGCGGCCTCGGCGGCGTCGCCCGCCGTCGAGTCGTAGGCGGCGTCGACGGCCTGGGCGCTGTCCTTGATGCGGACGATCATCTGGCTGAGGTCGACGGTCTCGGCCCCGGGGGCGAGGCTGACCGTGACGTTGATCCAGCGGATGTCGCCGGCACCTGCGTGACGGGTGCCGATGACGCCCTTGACGAGCACGTTCGAGGCGACCTCCTTGGTCGTCTCGGAACCCGTCGATTGGGCCTTGTCCTGGAGTTTCCCGCTCGTGTCGAGGAGGACGGCGGCGGCAGTGGCGGCGACCAGGATCGTGGCGATGAAGACGATCATGGTGCCGATGCCGACGGCGGCATGGGTATCGGTTTCGAATTGGCTCTTGCGGTTCGCCTTCAAGGTGGCATCTCCACGTCCCACTCTCGAGGATGTGTATTTGAACGCACGGAGGCGACGTCGACGTGTCATCGACCCGTGGACGCATGAGGTGTCAAGCGGCCCTGGGGAGGAGGGCCGGTCGACGGGGCGCCATCGGGGCGAACGGT
>JAHWKR010000049.1:14350-21584 GCA_019347805.1 Methanobacteriota archaeon
CGAACGAGGCCTGCAACCCGGTGCACAAGAGAAGAGCCCAAGGGGCGAAAAAAGGGAACGGGAGAAGAACGAGGGGAGAAGAGGGGACGCGCGGGTCTTCAGCCTACCGGAGCACGATGAAGATGTCGGACCCGTAGGAGGAAGGCGCCTTCACGTCGGCGGTCACCTTGGGGCCGATCTCAGGCATGAGGAGCATGCTGAGTTCCTGCCGTTCCTGGAGCGACATCGTCGGGCTCTGCGCCAGAAGCGAGAGCTTGATGTTGACCAGGTCCCCGGCGTTCATGGCCGGCGCGGTCCCGCTGAACGAAGAATCGTCGTCGCGCACCGCGGAGGCGTTGAACTGGGCCGCACCGGCCGCGCCGTTGATGTACGAGGCGTCGATGAGGTTCTGACCGTTCGAGATACGGATGATCATCTCGGACAGGTCGACCTGCGCGGCGCCCGGCGCAAGGGAAACGGTGATGTTGAGCCAGTGCACGTAGGAGGTGGCACTCTGGCGGGTCCCGGTGATCTGCTTGATGACGAGGTTGGAAGCGACCTCTTTGGTCGTCTCGGAACCCGTCGATTGGGCCTTGTCCTGCAACTTGCCGCTCGTGTCCATCAAGACGGCCGCCGCGGTGGCCGCCACCAGGATGGTCGCGATGAACACGATCATCGTGCCGATCCCGACCGCTGCGGTCTCGTTGCGGACGAGACGGAGTGTTTTGTTCGCCTTCATACACGTCCCGCTCCCTCCTCTTTCAATCCCATACTATAAACCACGCGTCGGAGACACCAGGTCCCCCGGGCCATCGGGACAGCAGCGGACAAGGAGCATCTGGCCATGGTGGCCCGTTGTCTGACCGCCGCGGTGGTCACACGACCCCGTCACTCGAAAGGCACGAGCCTCGCCTCGCCGAAGCCCTCTGGAGCACGCAGGTCGAGGCGGGTGGAGTGACCTTCTTCGGGCAACACCTGGAGGTGGAGCCGGTCGCCGGCCGCCATGGGAAAACCAAGCACCTCGAGGTCGAGTGTCACGATGGCCAGGTCGCCGACCTTCATGCGGCCCAGAGGGGGTGCCATGCTCCCGTCCTGGTCCCGAAGGACGGTGAGTGCGGAACCGCTCGTGCCGTTCATCGGGAAGAGGGATCTCATCGTGGTGCCGCCGGTGACCTGGACGACGAGGGTATCGAGGGCCACGGAGGCACCATAGGAGGCCCGGAGGGTGACGTTCAGCCGGATGATCTCCCCCGTGTCGCCGCGCACCCCGATGACATGGACCCTCTCGAGCCCCGCGGCGATCCCCTTGACCGCCTCATCGCTGGCGCCGATGCTCTTGTCAGCGAGGTCGCGGTTCAGGCTGAAGACCGCCGCGGCCATGATGGTCGCGACGAGCACGGTGGCGATGAGGAGGACGACGGCCATCAAGGCGGTCTTGGCCCCCTCGTCCCGAAGGAACGGCACATCGACCCCACCCACTCGGCCGACCATGATGCATCGCGCTTGTCGGCCGAGGGTCTTAAGCCTCGGCCTGGGTGCGCCCGGACCAGGTGCGCGTGGGGCCAGGCCGACATGGCCATGTAGCCGCGGGTCCGATGGGGGGACGTGGACATCGACGGGCGGCGACGCGCCGCGCCAGGACCGGCAGCGCCCGGCCCCCCGGAACATGACCTCGACGTCCAGGCGAGGGTACGGCGGCCCTCGACGCTCTTTCCGACCGCGGCGGGCGGCTACACGGTGCGCGACCAGTGGCTCGACCTCCTCGACGTCCCGCAGCGCCCCCGCCCCCTCTTCAACCTCCGGCGCCTGCTGTCGCTCATCAAACGGACGACCGATTTCTTCGGCCATCGCCGGGTGTGGTTCAACGAGCTCCTTGTCCGCCTCAATCCCTATCCGCATCCGTTCCGCAGGGTCCGCATCGAGAGCGCCGACGGGACCGTCATCTCGGCGTGGCTGGGTCTCCAGCCGGTCCCCCGGCCCGGCGTCGTCCTCGTGCCAGGGATGTTCAGTTCCAAGGACGACACCGCCATCAAAGGACGCGCCATCCGCATGTGGCGCCGCTGGAACTACAACGTCCTTGCCATCGAGCTGCGCGGCTTCGGTCAATCCTCGGGCTCGCCCAACACCGCGGGTTGGAAGGAATCGGAGGACGTCCTCGCCGCGGCCCGCTACCTGCGCTCCTTCAACAACGTCACCCGGATCGGCGTCATCGGCGAGTCGATGGGCGCCACCGCGGCGCTGATCGCGGCCGCCAACGAGGGCATCGAGGAGGGCCAGGCGCTCGGTGAGACCCCGCGCGAGGCAGGCGAAGGGGACGCGCCCGCGGTCGACGGACCCCGCGCGGCCCACCCACATCCGAGACGCGCCATCGACTCGGTCCTGGCCTTCTCGCCCTTCACCTATCCCGACCGGGCGGTCGCGCACATCAACCGCATGCCGCAACGCCGCGACCCGTTCTACCGGGTGCAACGGCTCTTCATCCGGCTCCTCTCCCTCCATACCCAGGGCCGGTATCGCGACTTCGAGGAATACATGAAGGGCTCGGCGGAGCAGTACGGCGTCAGCCTGGACGAACTCTATGCCCGGTCCTCGGTCCTCGACCGGGTCGGCCACATCAAGGCCCACACCCTGGTCGTGCACGCTGTCGACGACCCGACCGTGCCTGTCGCGCATGCCGAGGCGCTGAACGCGCGCACCCGGGACATGGACCATGTGGTGATCTGGATGCTCAATTGGGGCGACCACGTCGAGTTCGACATCCTCGACCGACGTTGGTATTGGCGCGTCGTGTCCCGGTTCATGGGTCAATGGGTCGGCCGCTGAGAGCCCTGGTTCCAGGGAGGCAAGGGCGGCCCAGGTCACGCGCGACCCCCCGCACCACCCCTAAGGTTTTTCAGAGGGTCTCGTCTCGCGCGACCGTCCATGGCAGCCTCGCCGAAGACCGTGCAGGGGACGTTCGAGGAGCTCGGCCTCTCGGAGACCTCTCTCAAAGCCCTCGAGAGCATGGGGTATGTCCATCCAACGCCGATCCAGGCCCAAGCCATCCCGATCGTCCTGGAGGGCAAGGATCTCATCGGCCAGGCCCGCACCGGGACCGGCAAGACCGCGGCGTTCGGCCTGCCCATCATCGAGAAGGTCGACCCGAAGGACCGCAGCCTCCAGGCGCTCGTGCTATGCCCGACCCGTGAGCTCGCGGTCCAGGTGGCCAAGGAGATGGACCGGATGTCCGCGGGTCGCGACGTCGAGGTGCTCGCGGTATACGGTGGCGCCAAGATGGAGTCCCAGACGGCGTCGCTCCGGAAGGGCGTCCAGGTGGTGGTCGGCACCCCCGGCCGGGTCATGGACCACATGCGCCGCAACAACCTCTCCGTGGCGGGTCTCCGCTTCATCGTCCTCGACGAGGCCGACCGCATGCTCGACATGGGGTTCATCGAGGACATCACCTGGATCTGTGGACACGCGCCGCCGAAGGGCAGCCGGCAGATGCTCCTCTTCTCTGCGACCTTGCCGCTCGAAGTGGTCGACATCGCCGACCAGTTCATGGTCAAGCCGACCAAGATCCAGACGCTCGCCGAACAACTCACCGTGCCGGATATCGAGCAGGTCTACTATTCCGTCGGCCGGAAGAACAAGATCTGGGCCCTCGCGCGCATCATCGAGCACGAGAAACCGAAACTGATGCTCGTCTTCTGCGCCACCAAACGCATGGTGGACCGGCTCACCGAGACGCTGAACCGCTACGAGTACGGGGCGGAGGCGATCCATGGCGACCTGTCGCAGCAGCGCCGTGAACGGGTCCTGGAGAAGTTCCGGCAAGGCAAGATCAACATCCTCGTAGCGACCGACGTCGCGGCGCGCGGCCTCGACATCGAGGACATCACCCACGTGGTCAACTACGACCTTCCCGAGGAGCCCGAGGTCTATGTCCACCGCATCGGCCGCACCGGGCGCGCCGGGCGCAAGGGCAAGGCCATCAGTTTCATCGCCAAGGGCGACAAGCACCAACTGGAGATCATCGAGCGCCTCGCCGGCACCGACATCCCGCTCAGTGAGGTGCCGGGCGAAGAGGAGGCGGACGCGGACGAGCAGCCGAAGCGGGGCCGGGAGAAGGTCCGCAAGGTGCTCGACTGGGACCACATCGCCGACCGCTACGGCAACGTCCTTTTCGAGATGGACATCGGCCGCAACGAGGGTGCCAACATGGTCAAGGTGCACCGGCTCATCCAGAAGGTGAGCGACATCCCGGAGCACATGATCGCCGACATCGAGGTGACGGACGACAGGACGCGTTTCCGGGTGCCCAAGGAGTACGCCCACCGCTTGCAGCAGACCCTCGAGCGCGAGAAGTGGGAGGGCCGCCGCATGAAGGTCGACTTCATCCCCGAAGAAGAGCACTAGTCGACGCGGATGCGCTCGATGCGCGGCCGTTCGCCACCGGCGTTCTTGCGTGACGCACGTTCGAGTTGACCGGCGCGGGACTCGAGGACATTGGCGACGAGCCGAAGGGCTCGCGCCTGCATCCGGAGGACATCGGCCTCTGTGCGGGTCGAGACGCGACCGAGACGGCTTCTTGCGCGCAGGTCGTCGGCGCCCTGGATGATGCGGCCAAGGAGCGGGATGTCGTAGAGCGGGTCGCTCCCTTTGGTTCCGACGGTCTCAGGGGCCATGGAAGGGGACCCATGGTGTCCGTCCTCTTGTGGTTTGTCGCTCATGCACCTGCCTCCGGGCTCGTGGATAGAGGGCTTTCGTGGCCGCGGCGGAAGGCGATGACGAGGGCGTCGCCCTCGATGCCGGCTTTCTCCGGCCGCTTCCCGGCGAGGCCTTTGGGAAGCGGGATGTGGCGCTTCTGGCTGCCGATCATGACGAGGATCTCGGTCTCCTCGACGAACAGTTCCAGTTCCTCTTTCTTGACACCGGGGAGGCGGATGGTGAACGTGGTGCGGTCGCCGGCGGTCTCGATGCGGAACGGCGGCTCCGTGGGTGTGGCGAGGGTGGGGTCGCGGCCTTGTCCGAGGGTGCCGTAAAGGTCGCGGCCGAGTCGCTCGAGCCGGTCGATGCCGTGCACCTCGTCGCTCTGGAACGGGATGGTGCTGACCGGGATGCCTTGGAAGGTGTCACGGATGGCGGCGAGGGTGCGGCGGTGGGTGTCGGTCCAGCGGGCGAGCGAGGGCGGCAGGGACTCGCCTTGGGGAAGGTCGAGGAAGAGCTTGTTGACGATGACCTCGTCGACGTTCACGCCATAGAGCGAGAAGTAGAGGTGGGCGCGTTTGGTCTCCTCGAAGACCATCTTCTCGGCGTTGGTGACGAGCCGGACCGAGGTGACGTCGTGGTCGATGAGCACCTGGTCGACGCCTTCGAGTCGGCCCCAGATGCCTTCGATGGCGCGGAAATAGTGTTCATCCGGCAGGGGGAGGTCGGCGATGCGCTTGGCGAGCGGGCGGGCGAGCTTGGTCAGACCGCGCTCGAATCGGAACACCTTGCGCATGTACCAATTCAGTGTGTCCGGCATCGAGACGAAGCGCAACGATTCACCGGTCGGGGCGAGGTCGAGGATGATGACATCGTGGTCGTGCTCGTGCAGGTATTGTTGCAGGTAGAGGAGGGCGATGACATCCTCCATGCCGGGGATGATGGCGAGTTCCTCGGCGAGGACGTTCTCGATACCGGTCTGCGTGAACAGGAGGGAAAAATATCCATGGACGTCCTTCCAATGGGTGCGGATCTCTTCCTGGATGTCGATCTCCTGGATCTCAAGGTGGTCGGTGACCCTGTAGGGGCGACCGCGGGGATGGCGCTTGATCTCTTCCGTGACGTCGAAGGCGTCGGCGAGCGAGTGGGCGACGTCGACCGAGAGGACGATGGTCTTCTTGCCCTGCCTTGCCGCTCTCAGTCCGGTGGCGGCCGCGACAGTGGTCTTGCCGACACCACCTTTTCCGGAGAATATGAGCACGCGGGCGTCGCGCCGGTGACGGGGTGTCGAGACGGTCTTGTCGTTCTCGGCTTCCGCTTTCTTGGCCACGTCGGGGGCGACCTTGCGGGTCCGGATGGACGTTATGGCCGGGGCCGGGGCGGCGGGGGCGTGTCAGCGGGTGGTCCGATCCATCTGGGTTGACATGTGGGGGTAAGAGGGTCGTCCTCCAGATATAGCCACCCTTCAAGTGGGCGAAAAACAAGGTTCCGTACAAAAGAGAGAGTTTAAATACTTACTTATAAAGCGGGGTAGTGGAGAGTCCCGATGGAAGAGACGCTCACCATCCAGAACGTCGTCGCGAGCGCGACGATCGGCACAGACCTCGACCTGAACGCGATCAGTGCCGCATTCGACTACGCGGAATATGAACCGGAACAGTTCCCCGGCCTCGTTTTCCGCTTGAAAGAACCCAAGACCGCCGCGCTCATTTTCCGCAGCGGCAAGGTGGTCTGCACCGGCGCCAAAAGCGTCGAAGACGTCCACCGCGCCGTCGCCAAGGTGCAATCCGAACTGAGCGCCGCCGGGTTCCCCGTCACCACCGACGACCCCGGCATCGTCGTCCAGAACATCGTCTGCACCGCCGACCTCAAGACCGAACTCAACCTCAACGCCGTCGCCATCGGACTCGGACTTGAAAAGGTCGAATACGAACCGGAACAGTTCCCCGGCCTCGTCTACCGCCTCTCCAACCCCAAGGTCGTCGTCCTCATCTTCGGCTCCGGAAAACTCGTCTGCACCGGCGCCAAGGCCGTCGAACACGCCGCCGGAGCCGTCGAGCGGATCCGCAACGAGTTCCAAAGTCTTGGCCTCATGTGAAGCCCCTGGCCTCCCTACGGTCGGTTCGGGACTCCACCGCTCCGCTGTAGGGCCCGTCCGGGACGACGGGGTCTGGTGAGCGCAACGCTCATAACGGGGACCCCGTCTCCCGCATCCCCTCAGCTCCCCCACACTTCTCGGGTCCGTGGGTTAGTTTGGTATACTTGTAGCTTCGGGAGCTATAGACTCCGGTTCAAATCCGGGCGGACCCATCCACACTTTGCGGCAGCGGAGCTGCCGCAGGGCGTGGTGGCTGGCTCCACCCGGTAGCGCTCGCTCACGCTCGCGCGCCGGGCGGACCCATTCCTCAGAACGTGAGCCGAGGCCATAGGCCGAGGCGAATATCCACACTTTGCGGCAGCGGAGCTGCCACAGGGCGTGGTGGCTGGCTCCATCCGGTAGCGCTCGCTCACGCTCGCGCGCCGGGCGGACCCATTCTTCAGAACATGAGCGGAGCGACCGGAGGGT
>JAHWKR010000007.1:0-17970 GCA_019347805.1 Methanobacteriota archaeon
CGGCGGGCGTGTAGGTGCTCTTGGCCCAGGTGCCCCAAGTGGTCTTGGCGAGGGCGATCCAAGAGCCGCCGTCGATGCTCACATCCACCTTCGCCGGTTCGCTCGCCGCCTTCACGGTGACTTCGACCCACCATTCGTTGATGTTGGGCGAGACGGTGAAGTCGGCCATGTATGTCGACCGGGGCTCGGGTCCAGGTTCCGGCGCCGCCGCGACCTGCGTGAACGTGACGCGGTCGAGGATCAGGTTGCGGTCCTCGGTCGACGTTCTCAGGTCGTTCGTGAAGGCGAGACGCAAATCCATCACGTCGGACGCGTTCAGACGCACCGAGTGTTCACCGTATGATGTGCCCGGATACGCCTTCAGCACCTGCTTCCCGCCGAGACTGACGACCATCTCGGGTCCCACGCCATCGGCGGTCGTGCCACGGGCGCGGACCGAGACGTCGTATTCGCCCGGGGCGATATCAAAGTCCTCCGAGAGATGGCCATTGGACCAGAGGTTCCAGGCTTGACCACCGGAGGCCTTGCTGTCGGAGAAGGAGGCACCTGCCGTATTGATGGCGAACGCCTCCGCCTCGAACGAACCACCGGCTGAATCGACAGGCAGACCTGTCGGGGCCGGAGATGTACCTCCGCGCTCTTGACGGATCCCGTCGAGCCAGACCTGCGCCGACGGTTTGTGCTCGTAGGAATAGGCATAGGCGAAACCCCAGTGCCGCTCCGCTTCACCATAGTAGTTGGCGAGGTCCATCTTGGCGGCGTTCACCCAGGCGCGGTAGATCATGGCCTCGACGCCTGCCGCCTTCAGCTGTGACATCCCGGTGAAGAACTGGCCGATCTCGTCCGCCTGGTGCTTCAGATACTCCGGTTCCGGATAGCTCGAGAGCGCGATGTCGTGGACGAAGACGGGTTTGCCGAACAGGCTCTGGAGCTTCTCGGCCCCGGCGACCGTGGCCTCGAAGAGGTTGAGGTAGCTCGAGAACGAGTCGCGCGTCGACCCACGCATGCCCTGGATACCGGTGTAGTCGGCGGCGGCCGCGATCTGGTCGAACCGGTACCAGGCGCCGCTGTTCCAGTTGCCGAGGGCCATCACGGTCTTCGCCGGCGGGTATCCGGTCTTGATGTAATCCGATTTCTCGGCCAGATAACCGTCGAACGCCTCATATTCCGCGATCCCGCCCTTGTTGAACTCGGTCTCCATCAGGATGATGACCGGAGCGCCGTCCATCGTCGTCTTGACGTTCTCGACGAGTTGCCGGGCGAGTTCCTGCCATCCCGCCTTGTCCTTCCAGGCGTTATGGAGGTCGGACCAGCAGCCGTTCTCGACGCAGGACGGGGAGATGTCGTCGCCCCAGTAATAGAAGTGGATGACCGGGGTGATCCCCTTCGACTTGAGGTCGGTCATGTGGCTGTTCGGGCCACCCCAGCCGTACTTGAGCGTCCAGGGGCCGACCCAGAACGTCTCGTAGTCGAGTGTCACGCCTTCGGCCATGAGATGCTTGGAGGATCCTCCTCCCATGCCGAACTTCATCGTGGGAGAAGAGGTGGAGGCTTCTGCGTCCTCGGCGACCACGAAGGGGGCCGAAGCAAGGAGCAATACAATGGCCAGAAGGCCTGTCGTCGTGCGTTTCATGTTCTTACGGACCTGCGGGTGGACTCCCCAACCGGGGACGTTCCCGCCCGCAGCGATACTATTGTTGTGGCCACGCTAAGAAGACGATTGATGTATTTTAATAAGAGACTGGTAAAATAGTCGAGCTACTTGACCTTTTCTTGCACGAAGAATGAAAGTTTACAGGGAAAAAAAAGGTAAATTCGACGAATCTTGAGAAGTTTGCCCGAAGTGGAATAAAAAAAGGAAACCGCTAGCAGGCGGGCTAGGTGGAAACGATGTTTTCCAAAAAAGCAGATCCGGCGGGCTCCCGCCGGGCACTGGAACGAGAGGGGAGAGAGGGGAAGAGATGTGAGGTCCGTGATCAGCCCCAGGTGTAGGTCGAGCTCGTGGCGATGCCGCCCGACGAACCGGTGGCCTTGAACTGGACCTTCGATCCGCTCGGTGCGTGGATCGACTTGGCCCAGGTGCCCCAGCTCGTCTTCGACAGGTCGGTGCAGCCTTTGCCATCGATGCAGGCCTGGACCTTCACGACGCTCTCAGAGCCCTTCACAGACGTCTCCACCCACCAGGGGTTGTCCTGACTCTTCACGGTGAAGCTCGCGGTGAAGGACGAGGTCCCGCTCGAGCCCTGGAGCCAGGTGAAGGTCTCGCTCGTCGCGGTCTTGCCGCCCGAGTCGGTGGCGCGGAAGACGACCTTCGATCCGCTCGGGGCGTGAAGACTCTTGGACCAGGTACCCCAGCTGTTCTTTTGGAGCCCGGTGTAGGAGCCGCCGTTCACGCTCACCTCGACCTTCGACACGCTGGACGAGGATTTCACGCCGACGTCGATCCACCATTCATTGACGTTGCTGGATGGGCTGAACGTGGCGCTGAACGTGCTCGTGGTCGTCGGGGAGGAGGTGGTCGTGGTGGAGGACGTGCCTTTCAGCCAATCAAAGGTCGGGCTCGTCGCGATCTTGCCACTGGAGTCTGTGGCGCGGAAGACGACCTTCGATCCGCTCGGTGCGTGGAGGCTCTTGGACCAGGTGCCCCAGCTGTTCTTCTGAAGCGCGGTGTAGGAGCCGCCGTTCACGCTCACCTCGACCTTCGAGACGCTGGACGAGGATTTCACGGCGACATCGATCCACCACTCGTTGACGTTCTTCGACGGAGTGAACGTGGCGCTGAACGTGCTGGTGGTCGTCGTGGAGGACGTGCCTTTGAGCCAGTCGAAGGTGGGGCTCAGTACGGTCTTGCCACCGGAGTCTGTCGCGCGGAAGACGACCTTGGAGCCGCTCGGTGCGTGGAGGCTCTTGGACCAGGTGCCCCAGCTGTTCTTCTGGAGCGCGGTGTAGGAGCCGCCGTTCACGCTCACCTCGACCTTCGAGACGCTGGACGAGGATTTCACGGCGACATCGATCCACCACTCGTTGACGCTGCTCGATGGCGTGAACGCGGCGCTGAATGTCCCGGATGATGTGGTAGTGGACGTGCTCGTGGTCGTGCTTCCGGATCGTTCCGCCTTGATCCCGTCCACCCACACGCTCGCGGCGGGTTTCCAGGTGCCGGACGACGGATAGGCGAAGCCCCAGTGGCGTTCGGCCTGTCCATAGTAGTTGGCGAGATCGAAGTTCGGGTTGTCCCACCAGGAGCGGTAGACCATCGCCTTCACCCCGGCGGCCTTCAGTTCCGGCATGCCGGTGAAGAACTGGCGCAACTCATCGGCTTGGTGCTTGAGGTAGGTCGGCTCCGGATAGGACGAGAGCGCGACATCATGGATGAAGATCGGCTTGCCGAAGAGGGATTGGGCCTTCTTGGCGCCTGAGAGGGTCGCTTCGTAGAGGTTCAGATAACTGCTCAGGCTGTCCCGGGTCGAGCCGCGCATCCCTTGGATACCGACGAAGTCGCTTTGCGAAGCGGCGCGGTCCCAGGTGTGCCAAGCGCCACTGTTCCAGTTGCCAAGGGCGAGGACGACCTTGGCGTTCGGGTAGTGTTTCTTGATGAAGGAGGCCTTCGCGGCCAGGTATCCGTCGAGCGGGTCATAGTTCTGGACGTCGCCCTTGTTGAACTCGGTCTCGAGGAAGATGATGACCGGTTTCCCGGCCATCTTCGCGTTCAGGTTGTCGACGAGCTGCTGGGCGAGCGTCTGCCAGCCCGCTTTCGTCTTATGGGAACTGTGCAACGATGACCAGCAGCCGTTCTCGATACAGCTCTTGCTGATGTCGTCGCCCCAGTAGTAGAAGTGGATGGCCGGTGTGACCCCTGCGGCCTTCATCTTGTCCATCTGGCCGTTCGGGCCACCCCAACCGCTTTTCAGCGTCCAAGGGCCGACCCAGAAGGTCTCGTAGTCGGGTTTGATGCCGGCGTTGGTCTGGGCGGCGATGGAGCCGGGACCCATCCCGAACTTCATCGTCGTCCCGGTGGTGGCTTGCGCGTCCTCGGCCACGACGAACGGGATCGCGGCGATGACGAGGACGATAGACGATAGGGCTGTCGCTAGTCTGTTCATACTGGTACGGACCTGCGGTCGGACCGACCCGGTTCCTGTCGGGTCGAGCGGGCGCTGTCGTCGTGCTTCGATCTGCGGGGCGCCCTGTTCTTCCGCACCTGATATGTTAGCGCTGACACGTCAAGAAGGCTTTCAATGCGTTTTAATAAGCGACCGGGCCCGCGGTCGTCGTATATCTTGTTTTGTCGTCCATAGTGCGGCGGATTCCTATGAAAAGGACCTGCGGAACGGTCGCGCGTGGCCGCGGTCGCGCACAAAGATCAGTAGATGGACGCCTGGTCTGAGGCCTAGAGTCGCACGTCCCGTCCGGCATGTGACCGCACTACTGGTCACTGCGGGCGATGACAATGTGGATCCGAAGCCGAACGCCGGGCGGAAGGCGCTACGGCATCACGAGACGGAGCGGTGGGACAACGGAACAGACCGTGTGGAACACAGGGATCGGAGCGTGGCGGCCGCCAGGAATCGCCACAAGAGGGTGTGGGGCGTGACAAGAGCGTGGAACGTGACCACGAAAAGGTGTGTCAAAAAAGAGGGATGGGAAAAGAAAGGAGGGAGAAGGTCGGGCGTTCTCAGCCCCACGTGTAGACTGAGCTCGTCGCCGTCCCACCCGAGGAACCGGTGGCCTTGAACGTCACCTTGCTCCCCTTGGCGATGTAGGTCGACTTGGCCCAGCTTCCCCAACTCGTCTTGGAGAGGTCGGTACACCCCTTGCCGTCGACGCAGACCTGCACGCGCGAGACACTTTCGGAGGCCGTCACCTTCGTCTCGGCCCACCACTCGTTCGTGGTCTTGGCCGTGAAGCTCGCCGAGAACGACGACGAAGACGACGTCGAGCCGAGCCAACTGAAGGTCTGTGAGGTGGCCGTGTTCCCGGAGCCGTCGGTGGCCTTGAAGACCACGCTCGCACCCTTGGGCACGTGCAGGCTCTTGGACCAGGTGCCCCAGCTGTTCTTCTGGAGCGCCGTCCACGACCCGCCGTTGACCTGAACTTCGACCTTGGACGGGGTGCTGGTCGCCTTGACCGCGACATCGACCCACCACTCGTTGACGTTCTTCGATGGTGAGAACGTCGCCGAATAGCCGGACGAGGTGGACGAAGTGCCCGAAGAGGTGGACGATGTCCCACCCAACCAACTGTAGGTCTGCGAGGTGGCCGTGTTCCCGGAGCCGTCGGTGGCCTTGAAGACCACGCTCGAGCCTTTCGGCACGTGCATGCTCTTGGACCAGGTGCCCCAGCTGTTCTTCTGGAGCGCGGTCCACGACCCGCCGTTGACCTGCACTTCGACCTTCGACGGGGTGCTCGTGGCCTTCACCGCGACATCGACCCACCATTCGTTGACGCTATTCGAAGGGCTGAACGTCGCCGAATAGCCGGATGAAGTGGATGAGGTCCCTGAAGATGTGGACGATGTCCCACCCAACCAGCTATAGGTCTGTGAGGTGGCGGTCTGCCACGACGTGTCGGTCGCCTTGAAGACCACGCTCGACCCTTTCGGTACATGCATGCTCTTGGACCAGGTGCCCCAGCTGTTCTTCTGTAGGCTGGTCCAGGACCCGCTGTTCACCTTGACCTCGACCTTGGCGATCGAGTGGCTCGATTTCACGGCGACGTCCACCCACCATTCGTTCACGCTGCCCGATGGGGTGAACGACGCGCTGAAGGAGCCGCTCGACGTGGATGTGGAGGAAGTGGTGCTCCCTGAGCGCTCCGCCTTGACCCCGTCGACCCAGACCTTCGCCGCAGGTTTCCAAGAACCCCAGGAATAGGTCAGGCCCCAGTGCCGTTCCGCCTCCCCGTAGTAGTTCTTGGTGTCCATGTCGGCGTCGACCCACGAGCGGTAGATGAACGCCCGCACGCCCGCGGCCTTCAGGTCGGGAAGTTTGGTGAAGAACTGGCGCAGCTCATCGGCCTGGTGCTTCTTGTAGGTCGAATCGGGATAGGACGAGAGCACGATGTCGTGCAGGAACACCGGCTTGCCGAACAGCGACTTGACCTTCTTCGTTCCCTGCAAGGTGTCCTCGTAGAGGTACAGGTAACTCGAGAGCGAGTCACGGGTCGAACCGCGCATCCCCTGGAGGCCGACGTAGTCGCTCGCCGAGGCGGCCCGGTCCCAGGTGTGCCATCCGCCCGGGTTCCAGTTCCCGAGCGCAAGGACGATCTGTGCGGCGGGATAGTTCTTCTTGATGAAATCCGCCTTCGCCTTGAGATAACCATCGAGCGGATCGTAGTATTGGACGTCCGCCTTGTTGAACTCCGTCTCAAGGAAGATGACGACTGGCTTGCCGCCCATCTTCCTGTTCAGGTTGTCGACGAGTTGCTGCGTGAGCTTCTGCCAGTCCGCCTTGTTCTTGTGCGTACCGTGCAAAGAGGACCAACAGCCGTTCTCGAGACAGCTCTTGGAGATGTCGTCGCCCCAATAATAGTGATGGATGGCGGGCGTGATGCCCTTCGACCTCAGGTCGTCCATCTGGCTGTTGGGACCACCCCAGCCGCTCTTGAGCGTCCAGGGACCGACCCAGAACGTCCCATAGTCCGGCTTCACACCAGCGTTCGTCTGTGCGTTCGCTTGGGATCCCGTCATACCGAACTTCATGGTCGGATATGACGCTGCCTCCGCTCCTTCAGGAAGGGTGATCGCCGTCGCCCCAAGGAGCAGGGTAAGGGCGACGAGACCTGTCGTAATTCGATGCATTGTTTCACGGACCTGTAGCCGGACGGGGCGGGGACAGGACCGCCCCTGCGGACGACACGGAGATGGGTCATCTCCGAGGCCTACCGACTACAGCCTGACATGTCGCACATTGACATTTGAATGGCTACGGCCCCGGTTAAGTGAGTGGAGCCGCGGCACGGAGCGGTATTTAATCGCTTCTGTCACGAAAAGAGCGGTTTTCGGCGCAAAAACGTGCTCGTGAGCCGACACTGCGAGACACGAAAAAAGGACATACGACAGGAGGGGGGGAAGCCCGTTCCGTCCGCATCGCGCCACGCCCGTTCAGCAGACCGGTCGCGCAGGTCCCATATCAGACAGACTTCATCGGGGATCTTCCGCTGACCGGCGCCCGAAAAAAGTGCCGCCGAGCGTGAACACGAAGGACCGACCCCCGAGACCGATAGAAAAAAGAGACGGAAGAAGAGGGGAGGAGAAGTCCAGGGCGGAGTGGTTCAGCCCCAGACGTAGGTGCTGCTCACTGCTGTCTCACCCGTTTCGCTGGTGGCGCGGAAGCGCACTTCCGTCCCATTCGGCGCGTGCATGCTCTTGGCCCAAGTCCCCCAGTCGGTGGGGTCGAGCGCCGTCCAGGAACCACCGTTCAGGCTGGCGTCGACCTTCACCACGCGTTGGTTCGCCGACACGGCGACCTCGACCCACCAATCATTGCCTTGGGCGCGTGGGTCGAAGCTCGCCGAGAAGCTCCCGCCGGAGTCCCCCCCACCGCTCGGGCAATCTGTGGGGGTCGCAGAGGTCCAGCGATAGCACCCGCTCAGGTCGGTCGCGCCGCCGGTCGAGGTGGCGCGGAGCTGCACGATGGTCCCCTCGGGGGCGTGGTACGAAGCGGCCCAGCCCCAGCCCTTGTCCTCGAGGGGCTTCCAGGAGCCGCCGTCTAGACTGGCGTCGACCTTGGACAGGGTGCCGCCGCTGGTCGAGACCTGGGTCTGGATCCACCATTCGTTGCCTCCGACCCCACTGAACGTGGCGTCGAAGTCACCGGAACCGCCTCCACCGCCGTCATTCGGACAACTGGTGGGGGACGCGGATGTCCAGCGATAGCACCCGCTCAGGTCGGTCACACCGCCGGTCGAGGTGGCGCGGAACTGCACGATGATCCCTTCCGGGGCGTGGTACGAAGCGGCCCAGCCCCAACCCTTGTCCTCAAGGGGCTTCCAGGAGCCGCCGTTCAGCCGGACGTCGACCTTGGACAGGGTGCCGCCGCTGGTCGAGACCTGGGTCTGGATCCACCATTCGTTGCCTCCGACCCCGCTGAACGTGGCATCGAAGTCGCCGGAGTCGCCTCCACCTCCGCCACCGCCGGTGCCTCCGCCCGTCGGCGTCTCGGGATACGGCGGGTGCGGCCAGTCGGAATCGAAAGGCTTGTGGGTGTCGTAGACGAGGATGGCGTGCTCCGCGGACGACGTCACCGGAGCCACCTGAACGACCCATTGCATCGTCCCTCCCCCGTACAGGTCGCCCACGACCGGTGCGCGGTTGACCTTGTAGGGGTCGAGGTTGATGAACGTCTCCTTGGCACCGGTCCGGGTGTCGAGGTACCAGATGCCGTCCTTGCCGTTGTGGGGACCGTTCGCGATCATCTCTTGGACGCCGTCCCCATCGACATCGGCGAGCGGAACGTCCTTGTTGCTCCACCATGTGCCAAGGGTCTGGCGCCAGATGCGGTTCCCATCAGCGTCGAAGCGATAGAAGTTGGCGTCACCGGTCACCTTCCAGGCGTCCTCGCTCGGGATCCCGCCCTTGTGGCCGATGGTGTTCCAGTCGCCCCAGTAGACCTCGTTCTTGCCGTCCCCGTTCGTGTCGACGATCACAGGTCGGGTATAGGTGAGCGGGTTGCCCTTCTCGAAATCCTGGTATTTCCACAGCAGCTTGCCGTTGCTGTCGATGGCGAAGAGCGCGGCATGGTTGTTGTCGTAGTTCTCGTTGTCATGGCTGTCACGGGCACCGACGACGATGTCCGGAGCGCCTCTGCCGTCGAGTTGACCGATCCCCGGCTGGACAGGGATGCTGCCCGAACCGAGCGTGGCGTGGGCCTTGACGTTGAAGCTCCAGAGGTAGCCACCGGATTTTCCGTTCAGACCGCTGACACGTCCGCCGTCGCTGGCATGCACCACGTCGGGAAAGCCGTCCTGGTTCAGGTCGGCGATGGCGGCCGAGGCGTTGCCGCCGCCGATGTTGCACTGCCGCCAATGGAGGCTGCCGTCGCGGCGAATCGAGTAGACACCGTCGGATTCCGTGGTGATGACGATCTCGAGCCGGCCGTCGCGGTCGAGGTCGGCGAACACCGGCTTCGAGTCGACACCCCGTTCACCGCCGCAATCGACGACATCCCGTTGCCATTCCTTGTGCAGGACGAAGTTCGAGCTGCTGCTCGCACCCCGGTCGAACACCCATGACGAGACGATCGACGCGGAACTCACCAGGACGAGGCGGACCTCGGTGCCTTCTTCGAGGATGGCGGCCTCGGGTCCGTTCATGTCCTTGATCCCCTGGCTCCACCAGGAAGGCATCGGGTTCTCGATCTCGGCGAGTATCTTCCCGGTCTTGGAATCGAAGATGTAGACCCAGTCGTTGTCGTTCTGGGCGACGATCTCCAGGTCTCCGTCCTTGTCGAAGTCGTAGAGCTTCACCGGGTTCGAGTCGAACTGCGACCACGACTCCTTGGGACCGGCTTTCGACTCGGTGATCTCGAGGGCCCGCACGGTGGACGACGCCTCGGCATCCATCGACACGGTAAGGGCCAAGGACATGCCGATGAAGAGCGCGGCCACCATGATCCCGACGGATCGGTCGAAAACAGACCGCTCCATCAACCATCACCTCGCCAGGCGACGTCGGCCGATGCATCCAGATCGTACACGAGAATCCCGCCTTCCTTTTCCGCGTCGGAGTGGACGACCCGAGCGACGATCTCCATCGTCCCGTCATGGTCAAGGTCGACGAGGTTCGCGCCTCCGGTCATCTTCCATGGCGCGAGCGGGATGAAACCCTCGGCCTTGCCGGTCTCGGCGGAAAGACGCCAAAAGCCGTCGGACCCGTCTTTCGGGCCGTTGGCGAGGACCTCGAAGGCCCCGTCGCCGTCGACATCGCCGATGGCGATGCCCTTGTTCGACCACCAGGCATCGATCTCGCGCTTCCAGACGGTCTCGCCATCAGCGGTCAAGCGGAAGACGTTGCCCGGGCCAAGCCGCTGCCATTCGCCAGGACGGTGGCCGATGGTGTTCCAGTCCATGCCGAAGATATCGGGATTCTTATCGCCGTCCACATCGTGCACGGCGAGCCTTGTGTAGCTTATCGGGTTCGCCCATTCAGGTTGTGTCATCCAGACCAACTCGTTTTTCCATGTCGTCGGGTTCTGACGGATCGCGAAGATGCCCATGTTGAACGTATCGAACGCCTCGGGGTCGTCGCGTGGCGCGTGTCGCGCCGTGAAGAGGATCTCCATCGGAGGTTCCCCGTCGAGCTCGGCCACGGTCGGGGAGACCGGGACCGAACCGGGTCTGATGTGGTCTTGCGCGTCGAAGGTCCAGAGCGGAGCCCCGCTGGCGCCATCGAAGACGGAGATGAAACCGGAATCGGACGCGAAGATCGCCTCCGTCTTCCCGTTGCCGTCGAGGTCCGCCGCGACGGGCGCGCTGTGTCCGCCTGACCAGCAGTGATGCCAGAGCGTCTCGCCGTCCGCGGAAAGCGCGAAGAGCCCCGCGTCCTCGGTATGGACCAGGATCTCCTTCGTCCCACCGCCGTCGAGGTCGACCACCGTGGGTCCGGCGTCCATGCTCGGGTTCTTCTTGCACTCGGTCATCCGCCGGTCCCATTTCTTCTCGAACTTGAAGGAATCGTCGTCGCTCTTGTCGGAGACGAACGTCCAGACCGAGATGGTCGCGGCGTGGTCGGCGATCACGACGGACGGGGGGTCCGCCGGCTTGAGGACGTCCACCGACACGCCGTTCGACACCTGGTCGATATGCCATGCCGGAGGGTAGCTCGTCGGCAGGACGGCCACGGTCTTCCCGGTCGAGGAATAGACGTAGACGTTCTTGTCCGTACTGTGGGCGACGATCTCGTCGCTGCCGTCGTCATCGATGTCGTAGAACGCGATGGCGCCCTGGAACGGACCCGGCCATTGTTTCCGACCGGATTCCGCCGGGTCACCGAACACCTTGAGATGCGGGTTGTCCTCGGATCGGCTCACGCAGCCCGAAAAGGCCACGGCGACGAAGATCGCGAGGACGAACAGGGTCAACGAGCGCGAACCTGCTTTCAAGACTTCACCTCATGCCGGGCCACACGACGCGGTGTACGTGTCGTCCCGATCGACGGCAAGCCTGCGAAGCGCGTCCGGACCAGCGTCCATCCGATCCGGAACCCGTCACGTGTCGACGAGAGCTTCGTCTCTCCGCGGCGTGGAAGGTAATCGACCTCGATGTTCGCGATGCGCAGGTCGAAACGCGCAGACAGGGCGAACATCTCGGCCTCGAGCTCGAACCCTTGGCTCTTGAGCGGCAGTGCACGGAGGACTTCCGTGCGGAAACCCCAGAGGCCCGTGCAGACGTCCGGGCAGTCACGGGCGTAGAGCAGGCTCGCGCCGAGCGAGAGGACGTTGTTGCCGAACTGGTGCAAGGCGCTCATCGAGCCGGGGCGGCGGATCCGCTCGCCCATGACGATGTCCGCTTCCCCCCGGGAGAGGGGACCGAGCACGCGCGGGATGGCGTCAGGAGCGTAGGTGCCGTCGGCATCGAGCATGACGACGAGGTCACCCTTGAGTTTCGACCGTGCATGGCGAACAGCGGCGCCCTTGCCCGGCTCAGGGTCCCGGATGACGGTGGCCCCGAGGCTCGCTGCGATCTCACGTGTCGCATCGCGGCTGTTGCCATCAAGGAGCACGACGTCCGTGTCATAGCCGAGCGCGCTGAGGGTGCTGATGGGCAGAGAGCGGAGCGTGTCACCGATGGCGGCCTCTTCGTCCTTCGCAGGGACGATGATGGTCACGCCGATGCGCTTGCCGCGCGTCGTGCCGATCAAGACTCCACCTCCAATGTGTAAAGGGCGGTCCGGGAACCGGCGAAGCCACCGAGGCCTTCGCAGTAGTGGACGGGCCCTTGCCAGGGCGGATGGTCGAGGAAGCGGCTGTCGGCGCCCTCGTGCTCGGTCCTGAGATGCCGGTCGACGAGCACATAGAGAGGACGGTCTTCCTTCTGGAAATTGTAGACCAGGTCGTCCCGGTCCTGGATCTCCCGTTCGCTCGAAGCGGTGAAGAAAGCCGGCTTGTACCAGAGGCGGTCCGCGCCCGGGACGTACCCCGCCATGACGAGCTTGGCCTGCCAGGTGCCTGTGAGGACCACCGCGTCCGGGTCATCCTCGACGCGTTCCGCGAGAGAGGCCATCGCTTGTTCCTCGCACGGCTCATAGAGGCGGTACCAGCCTTCCGGATAGCCGTCGGGCGTCCCGGCATAGACACCCCCCCCAAGGACCGGCAAGACCAGGAGCGTGGGCAGGACCGCCATGACCGAAGGCCGGAGGCGCACCTTGCCGAAGACCGGTCGCTCGTTCCAGGTCTGCAGTCCTCGTACGGCAAGACGCGCCGCAGCGCCTGCTGCGACACCCGTGAGGATGACCAGGCCGATCCCGAGGAAGACCGCCGTCCTATGCGGCCAGTAGGGGCTATCGAGCGGATTGAAGACGACGAACGGATAGGTCGCCATCGTCAGCGCCGCGCCGAGGTGGCCGATGGGCCGGGCGATGAACGGCACGGCGATGAGCCCTACCGCTCCGAGCACCAGGATCGGCCAGCCGAACATGCGCGGAAGGTCCACGAGGTCGGGCATGCCGCCGACAAGGGCCCGTTGCGTGACCTGGACCACGAGGATCGCAAGGAGCGCCGCGACGGCCACGGACAGGAAGAGCCCTTTGCGGCCGGAAGGACGCCATGCGAGCAGGCGCTCCATCCGCTTCGGTGCGTAGAGCAACCCCAGGTAGGGGAGCAGGATGATCGGTGTGATGACCATGAGGGCCAGGATAGGCAGCGGGAGACTGATCCCCGGTACGAGGTCGAGCGTACCGAGGAACCCGGGCCCGGTGAACGACGCCAGGCCGACACCGCCGGCGACGACCGCGATGCTGGCCGCAAGACCCGCAGGGGTGATCGCACCGTCTTCTCTCCTGGAGATCGGCGCGACCAGGACGAGGACGAAGAACGCCAGGCCCATCAACCCGAACAAGAGGAACAACCAGGGGTGCGCGATGGCGAGGAACGCGGCGATGGGCGCCGCGACGCCGCTCCACGCCACACGCCCTCGCAAGGTCTCGACGAGACCGATGAACAGGAACGGGACGAGCGCGAGGTCGAGGGCGGTCGGCGCCATCATGGTCGTGCGGAAGATGACCTCGGGCGCCATGGCATAGGCGAGCGCGCCCACGGTGGCCGCAACGGGTCCCACATTACGCCACAGGAGCAGGGCGATCCCGAGGACACCGACGGCCCCGAACACGACAGGTCCGAAACGGACGATGTCGGCGAGATCGGCACCGGTATAGATCCAAGTGGCAGCGAGGAACGCATGAAGACCCGGAGGATAGAGGTTCCCGCCTTCGTTCAACGGATCGAGGTTGCCGTCGTGGACATGTTCCCGGACGTACGCCATGTGCGTGTAAGGATCCTCGGCCGGGATGACCGGAGAGGAGAGCGGGTCCGCAAGCCGGAGCATCGTCCCGAGTCCGATCGCGGCCACGACGGCGACCACGCCGACGAACGTGATCAACCATGCAGAGCGTGATGCGGTCCGTCCGTTCTTGAGCATCGGCTAACGATTGGACGCAGGTCATTAAAGCCGGTTCGGGGACATCGTTGTGGTACGGTCCCGGTGCAACGATGCGTACGGACACCATTGGCGGAAGTCTCATCGTAGAAGTGGTCCCATGCATCCACGATGGAGCGACCGACACCCGCGCCGACGCCCGATGCCGAGATCCGCAGCCACCGATGGAGACGATCCCTCGACATATCGATGGTCGGACTGCTTGTCATCATCGGCGTCCTGGCCGCCGTCGCATTGCCCGAGGGGAACCTTCTGCGGTTCGTCCTGGCCCTTCCGGTGCTCTTCTTCGCACCAGGCTATCTGTTGCTCCAGGCGCTCATACCGGCCGGCCCCGAAAGCCGTCGGATGTGGCATGCCCTCGTGGCGGTCGGTCTGAGTCCGGTCCTCGTCGGCCTGTTGGCGCTCTCGACAGCCCTGGTCCCCGGCGGCTTCAAGCCCCTGCCGATCCTCATCGTCGTGACGCTCGGTTCACTTGTTCTCCTCGGGCTCGCGGCGTACCGCAGGATGAGCCGCTCCGAGCCTGTCCTCGTCCCGGAAGAGGGCCATTAGGTCCCTTCTGACCGTCCGGAACTGTTTCACTCATCCACTCGGGTCCGCTTGTCTCCGCGGGCCCTTTCCCTCTTTTTTGCGCCCTTGGGGGCGTTCCCCCTTTTTGTTCGCCACGCTGGACATGTCGACGATGTGCTGGACAGGGCGTGCGTTTGCGTCGCCATGTCGGGCCCGTCGAGGACCAAGCGCTGGAATTCGTCATGCTGACTCCCAGGCGCAAGGATCGGCGATGACCGGCGACGCGGGCGAGACGCTCCCGGAGGCGCTGTTTTGGACGCGGCGCCTTCTACGGAGTCACTGGAAGTCTGGTGCTGGGCGCGCGAGGCTGCAGCGGCCGCATCCGAGCGGGAGATCGGGTGCTTGCAGGGAGACCGTACCCTGCGGCCGATGGCCGGACGCCGGACCGACCATGATGGTGACGGCTTCAGGCGAGACCATGCCCATCGCGGACCCGTGCCGCGTCATCGGGCAAGGCCGTGATCGACGGTTCCAAGGCGGATGGTCGGCGAAAGACCTGCGGCCTCCCTCAGGCGCTTCCCACGCGGAAAAACCCACAGAGAGGACGGGCCGCACGACGGGTAGGCATCAGCAGTGCGGGCCCGGTCGCCTCTTCCGTCCGTCAGGGGCCTGCCTGCAGGCCTTGGGACCGCCCGGCCCGACGCCCTCGGCTCGAGGACACGAGGGGTCGATCGCTCTTCCTCTCGCTATGGATCCGCTCCAGGGGGACGCCTTCATGGTCGATGGGGCGCAGGGTTCGGTACGAGAGGTACGCATAGATCGGTGCGGCCAGGAAGAAGAGGCCGTAGACGACCAGCCAGACGGCAAGCAGCCGTTCCGCCTGACCGGGTGTGGCCCATTGTGTCGGGACCGCGTTGAGCACGGCCGTGGCGATGAGCACGCTCCCGAACAGGCTCTCCACCTTGGTCAAGCGGATGGCGCGGAAGAAGGCACGGAATCGCGGTAGGCGATGGCTCGGGTCCTTCGGGGTGCGGATGAAGGGCGTCTTGAAACCGAGCATGCACTTGATGACGGCCGACAGGTTGGTCATCTTGATGGCGAACCACATCCCCATCACCAGGATGGTGTCGCCGAAGCTTTTGCGTTCCGCCCTCCCGAGGACCGAATGGAGCCGCACCATGCCGTCGATGAGGAGCACGACCGGGACGAGCCCCAAGAGCAGCAGTTCCCTCTGATGGTGCGTCACGGCGTCCCAACCGAAGACCGGGGCCAAGCCGAGATAGACCAGCATCGCGGCGATCGTGATGACGAAGAAACCATCGAACCAATGCAGGTTCGAGACGAGATAGTCGAACTTCTGGCGTACGCTCATGCGTGAGCGCAGGATGGTCCCGGTCCGTGTGAACAGGATGCGGACGTTGCCGAACGCCCAACGGTAGAACTGCTTCTTGTAGGACTCGAAGACGGCCGGCATGAGGCCCCGTCCGAAAGTGCGGTCTACATAGAGGGATTTCCAGCCATCCGCGGCGAGCCGTACGCTGATCTCGGCGTCCTCGCAGATCTGGTCCTCGGCGAACCCTCCGACCTGGCGCATCGCTTCACGACGCAGGATGCCCATCGTGCCGCAGAAGATGATGGTGTTCTGTTCGTTGCGTGACGGCATGATGCCGTGGTAGAAGTAGGCCTCCGCGCGTTTGTAGCGCCGCGTCAGGAAGGACTCCTCGACGTTCCGGTAGTCCTGCGGGGTCTGCACGAAGCTGAGGGCAGGGTCCGTGAAATAGCCGACGACCGAGCGCAGATACGCCGGAGCCACCCAATAATCGGCGTCGATGACGGAGATGAGCTCGATGTCTTCCGGGAGGAGCCGCTCGACGTGATTGATCGCCCCCGCCTTGAAGCCGCGTCGGTCCTCCCTGGTGACATGCCACACGCCGAGCCTCCTGCAGGCTTCTTCCACACCTTGGCGCACCTCAGGGTCCGTGCTGTCATCGGCGCACACCACGACATACCGGTCATCCGGGTATTCCTGACGCACCAGGTGGGCAAGGGTCTGTTCGACGAGTTCGACGGGCTCATTGAAGATCGGGACCACGAAGGCCGCCTTCGGTGTCAATTTCGGGTCCCATGGGACGATCTCCGGCCGACGGGTCCATCGTTTGCGTGTCGCCGCATCGAGCGAATAGAACGAGAAGACGACGATGAGGCCGAGACCGCCCGCTTCCGCCGCGAACAGGATGTAACTGAGCCACCGCTGGTCGTCGGGCACCTTCGGGATCGACACGGTCCAGGAATAGACAAGGAATCCCGCGATGACCGAGACCAGGCCGATGTAGCTGAGGAGACCCATGCTGCGCCAGCGATAGCGGGCCACCGTGATGCCGAAGACACCACCGATCCCGACGAGGATCGCTTCCCAGTAGGTGAACGTGTGGAACGGCCGCAGGAACTCGTACGGCAGGCGCTCCGTCGGCAGTTGCATCAGGTCCGGCGTGGCGATGATGGCCGCACCGCTCCAATAGGTGATGAACCCGCACAGCCCTCCCAGGAAGAACCCCAGGATCGGAAGGCCGACGCCGCCGCGGCCACCGCTCTTGCCAGAGGACCGGCGGCTCATGCATCGGCCTCGAGTCGGACCTCGAAGAGGCACTCATGTCCGCCGTGGGCGCGGCAGGAGACCTCGACCACGGTCGCCTCAGGTTCCGTGCGGACGACCGCGCGTCCGATCACATCCCGTTCGAACGTGCAGCCCTCGGCCGGTGCGGCGTCACGACAACTCCGGCACCCTGTGATGTTCAGCCGACTGCGTTCTCCGGGAGGACCGACCGTCTCGACCCGGCCAAGCCCTTCCTCCCGGGCCGCCGTAGCGACCGAGCCGAGCCATCGAGGCGGCGAAGGCGCTTGAAGGGTGACCGTTCCACCCCCAGGCGCGAAGCGGGCTTCCTTTGCCCGTCTCGGGGGTCGGGACGGCCGAGCCGCCATCCCGGCCGGGTGCGGCCGTGGCATGATGAGCGACCAGAGCAGTGTGATCATGAGCATCAAGAACCCTCCCAACATCAAGATGACGGCCCCTTTCCCGAGAGGCAAGAACCTGATCGAGGCGATGACGTGGGTCCACATGTCGTATCACCGATGGTATCGGTCCTGGACGCGAACACGGGCATGGTCCGTTCCGTGAAGCGGCCTTGCCCATACGATTGGCATCAGTCGGGAAGATAGTTTTTGGGACGAACCTCGGCCGCATCCCCCCATGAAAGGTCCGAATGGTGTGATTCTCCTGTAAGGACGAGGTTGCAGTGCACCCACATATCCGTCCGGACATGTTCGTCACACGGAAGCGCCTTATCCGCGTCACCTCCTTCGTCGCTGATAGTCCACCGGGTCCACGGTAGCGCGTCCCCGTGTGGCCGACCGCATCGACCACGAGGGAAGACCATGAACGAACACATTTGTCTCATATGCAACGACGAAGGACCTGTACGGGTCCGATTGGAACATGAACAGAGCGGCGACCGGATCACGCTCTGCTCACGCTGCCTCAGGTCGAACCTGCGCATGAAGGCCGATATCGGCGACCTGCACGGACGCCACCTCCTCGAGGATGTCGCGGCGGACGGCTCCGTCCAAATCTGGCGGTCCCAGCACATCATGTACCTGCTCCCAGAGCTCGACGTCCCGCGCGCGGCGCCAGAGAGGCGGCCGCTTACGCTGCAAGGCCGTGCCTGACCGGAGGCGACCATCGACATGTCTCATCCCTTCCCGATGCCCCGAGCCGATCCCGACCAGATTTCCGGTCCGAACAGCCGACGCCATCCC
>JAHWKR010000007.1:18070-34942 GCA_019347805.1 Methanobacteriota archaeon
GGACCTGTACCTGGACGCCCTCGCGTTCCTGCCGCACTGGCAGGAAACGATCGGCGCCCTCGATGCGATCGCCCGCCGTGGCGGCGGCAACCTCCCGGTCCCCAGGATCGAGACGAAGCTCGGCGGCAACGCCGCCAACCTCGCCCTCGGTCTCGCCGAGCTCGGGGTCCAGGTCGATCTCATCGCCGAGACGGACCCGCTCGGTCACCACCTCCTGTCGCGTGCCGCCGAAGGCACCTCCCTCCGCACCGACCGGGTCCGCCTCGGCGACAAATGCTCCGTCACGCTCGGGCTCGAGTGCCCGGACGCGAACGTGATGCTCAGCCACGCCGGCCCGCTCGCCGCGTTCGGCCCCGAACGACTCGAAGCGGAAGACCTGCGCCGGATCCGTGAAGCCGATGCCGTGGCCGTCGTGAACTGGGCGCAGAACCCGCACGGGACCGACCTCCTTGCCACGCTCGCCGACGCGGTCGGCGACGAGACCTTCCTCTACCTCGACACCGGCGACCCGCGCCACCGGCCGGACGACGCCATGCGACTCGTCGAGAACGAGGCGGTCTGGGACCGGGTCGATGCGTGGGGATTGAACGAGAACGAACTGGGTGCCTTCACACGCGACGCGCCCGGTGACCCGGTCTTCCTCGCGCAGGCGCTCGCCCGAAGGCTCGGGACCCGTCTCGACCTGCATACCCGTGGTTGGGCCGCCACCGTCACAGCCGATTCCATCGTGCGTGTCGACGCGTCCGATGAACCGGCTCGACGCACGACCGGCGCGGGCGACGCCTGGAACGCCGGCAACATCGCCGCAGGCCTGCTCGGCTGGCCCGACCGGGAGCGCCTTGCCTTCGCTCACAGGACGGCCACCGCCCATGTCACCGGTGCGAACACCGCCGGTACGGCCGAAGCGACGGTCTTGACAGGAGGCGGCCCCTCATGACGGCGGATGCCCGCCGATCCGTCCATTCCACTCCATCTACAGCGACCGACCCCGTCCAAGAGGTACCATGATCTCGATGCTCTCCGGAAACACACGAATCCTGCTGACGATAGACGAGCGCGGCGGATGGACCGAACTCTATTATCCGAGACCCGGACAACACCAACAACTCCAACACGCCCGCCTCGGCCTGTTCGACGTAAACACCGAAGAGTTCTCGTGGGTCGACCAGGAGGACGAACCCCCGCTCGATGCGGGTTATATCGAGGACTCCAACGTCTGTCGGACCCGCCTCCGCCGCCTGGGCGTGGACGTGGTGCTCGACGACATGGTGCACCCGGACCTGGACCTGATCATCCGTCGCATCACACTGCGTGCCCCGCCGGGCGAGTCGCGGAGGCTGCGGGTCTTCCAGTACCAGAGCCTGAACATCGCCGGCTCGCTCTACCAGACCACCGCCTACTGGGACCCGGAGCACAAGACGCTCACCCACTACAAGGGCGACCACTACTTCCGGTTCTGGGGCCGCCCCGACTTCGACCACTACACGAACGGCGAGCATACCCTGAAAGGGCTCCGCGGAAGCTATGTGGATGCGGAGGACGGCAAGCTGGAAGGCAACCCGATCAGTCATGGTGCCGCGGACAGCGTCGTACAATGGGACGTCGACCTCGCCGCCGGTGGTGAGGAGGTCCTGCATCTTTTCGTCATGCTCGACCGGTCGCGTCAAGAGGTCGAGAAGGCGCTCGGACAACTGGAAGGAAAAGACCCCTCCCTCTACACCGACGAGACGGTCGGCTACGGCAACCACTGGGTGGCGAACCGCCTTCCTGCGGCACGCGCCGACCTGTCCGACCAGGTGTGGGACGTCTACCGCAGGAGCATGTTCATCATGCGCGACTGCGCCGCGCCCGACGGCAGCATCATCGCCTCACCCGATTCGCGCACCTTGCGCTCGGGCGGGGACACCTACAACTATTGCTGGTGGCGCGACGGGGGCTACATCTGCCGCGCCATGAGCGAATCGGGGATGAACCGTCAAGCCCTGGCGTTCATCGATTTCGCCCGACGCTGCCAGGAAGAGGAAGGCTGCTTCCTGCACCGGCATTTCCCGGACGGCACCGTCGGCTCGACCTGGCACCCGCCGCCGTTCATCCAAGTCGACCAGACCGCCAGTGTCATCGACGCCGTCTGGCACCATTACGAATGCACCGGAGACCTCGATGAGGTCCTCCGCTCATGGGAGATGGTGCGACGGGGGGCCGACTTCCTCATGCGCTTCGTGGATGCCCGCGGCCTGCCGTTGCCGAGCTTCGACCTGTGGGAAGAACGCAAGAACGTCAACACCTACACAGTGGGCATGGCGGTCCAGGGGCTCGAAGCCGCGGCCAAGGTCGGCCGTGCGCTCGCCAAACGCAGCGAGTTCTGGGCCGATGCCGCGGACCGCATGCGCCACAGCGCCTGGGAGCACCTGTGGAACCCGGCGCGCGGTACGGTCTACAAGGGCATCGAGCCGACCGATCCCACCATCGACGCCTCGACACTCCTGTCCGGTCTTTTCGACCCCAACGACCCCCGTTATGAAGCGGTCGTGCGCCGCGTCGAAGAGCGCCTCTGGGTGCCCGAGACCGGAGGTGTCGCCCGCTACGAAGGCGACACCTACTATGGCAACGAGAACGCCTGGATCATCTGCACGCTCTGGCTCGCCCAGGCCCACCTGCGGCTCGGCGGCCGCGCCCGTTGCCGGGAACTGATCGAATGGTGCGCCAAGCAGGCGAGCCCGACGCTCCTGCTCCCTGAACAGATCGACCGGGAGACCGGAGAGCACACGAGCGTCACGCCGCTCGTCTGGAGCCACTCCACGTTCGTGGAGACGGTGAACGCCTATCTCAAGGAGGTACCGGCCGAAGGGCCGGTCATGGTCTCCCCCCAGCTCAAGACGATGAGGACGACATGAAAGTGGCTATGCTCGGGTGGGAGTTCCCGCCGTTCATCTCCGGAGGACTCGGCATCCATTGCTATGAGCTGACGCGTCGGCTCGCCGAGGACGGGGTGGAGGTCGACTTCTACATGCCCCACATGTCGAGCCTTCAGGGTCAGGGGCGGGTCGCCGTCCACCACGGCCATCTGAACGTCAAGGAGATCGAGGCGGACCCGGCGATCGAACCCTACGGTGGGGAGTCGCGTTATGATGCGAACTTCAACGCCGCCGTCGGCCTCTACAACCGGCGCCTTGTCGCGGCGTTCGATTCCCCCGGTGCCGACGTCCTGCATTGCCACGATTGGATCACGGTCCCAGCGGCGCTGGAACTGAAACGGCGCACAGGATTGCCCCTCGTCTTCACCGTGCACAGCACCGAATACGACCGCAGTGGCGGTTTCTGGCCGCAAGGCTGGATCGAAGACATCGAACGGCGCGGCGTCCAGGGCGCCGACCGTCTCATCGCCGTCAGCCGCTATACGAAAGACCTCATCGTCCGGCTGTACGGCGCCGACCCGGAACGCGTCTTCCCGGTCCACAACGGCATCGATGCCGACCGCTTCCCCGGTGGCGACGGCCGCGACTACGACACCGAGCGTGGCACCGTTCTGTTCCTTTCCCGCCTGACCCCCCAAAAATGCCCCCTGCAGTTCCTTCAAGCGGCCAAGCGGGTGCTCGAGGTGCGGCCCGAGACCCGCTTCGTCGTCGCCGGCAAGGGCGAGATGCTGCCCCAATGCATCGACTACGCTTTCCGCGCGGGCATCGAGGACAACGTCCGGTTCACGGGCTTTGTCCCAGAGGACGAGCTGCCCGGCTTCTATTCCGACAATGAACTCTACGTCCTGCCGTCGTTCAGCGAACCGTTCGGTATCAGTGTCCTCGAGGCGATGGCGACCGGGCTCCCGACCATCGTGAGCCGCACGAGCGGCGTCGGCGAAGCCCTGCAGCACGTGCTGAAAGCAGAGTATTGGGACACGGACGAGATGGCGGACCAGATCATCGCGCTCCTTGCGTCACCCGAACTGCGCGCCGAGATGGGCCGCAACGGGGCCCGCGAGGCGAAGCGCTTCACATGGTCGACGACGAGCCGGCGCACCATCGAGGTGTACCAGGGAATCGTGTCGCGACCCCGGCTGCAACCGATGTTGTTGGCATGAAAACGACCCGGACCAACGAGGACAAGGATATGGACGACAGCAGGAGCGAAAACGGCGTCCCACGCATCGTGGAAAACAGCACCCAGACGGACCGCTCCACCTCCGACAAAGCGGGTCTCGTTTCGAAGCCGGCGCGGGCGAGCATGCGGCCCCTTGTGCCCTCGGTCGACCACGCGGCCAAGAACGGCGGTGGTTTGCCCATGGTCCGTCTCAAGCGACGGAAGGCGGGCGAAAGCGAGCCCGGAGGCACCGATGTCTGCTTTTACTTCCAGGTCCACCAGCCAATGCGCATCCGCCGGCTACAGGCGTTCCGGCGACCTGAGCGCTACGACTACTGGGACGCGGCCAAGGACCGTGAGATCCTCGACCGTGCGTCGAGAAAATGCTACCTCCCCGCCAACCGGCTTATCCTCGACCTCATCGAGCAGACCGAAGGAAGCTTCCGCGTCGCGTACTCACTGAGCGGTGTCTTCCTCGACCAGATCGAGCGCCACCGGCCGGACGTCCTGGAGTCGTTCCAGGCGCTCGCGCGCACCGGGCATGTCGAGTTCCTCGCCGAGACCTACTACCACTCCCTGTGCGGCCTGTGGGACGACCCGACGGAACACAAGGAACAGATCGAAGCGCATCGCAAGACCATCCGCCGTCTCTTCGGCCAGACGCCGACCGTGTTCCGGAACACCGAACTCATCTACGACGACCGCATCGCCGCGACCGCCCGTGACCTCGGCTTCGACGCCATCATCACCGAAGGGACCGAGAAGATCCTCGGCGACCGTTCCCCGAACCGCGTCTACAGGCCGGTCGGGATGTCGGGGCCGAAAGTGCTCCTCAAGAACTACCGCCTGAGCGACGACATCGCGTTCCGCTTCTCCACGCCGGGCTGGAACGAGGCGCCGCTCACGGCCGACAAGTACGCCCATTGGCTGTCCACCACACCGGGCGACACGATCAATCTCTTCATGGACTACGAGACGTTCGGGGAGCACCAATGGCCGGAGACCGGCATCTTCGAGTTCCTGCGCCACCTTCCGAACGAGGCCGCCCGATACCCACACTTGCGCTTCGCCCTTCCGAGCGAGGTGGCCGCCGACCATGGACCGGTCGACGAGTTGCATGTCCCGCACGCCATCTCCTGGGCGGACACCGAACGCGACGTCTCCGCCTGGTTGCACAACAAGATGCAGCACATGTGCTTCGAACGGCTGAAGGCGCTCGCACCGACGGTCCGGGCGGCCGGCGACCCGGAACTGATGCACGCCTGGCGCCTCCTGCAGACCAGCGACCACCTCTACTACTGCTCGACAAAGAGCCTCGATGACCAGGACATCCACAACTACTTCTCGCCCTACGACTCCCCGTACATCGCCTTCATCAACTACACGAACGCGATCGACGACCTGGAGGCGAAGAGCAGGGGGCTCGTGGAAGAGAGGCCATCGGACGGATCGCACGACCCGCCCCCCGCGCCGATGTCAATGGCATGACCGACCTGGCGACACCAGAAGAGAATGTCCGGCATCCTCCACCGTCGCAAGATATTTAGGTGGCTCCGACTCGTCGTGGCACGTGGACGCCCTCGACATCCTCATCCTGCGCGAACTCGGCATCGAGCCGTTCATCGGTTGGCGGGAGCGCACCCCAGGCCAGCGCACCTCGGGGATCGCCAAGCGGCTCGGCAAGAGCGTCCAGCTCGTCAAGGACCGGATCGCGCGGATGGAGACGGAAGGGGTCATCACCGGGTATCGGGTCTTTCCGAACCTCGGACATCTCGGTCTCCGCCTCACCGTGCACCACGTGATGTCGCCCGAGGTGCCGAGCCCGGAGCGGATGCAGCGGCTTTCCGCGGTCGACGGCCTGCTCAAGATGGTCTGGTTCCTCGATTCGGGCCTCTGCATCGGGCTCGCGCACACCGACGATGGAGAACGCCAGCGGCGCAACGACGTGCTTTCGCGCCTGATCGGAGCGGATGGACCTACGAAGGTGCTCTATGAGTGCCCCTTCCCCGACGTGGCCCGGCGTCTCGACCGGCTCGACTGGCGCATCATGGCCGCCTTGTCGAAGGACGCCCGTCGACCGCTCGGTGCGGTCGCCGAAGAGGTCGGGGTCACCGTGAGGACCGTGCGCAACCGGTTGCAGGCGATGCGGGCCGAAGGCAGTCTCGACGAGTTCGCCGTGGTCGACTTCTCCCGCGTGCGTGGCATCGTCCCGTTGCAGATGGCGGTGTGGCATGAAAAGGACGCCTCGCCTGGACCGCGGCTCGTCGCGCTCTTCCATGACCGCTACCTTGCCCACTTCGACCCGCCCGAGAAGGCCTACGCGCCGTTCCTGGTGCGCGTCTTCGCCTACACGCCGGCCGAGGTGCAGGCGCTCGTCCGGATGGCCAGCGACGTCGAGGGCGTGACGCGCGTCGAGCCGCAGATGGCCACCGGCGGGTACGACAACAGCGACTGGGTCTGGGGGCTCGTGCGGCAGATGACCGAGACCGCGGCCGTGACGGTTCCCTGATCGATGCCAGGACCTGCGAAAAAGGAAACCGGACCCCTTCTGACTTCCCCTGGCGCGGGTCGCGTGCTCCATGGGTATATTTGCGGGTGCCGTCCATGTCCCGGGCATGACCCCACGACCGGAAGAGATGGGAGCGGGCGTACGAACCGATGACGCGGCGGACGACCGCCTGCGGACCGCCGGGGGCTGGGCCGCCGCGGCGGCGCTCGTCCTTACCGTCTCCATTGCGCTTCATCCCCCGCCATCGCCTGTTCTCTCGGAGTTCATGGGGATCGTCGCCGATTCCGGAACGACCTTCGTCGTCGCCCATTGGCTCGCCGCCATCGGTCTGTCGTTCTTCGTCGTCGCCTCGCTCCTCGTCCTCACTGCCGGCTCGCGGCTCACCACATCTCCCTGGACCCTGAGCGCTTGGGCGCTCCTACCGGTCGGCGCCATGTGGGTGATGACCACCGCGGTCGCCGAAGCGACGGTGATGGTAGAAGCGGCCAAGACCGGGAACGTGGCGACCTTCGAAACATGGCAGCTGTTCGCGGAGGGGAAGTCGATGGGGTTCCTGGCGCTCGCCCTCTCGGTCGCGGTGATCGCTGGTGCTGAAGCGCGCGCGGCGGCAGCGACGACGCCCCGTTGGGCCGCCTGGCTCGCGTCGGCGGCAGCAGCGGCCGCTTTCGCGGGCTGGACGCTCATGATGGTGGCCGACATCATGGCAGGCGGTCCTGTCTGGCTCGTCTCGTCACTCCTCTTCGGTCTCTGGTTCGTCTGGTTCGGCATCGGGTTGGTCCGAGCGGGTCAGACCACCCGCCAAAAGAGCGCGGTGCACGCTTGAGGTGATCCATGAGAGATCAGGACGACCGGATGGACCCGAGCGATGCCGGGGTGGCGAGGGCGCGGCTTCTCGGGGCCCTGCCCCTCATGGAGCACCGGATGGAGAGCGCAGGCATCCCGACGTCGGTTCTCGTCGGTGGCGACGGCCCGCCTCTGGTCCTTCTGCATGGACCCGGGGAATCCGCGTTCTGGTGGAGCCGCGTCGTCCCGGACCTTGTCGCGGACCATCGCGTCGTCGTGCCCGATCTCCCGGGCCATGGAGCGACCGGGATGCCGAAGGACCCCCTCGATCGAGAACGCGTCATCGAGTGGCTCGACGGACTCGTCGACCGTACGTGCGACGAGCCTCCGGTGGTGGTCGGCCATCTACTCGGGGGAGCCGTCGCCGCCCGCTACGCCATCGCGCGGCCCGATGCGCTCCGGGCGCTCGTCCTCGTCGACGGCTTCGGGCTCTCGCGCTTCTTCCCGTCGCCGGCCTTCGCCTTCCGGTTGATGCGGTTCATGTCCGACCCGTCGCGCAAGACCTACGACCGCTTCCTGCCCCACTGCATGGCCGACCCGGAAGGCCTGAAGGCGGAGATCGGCGACAGCTGGGAACCGTTCGTCGATCACTACATCAGCGGCATGCAGGAGGACGGTTCGTCACGCGTCGGCATGGGCCGGCTGATGAAGTCGTTCGGGCTGCCGCGCATCCCCGACGAGTCGCTGAGGCGGATCCGGGTACCCGTCACGTTGGTCTGGGGCCGCCACGACAAAGCGGTGCGCGTACGGGTCGCGGAACGCGCTTCGAAGCGGTTCGGCTGGCCGCTCCATGTCATCGAGGATGCGGGGGACGACCCGAAGATGGAGCGACCCGAGGCGTTCGTCCGCGTGTTGCGCGAGGTGGTCGGCGCATCAGTCCAGGTAGAGGCCCCTCGCGCTACGTGACGGTCGCGCCGCCGGCGACCCGCAGGTTCGGGTCGTCGAGGCTGTAGAGGACCACCTGGTCGCCCGGTGCGACGACAAGCGGATTTGCGACCATCATCGTGACGAGGCCCTTCGCTCCCGCCTCGAGCGACCCACCGTCGATCTTCAGCCGGGCGGGCAGGAACTGCATCCCCACACCTAGGTGCACCACCTGGTCCGACCTCAGGCCCTGCTTGTAGAAACGCGGGACGCGCACCTGTGCGTTCAACCCTTCGCCCTTGGTGACGACACGGAGGCTCCCCTCGGGGGCGAGGATGCTGCCGCGGTCGAGGTCGTCGCTGTCGATGCCCTTGAGCGCCAAACCGACCCGTGCGCCCGTGTCTGCTTTGGGCAGGTCGGTGTCGTGGACCTGGATGCTGCGCACCGTGCACCGCTTGGTGCTCGGGTAGGCGCGCAGCTCCTGGTGTTTCTCGACCGAGCCCCGCCCGACGATACCCAGGACGACGGTGCCGACACCCTTGACGTTGAAATGCTGGTCGACGTCGACCCGGGTCGCGCCTTCCCGGTGCGTCGGTTCCAGCTCAAGGAAGCGTTCACGCAGGAGCGCCGGGTCCTCCGTGTCGAGGACCTCGTAGTGTTCCAAGGCGGTCCCCGCGAGAAGGGAAGCGACCTGCTCCGGCTGGATGTAGTTGCGCAGAAGGAGGAAACCCTGCGTGCGCCCGGTCATGTCGATGGCGACGATCTGCTCGCCGAGGCGCCGATCGAGGGCGTCGACCACGAGGACGACATGCTCGGTCGCCTGCAGACAATAGGAGACGCCCTGGATCTTCTCGGGATACTTGGCGGGGACGAAGAGCGTCAGGCTGCGGTCGCCTTTCTTGTGGTTGTATTGGACCATGTCCGTCTCTCCACCCTTCTTGGCGATCTCGCCGGCGAGCTCGGCGGCACCCGGGCCTCCCAGCATGGCGACGTTGACGGACTCCATCGTGGCGCGGCACCCGGGGCCGGGGTTTGAAGGTTCCGACAGGGACGCCTAGGCGCCGCGGCTCGTCGTCCTGAAGTGGTCAAGGAGCTCGGTCGCCGCCGTATACGGGTCCTCCTTGCGCTCGGCGATGAGGCCGACGAGCTCGCGGAAGCGGTTGCGCAGGTGCTCCCGTTCCTCGACCTCGCGGAACAGGCGGTCTTTCATGGTCTCCACCAGTTCCCGTTCCGCGCGGGCGGCGCGTTTCGTCTCCCGCGCGCCCGATTCGTCGAGCCAGTCGTCATGCAGGAAGAGGTAGTCGGCGAGTTCGGCGATGCCGTCCCCTTTGGCGGCGACCGTGCGGTGGACGGGCGGGTACCAGATGCCGGATTCGAGGAGTTCTTCAAAGAAGCTCTTGCCGTCCTCTTCACCACCTTCCGTCGCGGGGACATCCGCCTTGGCCTTGTCGCGGGCGATGCGGCGGGCGGCGCCGGTGTGCTCGGCGGCGTGGACGACGTCGGCGTCCATGAACTCGCGCACACGTTCCTCCGCGGAGACGGGGACATGGTGCGCCGCCTCTTCCTGTTCACGTGCGGCGCGCTCGCGCGGGTCCTCGGAGCCGAGGCCCATCATGAGCATCATCTCCACCTCGGCGACGGTCTTGTCCGCACCGTCGCGGTCGGCCTTGTTGACGACGAAGATGTCCCCGATCTCCATGATGCCGGCCTTGATGGACTGGATCTCGTCACCCATCCCGGGTACGAGGACCACCACGGTGGTGTCGGCGACCTTGACGATGTCGATCTCCGCTTGGCCGACACCGACGGTCTCGATGAGGATGATGTCCTTGCCGAGTGCGTCGAGCACCTTGACCGCGTCGCCCGTGGCGCGGCTCAGCCCGCCGAGACTGCCGCGGGAGCCCATGGAGCGGATGAAGACATCAGGGTCGGTGCTGCGTTTCTGCATGCGGATGCGGTCGCCGAGGAACGCTCCGCCGGTGAACGGCGAGCTCGGGTCGATGGCGATGACGCCGACCTTGAGGCCCTTGTTCCGCAGGGTGTCGGCGAGACCGTCGACGAGTGTCGATTTGCCCGCTCCGGGGGCGCCGGTGATGCCGACGACATGCGCGCGTCCGGTCCGGCTGTGGATGTTGCGGACGATCTCGGACGCCTTCTCCTCGTCCGCCTCGACCATCGAGATGAGCCGCGCGGCGGCACGGCGGTCGCCTTCGAAGAGGCGCTCGTAGAGGTCAGGGGTGAGGCGGCGGGGCACGGTGCGGCCGAAGGGGGTGTCGGTGAAATGCCTTGTGGCGAGGTCAGCGGGCGCGTGCCGACCAGGCCGCCGTGGCCGTCTCGACGATGCCGTAGAGGAGGGCTGGCGACGCGGCACGGGTCGGGAAGGCTGATCGCGACGACCAGACTGCGGCGACGGCGCTATCGCGCATGCCGACGCCCAGCCGGGCCGCCTTACGGTGGGCCGGCTCGTCGCGGCCGGGGAGCCGACCTCCGATGATGTAACCGATCAGGTCGAGGGCGACGACGACCGGTCCCCCCGTCGTGGCGGAACAACCTGCGACCTGGCTCCACCGAGGCGACTGGGGACGGAAGGAGGCGTCCCCAGCGCAAGGTGATTCGGCAATACGGGCGGTGGAGCGAGGGTAGGGGCGCGACAAGAAGTGGAGGTCCCGGCCCTTTCGGGCCGGGACCGTGGTGTCAGGTATGAGGGGAAGAGGCGGGCCCATGGGCGGCGGGCCCGGAACAGGTGAGTTGAAAGGCCCGTCCCAGGGGGGCCGGAGACGGGCCGATCGGAGGTATCCGGTGATTCAGAGGGCGAGATCGGCGCGGCGGCCGGTGAGGAGTACCGCCACGAGGACGGGGGCCAAGAGGAGGAGCGCGAGCAGGGTGAGGGGCAGGTAGAGGAGGGTGCGGAAGGTGAGGCGAGGGGGGCGTGTCATGAGGACCAAGGACGACGACCCTGCCCGACAAGATAAGCCTGCGTGGCGAACAGATGGACAGAAAGGGTGTGGGTCCAGGCGCTGAACGGTCGAGAGGACGTCGAACTTCCTTCCTATAGATACAAGAGAGAGCCCTGACGTATCGACCCGATAATGGACGTCACGTTCCTCGGCGGAGTGAACGCCATCGGAGGAAACAAGTTCCTCCTTACCGACGGCGTCGACAAGGAGTCCCGGGTGCTCCTCGATTTCGGGATGCAGTTCGGGGACCCCAAGAGCTACATGGAGGCCGCCGGACCGGTCGCATCGATGGGGGCGTTCTACGACGAGTTCCTTCCGCCCCGGACGAACTGCAGCCTGCGCGACCTCCTCAAGCTCGGCATCCTCCCTTCGGTCGATGGCCTCTACCGTGACGACTGGCTCGTGACCCCCGGTTTTCGGAAAGCCGTGAAACGGCACCTGGGGGAGCTGCCGCTCGAGGATTACTGGACGTCCGACCTGGAATCCTATCACGCGTACAAGGCCCGGACCGGACGGCCGTTCGTCGACGCGGTGCTCCTGACCCATGCCCATGCCGACCATTTCCAGCATCTTGCGTTCCTCGACCCGGAGATCCCGGTCTATTGCACCGCGGTCACACGTTCCATCGTCAAAGCGGCCGGTGATGTATCCAACCAGCGTGACACGGCGGAAAGCTATGCGGCGGTGTTGCGCGGTATGGAAGAGATCACGGACAAAGGGACCTTCCCGGGCGCATATCAGGCGCGCAACCACACGCGCAACGGGGAACGGCCTCGTCCCTACCACATCGTGACTCCCTACGAATGGTTCCCTGTCGGCGCGTTCCGGGCCCAAGCCATCCCCATCGACCATAGCGTCCCGGGCGCCTGTTTCTTCCTCATCGAGGGAAAGGACGGAAAACGGGCGCTCTACACAGGGGATTTCCGGTTCCACGGGGTCTACGAAGCGGCGAGCGACGAGGCGAAGCGGCGTCTTGCGGACCTGAGGCCGGACGCGCTCCTTTGCGAAGGCACGCGCATCGATTCGGACCATCAGGATTCTGAACATGATGTGCTCCACAGTACGACCTCTTCCATCCAGGAGACGGACGGTCTCATCCTCGCTGAATGGGGTTGGAAGGACCTCACCCGGTTCCTCACGATGCGGGAAGCGGCGATGGCCAACGATCGGATCCTCCTCGTAGACCCGCGTGTCGCCTACACGATCGATCGCGTCGCGAAGGTCGACCCGACGTTCCGGCCCTTCGACGAGTATGACAGCGTAGCCGTCTACCTCCGCCGGAAGGACACGATGACCTACAGTCCGGCGGATTACAAGAAACACGAGCTTGGTTGCGAAGCCGAATGGGACAAGGAGGTCCGTGCAGACCTGCGGCGTTGGTGGCTCGGAGAGGACGGAGCGCCCCCGCCCAGACAAGCCGCACATTTCGTGAACGGCGTCCCGGCCTTCAAGGTCCGTCAGAATCCGTCCCGCTATGTCGTCCAGACCAGCTATTTCCAGATGAGCGAACTGTTCGACCTCGACCCTCCGAAAGGCTCCCGCTACATCCGGTCCAGTTGTGAGCCGTTCAATGATGAGATGATCAGCGACACGCGCAAACTGACCAACTGGCTCTCGGTATGGGACATCGCGAGCGACATCTCCCGCGATTCCGGACATCACACGTCCGGCCATGCGTCCGGTGCGGAGCTGGCACGGTTCTGGGACATCGTCAAGCCGAAGACGCTTTTCCCGGTCCACACACAACAAGCGACGCGTTTCGGGGAACTCTGGGGCGGCGGCGACGTGCGCCCACCGAAGCTCGGCGAGACCGTCACCGTCTGATCAGGACGCCGGCGGTGTCGTCTTCCTCATCCGGTCGTGGATCCATTTGCCGAGGACCGGGAAGACGAGCAACATGAAGGTGACACCGACCGAGATCAGTTTGGGCACCTCGAACTCCGTATAGCCGGCGTAGTGGATGATCTCGACGACGACCAGTTTGAGGCCGACCCAGCCGACCGCGAGATAGGCGAGTTTCTCGAGCGCCGGGAACCAGTCCATGAGCCGTGAGACATAGTGGGCGCTGAGCCGCAGGGCGAGGATGGCGAAGAGCGACGCGGCGATGATGAGCGGGATCTTGTCGGTCATGGCGACGGCGACGAGCACCTGGTCGAGGGCGAAGACGAGGTCGGCGAGTTCCAACGTCACGACGACGCCCCAGAAGCCGGAAAGGCCCAGCCAACCCATCAGTCGTTCCTCGAACCCGGCCTTATGGGTGGCGGGCTGCGGCAACAGATGCTTGGCCGAGAGATAGATCAGGTAGAGTCCACCGATCAGTTTCAGGATGGGGTAATCGATGATGTACGCGACACTCAGGATGGCGAGGACACGGAAGACATAGGCGCCGGCGAGGCCGTAGAGCAGCGCCTTGCGCCGCTGTTCGACCGGGAGCTTGCGCACCATGGCCGCCAAGATGGCGGCGTTGTCGAACGACAGCACCCCCTCGAGCAGGATGAGGGTGAAGAAGATGATGATGTCCGCCGATTCGAACTCGTAGCCCAGGACCATCCGGTGTGCTCCTCGAGACCCTACGCCGCCGCCGTCTTCCTGTCGCGTTCCTCGACGAGTTCACGGGCGCGTTCCACGATGCGGTTCGTGTCCGTGCCCGGTCCGAAGATGGCGGACAACCCCATCTTCTCGAGTTCTTCGGCGTCGTCCTCCGGGATGATGCCGCCGCCGAAGACGATGATGTCCTCGGCCCCCTCTTTCTTGAGGATATCGACGACGCGCGGAAACAGCGTCATGTGGGCGCCCGAGAGACAAGAGAGGCCGATGAGATCGACATCCTCCTGGATGGCGGCCTCGGCGATCTGCTCCGGCGTCTGACGCAGACCGGTGTAGATGACCTCCATTCCGGCGTCACGCATAGCGCGCGCCACGACCTTGGCACCGCGGTCATGGCCGTCGAGGCCCGGCTTGGCGATGAGGACGCGGATCTTCTCGGGCATGGGAAACCTCTGGGGATGTGCCGCTTCCAATCAGGAGTGGTATATCAACGTTCAGGTCGGCGTGGGCTCCTGCCGCGAAGGGTGCGACATGCGTTCCACCCGATGGCCTTCCTCTTCGAGGCGTGCGACGAGCCGTTCCGTCGCCTTCTCGACGCGTCCCTTGTCGCGTCCGCTGAGACGCAGGACCACCCTGCCTTCGCCCCACTGGGGATAGGAGCCGACCGTCACCTGGTCGTCGACGGCCTCGGATTCGTCCAACAATGTCGCCATCTCCGACTCGTAGCCGTGGTAGACCAGTTCGGCGACATGGCGTCTTGTGGCGCGGCCTCCTGCGAGCGCGGTGACGAAGGGCTCGATGTGTTCTCCCCAGAGCGTCTCGAGTTCGCGTGGCACTCCGGGAAGGACGATGGTCCAGGCGCTTCCTGGGCGGGTGACGAGGGTGCGCTCGAGCGCCAGGCCCGGTGCGGCGCCCGCCTTGTTGTCGAAGACCGTGGCACCTACGGGGACGAGCGCCATCTTGCGCGTCGCCGCATCAGGGGCCGGGCGCGGGTCCGCACCGGCCTCGTGCCGCTGACGGTGCCTTTCGAGAAAGCGCCGCCACGTCGCCTCGTCGAGGACGAGCGAGCGTCCATTGGCGCGCGCGACCGCCGCGACCGTACGGTCGTCATGGGTCGGGCCGAGGCCTCCGGCGACGATGACGAGCTCCGCCTCGCGTCGCTCCTGCAGTTCCCACAACGCGCCCTGGATGGCGTGCGCCTCGTCACCGACGGTCCGCATCTCGACAAGATCGACACCGAGCGCGAACAAGCGCTTCGCGAGGAAGTTCGAGTTCGTGTCCTGCGTGTGCCCGGACAGGATCTCGTCACCGACGATCAGGATGGCCGCCTGCACAGGGTGGGGAACGGGATGGCGGACATGAAGGCTTGGTCGCGCGGGCATTCCGACGACTCTTCAGGTCGCGTCCGGGACTTCGGGAAGACGGCCGGCACCGATACCGATGAGGCCGAGTGCGCGTTCCTGCAGCCCGACGCGGTAATGGAAACCGCCGAGGCCGTGACCGAGGAGGCGCGGATGGATCGTGCCGAGCATCTCGTCGCCGCCGACGACGCGGGCCTCGACGGCGGCCTGTCCCTCGGCGGGCGACACCGTGTCGCTCATGGGTTCGGCGAGAAAGACATGACTGCGCCAGGGACGCCTTCGGCTCGGGTCGTCGGGATCGCCGAGGTAGAACTCGCCGTCTGTGGCGAGCAGGTAGCGGACGAGCCGCACCTCGAGGCCGGTCTCGCGGGCCGAGCCACGGAGCGCCGTGTGGACGATCCCCTCTCCGGGTGCGGCGGTGCCGGAGGGGTAACGGTAGAGCCCTTCCGGGTACCACTGTTTCCGGATGGCGACGAACGAGCCGGCGCGGCCGTGGACCTGCGGGATGCCGAGCGTGTCGTAGACCGGAGGGTCGGGGAGCCGCCGGGCGTCGATGAGGATGGTGGCGTCCTGCCAGCGGCCGTCGGCGCCGGTGCGGTCAAGGAGCGCGAACTCGCCGTCCTGCATCGGGATGCGGAACCGCCAGGTCGCGGGCGGGCCGAGTCGCTTCGCCACCAGGTCGAGGTCGTCCGGCGCCGGTGTGGTCTCGTCGGGGTCGCCGGCTCCCTTGCCGGGGTCGATGAACGGCGGTAGGTCCACATCAGGACATCGTCGCCATGGCGGCATAGCCCTTTCGGCGACGGGCAGAGGGAGAAAAGGGGCTAGACGCCACGCTCGGCGCCCCAGACGAGCTTGTGGAGCTGGACCCCAAGACGGACATCGAGGTGGTCGGCGAGGATACGCTCGGCCAAGCTCGTGAGCAGGGTGCCGTCGGTCCCGCCGACCGGGTGGAACCAGACGTCGCAGGGAAGCCCTGGGTGCGCTTCGACCCAGGCGCGGGCATAGTCGTAGTCCGCTTCGTCGGCGACGATGAACTTGAGTTGGTCCGATGATGTGACGTGCGTGAGGTTCGCTTCCTTCCAGGTCTTCGCCTCGCCCGAGCCGGGGCATTTGACGTCGAGGGAGAGTGTGAGCCGGGACCGTGCCTCGGTGCCGAGGTCTTCGGCGATGCGGCTCGCCTCGTCGCACACGAGGGCACCGGAGGTCTCGATGGAGACCTCCCAACCCGCTTCGAGGAGGTGGCGGACGAGCGGCCAGGCGTCGCGCTGGATGAGGGGTTCGCCGCCGGTGAGGCAGAGCCGGCGGACGCCGGGGGCCTCGATCTGCGCGACGAGGTCGCCCCAGGCGACCCAGCCTCCTTCGTGGAAACTGTACTCCGTGTCACACCAGCCGCAGCGGAGGGGACAGCCCATGGTGCGGAGGAAGACGGTCGGAAGGCCGATATGCCGCCCTTCGCCCTGGATACTCGTGAACACCTCGTTGACGTGGAGCCCGCGCTCCTCGGGGGGTCGCAGGACCGCTTGCGGGACACGGGGGGGTGCACGGGCGTCCGGGGCCATCAGCAGGTCGTTCGACCTTGGAGACGTTTATAACCATTGGGGGCCGACCTCATCTTGCCGACGCGGCCGGATCCCACTGTCGCGACCCCTTTTTCATTGTTCAAACGATGCCGGCACGATACCACCATAAAGTGTATATATTCCATATCCGAACGCAG
>JAHWKR010000007.1:35042-58485 GCA_019347805.1 Methanobacteriota archaeon
GACGACATGTTCCACAAGATCATCGGCGCCCCCGAGACCGTCGAGACCACCCCCGAGTGGGTCCTTGAGGCGATGGCCGCGGCCGGCAAGACCGGCGGCGGTGGAGGCCACGTGCACGGCGCCGAAGGCGGCGACGACCACGGTGGCCATGGCGGCCACGGTGGCCACGGTGGCGGGGCCCATAGCGGCCCGACGCTCTTCGACATCGAGATCGATGCCGGAGCGCGCCTCGCGATGCCCATCGCCGAGCTGCCCGAGCGCGTCGACGTCCACTGCCATCCGCACCCCTGGATGACGGCGACCTGGGAATCCCTCCCCGCGAAGGACATCAGCTACGCCACCGAGATCGGCCGCGTGGTCTACCAAGGCGAAGAAACGGGCGACACGGCGCACAAGACCTCGACCGAGGCGACCTTCAACATCTCCGTCCCCAACCTGCGCACCGTCCGCGCGACCCTCGACTGGGACGACGCCGAGGACGACCAGCAAGGCCAGGGGACGACCTTCAACAAGGCCGACAAGTTCCGCCTCGAACTCAAGGACCCGAACGGTGAGATCGTCGCCAGTGAGGAGAAATCCGGCCGCAAGGGACCGATCACGCTTGACTATGAACTCCCGCTCGAATGGCCCGAGAAGGTCAAGGCCCGCGGACTTGCCGCAGCGAGCACCAAGCTCGCCGAGACGGTCCCCGAAGACACGAGCGGGACCGGCACATGGACCGCGGTGGTCACGCTCCTATACGCGTCCGACGTTGTGTCCAACGACGCCGATGCGGATCCCCTCGACGGTACCGCCCCGTCGCCCCTCGACGGCCACCAGACCTGGACCCTCACGATCGAGGCCGACCACGAGTTCGCAAAAGTACTCCCCAAGGGGCGCGAACACGCCGTCTTGAACACCCCGGTCGCCGTGCTCCCCCTCGAATAGGACCCTTTCCCGACGCTCATCAAACCGGAGGACCATAAAGTGCAAATAGGGCAAGTCGAACGTCGAGGCCAGATGCGTGGCCTGTCCCGAACCCCCAGCAAGAGCCCCATGAGCGCCCTCATCGCCGCTTTCCTCGTCGCCCTCGTCGCCCTCTCGGGTTGCCTCGGCGACGACGGCGAACTGCCCGCAGCCGACGCGTCGGACTGCGTCGAAGGCGACGGCGTCCTTGAGGTCCGCCTCCTGCCCGGCTCCGGCATGCCCGACTCCACGGCCTGGTATGAACCCGCCGAGCCCGACCTCGACGGCATCCACACCATCTGCTGGGTCAACGACGACAACATGTTCCACAAGATCATCGCCATGCCGAGCGAGATCGACACGACCCCCCAATGGGTCCACGACGCCATGGAGATGGGCGGCGGCCACGGCGGCCACCACGACCACGGCGGCGGCGGCCACGGCGACGCCCACGGCGACCACGGTGGTGGGGGCCATGGCGACGCCGAGCTCCTCTTCGACATCGAGGTCGACCCCGGTGCCCGCTTCGCCATGCCCCTTACCGACAACATGACCGGACAACTCATGGTCCACTGCCACCCGCACCCGTGGATGGAGACGACCTGGGTCCGCACCTCGAACGAGACCCAGGAATACCCGGTCGAGGTCGGTCAAGCGACCTTCAAGGGCATCACCAGCGAGACCAACCTCACGGTCGGCCAATCGGCCGACAGCAAGTGGGCCCTCACTGCGCCCAACCTCGTCAAGGTGACCGCCTTCCTCGAATGGAAGGACGAGGACCAGGCGTTCGGAGGGAGCCCAGAGACCCTCAACAAGGGTGACACGCTCAAGATCGAACTCAAGGACCCCAGCGGCGAGGTCGTGGCAGAGAAAACGCAGACCCACGTCGAGGGCAAGGTCACCGTCGAGCACACGATGAACTCGACCTGGCCCGAGAGCGCCTCCGGCACCGGGATGCTCGATGCCGCCGCCAAGCTCGCCACCGACCGGCCGGACGACACGAGCAACTCCGGCACCTGGACGGTCACCGTCACCCTCGTCTCCGCCCCGGGCCCGGTCCAGGACGAGAAGGGAACGACCAGCGACGCCCAGACCACGGACGGCAAGGAATCGTTCACCGTGACCGTGACGGGCATCCACGAGTTCGGCAAGCTCCTCGAACCCGGACAGGCCCCCAACCACGGCAAGACTGCCGCGAACGCACAGATCACGCCGTCCTAGCCGGCCCGACCCTTCCTCTTCCTCATTCCTCTCCCCCTCGATTTTTGGCCCGTTGCTTTAAAGGGCGATTGGCTATGCAGGTTTCTGGATTCCTGAAATGAATCGCGTTATACTGGCCTGCTCGCTGATAATGTTGGTCTCGGGTTGCATGACTTCGCCAAACGAGGCCCCTGATCCGGAGAGCCAGCAGGCGGCGAGCCGGTTCGACCAGGAGTTTCAAGAGATCGTCCGATTTTCGTCTAATGGCACCGACGACGTCTTAATGATCCATTTCGAGCTCGACCGGCCGACCGCGTTCAAGTTCCACTCAAGAGCCTATGGCGAGTGGGACTCGACATCTGCTTACTGGCGTCATGCTGGATTGATCACCACCCTGGATGATCCGGCGTTCGTTCTGGAAGGATACAGGTTGACCGAAGCGCATACATCATGCGACAGCGGGATCCTTGCCTGCCGGAAGGGTACGATGCAGACCGATGGCGAAAACTACACGACATGGGGGCAGCTCGATGCAGGTCGTTATTACATGTTCGATGCTCTCTTTGGCGCGAATCGAAGCCAGATCGACATCACACTCTCCACGGAAGTTAAAGTCATCATTCAACGAGTCATGGGATCGCCGTCGATACTGCGTCTCGAGCCGTTTGTTGTGACCAACGGTGAATCTTTAGCAATGGCGCAGCTCGCGTCAGAGGGGGCCAGGTGGATCGTCACCCGCACTATTGGCGGTTATGCTGCAGACCGCGTTGTGTTCAGCCACCCCGAGGACAATACCAGCATGCCGTTCATCCGCGACAAGGATGGCCATGATTGCCCCGGCACAGAATGTTGGACCGCAGGTGACCTGACGACCATGTGGACGCCAAATTTAGGCCACCCGGCCGACACCCTCCAAGTAAGCGTGACCGCCTCAGAAAACGCGACGGAAAACACGTTTGCGCTTTTTGGTGTCATCGAGCGGCCCCTTTGGTATGACGGCTGATGCAGCCACGATCACCGCCTGCCTCGAAGACCCGGCGCCAAGCCATCTCAGCGTTTTATCTGATACTGTCTTGTGAAAGACGGGCCCGCAGGTTCACAACAAGGGGCAAAGCGTTATGAGCCCGCTGTGCTGACCGGCGCTCGTGGCCTCCCGTCCCCGCCCCGCTCTCCTGGTCCTCGTCGTCCTGGCGGCTCCGCTATTCGCCGGCTGCCTCGGCGGACCCCTTCCCAGCGTCGACGTGCTCGCGACCGTCTATCCGCTCGGCTTCATCGCCGAACGGATCGCCGCGCCGGAACTGACCGTCGCCACCATGATCCCGTCCGGGGCCGAAGCGCACCACTGGGAACCGAGCGTCCGTGACATCGACCGCATGGCGCGCAGCGGGCTCCTCCTGCAACAGGGCGGCGGGTTCGACCGCTGGGCCGACCGGGCCATCCATGGCCTCGATGACGCCGCGCCACCGCACGTTGTCGTCCTGCCGCTCCTCGACATCGACCTGTTGCCCGAGGCGAGCTTCTCCGGCGGGTTCCTCCAAGGCGTCGGGCACGACGACGCGCACCACGACGATGAGAACCACACGGACGGCGACCACGGCGGCGTGGATCACACCGATGAGCCCCACACGGACACGGGCGCCCACGATGCCGGTGACGAGCATCCCGTTCACGACGACGGCCATGGCCACGGCAACGAGGACCCCCACACCTGGCTCGACCCCGTCCTGCACGCGCAGACCGCGTGGCGGGTCGCCGCGGTGCTCATGGAACGTTTCCCCGACGCCACGGAGGTCATCCAGGAGCGCACCCGCGCCTTCGTCGCCGAACTCGAGGCCCTCCATGCCTCGTTCGAGGAGACGCTCACCGACTGCGCCCTCGACACGATCGTCGTCTCGCACGACGCCTACGGCCATCTGGCGCGCCGCTACGGATTCCAGGTCGCCGCCGTGGCCGGCCTCAGCCCCGAGGTCGAACCGGATCCCCGCACCATCGACCGCCTCATCCGGCTCATCGACGAGCGCGACATCCCCATCGTCTTCTTCGAAGAGAGCGTCGACGACGGCGTCGTCCAGCGCATCGCCGAGAAGACCGGCGCCGAGGCCCGCGTGCTCTCCCCCATCGAATCGCTCCTGCCGGAACAGAGGGCCGAAGGGGCGGACTATTTCAGCCTCATGGCCGTCAACCGCGACAACCTGGGGGACGCACTCCGATGCCAGACGACGAACCCATCGTGAGCATCCGCGGTGTCTCGGTCGACCAGGACGACCACCGCGTCCTCGAGGACATCGACCTCGACATCGGCCGCGGCGAGTTCGTCGGCATCGTCGGCCCGAACGGCGGCGGCAAGACCACGCTCATCAAGGCGCTCCTCGGCTTCCTGCCCTACACGGACGGCCGGATGCGCCTCTTCGGCACCGCTCCGAACCGCTTCCACGATTGGCCCCGCGTCGCCTACGTACCCCAACATGTCGTCCATGTCGACCCGCGATTTCCGGCCACGGTGCGCGAGATCGCCCTCCTCGGACGCGCCGGCCGACGGGGCCTCTTCCGGCCCTACCGACAGGAAGACCGCCAGGCGGTCGACGATGCCCTCCACGAGGTCGGCGTGCATGGATTGGCGAGACGCCGCATCGGGTCGCTTTCCGGTGGCGAAAGGCAACGGGTCTTCCTCGCCAAGGCCATCGCCGGAGAACCGGAACTCCTCATCCTGGACGAACCGACGACCGGGGTCGACCCGGAGTCACGGGGGCGCTTCTACGCCCTTCTTGACCACCTCAACCACTCGCACGACATGACCATCCTGCTGATCTCGCACGACACGCAGGCCATCGCGCTCTCGACCCATCGCCTGGTCGCCCTCAACCGCACCATCGTCTATGACGGTGACCCGCACGCGTTCGAAGAGGAAGGCGGATACGGAGCGGCGTACGACCTCGGCCTGCACGACCACCGGCACATCGGAGGGTGGGGCGACTGAACGCGTTCGACCTCTTCGTCGAGCACGAGTTCCTGCAGCGGGCACTCCTTACCGGCATCATCATGGGCGTAGTGCTCGCCATGCTCGGCATCTTCGTCGTCCTGCGCGGCCTCGCCATGATCGGTGACGGCATCGCCCACATCAGCTTCTCCGGTATCGCCCTCGGGCTCGTGTTGGGCTTCTATCCCATCGGCACCGCCCTCGTCTTCGCCGTCATCGGTGGCCTGCTCATCCATTTCCTCAGCGCCCGGCGCATCGTGACGAGCGACACCGCCGTCGGCATCATCTTCACCGCCGGTTTCTCGTTCGGTGTCATCCTGGTGTCGCGCACGGGCGGCTTCAACGTCGACATCATGGGTGTCCTCTTCGGCAACATCTACGGCATCGCCGAGCCCGAGATGCGCCTCATCGTCATCTTCGGCGGCTTGCTCTTCCTGACGCTCCTCGTCCTGCACAAGGAGTTCCTCTACGTCACCTTCAACGACGAATCGGCACGGGTCTCCGGTCTCCCCGTCGGGTTCCTGAACGCCCTTTTTATCAGCCTGACCGCGGCCGGCATCGTGCTCGCTGCGCAACTGGTCGGCGTGCTGCTCGTCACCGCGCTCCTCGTCGTCCCCGCTGCCACCAGCCTCCAATTCGCCCAGAGCTACCGCAGCGCCCTGTTCCTCTCGGTCGCCTTCGGTGTGACGAGCGTCATCGTCGGCCTCCTCGCCTCGGCCCAGTACGGCTTCGCCTCTGGCGGCTCCATCGCCTTCGCGACCACGGTCTTCTTCGGCGTCGCGGTGGTCCTCAAGAAGCTCTACAGCGTCGTCCGGCATGCGTGAGCCCCATACGTTCATGACGGCGCGCGGCATCGCCCCGGCCATGGCCGATTACGCGATCACCCGTCCGAGCCCCGTGGGCCTGGAAGAGACCGAGGCACGACTGCGCGAAGCCCTCTCCAACGTCGGCTTCGGCATCCTGACCGAGATCGACGTCAAGGCGACCCTGAAGAAGAAGCTCGACCTCGACGTGGAACCCTACAAGATCCTAGGCGCCTGCAACCCGAAGCTCGCTTCGAAAGGCCTCGCCGCGGAACCGGAATTGGGCGTCATGCTGCCCTGCAACGTCGTGGTCTATTCGCACCACGGCACGGTCATCGTGTCGGCGATGAAACCCACCTCGGCACTCCGCATGATCACGAACGAGACCGTCTGCGACCTCGCCGCGGAGGCCGAGACACTCATCACCCAGGCGCTCGACACCGCCCTCGGCACCCCCGAACAGAAGACGGCCGGATAGTCCTCTTCAGGTGTCGCGGTCCTGGTCCGGCGTGTCGATTAGGTCGGGCCGTGTCGAGAGCCGGTCACGGGACAGCATCAGGAAGTAGCCGAACACACAGAACGCGACGATCCCTGGCGCGCCCATCAACGCGAAGCCGATGTTGGCCCCCGCCTGCAGCAACGCGCCGATGAGGAAGAGATAGAAGAGGACGATCGGAAGCACCAAGAGCGCCGCACCGACGTGGAGCGAGACACGGTGCAGGATGGCCTCTTCCTCTTTTTTGGCGGCAGCGAACGCCGCCGCTTCCTGCCCATCCAGCACACCGGCATGGGCGCGGCCGATGTGCAGCACGACATGTTCCTCCCGTCGCTCCTTGTGGCCGCAGAAGCGACAAGTGAAGGCCTCCGGTCCGCGGCTCATGCACTCCCTCCCGCGGAGACGAGCCACAGCCCCACCAACGTGTAGAAGACCATGACCACGGTGAGCGGCACTTCGGCCTTCAGTGCCTGGACCCGGCTCGGAAACAGCCGCACCGCAAGACGGTGCGCGGCGACGACCGCCAGGACGTGCCCCACGAGGATGGCGAAGACCGCGAAGTAGCCCAACCAACCCCAGGTGTCCGAGGACAAGGCAAGGGTGGTCCAATGTGCGGTCCCCAAAACATCCCAGCCCTGGGCGAACGGGTCCGACAAGGCGGCGAGGAGAAGGGGCGCCTCCGTGAGGTAACGTGGCAGATTGTGGGCGAGGTGGTAGCCCACCGCGATCGGCACGAGCGCGGCGACGAACCGCGCGGCTACGGTACCTGTCGGAAGCAACGTCCCGCTCATCCGGCGCATCCAGGCGGCGCAGAGGAAGAACACCACGAGAAAGAGCAGATAACCACCAGCCAGAAGGACGAGCGAAGACCAGGGCTCCACGACATGCCCCGCCATCATGCCCCGCGCGGCGGCACCCGGCGGACCGTTGGAGAACGCGTCATGGTTGACGCCGTAGAGCACGGCGAGCGTGAAGGCGACATCGGAGACCCCGATGACCGGGAGCGCGTCCAGCCGGGCCCCCGCAACCCCGACCCGGAGTCGGCCGTCTTCCCGGCGGAAAGGGGATGCTGCGGCCCACCAACGGAACGTGCGACCCAACACCTCCGCCTCGGCGAGCCACCTCTCCTCACCGAAGAGCAGCATACCGGCCAAGACCAGGAGCGTGTACATCCCGACCGACCACGCCAGCGTGCCACCGGAGTGCCCGAGGGGGCCGGTGACCTCGAGCCCCACGATCCCAAGGAAGAGCAAGACCGCCGGCCAAGAGCCGAGCCAAGCCGGATAACGGAACGGCGCGGGACCGCCACGGAACGCCGCAGTGGCACGACCGATGAGACGGAACGGGTCGATGCGCGGCCAGACGTCGCCCATCGTGTAGGCCGCGGTCGCGAGCCCCGCCCACACGACGAGCCAGACCAGGACGTTCGGAAGCGGAGCCGCCGGGAAAACGAGACCGGCGATGGTCGCGGCAAGAAACGCAAAGCCGACCACCTGGCCGACCGGAACACCACCGGCACGCCCGAAGACGCCATCGACGGCAGGCAGGGGCGCACCGTGGCCAAAACGGGGCTCCCGGCCGACGAAGACGCCCACCAGGGCGAACGACAACGCGACAACGAGCGCACCCGCCCCCCACGCGACCCAAGCCGGCATCACGACCCGGGTCTCCACTGTGGCGTCGCCCGCCGTGTGCGCCAGCGCCGGGCCAGCGACGGCGATGAGGGTCAGGACAAGGAGTAGAACGAGCGGAAGGCGCATGCGCTTGGCGCGCGAGTCGACCGGCGGCTCAAGTATGTTGCTCCGATGAAGGGCCTCGCCGACCAGGGTCGGGAGACCGCCCGCACGCGGCGCATCGCGACAACCATTTTATGGCCCCCCCGCTACCCCGCGCCGAGGCCACAGGATGGAATATCCAGACAAGCCTTATGAGACAGAGCCCGCGAAGGCCGATCGTGCGCACGATGCGGGGCACCACCTGCACCTGTCAGGATGGCCGCTCTTCGTCGCCATCGTCGCGGCCGTGAGCCTCGTATCCATCTTCCTGTGGGGCCGTTTCCACCTGACGGGGACCGGCAACGAGGCGATCCCGGGGGCGCTGTCGATGGTCGGAGTCCTCCTGCTCCTCTTCGGGGTCTACGGCTGGGCCCGTGAGGACCACGCCCACTGGCCGCACGGCGAGAACCCCCTCACCGAACACACCCAAGGGGTCAAGAACAATGCCTGGTGGGGCATCGTCATGTTCCTTGCCACCGAGGTCATGCTCTTCGGCGGCCTCTTCGCGGTCTGGTTCCAGGCGCGCGTCAACGGCGACTACGCCGCCTTCCAGGGCATCGCCGCGGACGTCTTCGCGCCGACCTTGATCAACACGGTCATCCTGGTCGCCTCCGGTGTCGTCATGCACATGGGCGAGATGGCGCTCCTGAACAACAACCGGAAAGGCTTCGTCTTCGGTTTCGCCGGGGCCATCCTGCTCGGTCTCGTGTTCCTGTTCTTCCAGGTGCAGGAATACCTCCACTTGATCGAGATCGGCTTCACGATCCAGAACGGCGTCGTCGCGACCTCGTTCTTCGCCCTCACCGGAACCCATGGTCTCCACGTCTTGGCAGGGGTCATCTTCCTCGTCGTCATCATGGTGCGCGGGGCGAAGGGCCACTTCACGCCCGAACGTCACCGCGGGGTCACCTCGGCCGCCTACTACTGGCACTTCGTCGACTTCGTGTGGATCGTCGTGTTCTTCGCGCTCTACGCGGCGCCGACGATGGGTTGGTTTTAAACCAGGGATGGGGGGTCTGGGGGGAAGGGCGACGCCCTTCCCCCCAGGGACCCACGTCATTTTCTCCCACGTGGAAGCCCGAGCCCCGAGCGATCCAAAACGGACGCTCCGCTATTCCAGGGCCTCGACAGGAGCATCGTTAACTGAACCGTTTTTCTCCCCTGCCTCCCTTATCGCACACAAGGGTCGTGACTATCGCACACAAGGGTCGTCACACCGCCCTCTGACAGCGCTCGACATGACCTGCTTGGTCGAAAGCGGTCGGTGCCGGACCCTGTGGGCAGGTGCCGAAAAAATCCTGTGGTGTCCGATCGGTCCACCATGGCGGACCGGGCCTGTCGACGGGACCGCCCCGTCATCTCTGTCCTCCCCTACTGCTTCTCGTGCAGGTAGGCGTCGGGCTCCAGGGCCTCCATCGCGGAGAAATAGATGACCGGAGAGAGGAGGAGGATGGTGACACCCACGACGGTGGTGGCGACGAACCAGCCGTACACGACGTCTGCACCGGTCGGTCCGAACCAGAGATAGGCGACGCCCATGATGAGGAGCGCCAATCCGGCGGCGACCATGGAAATCGCGATGTTGAGCGCTTTCTGGGCGCGAATCGGATGCTTGTGTTGGACCGTCTTCGCCATGGTCTCCTTGCATGGTTAGCGTGTGGATTACTTGAACCTGACGTTCAGACCCAGGAGACGGCTGAAAAGAGAAGGGAACGAGAAGTGAACGAGAAGGGAAGAGGCGAGAGCGAACGGATCAGGCGGTGGTCCCGGACGGCGCCGGCCGTTTCTCCGTCCCGTCGGCGACCGGCGTCTCCGGCGGCTCCTGGCCCTTCACGAAGACGATCGGGTCGGGGGAATGCGCCGGATAGTGGTGCTCGGTGAACTCGAGGACGTACGGGTCCGCGCGCCACGGGTTGTGCTCGGTCTTCGGACCCCACTTCATGCTCCAGAACATGTTCCAGAAGAAGAGGATCTGCCCGGCGCCGAGGAGGAACGCGCCGATGGTGGCGACCTGGTTCATGCCCTCCAGTTGCACCCGGTATTCGGCGGCCCCGCGCGGCATGCCCTCGAGGCCGATGAAGTGCATCGTGAAGAACACGATGTTGAGACCGACCATGGTGACGATGAAGTGCCAAAGGCCGAGCGTCTCGCTGTACATGCGGCCCGTCATGACCGGCCACCAGTAGTAGGTCGCCGCGAAGAGGCCCATGGCGGCGCCCCCGAAGAGCACGTAGTGGATGTGCGAGACGACCCAGTAGGTGTCGTGCAGCTTGTAGTCGACCGGGATCGAGGCGGTGTAGACGCCGTTGATGCCGCCGATCACGAACATCGAGATGAACCCGATCGCGAAGAGCAAGGGGGCCTTGAACTCGATGACCCCCTTCCAGAGCGTCGCGAGCCAATTGAAGATCTTGATCCCTGTCGGGATGCCGATGGCCATGGTCATCGCCATGAAGGTCGCCCGCACGCGCGGGTCGATGCCCGTCGTGAACATGTGGTGGCCATAGACGACGAAGCCGAGGAAACCGATCGCCACCATCGACCACGCCATCGCGTGGTAACCGAAGATGGGCTTGCCGGTGAAACGCGGCAGGATCTCGTTGATGACCCCCATCGCCGGCAGGATGAGGATGTAGACCTCGGGGTGCCCGAAGAACCAGAACAGGTGTTGCCAGGTGATGATGTCCCCGCCGAGCGACGGCACGAAGAACCCGGTGCCGAAATTGCGGTCCAGAAGGAGACCGAAGAGGGCGACCGTGAGCGGCGGCGTGGCCAGGAGCAAAAGCACCGCGGTGACCAGCCAGCTCCAGGCGAAGAGCGGGATGTGGTGCATCGTCATCCCGGGCTTCCGGAGCTTGATGATGGTCACGATGAAGTTGATGGCACCGAGCGTCGAACCGGTGCCGAGCAGGACGAGCGCGATGAGCCACAGGTCGGTGCCGAAGCTCGGCGAACCTAGGATGTTGGAAAGCGGCGGATAGCCGGTCCAACCGGTCGCCACCGGCTTGATATTGGTCAGGAACTCGATCCCGAACCAGACGTTCAGGAGATTGAACAGGAAGCCGCACCAGAGGAGGATGATGGCCGGCGGGATGAGCCAGTACGACAACGCGTTGATCCTCGGATAGGCCATGTCCTTGGCGCCGATCATGAGCGGCACGAAATAGTTCCCGAAGGCCGCCGACATGGGCATCACGAACAGGAAGATCATCGTGATGGCATGCACCGTAAAGAGCTGCGTGTAGGTCTCGGCGTAGACCCAAGAGTCCGGCGGGGCGTCCCACAGCTCGAGCCGTACAAGAAGGGCCATCAGACCGCCGATCGCGAAGGCGATCCAGGCTGTCCAGAAGTAGAGCATGCCGATCTGCTTGTGATCGGTCGTAAAGAGCCACTGTTTCAGCCTGCTGGGACGAGGTCCGGACAACTCGTTTCCTCCTGGTATGGGCTGGGGCCGAAGGGTACCCCCGGCGGGGTCGGCGGAAATGAAGTGCCTTGAAGAAGGTTCCGACATGTCAGGCGGTTTTTCTCGGGAGGCCCTACGGTGCGCTTGGCGGCCACATCGGGTGCGGTCGAGCCATAGCATCATCTATGATGCGGCGGAAGCGCGACCGACCACCCACAGGCACGAGCGGCGGCTCCAGGGGGGACGCGGCCGACCCCTGGTCCTTCACGCTGTGTCCTGCGGGCGCAGAGTGGCCGGCGGTGGCCGGGGGCAGAGACGCATGGCGCTCCGCCGGCCATCCATCCTTGCTCCGCGGAGGGGCACACCATTGACGAGTTCTGAAAATCATATATACGCCCCGTAGTTTCGCGCCGCCGTGTCCTCCCGTACCTGGAAGGTCCTCGTCGGGGCCCTCATCATCGTGCTCTTCGCGGTCCCGACGGTCGCCGCGTTCCACGACGGTGGTCCCAAGACGGACATCAGCGAGACGACGAACGAGATCTTCCATCAGGTCACCTGGGTCTCCATCGCGGTCTTCCTCATCGTCGAGGTCATGCTCGTCTATTTCCTCATCCGCTACCGCAAGCGGGCGGGAGGCCCCGAGAAGGGCCCCGACATCCACGGCAGCACCAAGCTCGAGGTCGCGTGGACCATCGGGCCGGCCCTTGTCATGGTGTGGCTCCTCATCATCTCGTTCAACGGCATGCAGGCGACCGATTTCCCCACGTTCGACGAACCGGAAGACATCGTCTACATCGACATCGTCGCGTCCCAGTTCACGTTCTCGTACAAGATGCCGGACGGGACCGAAGGGACACTCGGCGGTTGGAACGGCGAAGACGCATCGCTGGAAGCGATCGATACGCTCGAGTTCCGTTCCGGGACCACGGTCGTCTTCAATGTCACCGCGACCGACGTCATCCACGCTTTTTCCGTCCCGGAGCTCGATTTCATCATCGACGCCAATCCCGGGCGACCGACCCAGGTCAGTTTCACCGCCCGCGACCCCGGCGCCTACATCATCCAATGCCGGCAGTTCTGCGGCATCGGCCATGGCGCCATGACCGGAGCCCTCGTCGTCTTCCCCGAAGACGACCCGCGCATCGGCAACTTCGCGCCCCGCACCGCGGCCGCGGCGCCCGGAGAGGAGGAGATCACGGACCAACCGGCGAACGAGACCGGTGACGAACCGCCCGAGGATGTCGACCGCACGATCGACGTGAGCCTCTTCGAATGGGGCATCGACGGCGTCGCGCCCGGCGAGCTTGAACCCGGTGAGCGGATCTTCTTCCGCGTCACGAACGAGGGCCCGAACGCCCAGCACAACCTCTACCTCGGTTCGTATCTCGGCTCGACCGAGAAGGATACGGTCGCCAACTCTGTCGACCTCGCTCCCGGCGCCACCGCATCGTTCGTCTTCGAGGTCCCCGAGGACGGCGGCCCGCCGTTCGACTACTGGTGTGATGTCCCCGGACACGCCGGTCTCGGCATGCTCATCCAGGCCGAAGAAGGCCCCCAGCCGCGGTTGCCGGGCCCCCACCCCCTCATCGTGGTCGCCCTCCTCGCAGGTGTCGCGCTCTTCCTCGCCCGTCGACGGTAGACCGGTGTTCCCACCGATGACCGGCAGGCACCGAGATTAAGAGCCAGGGGCGTATCCCCGACCAATGGCGACCAACACCGGCGCCTTCCATCCCGCTGAACAGATCGTCGTCCCCGTCCAGGGGACCGACCGCGAATTCCTCGCCCAGCAGTGGGCCGTCGAGATCGCCGCTGCACTGGAGCTCCCGGTGCGCGCCGTCCACGTCTCGGGCGACGCCGGCGACGGAGCCCCGGACAAGTTCGACTATCTCGAGAAGCTCGCGAAGAAGCACGGCGTCGAACTCAAGACCGAGGTCATCCACGGCTCCGACGTGGTGCGCGAACTGGTCGACGAACTCGGGGCACGCGACCTCGTCGTCCTTGGCACACGCAAGCTGTCCCACCAGTACCACATCGGCAGCGTCGCCGCGGCGCTCGTCGAGAAGGCGCCCTGCCCCGTGCAGATCGTGCGCCTTGAATGATCACTTGCGTCGCTCGGCGAGCGCATCCAGGACCGCTTCGAACGGCACGTCCGCCCCCTCGAGGGCGACGACGAGGTGATAGAGGAGGTCCGCCGCCTCGTAGACCATCTGGTGACGGTCGTCGCGCGCCGCGGCGACCAGGAACTCGCCCGACTCCTCACCGACCTTCTTGAGCCGCAGGTTGGTGTCGGCGAGCAACTTGTCCGTATAGCCACCCGCACGCGGCTCCCGACGACGCGACCGGACAAGCGCGGCGAGCGCCGTGAGCGTGTCGCCGATACGGCCGTCCGGGTCCTCTTCTTCGTGGAAACAGGTGGCGCTCCCTGTGTGGCACGCCGGGCCGGTCTGCCGCACGCGGGCAAGGACCGCATCTCCGTCACAATCGAGATAGAGCGCCGAGACCTCCTGGATATGGCCGGAGGTCTCCCCCTTCATCCAAAGCGCGCGCCGGCTGCGCGACCAGTAGTGCATCCGGCCCGTGTCGAGGCTCCGCTCGAGCGCCTCTTTGTCGGCCCACGCGAGCATCAGCACCGCACCGGTCGCCTCGTCCTGTGCGACGACCGGGACAAGCGGAGGCAGATGCTCCCCGAGGGCGTTCCATTTGACGGCCGTGGCGATCGCATCGCGAGCCAGCTTCCTCAATGGACCACCTCCTTGACCGGACGGACCGGGACACCGGACTCGGTGAGCCGCACTTTGACCTCCGCTACCGTCGTCTCGCCATAGTGGAAGATGGAAGCCGCAAGCGCGGCGTCTGCCTGACCATGGGTGAGTGCCTCGACGATGTGCCCGACCTTCCCGCAACCGCCCGATGCGATGACCGGGACATCGACCGACCCGGAGACCGCGGCGGTGAGCGCCGTATCATAACCGTCCTTGGTGCCGTCGGCGTCCATGGATGTGAGCAGGATCTCGCCCGCCCCGAGGTTCGCCACCTTGATGGCCCACGCGACGGCGTCGAGGCCGGTCGGCGTGCGGCCCCCGTGGGTGTAGACCTCCCACTGCGGCTCCCCGTGGGGATGCTCGGTGCCGGAGCCCGATACCTGCTTTGCATCGATCGCGACCACGATGCATTGCGCGCCGAAACGCCGTGACGACTCCGCGACCACTTCGGGGTGGTCCACGGCGGCCGTGTTGATCCCCACCTTGTCGGCGCCCGCGTTCAACGCGGACCGGACATCCTCGGCTGTACGGATGCCGCCCCCCACCGTGAGCGGGATGAAGAGCGATCGTGCCGTCTCGCGCACCTGGTCATAGACCGTCGCCCGCGCCTCATGGCTCGCGCTGATGTCGAGGAATACGATCTCGTCCGCACCCTGCTCCTCGTAGCGACGCGCCATCTCGGGCGGCGTCCCGACGATCTGCAGGTCCTGGAAGCGGACGCCCTTTACGACGTTCCCGCCATCGACGTCGAGGCAGGGGATGATGCGTTTCTTGAGTGACATGGAAGCACCAGAGGGTCACTGGGGAAGGGGGCGACGCCCCCTTCCCCTAGACCCCCTACCCCGTTTTTACCTTGATCCGGTCCTTGGTCGAGAGGATCCCGGCGTCGCGCACCCGGATCGCCTCCTTGATGGCGAGGCCGACCGCCTTGAAGGCCGCCTCGGTCACGTGGTGCTCGTCATGCCCGTCGAGGACGCGGACGTGGAGACAGAACCGGCCCTCGTGGGCGAAACTGCGCAGGAAGTGGCCGAACATCGGCATCGGCAACTCGCCGCGGAAGTAGGGCCGGTCGATGAGGTCCACCGCGGCGAAGACCAAGGCGTCGTCCATGGGGACGGTACGGTCGGCGATGCGCTCGATGTCGGGACCGGAGTCGATGGCGGCGCGCACCGCACGGCCGAGCGTGATGGCAACATCCTCAATGAGGTGGTGCGGGTGGTCCCCGTCACAGTTGAGGTGGATGTCGATCCCGGAGTACTTGGCGAACGTGCGCAACATATGCTCCAGGAAGAACTCCTCTGTCTCGATGTCGGCGATGCCGTCGCCATCGAGCTGGATCGAGAGGCTGATGTCGGTCTCGCGCGTGCGCCGTTCAAGCACCGCGGTGCGTGGTCGTTCCTTCAAGTCTCCACCTCTTCGTCGTCATCGTCCTGTCGTCGGCGCCGTCCCCACAGGCCACCATCGGGCCGCGGGCGCGGACGCGCCTCTTCGCGTTCCAGGTCGGGATCGTGATAGACGAGACCGTCGTCCGGCTCGTCGAGGTCTTCCTCCTCGAAACCTTCTTCGCCATCAATACCGCCGATGACCCGGTGGTCCGGCGTCCCTTCCGGGACGCCCCCCCATTGCACGGCCGGTTTCGGGATGAGGACATGCCGACCGGACACCTCTACCTTGCGGCCCTCGACCCGCTCGATCGCCTCTTTGAGGTCGATGCGGTCCGTGTAGATGCTCATGCCGAGCACCGCGGCATCGACACCGAGCGAAGCGAGCGTGTCCAGGTCCTCCAAGGTGGCGATGCCCCCGGAGGCGATGACCTTGTGCGCCGAGTGGCGGACGACGTTGTCGACCGCGCTCGCGTCGACACCCGCCATGCCGCCCTCGATGTCGATGTTCGTGTAGAGCACCGCTGCGAGCGGCATCTCCTCGACACGACTCAGAACCGTCTCCACCTTGAGCCCGCTCGCCTCCTGCCAACCGGATATGGCGACATCGTCGCCGCGGGCGTCGATCGCGAGGACCAGGCGGTCCGGGAAGACGCGACACGCCTCGGCGAGCCAATCGGGATGCTTGATGCCCTGCGTGCCGATGATGACCCGTCCGACGCCCATGTCGATGCGCTTCTGGATGTCGACGAGGCTGCGCACACCGCCCCCGAGCTGCACTGGTTGCGGCAAGGTGCGCAGGATGCGGTCGACGACCCACAGGTTCGACCCGGTCCCGAGCGCCGCGTCGAGGTCGACGATGTGGAACAGACCCGCGCCCTTCTCGGCCCATTTGATGGCGACGGCGAGCGGGTCTTCGTGGCGCACCGGCTCCTTGTCTGGGTCACCCCCGACGAGTTGCACGGTCGCCCCTTCACGCAGGTCGATGGCGGGATAGACCTTCATGCGGCACCTCCCAGGGTACCGACCCAGCGTCGGATGATGCCGAGACCGACCGTCGACGACTTTTCCGGATGGAACTGCGTCGCCACCGTCCGTCCTTTCGCTCCCATGCTGGCGAAGGCGAGGCCATAATCGGTCGTGGCGCGTGTCGACGCATCCGGTGGAACATAATAGGAGTGCACGAAGTAGGCGTGGACCGGACGTTCCGGGACCGGAGCGTGTACGTCGGCCGCGGGTGACGTCTGCGGGACCACCTCGTTCCAGCCCATGTGCGGGACCTTGCCGACGGTCTTGGGGAACGTGCGGACGACTCCCTTCAGGAAGCCGACACCCGGAACATCGGGGGATTCCTCGCTGCCCTCGTACAGCAGATGCATGCCGATGCAGACCGCGAGGCACGGGGTGCCCGACTCCAGGCGCTCGCGGAGCGCTTCGCGCACCGGAAGGAGCCGCTCCATGCAGGCCCCGAACGCCCCGACGCCGGGAAGGACGATGGCTTCCGCGGAGAGGAGGTCGTTCCCTTCCTGGGTCACCGACACGTCGGCGCCGGCTTTCTCGAGGGCCTTCTGCATGCTGTGCAGGTTGCCGACCCCGTAATCGAAGAGCGTGACCCGGGGTGCCCTAGGGTCCATGGCAGCGGGCTGACCCGTGTCGCTTCTTGGACCTGTCGGCCTCGGCACCGTGGTCAAGCCGCTCCCTCCTGGTCGATGCGTCGGGCTCCAAGGACCTGGTCGAGGGTCGAAAGGAGCCGCTCGTTGTCCGCCCGCGGCCCGACCGTGAAGCGGATGGCGCGTGCCAAGCGTGCCACCCGAGGGAATATGCGGGCGGCGATCCCCGCCGCGTGCAGCCGCTCGGCGAGCACCGGGCCGTCAAGGCCGTCCGGGGGGAACGTCAAGAGGAAATTGGCGTCACTCGGGACGACCTCGAAACCGCGTTCTGCGAGCGCCGCGGCGAGCCGCGGCCGCTCCGAGCGCACCACGGCGACGCCTTCCTCCACGAAGGCCTGTTCCTTGAGCGCCTGGAGGCCGATCGCCTCGGTCACCACATTGACGTTGAAAGGCGGCTTCACGAGGCCGAGCACCGCCGTGGTGTCGGGATGGGCGGCGAGCCAGCCGAGGCGCGCACCGGCGAGGGCGTAGGCCTTGCTGAACGTCCGCATGACGACGAGATTGCGTTGCGACGTGACGAGCGGAAGGAGCGTCCCCTCGTCCGCGTACTCGATGTACGCCTCGTCGACGACGACCAGGCCCGGTGCCTCTTCGACAAGACGCACAAGGTCGTCCCGGGGGACGGCACCACCGGTGGGATTGTTCGGGCTCGCCACGAGCGTCACTTTCCCCGCCGCGGCCAGCAGGCCGTCCATGTCGGTGCGATGGTCCAGATCGAGCGGTACTTCCTCGAACCGGAGGTCGTGGAGCGCGGCATAGAACGGATAGAGCGAATAGCTCGGTGACGGGACCACCAGCGAATCACCGGGATCGGTGAAACCCTTCAGCACGATGTCCAGGATCTCGTCCGAACCGTTCCCCGCCAAAACACTCCCCTCGGGAAGAGCATAGTGCGATTCGAGTCCGGCGATGAGGTCGTCGGCGTCACGGGTCGGATACTGGTTGAACTCAAGCCGGTCGAGACCGATGCGCCCGAGCGTCGGGTTGCGGCCCACCAGGTTCGTGTTCTGGTCCATGCGCAAGAGCGGTTCCCGCGGGGCGCGGTAATAGGGCGCAAGATGATGGATGGAGCGCCGCATGGCGGCCCGTGGATCGAACTTCACACGCCACCCTCCTGGGTCTTGCCGCGGCGCGCCTCCATGCTGCGCGCGTGGCCCTCCAGCCCCTCCGAGCGCGCGAAGAGCGCCAGGTCATCGATGAGTGCGCGCGCCGCGTCGGGCGTGAGCCGCTGCTCGGTGGTCCGGCGCAGGAAATCATGCGCCGAGAGCGGCTCCGCCCAACGCGCGGCACCGGCCGTCGGGAGCACGTGGTCGGCGCCTGTCAGGTAATCGCCCACCGCGACGGGGGCATGGTGGCCGATGAACGTGGTGCCTGCCGTCGGCACGGCCTCGGACCAGAGATCCGGGGTCTCGGTCATGATCTGCAGGTGCTCCGGCGCGTAGTCGGCCGCGAAGGCGCACGCCGAGTCCACATCGTCCGAGACGAGGAGAAGGCCATGGTCGGAAAGGGCACGCCCTGCGATGGCCGCCCTGGGGTGGTCGTCGAGGAGTGCAGGGATGCGCGCGGCGACCGCCTCGGCGAATCTTGCGTCAGGTGTCACAAGGACGCAGCGCGCGTCCTCTGCATGTTCCGCCTGCGCGATGAGGTCGAGGGCGACCCAAGTGGGGTCTGCGCTGGCGTCCGCCAAGACGAGCACCTCGGTGGGCCCGGCCGGTGAGTCGATGCCGACGCGACCGAAGACCGCCCGTTTCGCCTCCGTCACATAGCGGTTGCCCGGCCCGACGATCTTCTCGACAGCGGCGACGCTCCCGGTCCCGTAGGCGAGCGCGCCGATGGCCTGCGCCCCGCCGGAGACCAGGACCTCGTCCACCTGCGCAAGACGACAGGCGGCGAGCACCTCAAGGGGCGGACGACCATCGGGACCCGGAGGGGTGGCGACCACCACCTCGTCGACACCAGCCGCACGCGCCGGCACGGCGGTCATCAGAACGGACGAAGGATAGGCCGCCTTGCCACCCGGCACATAGCAACCGATCCGCCGCAGCGGACGGAAACGCTGGGTGACCAGAAGACCCGGCTCCACCTCGACCTCCTCATCGAGCGGCATGGTCCCCTCAGCGACCCGAGCAAGATTGCGCGCGGCCCGCTCGAGGACCGCTTTGAGCGGAGCGTCCAGGGCTCCCCACGCCTCTTCCATCTCCTCCGGACCGAGGACGAGCCGTTCCGGGACGACGCCGTCGAACCGCGCGGAAAGGGCCCGAAGCGCATCGTCGCCGCGCACCCGGACATCATCAAGGATGTCACGCACGCGCGCACGAAGATCCGCGTCCTCCCCCACGGCCCGTTCCAGGATCTGTTTCCGTTCCTCCGGATCCAGTCCCGATAGGCGCCGGACCTCGAGACGGAGCGCAGGGCCCTCTGTGCGTACCATTCACGCCACCATCCGGTCGATCGGCATGACCAGGATCCCGCGCGCCCCGATGCGCTTGAGCCGCGCCACCGCATCATAGATGATCGCCTCGTCCACCACGACATGGATGGCCACCATGTCCTCATCGCCGATGACATCGACCACCGTAGGCCCCGCGATCCCCGGCAGAAACGCCCTGATCTCGTCGAGCACCGTGCGCGGGACGTCCGCGAGCAGGTAGCGCTTGCCGCGTGCGGCGATGACGGAGCGGAGCGCGAAGACGAACTCCTCGATCTCCCTGCCCATTGAGCCGTCGCCGAGGCCAGGTGTCGCGACGAGTCGAGCGCTCGAGCGCAGGAGCGTGTCGACCTCGCGCAGGCCGTTCATGACCAGGGTCGAACCGGTGGAGGTGAGGTCGGTGATGACATCGGCGATGCCGAGGTGCGGCGTGATCTCGGTGGCCCCCGAGACCGGGATGACCCTCGCCTCGACCTTGCGCGCTTCGAACCACGCCTTGGTAAGCGCGGGAAAGCTGGTCGCACAGGTGACGCGCTTGGGCAGGTCCTCCACGGTCCGGATCGGCGATTCCTCCGGCACCGCGAGGACGAGCCGGCAGGAACCGAAACCGAGGTCGATGAGCTCGTCGAGCGGGCGACCGGATTCGGCGATGATGTCGTGCCCGGTGACCCCGAGGTGCGCGACCCCGTCGGCGACGAACTCCGGGATGTCCTGGGCACGCAAGAACAGCACCTTGATGCGCCCTTCACGCGCCTCCGCGAACAACTTGCGCTCATGGCTGTAATCGAGCCGGATGCCGGCACGGGTGAAGAGGTCCAGGCATTGCTCCGACAGGCGACCCTTGTTCGGCACCGCGATCTTGAGCGGTGCGGCTCGGTCGGGTGTCGCCGCGGTCCTGGACCGGGCGGCGGTCGGGGTCTCGAGGTTCGGGGTCTCCGTCACGGGGGTCTCATCCTCCTTTCCGGCCGCGGCTGACGCGCGACCGGATTCCCTCGTGAAAAACCTGGCCAGAGGGGGCCTCTGGGAAGCGGTGTGCGCCAGCGCGGCGGGGCGGATGCGGTCGGCTCACGCATGATGGCCGGAGGGGCCGGTATGGGCGTGAGCGCGGGCCGCGGGGCACATCGCAAGTGCTGGAGGAGCGGGTCGGGCTGATAACCGTTGCGGGCGGTCGACCCGTGAGCCGGGATGGTATCGGGCCGGTCGAAGCCATCGGGGCGGCGGTCGGCATCGGATCTTCCCGCATCGCACCTGCCGGTAACCGTGTGGGGGGTGACAAAAACCCTATACGGAGGTCCTCTTGCCGCGTCTGAGGAACATGATCGACCTGAAGGGCAAACGGGCGCTGGTGTTCGGCGTCGCCTCGGAGACGAGCATCGCGTGGGGCATCGCCCAGAAGCTCGCGGCCGCGGGCGCGACCGTGACCCTCGGATACCAGAAGCGGTTCCTGTCCCGCCTCATGCAGCTCACCAAGGACATCCCTTGGATCGAGGGCAAGTTCGAGTGCGATGTCGCCGAGGAGGAGAGCGTCCAACGCTTCTTCGAGGAAGCCCCGGGGGATTTCGACATCCTGGTGCACGCCATCGGGTTCGCCCCCGCCGAGGCGCTCGGGCGTCCGGTCATCTTCACCGAGCAGAAGGATTTCGAGACGGCGATGACCGTCTCCGCCTATTCGATGATCCGGCTCGCGCGCAACGCCCTGCCGCGCATGAACGCGGGCGGCAGCATGCTGACCTTGACCTACCTCGGCTCCGAGCGCGTCGTCCCTGGCTACCGCATCATGGGAACGGCCAAGGCGGCGCTCGAGTCGGTGACGCGGGAACTCGCGGCGCTCGTCGGCCAGCGGGGTGTCCGGGTCAATGCCATATCCGCGGGGCCCATCAAGACCCTCGCCGCGTCCGGAGTCCCCGGCTTCGACAAGATCCTCGGCTGGATGGCCCACTGCGCCCCTCTCAAGCGCAACGTCACACAGGAGGATGTCGCAGGCGCGGCGCTCTTCTTCGCCTCGGACCTCGCAAGCGGAGTGACCGGACAGATCCTCTACGTCGACGCCGGGTATTCCATCATGGGGGTGCCCCCCGGCTTGGACGCGCTCCTGTCGTCGCAGGCCGCTCCCGGGGAGACTCCGGTGCAAGAGGCGCGGCCGGCTTAGTCCAGGCGTCGACATGTCGATACGCGACCTGTGAACCGACCACTTTCTGTAGCGGTTCCCCGATCCACCACCGCGACCCACACAAAAAGGACAAAAGGAAGGCCGTCCGATGGAGCCGCAGGGTCGATATGGTCGGGCTCAGCGCGACATCGAACGTCCCGGAACGACATCCAGGTGAGCGGGGGGTGGGCGCTTCCGCAGGTGTGCTCTACGAAGAACATGTGCCGACGGCGAGCTCCGCACGGGCGGTGCTTCTTGTGGTCGCCGGCATCCTCATCACGGTAGGCTGGATCGTCACACCCGGAGAGACCCTCCTCGCGCGCACCTTCTTCCGTCTCTTCACGCTCGGTGCCGCCGGCACCGTCCTGTGGATGGGTTGGTGGATGCGCGAGATCGTCGTGCGCGTCGACGCCAACGGGATCTCTTTGGAGCAAGGCCGCTTCCACCGCGAGTTGCCGTTCGACAAGATGCGTGCCGTGGAGGCCGCCATGGCCGGTGGCAACCGTGTACGCGTCCCCGGCAAGGGGCGTCTGCGCGGCAGCGTGCTCTGCCTGAACCGGCGCGGCCCGGCCGTCGTCGTGCATCGGGATGACGGCGCTCCGTTCGTCTTCTCATCGCGCACCCCTCATGCCGCGGTCGAGGTCATCGAAGCGGGTCTGCGGCGACGCCACCGACGCGACGAGCGGCGGGTCCTGGACGCCGAGGACGAGCCCGGTGTCGTCGTGCTCGAGGCGGCCTGACGGCAGGACGGCCGTCGTCGGCATCGTCTTCACCTTGGCGCTCAGGACGAAGGGATCTTTCCGGATCACTCGCTTTCCAGGCACCGCGACAAGATCTCGAAGGAGCGCATCATGTCCTGTGACTCGACGATGAAGATGGTGTCGGTGTAGGTGGACATCGTCTCGAGGACGTTGATGCCGTTCGAGGAGAGGCTGCCATAGAGGAAACTCATGACACCGGGTGTGGTGCGGATCGACTCCGGGCTCGCCACGCTGATCTCGACGAGGTCCTTCTGGATATCGATGAGGTTCTCGGGCTCGATCTCTTTGCGCATCGCCTCGGCGGTGCGGCCATCCGTGATGAAGGTGATGGCGCGCGAGCCCTGGATGAGCTTGGGCAACTGGCCCTCGGCGAGGCTGTCACGCAGGAACATCTCGAAGCGACGGTAGATCTTCCAATCGGCCCGGAGCGTGACGATGGCGACCCGGGAGGCGATCTCGACCCGTGACTTGGCCAGGGTCGCGCGCAGTCTCCGTTCCAGGTGGGGGGTCTCCTTCTTGGCGGCCTCCTGTTCGTAGCGGCGGCAGGCGACAAGGACCGCCTCGGGTTTCTCGAGTTCCCGCTCGTCGACGATCCGGCGGGACAGGGCGGACAGATTGATGAGGCCGTCCGTGAGACAGTCCTTGATCGAGGGGTGGGTGTCGATGTAATCCCGGACCACCGCTGCGGTCGA
>JAHWKR010000007.1:58585-86385 GCA_019347805.1 Methanobacteriota archaeon
ACCCTCGACCTCGGCCAGGGCGACGCCGACCTCGCCGCCATCACCGCCAAGGCCAAGGCGCTCGGCGTCAAAGCGGCTTACACCATCGACATCCAGGACGAGTTCTGCACGGACGTCCTCGCCCCCGCCATCCAAGCCAACGCCAACTACGGCCTCGGCTACCCCCTTGCCACCGCCTTGGGGCGCCCCCTCATCGCCAAGCACCTCGTCCAGGTGGCCCACGCCGAAGGCGCCACGTACATCGCCCACGGCTGCACCGCGAAGGGCAACGACCAGGTGCGCATCGAGGTCGCCACGCGCGCCCTCGACCCGAAGCTCAAGACCATCGCCCCCATGCGCGAATGGATCTACACCCGTGACGAGGCGGTCGCCTACGCCGACGCCCACGGCATCCCCGTCCCGGTCAAGGCCGGCAAGGCCTACTCGGTCGACGAGAACCTCTGGGGCCGCAGCATCGAGAGCGGCCCCATCGAGGACGTCGGCCATGCTCCCCCCGAGGACGCGTACGCCTGGACGCGGAGCCCGCAGGACGCGCCCGACGACCCCGAGGACATCACCATCGGCTTCTCCCACGGTGTCCCGGCCACCCTGAACGGGGAAGCGATGCCCCTCAAGGACCTCGTTCTCGCCCTCAACCCCATCGCAGGCGGCAACGGCGTGGGTCGCCTCGACTGCATCGAGGACCGCCTCGTCGGGATCAAGAGCCGCGAGGTCTACGAGGCCCCCGCTGCCGTCGTCCTCCTCAAGGCGCACAAGGAACTGGAATCCTTCACCGTCTCCAAGGACGTGCTCCACCACAAGGTGGGCATCGAGCAGAAGTTCGGCGAACTCGTCTACAACGGCCTCTGGTACAGCCCGCTCATGGACGCCCTTAAGGCCTACGTCGCGACCACCCAGGCGCGCGTCACCGGCACCATCAAGCTCCGCCTCTACAAGGGCAACATCATCGTCCTGTCCCGCTACAGCCCCTACGCCCTCTACTCCCACAAGCTCGCCACCTATGGCGGCGGGGACACCTTCGACCACACCGCGGCAGAGGGCTTCATCACCATCTGGGGACTCCCCCTCGCCGTCCTCGGCGGACAGCAGACGAACGACACCACAGTCAAGGAGACCAAGGATGAGCCTGCGCTCGAAGCGCCTCTCGACACCGCTTGACCCGCAAGCGGCACGATTCCTCGACTCGACGTCCGAGGACACCCTCCTCATCGAGGCGGACCTCTTGGGATCGCTTGCCCACGTCCAGGCCCTTTCCGACGCCGGCGTCCTGGACACCGCCGAGGCGGAGACGTTGCGCGTCGCCTTGACGGATGCGTTGGTGTCCGCCCGCGCCGGCGCCTTCCCGCTCGACCCCGTGCACGAGGACGTGCACATGAACGTCGAGGCGTGGCTGACGGCGCGTGTGGGAGACCTCGGGAAGAAGCTCCACACGGGCCGCTCCCGCAACGACCAGGTCGCCCTCGATCTCCGGCTCGCCGCGCGGGCGCACGTCTTCGCGCTCTCCGGACGGATCATCGGCCTCGTCGATGCGCTCGGAACGCTCGGTGACAAGGCCCCCGCTGCGGTCATGCCCGGCTGCACCCACCTGCAACCGGCCCAACCCGTGACCTTCGGCCACTGGACCGGCCTCCACGCCGAGCGCTTCCTGCGCGACCTCGGACGCCTCTTCGGTGCTCTTGGTCGCATCGACGTGTGCCCGCTCGGAGCCGCTGCGCTGGCCGGGACCTCGTTCGCGCTCGACCCGGCGGCGACCGCCGCCCGACTCGGCTTCCAGGCGACCTTCCGCAACTCGATGGACGCAGTATCCGACCGCGATTTCCTCGTCGAACTGGCCGCTGTCGAGGCGCAACTCTTCGTCCACGTGTCGCAACTGGCCGAAGACGTCATCCTCTACGTGACGCCCGCCTACGGGCTGCTTCGCCTGCCTGACGCGTTCGCGACCGGCTCCAGCATCATGCCGCAGAAGAAGAACCCCGATGTCTTCGAAGTGGCGCGCGGAGCGGCCGGGACGGCCATGGGCACCCTCGTCGCCGCCTTGACCACCCTGAAAGGATCGCCGTCCGCCTACAACCGCGACCTCCAGGAGATGAAACGCGTCGTCCTCCCCGGATGGAACCGCACGCTCACGCTCTTCGACGCACTGGTGCCCGCCGTCTCCGGCCTCGAGCCGGATGTCGCGCGCATGGAAGCGGCAGCGGGGATCGGCCACACCGACGCCACCGAGGTCGCCGACCACCTGGTGCGCCACGGTGTCCCGTTCCGCAGCGCGCACGAAGCCGCGGCCATCTTGGTCGACACCGCACAGGCCGCTGGCGTGCCGCTTTCGGGCCTTTCCGACGAGCACATCGCTCCCGCCGTCGGGCTGTTCGTCGGCTCGGAAGGCATCGCGGGGTTGCGTGCGGTCCTCGGTGCCCAAGCGGCCGCCGCCGCCAAGACGAGCCCCGGTGGGACCGCCCCTGAAGCGGTGGCCGAACAAAGGGAACTGCAGCGGGCCGAACGCGAGCGCCTTGCCGCCGCGTTCCTCGCCGCCGAAAAGCACGTCGCTCACGCCTTGTTCCTTCTCATCCCCAACGACCGCATCCCGGAGGTGAAAGCCGCATGAAACAAGCACTCATCGACCCTGTCTCCCAGCCCCTCGAGACCAAGAAGGACGTCCTCGGCATCCTCGATGTCGCCGACAGCATCCCGAAGATCCTCGATGACGCGCTCACCCTGAAACGGCTCCTTGGCAAGAACGGGCGCCTCGACATCGCGAGCGGCCACACCCTCGGCATGATCTTCGAGAAGAACTCGACGCGGACCCGCGTCAGCTTCGAGGTCGGCTTCAAGAAGCTCGGTGGCGAGGTCGTCGTCATGTGCAAGAACGAGACGCAACTCGGCCGCGGCGAGAGCGTCCACGACACCGCCAAGGTGCTGTCCCGCTACCTCGACGCCATCATGTATCGCGCCCATTCCTCGGAGACCATGGCCGAGCTCGCCCGGCATTCGAGCATCCCCGTCATCAGCGGCCTCGACGACAAGGAGCACCCATGCCAGGTCCTTGCCGACCTCCTCACGTTGAAGGAGCACTTCGGCCGCCTCGACGGGCTCAAGGTGGCCTACGTCGGAGACGCCGCGAACAACGTCGCCCACTCCCTGCTCCTGGCCGCCCCCCTCGTCGGCATGGACATCCGCATGGTGTCGCCACCGGATTATCGACCGGAACCCGGGATGTGGAAGACCGCCGAGATGCTCGCCGCGGTGAACGGCACCGACATCGACCAGACCGGGCTGTCGCACGAGGCGCTCTCTGGCGTCCACGTCGTCGTCACCGACACATGGGTCTCCATGGGCGACGAGACCGAACAGGCCGCACGCGTCGCAGCGTTCGCCGACTACACCATCACCCCCGAAGTGATGTCGTGGGCGGAACCGTCCGCCGTGTTCCTCCACTGCCTTCCCGCCCATTACGGCGAAGAGGTCGTCGAGAGTGTCGCGCACGGACCGCAGAGCCTCGTCTGGGACGAGGCCGAGAACCGCATGTGGGTCCAGATGGCCCTCCTTTGCGACGTGCTCGGTCTCACGGTACCCCGAGCCTAGGATGATGCGGCGTCCGCGGGGGTCTGTTCCGGCAAGGCTTTGAGTCCGCACTCCCGCACCACCTGTCATGGCCGAACGCGGCTTCCGGGACCGCCTGAAGATGGAGAGCGGACGCTGGGTCTCCGAAGGCATCGTCACCCCCGACCAGGCACGACGCATCGTCGGCCTCTATCCTGAAGAGGCGGAAGGACCCCGTGAAGAAGGCTGGGCGGCGAACGTCCTGCACGCCGCGGCGGGTGTCCTCATCGGTGCCGCCGTCCTCGCCCTCGTCTTCGTGGGACTGGAACCGAAAGACCCCACGCCCCTGCTCTTCGCCTTCGGGATCCTCCTCGCTCTTGGCGGTGCGGCCCTCGTCGCGCTCGTGCCCCGGCGCGCGATGGTCGGCGACGCGATCCTCGTGGCGAGCCTCGTACCCCTCTCCTTCATCGGCACCGATCCCACCACCCTGATCCTGGGCTGGATCGCCGCTGCCGTCGCGCTCGCCTACATCGTCTGGCGCCACCGACGTGTCTTCGTCCAGACGACCGCCGTCATCGCGTTCTCGATCCTCGTGCCCACCACGCTCGACCAGTACCTCTTCGGGGACGTCGACCGGATGTGGGTCGTCGCGCAGGCCGGCCTCCTTGTCCTCCTCGTCGCCGTCGACCGGTTCCTGCGTCAGGAAGACGGCATCGTCCCGACCGCGGCCGCCATCGTCGCACTGGCCGTCTCTTCGGCCCTGTTCTTCGAAGAGGTCGTCGAACAGACCGAGACCATCGAGATCCTTCTTGGTGTGGCGATGATCGCTCTCATCGCCATCGGGATACCGCTCCGGCATCGTGGGCTCGTCACCGGCGCCGTCATCGTGTTGTCGGTCGATGCCATCGTGTTCGCCTTCGACGCCGGCAACGTCATCACGGGAATCGTGGTACTGCTCGGTGTCGCCGCCGTGCTGTTGTGGCAGGGGGAGCGGGTGCGGGGATATTTCCGGGAGCGATAGCGGGGTCTTTATGACCCGGACGCCGAATCGGCCCCTATGGCGGTCCTCTCCGTCGCGAAGATCCTGAGCCGGCGCGGCCCGCTCGCACAACTCCGCATCGGCATCGCGAGCATCCGGTCGATCCGGCAGGCCGCCCGCATGCCGGGCTGCATCGAAGCCATCGGCGCACCGACGGGCAAGGGCGTCGCCTTCGCGGTGAGCCTATGGGAAGACGAGGCGTCGCTCAGGGCGTACGTCCACAGCGGAGCGCACGGCAAAGCCGCGAAAGCGATCAAGGACCTGGCGCGGAGCCATGTCTCTGCGCATGTCGAGTGGGACGGGGAGAAGATCCCGCCATGGACCGAGTGGGGCGCCGTGTTGCAAGAACGGCCCCACATCATCGACACCCGTCATGTCGGCGACCTGAGCGATGACGAGAAGCTTGCGGGACCCACACGTGCGGCGCGGTTCCCGCTAAGGGCGAGACGGCGGCGCTGAGGCTGCACGGCGGAGGTGGAGGTCGCTCGGCGCACCTCCGGCCCGCCTCACTCCTTCTTGCTCCCCTCGCTCGGCTTCGCCTTCGCTCGGGTCGCTAGTAGTCGGTCGTCGACCGCTGCGCGGTCTCCTCACTCCTTCTTGTTCGTCTCGCCGTGCGCTATGCTCCGGCTCGACTCACCGAGAAGTCGCTCTGCGATCTCCTCACTCCTTCTTGTTCGTCTCGCCGTGCGCTACGCTCCGGCTCGACTCACCGAGAAGTCGTTCGTCGATCGCTCTGCGATCTCCTCACTCCTTCTTCTCGTACTCCACGTCGACCGTCTTGTCGTCGCCGCCGGGGCCCTCGCCGGGGCCACCCTCCCCGTTGGCGCCGGCGGCGTCGCCGGCCCCGCCCTGCGCGGCGGCGGCCTTCTGGTACATCTTGATGGCGGGCTGCTGGACGGCCTCGGTGAGCGCCTCGGTCTTCTTCTCGATGGCGTCGAGGTCGTCGCCGGTGAGCGCTTCGCGCACTTCGTCCATGGCCTTCTCGATGGCGCTCTTGTCCTCGGCCTCGATGTGCTCGGCCTGTTCCTTGAGCAGTTTCTCGGCGCCGAAGACGGCGGTGTCGGCGTTGTTGCGCACTTCGATCTTCTTCTTGCGCAGTTCGTCCTCGGCCTTGTTCTCCTCGGCCTCGCGCTTCATGCGCGTGATCTCGTCGTCGGAGAGTTTGGTGGAGCCCTGTATGGTGATGTGCTGCGACTTGCCGGTGCCGAGATCCTTGGCGGTTACGTTCAGGATGCCATTGGCGTCGATGTCGAACGTGACCTCGATCTGGGGCACGCCACGGGGCGCCGGCGGGATGCCGTCGAGGATGAAGCGGCCGAGGGATTTGTTGTCGGCGGCCATCGGGCGCTCGCCCTGGAGGACGTGAATGTCGACCTGGGTCTGGTTGTCGGCGGCCGTGCTGAAGACCTGCGATTTCGAGGTGGGGACGGTGGTGTTGCGCGGGATGAGTTCGGTGCGCACGCCGCCGAGGGTCTCGAGGCCGAAGGTGAGCGGGGTGACGTCGAGGAGGACGATGTCGCGTTCGACGTCGCCGGCGATGATGCCGGCCTGGATGGCGGCGCCGAGGGCGACGCACTGCATCGGGTCGACGCCGCGCACGGGTTTCTTGCCGAAGACCTGCTCGACGAAGGCCTGCACCTTGGGGATGCGCGTGGGGCCGCCGACGAGGACCACCTTGTCGACCTTGTCCTTGGTCAGACCGGCGTCCTTGAGGGCCTGCTCGCACGGGCCGCGGGTTCGCTCGATGATGGGGTCGATGAGGTTCTCGAACTGCGGCCGTGTCAGTTCGGTCTCGATGTGTTTCGGGCCGTCGGCGCCGGCGTGGATGTAGGGGAGCGAGATGCTCGTCTTCTGCATCGACGTCAGTTCCATCTTGGCGCGCTCGGCGGCATCGCGGAGACGCTGGTGGGCGGAACGGTCTTTCCTAAGGTCGATGCCGTGCTCTTTCAGGAACGGTTCGGCGAGCCAGTCGATGAGGGCGTCGTCCATGTCGGTCCCACCCAGGTGCGTGTCACCGTTCGTGGACTTGACCTCGAAGACGCCGTCGCCGAGTTCCATGATCGTGATGTCGAAGGTGCCGCCGCCGAGGTCGTAGACGGCGATGGTCTCGTCCTCCTGGTCCTTGTCGAGGCCGTAGGCGAGGGCCGCGGCGGTGGGTTCGTTGAGGATGCGGCGCACCTTCAGCCCGGCGATCTCGCCGGCGTCCTTGGTGGCCTGGCGCTGGTCGTCGTCGAAGTAGGCGGGGACGGTGATGACGGCGTCGGTGACCGTTTCGCCAAGATGACGTTCGGAGTCCTCCTTGATCTTCTGGAGGATCATGGCGCTGATCTGTTGGGGGTTGTAGTCCTTGTCGTCGATGGTGACCTTGTATTCGGTGCCCATCTTGCGCTTGATGCGGAGGATGGTGCGCTCGGGGTTCATGATGGCCTGGCGCTTGGCGGTGTCGCCGACCATGACCTCGCCGTCCTTGCTGAACGCGACCACGGAGGGGAAGTTCTTGCCGCCGTAGACATTGCCCTCCGCGCTCGGGATGATCTTGGGGGCGCCGCCCTCGATGACGGCCGCTTCCGAGTTCGTCGTGCCGAGGTCGATGCCGATGATACGTCCCATGCTGAGGTCACTCCAAGTCCCGCCCAGGGGGCGCGGACAGTGCCGGCTGAATAAGCGGTTCTATAAATAAATATCTCATGCGGTGGAGCACTCATGGACGTGCCGGACAACGGCTCGGGCGAGGGCCCATGACTTTCCCGAGGCTCGACCCTCGCCGCGGTGTGAACGCCTCAGGCCCGACGCGCGCCGCTCGTCATGCCCGCGGTCCGTTCCTGATAGCGGGCGGCGAGGCGGTCGTAGGCCCGGCGTACCGACTCGAACATCGCCTCGAGGTCGTCCTTGGTCCCTTCCCAGTTTTTGCGGCCTGCACGTTGCAGGTCGCCAAGAAGCGCCGTGAGGACGTACTGTCTCCGCTGGAGCTCGGCGAGGTCGCGGCGGATGGCGAAGTCACGGTCCGCCTTCGCGCCACGGACGCGCTGAAGAAGGAGGTCGATCTTGGCGTTCCACTCCTTCCAGTGCGTCTCGGCGATCTCCTGATACAATTCTTTCTGACCGCGCCCGGGTCCCATCTAGTGAGGTGCTTTCAGGGTGACACGTAAAGAACGTTCGTCAACCCGTCCCATGTTGCCGCGAACGGCAGAATGGCCTATGCTTCCCCTTGAGTGGCGCCCTCGCTACCGGCCGAGACCTTGACGAGCGCCTCGCGCAGCAGCTTCCCGCCGATGGTGTAGCCTTGGCGGATGATGTCGATGACCACTCCTTCGGGCTGCTCGCTCGGCTCGCGCACCACCGCCTGATGACAACGCGGGTCGAAAGGCGCCCCGACCCCCGGGACCGGCTCGAGTCCGGCCGAACGCAGCGCGTTCTCGAAACGTTCCAGTGCCATGCGCAACCCCTTCGGGTCCGCTTTTCCAGTCGCTTCGGTCGCCGCCACCGCCCGCTCCAACACCTCGACCGGTTCCAGGAAACGCTCCAGGATCCGCGCCGCCGCCCGACGCTCCTCCTCGACGCGTTCCTCGGCGACACGGCGCTGAAGGTTGTCATAATCTGCGAGGGCCCGCAACCGCTTCTCGTCTGCGCTCCGTGCGCTCTCCCGCGCCGTGGCCAACTCGTCGCCGAGCCGTTCCACCTCGGCCTCCAGCGTGCGGATGCGCTCATCGAGATGACGGGAGTCCGCGCCTGTCGTCGACCAGGTCTCATCCTCGGCGCCGTGGGTCGCCTCGGCCGGCTCCCCGGTCTCGACCACAGGATCGTGCGGTGTCCCTTTTGTCGTCTCCGCCGTGCGCTTGTCCGGATCCATTGATACATCGGTCCCCATCGGCTCCACCCGACGGCCCGGTCGAGACCGGCTACCTTATTTGAGCCTGACGCGCGATGGCGGCCAAGTCGGCCGCTGGGTGACCTGTGGGGTCGGGACCCTGGCGCGGATCCCCGGCACGAGGAAAAACAATAAGCCGGCATGACCCAATACCAGAGCCGAAGCGCGATGCCCGTCCACTCATGCAACGTCTGCGGCTCCGAGAAACCGGTCTGGAGGTGCAGTCGATGCGGCCGCTCCCCCTGCCACGACCATTACGGCAAACGCGCCGCCCAGTCCGCCGATCGTCTCGAGGCGAACGGCGGCGAACACCACCCCAGAAACATCCTCCACCCCGTGTTCAACTGATACCATGCAGATTCCAGGCCCCTGCGACCGATGCTCCCGACACGCCGTACTCCGCACCTGTCCGCTCTGCGGTGACAAGGTATGCCAAGAACATTACGACGTCGCCGCCGGCACCTGCACGCGCTGTTCGGCCCGAACCCGCAAAGGCACGGTCGAACCCAAGAAAGAGCCGGGTAACATCCCCTCGCCGCCGGAACCCGGGCCCGACGTGCCCCCGGAAGGGACCGGACGCTACACCTGACGGCGTCAAGGGCATCGCGTCCTTCCAACACCCTCTTGTGCCCCGCCCCGTTCGGCGGTGCCGTGCTGCGCATCGCACGCCGGAAGACCAGTGACGAGTCGCCCGAGCGGGTCTGGCGGAGCGTCGCCGATCCGCGACGTTGGGACCGCTTCTGGCACGACCCCGACCATGCCGAAGTGCGCCGGGTCAAGCTCGTCGGCTCCGTGCGACCCGAGGTCGGGGCGGTCGTCCAAGTGCTCTATGCCGACCTCGACTGGACCCGCTACCGCATCACGGCCTGGCGACCGGACAAGCAACTGGAACTGGTGGCGGAGACCGAGGGGAGCGGAGAAGGCCCCGGACGCGCCCCACGCACAGCAAGGACAGAACGGCTCACGCTCATCCCGCAAGGCGGCGGCTCGGAACTGGAATGGTCCGTCCGCTTCCCGGCGACCGGCCTCGGCCGACTCGTCGCACCTCTCGCCGTCCCGCGCGACGCGTGGGCCCAGACGCTCGAGGCCCGGCTTGAGGACACCGTCTGAAACGAATCAGACGAGGATGTCCTTCTTCTCGAACCGCCACACGGCCAGCCCCCACGCCACGATGGTGAGGACGAGCGGTACGAGGAGTCCAAGGCCACCCCCGTCGAGCATGATCTCCCGGCCGGAATACCAGTGCAAGATCGAGATGCCCGTCACCGGCTCCAACAGATCGACGAGCGGGAAGAACGACGTCACGAGCCAAGAGACACCGACGAAGACGGTGCCGACAAGGACCGCCGTCTTGCGCGTCTGCGCCTCCGCGCTGGCGAGGAAGGTCACGAACGCCACTGCCCAAGCGGGCAGCACGCCCAGCATCGTGGCAAGAAGCGTATCAAGGAGCGGCAGACCCTCGCCCACCAGGAGCCCCCCGACCACAAGACCGATCCACATGGCGACGAAGAGCACCAAGACTAGCGACGCGAGCGCGAGCCCCTTCTCCAGCACCACATCACGGCGCCTGATGGGCTGGCTCATGAGCAGGTCGACGGTACGGTCCTGCTGCTCTCCGGCGATGAGCCGGCTGCCCCACATGATGCCGACGATGGACGCGATGAGCGGCATGAGCGCCCACACCTGGGAATCGAGGTAACCCTCGAGCGTGGTCACCGAAGGCGCGCCGCCGAACGCGTTGCGCATCGCCTCCGGCATCCCTTCCCACCATTGGTCGAAATCCTCCGCACCACCGATCTGCGGCCAGAACGACATCGCCAAGAGGCCGAACAGGGCCAATCCGGTGCTCCACCCAAGGAGCGCACCCCGCATGTCGCGCAAGGTCTTCACGAAGAGCTCTCCCATCATCCCTTGCCACCTCCATAGAGCGACAGGAACAGCTCCTCAAGGCTCGGTGGCATGATGGACAGTTCGGCGACCGGATACTTCGCGAGCGCCTTGACGAGCGCGTCCGTGTCGCCGCGATGACGGAAGCGCATGCGGTCGCCCCGGACCTTGAGCCCGAAGACACCGGGAACCGCGGCCACGGCGTTCGGCGCGACCGGCCGCTTGAACCGCACGTCGACCTCGCGCGCGGCACGCCGCTTGAGCGCGCTCACCGGCCCCATTCCCACCATTCTCCCGTCCTTGAGGACGGCGACCCGGTCGCACACCTTCTCGACCTCCGACATCACATGCGACGACAGGAAGACCGTGCGGCCCTCGCGGCGCACCTGTCGCACCATGCCGTAGAAGGTCTGCTGCACGAGCGGGTCGAGCCCTGACGTGGGCTCGTCCAGGATGAGCAGGTCCGGCTTGTGCATAAAGGCCTGGACCACCCCCACTTTCTGTCGGTTCCCTTTCGAGAGCTGCCGCATCCTGCGGTCGAGGTCGAGGTCCAGGAGTCCGGCGAGCGATTCGGCCGGCTCCAGGTCCGGCATGTCCCGCAACCGCGCCAGATGGGACAGGTATCTCCGCGCCGTCATGTCCCCGTACAGCCCGAAGTCGCCCGGCAGATAGCCGACCCGCTTGCGGATCTCGAGCGCCTCTTCCTGGGCGTCGAGCCCGAGCACCTCCACACTGCCCGAGGTCGGCCGGATGAGGTCAAGGGCGAGCCGGGTCGTCGTGGTCTTCCCAGCGCCGTTCGGCCCCAGGAGGCCGAAGATCTCGCCCTTCGCGACCTCGAGAGTGAGGCCGGTGATGCCGCGCTCGGCCCCATACAACTTGGTGAGCCGTTCCGTCCGCAGGGTGGTCTCCATCGGGCGGGGGCGGGGAAGGGCGCGGGTGTTATGGCTCTTATGTATGCCAGGCCGCACGCCGCCGGCCGATCCCGGATTCCTAGTGGGCGTGGCCCGGGACGTGTTGATGCTTGGCCGCGATGTGGAGCCCGTCCATGCCATGGAGGCGCGCCTCCGACCCCGACCCATCCGATCCCGCTACGGCCGGCCAGAGGAGCGCGCTGGCTCCGTTCCAGTCGTGCACGGCGAGTCGGGCGAACGTGTCGTTCCAAGCCTCGCTTCCTTCCAGTCCGACCCGCGCCGCCGCAGCGACAAGATAGGCGGCCGCGTTGCGCTGGAAGTTGGCCTGGTCCACTGTGCCGAAGTCGATGACGCGACCATCGGTGGAATAGCTCATGGCCGACCAGACGTCCTGGAACCGTTGGTCGGACTCGACACCGTCGCGGATGATGTGGAACGGGTGGTGCATGCCGAGGATGTGGCCGGCTTCGTGGGCGTGCAGGAAGTCGACCCAGTTGTACTCGCCGCTGCCGTCGCTGACGAGATTGGCGGGGCTCGCCGGGTCGAAGACAAGCCGATACGCCTCGTTGACCCAGCTCATGGCGATCCGGTAGCCCTTCCCGTCGTACGTGCCGATCCCGATGATCCCGCTGCCGACGCTCGCCACATCGCCGTGGATGACGAAGCTGAGATAGGCGTCGCAACCTTCGTGCGCGACCCAATAATCCTGCCAATTGACCGAGAACCAGGCACGTTGCGCCTCCATGGTGCCGAACTCTCCGCGCGCGATGAGGTCAAGGACCGGGTCATCGACGGGAAGTTCGAGCCGTTTGACATCGACATGGACGGTCTTGCCGGTGATGTTCGTGAACGCGCCCGCGAGCTCGTCGGGATGGAAGAGTTCGTCGGTGCTCTTGAGGCCCGGCGTGTGCTCCGCGACGGAGGTCGGCCGGTGGGCGGTGATGAGGGTGATGGCGTGGCATTCCGCGACGGGCATCGGATAGACGCTGCCCTGCAGGACCCGGTAATGGGTCAGCTCGCGGACGAGCGTGTCCCCCACATCACGCACGACGCGCACGTGCATCGCCTCGCGCTCCCCGAACGAGACGACCGGTTCGAGGTGGCCGTGGGGGAACGTGTAGCGGAGCGGGGCATCGTCGTCGAGGAGCGCCGGATGGACGAAGACGAGCGACGGCGTCGCCGGGTCGAGGGTGAGCGTCGTCCCGTTGAGGGCGTCGGCGAGCCAGGATTCGAGGAGGCGACCTTCGACCCTGTCGTCCGTCGTCCATCGGGAGACGTTGTCAGCAAGGCGCCCCTCGATGTCGGGTCCCGTCTGGTGCACGGTGTAGCGCGCTGTCGGGACGATCGGCATCGGGAGGGTCTGACCGGCGAGCGGGACGCGGTCCGCAGGCGCGGCGTCCGGGTCAGGCGGGAGCGGTTGGTTCAGTGTGCTCGTGTACTGCACGACGCGCTCACCGTCGGCGAGCGCTGTCTCCAGTGCCGCGGCGACATCGTCGCTGAACCCGACGAGGATGACAGGGACCGGCACGTCGATCTCGAGGACACCATCATTCCACAACGGCAGGACCGGTACCTCGGTCTCGGTGACCTCTGGCTCAGGGAGGTCGTCTTTCGGGTCGACGCAGCCGGAGAGGGAGACGGCGAGCAGGATCGCGATGAGGGCCAGACGCATGATGACACGGCTCCTGGAGGTCCAGGCAGAGGAGAAGACGCATCGGGGGAGCTTAAGAACGTTGTGTGGGTGGTGACGAACAGAAAGAAGCGGCCTCATTCGGCGGCGCTTTCAAGACCCGCCGGCGGTAGATGCGGTACGAAGCGGGTGTGGTGGCGAACCGCGATCTGACGAGTTTCGTCGAGGTGCGGAAAGAGCTCGAGCAGGCGGGCGCCAACTGGGAGGACGCCGAGGTCATGGTGGACGGCAACCTGGTGACCGCACACAAGCCTGAAGACCTGCCGGCGTTCATGCGCGCCGTCCTCCGTCTGGCCCGGAAAGGACTCGTCCATGTCTAGTCCGGTCCGTCCCGCTGGACACGTCTCGCCCCTCCCGCCGTCCCTATATACCCCTAGCCCGGTCCTTCGAGCGTAGGCCCCGAGCGCCCGCCCTGCCCTGGTCCACCAGGGCCCGCCACCGAAGAGGTGTCCCCGACCGAAATGATGGTCCCAGTCCCCGTGATCCATCCGTTCCTTGCCGTACTCGAGGGGTTCGAGACCACCCCGAGCTTCTGGTGGCGCATCATCATCCTCGTCGCGCTCGTCTTGATGTCCGGCTTCTTCTCCTCGAGCGAGATCGCGCTCTTTCGGGTCTCGAAGGCAAAACGCCGCCACCTCATGCTCGAGGGCGACACGAAGATGGCGCTCGTCGACAAGATGATGTCGAACCCGAACCGGGTGCTCATCACCATCCTCCTCGGCAACAACCTGGTCAACATCGCCGCGGCCGCCATCGCCACACAACTCGCCCTGGAGATGTTCGGGGAACCCGGCATCGGCATCGCCACCGGCGTCATGACCTTCGTCGTCCTCATCGTCGGTGAGATCACCCCCAAAGCGTACGCCGCACGCTACTCCCTTCGCGTGTCCAAGCGCGTCACACCGGGCCTGCGACTCATCGAGATGGTGCTCTTCCCGTTCATCTGGATCCTGGAACGCATCACCGACGGCGTCTTCCGGCTCTTCGGCGTCAAGCGCAAAGAGGAAGCGACCTTCGCGTCGCCCGACGAACTGCGCACCCTCATCGACGTCGGCACCGAAGAGGGGGTCATCGAGGAAGAGGAACAGGAGATGATCCATGGGGTCATCAGTTTCGGCGAACTCATGGCCAAAGAGGTCATGGTGCCGCGCACCGACATGGTGTGCCTCGAACGCAGCCGCTCCCTGCGTGACGCCGTCGAGGTGGCGGTCTCGTCCGGCTATTCACGACTGCCGGTCTACGAGGGCAATATGGACAACGTCGTGGGGGTCCTCTATGTCAAGGACCTCCTGCGCAAGATCGTCGAGGGCGAGACCGACGCCCAGGTCGGGGAATACATGCGCGAATCGCTCTTCGTGCCCGAGTCGAAGGCGCTCGACGAGATCCTCGAGGAGCTGCAGGACAAGCGCGTCCACCTGGCCGTCGTCGTCGACGAGTTCGGCGGGACCTCCGGAATCGTCACCATGGAGGACCTCCTGGAGGAGATCGTCGGCGAGATCTTCGACGAATACGACCTGCGCCGTGAATCCATCGTCCTCGTCCAGGAGGACACCTGGCTCGTCGACGCGCGCATCCACGTCGACGACGTGAACGAGGCGCTCGACACCAAGATCCCCGAAGAGGAGGCGTTCGAGACGATGGGTGGCTTCATCCACCATGAACTCGGCCGACTCCCGAAAGAGGGCGAACGGTTCGAGGCATACGGGTTGCGCATCACAGTCGAGAAGGTGGTCGGACGGCGCATCCTCAAGATCCGGCTCGAACGCATCGCACCGTACGACGGCGACGAAGACGACGAGGACTGAGTGTCCGCTTGACCGTCACGCCCGACCACCCGAAGAACATGCGATGACCAGTTGATCATCCACTCGTTCCAGCGGATCCCTTCTGGCAAGCGGATCGCCGGACCCACATCCTGTACAAGGTCCACAAGGCCACACCACCCGCTCCGGCCTTCCCACCTTCCCACGACCCGATTTAAGGTACCGCCGTCGATGGACGTCCGTCCGGTCTGGACAGGTGACATACTCCGTGACCCGCTCCCGCGTTCCCCCCACCGGCCGACTCTTCACCACCATGGTCATCGCGGGCACCATCATCGGCGGCGCCCTCGGCTTCGCCCTGCCGATCGAGGATCCTTGGGCCGAGGTCCGCTTCGACCGATCCACCGGCCTCTCCACGCAGAGCGGCCACGCCGGCGACCCGCTCGGTCTCGTCACGCTCGTCGAGACGCTCGAGGACACGGAAGACACCCAAGGCGAGAGCGAGAAGTATGTCAAGAGCCTCGATGTCTTCGTCCGTCATCAGATCAAGGAGTACGGCGACGCCGATGTGACGCTCATCGGCGGCTTGGCCCGCGTCCGCACCGACGCCTCCGACCTGAACGTCACGACGATCCAGGTCGGCGGCACCGAGGTGGTGCTCGGTGATGTCCTCCGACAAGTGCCCGAAGAGGACGTCTGGAAGACCCTGAAGGCCATCGACGAGAACGGCACCAAGCTGGTCGATTCCGTCAAGAAGATCATCGAAGGGGACGGCGGTGATGACGAGCCCCCGAAGGACCCTGGGGACCCGACATCGCTCCTTGACGAGGCCGACGTCTATGTCGGTCACGGTCCTGTCCATGCCACACTCATCATCCAGGCGAAGGAACAGCTCATCCAACTCATCGTCCGCCCCGGCACGGGCCCGGTCGCGAACGAGACCATCGGCGGGCTGCCCGAGCTGAACGTCGCGGTCGCACCCGGACTCGACGTGCGCTACGGCGACGCCGCCAACGACACGATCCTCGAGCTCTCGCTCTGGAACCCGATCACCCACCTCGGGCTTGGTGAGGGACGGCTCGTGACACCGACCCTGACCCTAGATTGTGCGCGCGAAAGACTGCCGAACAAGGTCGGTCCGGCCCACAACCCGGTGCGCGCGGTCGACCCGTGCCAGACCATCGTCCGCAACAGCTTCGTCAGCTGTGCTGAAGGTACCACCGAGGACTGTGAGCGCATCGAACTCCTCGCCGGCCAGGCGCTGCTCGGGACGAGCAGCCTTGTCGCACCGGATCCCCAGCGACTGTTGCACCTGCGCGCCTACGACAATCCGGCACCCGGTGGCACCGTGACGCTCCATGATGGGACGCACACCTCCGCTCGCGGCACCTGGGGCGGCGACCCGTTCGGGGAAGGCGTCTGGTTCGCCCCCGAGGGCGGGGAGGCGACCACATTCTCCATCGGTCTTCCGAGCGCCACAGAGCGGACCCTCTCCTATTCATTGAGCGGCCCGATCGCCAAAGCGCTCGGAGCGCAGGCCTTCGAAGGCGACCACGACCTTGAACAGCTCGACTCCGAGATCGAGGTCGGCCCTGTCAAGGCCGGCGCGCTGGACGCCTATCGCGTCCTCGACGTCGGCTCGGGGCTCATCCGCGAGACTTGGCGCGACGGCCAAGGCAAGGCGCAGGCCCTCCGGGTCCTCAGCCTCCTCGACACCGCGGAGTTGTTCCGCATCGTGCAGGACACGTACGACACGGTCATCGCCACCGCCGACGCCGTCCACGCCAACATCACCTATCAGGGCGCCCGCATCGAAGAACGCGCGGCTCCCGTCTTCACCGACTTCGATGGCCTGCTGTCGGACACCTCGGTCTTCGCCGTCTGGGTCGTCAACAACACGACCGACCGCCTCGTCGCCATCGTCGACTTCGTCCAGGGCGCGACCGGTTGCACCCTCGAGCCGGCAGGTTGTCTCGGCATCGACCTCAAGCGATACCAGCCTACCGTCGGAGAACCCGGCTACAGCGACCCGGTCTACCAGGACCCGCCGAGTGCGCCTGTTGTCCGCATCGGTGACCAGGAGATCGACAACGCCGAGAACCTGCGCGTCTGGGTCGACACCGCCGCCGGGTGGGCCGTCGCCGTCGCACCGAAGGCCACCGCTCCGGGCGTGTCCGGCTGTCTGCCGGCCTTGTCGGGACAACTGCCCGAATGCGACCCGTACCGGCTCGACGCGGTGGGAAGCGACACGATCCTCGGCGCCGCCGTGGGCTCACTCAGCGAGACCAACGACCTCGCGTTCACCTTGGTGCGCGAGAACAAGCCGCCGGTCGTCGTCGTCTCGTACGACGGTGAGGAGAAGCTGCGGGTCGGCGAAGGACAGATCCACGTGCTCGGCCATGGCGTCACCGCCGGTGGCGGCGACGGGCATCTCGTCACCATCACCCGTCCCGACGACGACCCGATCGTCATCCAGCCCTCGCTGCCCGGCTGGGTGGGGCCTTTCCTGCCCGGCGGGCCGAACGACCCGATCGCCCCGCCTTCCATCGACCTCCTCGAGAACGAGACCATCCGGACGTTCCAGGAGAGCATCCGCTACGAACGGAACACCTACGGCGAATATTCCACGATCACCGTCACCGACCCGGGCGACCCGGACACCCTCCTGTTCCGTTACCACGACGACGGCGACACGGTCACGATCAGCTCCGCCTTCGACCACACCCTCGGTGCCCAGAGCCACCCGAGTGGACAGGTGGCGATCGTCGGCGACCCGATCGCCGGCCGCTACTGGCGCATCGAAACGACAGGAGCGAAAGGTGTCGACCTGGTGAGCGCCCACACGTTCCTCACGAACATCGACGGCACCCTGCAGGAAAAGGGTCTTTCCCCCGGTGTCGACCTCTCCATCCTCTACGACATCAGCCCGGTCCCTGACCGAAGTTTCACGTTGAAGAGCGGAGCGACGACGCTAAGGAGCATCGACGGCGACTTCGATGGAACGCACTGGGCCTCCGGGCTGCGCCCCGCCGTGTTCGAGGTCGACGCGACCATGCCCGACGACGACCCGATGAGACTCGAGCTCTACGGTTTCGACCACGTGGGGCCTCACTACAGCAACGGGCTCCGCGTCCCCGCCGCCCTTGTTGGCTGGGACGAAGAGACCGGTCGTGCGACCTATCGTGCGACACTCGACGACGCGCACACCGAAGCGCTCAACGAGGGCGACACAGTGCGCTTCGCCCTCGCCTGGAGCGAACGCCACGGCCCCGTCTCCGCGGTCCTCCTGGACGACGGTGGCGACCATTGGGGCTACGCCTACCGCGCCGACACCGCAGCGCCGACGGCGATGCTCGACCTTGCCGCCCTGAGCGAGACCACCTCGTTCCCCGTCTCCTGGTCCGCCCCCGCCGACACCGGCTCCGGGCTCTCCTACTACACGGTCCAATACGCCGCCAAAACGACCCCTTCCGATGAAGAATGGTCGTCCTGGGTGAACGCCATGCCGATCAGCGAAGGCACCACGGCGACCTTCACCGGCGACGCCGGCAAGAGCTACACGTTCCGGGCGCACGCCTGCGACACGGTCGACAACTGCGGCGACTGGAGCAATCCGGCCGGGATCCGGATCGCCGAGGCGGCCGAACAGACCCCGCCGACGGACCGGGAAGAGAACCGCAACGACGCACCGACCCTCCGCATCCTCGAACCGAGGCCCGGTGCGACCGTCAGCGGCACCACCACGGCGAGTTGGGACGCGGTCGACCCGGAACTCGGCGACGTCGTCGTCAACCTCGACCAGAGGGCCGACGACGACGCGCATTGGCAGGCGCTCTACTCGGGTACCTCCGGGACCTACGCCTGGGACACCACCGGTCTCACCGACGGTCTCCACCATCTGCGCGCCACCGCCACGGACGGCACCCGTCAGTCCACCGAGGAGTGGAGCGTCTGGGTCAAAAACGGCGTCCTCGAGCCGTCCTTGGACGGTTTCGTCGACAGACGCGTCCAGCATGGAACGGCGTCCGGAGACGCCAATGACATCGAGGACGGCGGGGGTGACGAGACGGGTGGCAGCAAGAAGGACAGCCCCGGACCCGCCTTCGTCTTGGTCATCGTCTCGCTGGTCGTGCTCGTCGGCTTCCTGCGCCGGCGCCGTTGAACCGCCCTTCGTCCTCTTCCTGGCCTTCGTCCTGTGTGACGTGCCGTGGACCTCGTCCCTGAAACCTTTAGACGACGAGCGTCTGCCCGCCTCCATGGAGCGCTCCTTCTCGGCCAAGGACGATGCCCGCCGCACGGTCTGGGACGCCCTCAAAAAAGAGAAGGTCGCCCGGTTCCCGTTCCCTCCACACGGGCGGATCCCCAACTTCAAGGACGCGGAGAAGGCGGCCGAACGGCTTTTCGGCTCCGCCCTGTGGAAGAACGTCGAACAGATCAAAGCCAATCCCGACGCCCCGCAACGCCCGGTGCGCGAACGGGCCTTGAGGGAGTGCATAACGGTCTACATGCCGACGCCGCGGCTGAAAGGCGGCTTCAAGAAGATCGACCCTTCCGACATCCCGGGCGATTCCCTCGGCGACGCCGCCACCTTGACCAAGAGCGACCGTTGGGCCGAGACGGTGGCGCTTTCGGACCTGCCCGAGATGGACCTCGTCGTCTGCGGTTCGGTCGCCGTCACCAAGGAGGGCCGCCGCGCCGGAAAGGGCGAAGGCTACAGCGACCTCGAATACGCGATCCTCAAGGAACTCGGACATCCCGACGTCCCCGTCGTCACCACGGTACACGACCTGCAGGTCGTCGACAAGATCCCGGTGGACGAGCACGACATCCCCCTCACCCTTATCGCCACGCCGACCGGGCTCGTCCGCGTCAAAGACCCCCCGGAGCCTCCGAAGGGCATCGACTGGAGCCTGCTCAGCGAGAAGGACCTCGACGAGATGCCGGTCCTGAAAGAGCTCCAAAAAAGCGCCTGAATCAGCCGTTTCGGGTGCGGAACTCCGTCACCGCCCCTGCGCGCAGGTCGACCGTCGCGGTGGCCTCATGGATGGGGTCCTCACCGGTCAGTGACGGTGGGTCGAGGTGACCGAGCGAGAGCGTACCCCCCAAGTGGCCGTCACGTTCGAACCCGAGCCGGTAATCGACCCAATCAACGACGCGCCGGACCCCGAGGTCGCGCAAGACCTCATACGCCTGGTCGCCGGTCGACAGCACGACGTGGCCGTGACGGTCCATCGTGATCCCTGCGACGTGTGGCGGGAAGATCCCGGCCTGGACCTCGTCGGTCGCGACCGGCACGTCGGACAGCCGTTCGTCCCCATAGAGGAGGCGCTCGACGGTCCAGGCACGGAGGTGTCCGTAGCCGTCGCTATAGGTGAGGGTCCAGCGCGCCGTCCCGAGCGGGGCGTCGGGTGTGCGGGTGATAAGATGCTGGTGCCAGACGGGTTCCAGGTGCGCAGCGACGAGGACGCGTCCGGGGTGGTCGTCCTCGAACGAACGGAACGCGAGGTCGAGAGTTCGGAGGTCGTTCAACGCGCGGTCGAGGGGATAGAGCGGTCGTGCGAAGAGCACGGGGCTCATCCCGGATTCGTCAAGACGGAAATTCCCACCATGCGGGCGATGGACGGTCGAGAACGACGGGTGGCCATCGTCGGGCCGCGCCACCGGTCCGATCTCCACCTCCTCGGTCCCCCGTTCCTGCAGTTCCGACTCGGTCCATACCGTCCCGCCGAACTGGACGGGAAGCGGAAGCGCGTGCGCCGTGCGGCCGGGCTCGACGGTGCTCGGATAGGGGCTTGTCGGGACCAGGGTGAGTGTCCAGGTCCCCGTCACGCCGCCGGTCTCGACATCGACCTGGACGCGGGCCTCTGCGTCGCCGACCTGTCGCACCGTGTAGGTGAATTCCATGGTCGGTGCGTCGCCGTGTTCCTGGACGTGCGGCACTGTGAAGGTCTCACCCACACGTAACGTGCGGCCCCAGAGGTGTGAACCGAACGTGAAGAAGGTCTCCGTTTCGGGGTGCTTGTGCGCCCGCTCGTTGACGGAGGTGGAGCGCTCGAGCGGTGACCCGGTCGGGACCATAACGGCGTGATGTGTCTCCATGGCGACGACAGCGCGGTCCTCCGTGGCGACGAGCACCGCGAAACCTTGCAGGCCCGGTCCATCCTCGGCCACCTGGGTCCCTTGGAAGAAGAGACCCCCTTCGTGGTCCCGCTCACCGAACATGCCGACCATGACATCGGCGCTGACCGGTTCGACACGGAGACGCCAATCGGCGGTCGGAAGGGGCGGTTCCGGGATGGGGTGCCCGTCGCGCTCCGGCACGTCCTCTTGGTCGGTGCGGGAAACGACGAGGATGTCCCCTCCGCGCGGGGACGGGACCTCGAAGGTGGCGCTTGGCACCGGGGGTGGGGGCGTCTCGACCGGTGGTGGACGGGACGGCGTCCCGGGTGGTTCGAGCGGGATGCAGCCGTCACAGACACCACCAGGGCGGTCCGAGCCGGGTTCTTCACCAGGAGGTGACCGCTCGAGGCCGGGGATCTCGAAGCCGATGGTCTTGGTGTCCGTGTCGTCACGGTCGTTTTTTTTGCCGAACGGGTTGTCCAGACACCCCGCCATCCCGGTGGTCACGAGGAGCGACACCAGGAGCAGGCTGATCCGGGTCCGACCTGGAGGGAGCACGACAGGTCGATGACAGGAAGCTGGATGAAAAGCACATTGGTCACGTCATGTGGATGTCCTGTGGCCGGACAGCAAGGTGACACGCAACGACCTGACAAAAACATCATGATGTGTCTGTGACCCGTACCCGTAGGCCCTCGTCGTACCGAACCATCGCGACCGGCACCCCGAACGCCGCTGAGACGTTCTCCGCGGTCAACACTTCGGCCGGAGGGCCCGTCGACAGCACACGACCCGCTGAGAGCAGCGCGACATGGTCCGCGACCCTTGAGGCCAGTTCCAGGTCATGCAGCACCACGATCACCGTCTTTCCTGCCGACGCGCGGTCCCGCATGAGCCCCAAGACCCGATGCGCCTGTCCCAGGTCGAGGTTCGCGACCGGCTCGTCCAGAAGCAGCACCGCGGGGTCCTGCGCCAAGGCGCGCGCGAGCAGCACCCGCTGGCGCTCACCGCCCGATAGCCGCGTCACCGGCCGGTCGGCATGGGGCGCAAGCCGCGTCGCCGCCAAAGCGGCATCGACCGCGGCGACATCCGTCGCCACCGGACCGCGGAACGGTCCGAGATGCGCGTAGCGGCCCATCGCGACCACCTCGCGCACCGAGAACGGATGATCGAGATGCGGCGTCTGCGGCACATGGCCGACACGCAGCGCACGCTCACGTCGTGACAGACGCACCAGGTCGACACCGTCGTGCATCACGATGCCGCCCGATGGCCGGACGAGCGCCGCCGCGGTGCGCAACAACGTGCTCTTTCCCGCCCCGTTCGGCCCCACGACCGCGAACAAGGCCCCCTCCGGCACCTCGACCGACACGTCGTGAAGCACTTCAGTGCGGCCCAGCCGCGCCGACACTCCACGCCAGGTCAGCGTCACGATGACGCCTCCCGCAAATCCCCGTGCAGGAAGAGCAACAAGACCGGGGCCCCGACGAGCGCCATCACGACCCCCGCAGGAAGTTCCCCCGCGTCCGCAATGGTCCGGCCCAGGGCATCCGCAGCTACAAGGAGGAACGCCCCGGCACCCATCGCGACCGGCATCCTGCGCGCATGGGACGGCCCCACCACCGCGACGAGCCGCGGGGCCAGGAGTCCCACGAAAGCGATGACCCCCACCGTCGCCACCGCCGCACCTGTCAAGAACGACGCAAGGCCGACCGCAGACCAACGGACCCGGCCGACCGCCACACCCCCCGCCGCCGCTTCCTCTTCCCCGAGGAGCATGAGGTCCAACGGGCGCACGAGCGGCACGGACGCGACGAGCGCCACAAGGAGCGCCCCGAACATCAACGCGGGAGCCGGCGCGGCCGCCATCGCCAACAGGCCCCCGAAGGTCCACGCGATGACCACCGTCGCGGCCGTCTGTGCGCCGACCGAGCCGACGAAGAGCAGGATGGCCGCCGCTGCGCCGACGACGGCGTTGACCCCGAGACCCCCGAGAAGAAGCGGCCCCGCAAGGATCCGCGGACCGGAGCGCACGAGGGAGACGACCAAGGCCGAGGCGAGGAACGCGAAGACCGCCGCCATCGTCATGCGCACGACAAGGAGTCCAAGCCCGGGACGCACGTCCAAGAGCCGACCATCCGCCTGCCCGACCAGGAACAGCGTCAACGCCGAACCGAGGAGCGCACCCGCCGCCGTCCCCGTGGTGACCGGCTCGGCCAACCGTGTCCGCAACGCCCCCTGGAGGACAAGCCCCGCGAGCGCGAGAGCGGCCCCCGCCCATGCGGCAAGAAGCACGCGCGGAAGCCTGAGGCCGAGGACGATGCGCGCCTCCGAAGCGGTCGCCGGTGACGCCACGGGTAGCCCAAGGTGTGCAAGTAGGGCGGTCCAGGCGTGCAGGAACGGCACCTCCACCGCGCCGACAGAGAGGCCCCACACCATGACCAGGAGAAGGGCCGCGAAGACGAGCAGCAACACCACGAGGTATGGGGGGCGAGTGCGTGGTCTCACCGTTCGCGCTTCCTCCCACGGCGGGCGAACAACAAGAGCGACGTGACGACGATGAGGACGGTGACGGCCGTCGGTGACGGGGTGTCCCCGGAGGTCTCGTTCGCCGTCGGCGTGGTGTCCGTGGCCGCCGCCGTCTCCGCGCTCTTGTTCGTCTCCGGCGGCGTGATCGTCTCCGAAGGGGTCGCGGCGCGCCCCGGGGGACGTAGTGACGCATCGGCGAACGCATGGACCTTGGCGGCGTCGGTGGCCAGATAGAGCACCCCGTCATGTGTGCCGGTCGTGCGGGTCTCCTCACTCGGCATCATCATCGGCGCCCGCGCGGTCTTGGCGGAGACATGCCGCCAGACGATCTTGCCCGACTCCGCATCGAGCGCGTAGAACGGCGACTTGAACGACTCCTGCGGTGGGAAGCCCTTGGTGAGGTCGACGTGCCAGTACGAGACGTAGACACGACCCGCGGCATCGACGAGCGCTTGTTCGGCGACCGAGAGCGTGCGCGTGTCGAGCGTGTGCTCCCGGACCGCGGAATCGATGGTCGGGTCATGCTCCGCCGCGTTGAAGCGCCACACGATCGCGCCGTCCGCTTTTTCGAGTCGGAAGAACGATCCGGCGATGTCGCCGACGAAGAGGTCGCCGTCGGGTCCTATGGCGACCGGGGCGACGATCTTCTCGTCGAGTTGTCGGACCCAGAGCCGTTCCGCCTTGGAGCCGGTGTCCTTGAACGCATAGACCGCACCGGTGAGGTCGCGGCTCACCCGCGTGCCGACATAGACCGTGCCGTCGGCGCCGATGGCCGGGGCGGCGACCTGCTGCTCCGGGAACGCCGGGCGACCGAGCTCCGCGGTCGCCACCTTCCACTTCAGTTCGCCTTCGGGTGTGAGGGCATAAAGGAACCCGTTCTGTCCTCCTGTGTAGATCGTGCCGTCGTCGGCGATGGCCGCGGCCGCGACCAGCTTCTCCGCGCCGTCCCCGGTGGTGTCATATGTCCAGAGCACCTCGCCCTCGGTCGTCCGGTCGGCGACCGCGTAGACCTTGCCGTCCATGCTCGGTTGGACCACGAAACCATCCGGATGCCAGGTCGGCGCCGCGGTGATCGTGAACCCGCCGTCGGCACGGTTCCCGACGTCGATGTCCCACAGGACGGCACCTGATTCCGGGTCGAGCGCATAGAGACGACCATCCACCGGTGCGGCATAGACGGCGTCCGGGCCGATGAGAAGGCTGGCGCGGATGTTGCCCGGGATGTCCCGATGCCAGACGACACCCAAGCCTGGGGTAAGTTTTGTCACCGTGCCCGCTTCATCGCGGTCGCTCCCGACATAGAGGTCGCCGGTCGCATCCATCACCGGTGCCGTAAAACTCGGCCCCTTCAGGGCCACCACCGCGGCCTCGGTCGCCTTCTCAGGACCGATCGCGGGAGAACGTGCCTCGTGCCGCGGGGACCCGCCATAATGGGTCCAACCTTCGGAGGCGGGCCAACCATCGTCGGGTGTCGCGCCAAGGACCGGGATGGCCACGAAGAGAAGGGCGACGAAGAGAGGCAGGATCTTTGGGATGGCCATGGGGACCTCAGGGGGTAACGAGGCGCTCGACGTGGAGCCGCCCCTTGCTGTCGACAAGGAGGAGGACCGGTTGGTAGCTCTTCCGGTCATCGTATTGATACGAGAACGAGCCGGACCCTGATTCAACAGGTGGGCTGCCGTCGCCGGGGTCCAGGAGATGACGCAGCGGGGGATCGGTGGCGGTGCTGTTGGCGGCGTCGACCGATAAGGTGCGCTCCTCTTTCGCTAGATGGACCGTGGGGGTGATGAGTCCGAACGCCGCCGGATGGAGCCACTCGGCGACCTCCCGGACACCGTGGTGGAAGCGCGGTCCGACCAAGGCACTCGTCGCGGGGTCGGCCACGAAGACCGAGACCGGCCCCCATCGGGCCGCCGTGGTGCCGGAGAAACGTGGCGAACCCAGGATGGACGGGGTGCCCGCAGTGCAGGAGACGACGAGACGCTCCGGGTCCCCCGCCGCGACCACTTCGGACGACAGTTGGCGATACCCTTCCAAGCCTGCTCCTTCGGCGAGATCCCGCGCACCCGCGAGGCGTAGAAGGAGCGAACCGGATGTGCCCCCCGCCGCCACGAGTCCTGCGGGAAGCTGGTAGAGCGTGTCCGGCCTCGTCACCGTGGCGTTCGCCAAGGCGTCTTCGACCTCCTCGATGCCGTCCTTGATGTCGTGCCAGAGCGCCTCCGCCTTGGCCAGAGCGTCCGGGTCGACCGGTTCCAGGATGCGCCCCACGGTGGTGAGCGTATGACGGATGTTGTCGAGCGATTCGGTGGCATCGATGGAATAGGTGGGGATCCCGATGGCACGCAGGCGTGGCGCGAGGTCCGACGGCGCGAGCGGGAACGGCTTGTCCACGACGAGACTCGGGTCCTTTGCGACCACCTCTTCGGCATCGATCACGACCGGCCGGCCGATGCGAGGAAGCGCTTCACCACCCGGCACGATGGAGACACAGCCCGACGACGAGGCGATCCAACCCGGCACACCGACGAGGCGTTCGCCGTGGCCCAAGAGGACGAAGACCTCCGCCAGGTCGACCGAGGTGACGACGATGCGCGAAAGGTCCCCGACATCCACCGATATGCCCGAATCGTCGACGAGCGTCCGCTCGGGCGTCGTCTGGTCAGTGAGACAGCCGGAAAGAAGCGGGATGGAGAGGAGCAACACGCAGAGCGCGCGGTGCCGGACAAAGACCGGGCGTTGCAATCGTCTCACCTGCGCTCGATGGGGCTGTCACGCAGCCAATCGACATCAGAGACATAGAGGTCACGGATGTCGGTCAAACCGAAACGCATCATCGCAAGACGCTCCAAGCCCAGACCCCATGCGCAGACCGGGTCCTTGACGCCGAGCGGCAAGCAGACCTCGGGACGGAAGATGCCTGACCCGCCGAGCTCCATCCATTTGCCGTTGTAGAACACCTCGATCTCCATCGACGGCTCTGTGTACGGGAAATATGCCGGCCGGACGCGCACCTTCGGGAAACCCATGCGGTGATAGAACTCCTTGAGGATCCCGACCAGCATTCGGAAATTCGCCCCCGGCTCCTTGATAATGCCCTCGATCTGATGGAACTCCGGCAGGTGCGTCGCGTCCATCGTCTCGTTGCGGAACACACGCCCGATGCTGAAGACGCGCGCCGCCTCGTCCGGACGCTCCGACAAATAACGGATCGTGCCGACGGTCGTGTGCGTGCGCAAGAGGCCTTTTCTCGAGGTGTCTTTGTCGAACGTACCCCCCCAGCCTCGGGACCCGGTGTCGCCGCCTGATTCGTGCACCGCTGCGATCCTGTCGAGGAGTGTGGCGTCGACGTCCACTTTTTGCGGCTTGGCGAGATAGAACGTGTCCTGCATCTCGCGCGCCGGATGGTCCTGCGGGATGAACAAGACATCCATGTTCCAGAACGCCGACTCGACATAATCCCCCGCGATCTCCGCGAAACCCATCTCCACGAACACGTCGCGGATCTCCTGGATCAACGTGGTGAGCGGATGCGGCTTGCCACCCGACGCCGTCGGCGCGAACGCCGTGACATCATAGGGCCGGATCTCGACTTCCTTCCACTTCCCCGACGCGATGAGCTCCGGGGTCAACTGCACGACCTCCTCGCCCACCTCCAGGCCCGGTTCGACCACGACCTCGCCGAGCGGTGTCAAGCGAAGCTTTCGTTCGGTCACCTCGCGCTCCTTGACGAGCCCCTTGCGGCCCTTCAGTTCCTGGAGTGCCTTGGCGTCCAACGCGTCCGCCGGTTCCTCGCCTCCGGCGAGTCTTGCCAAGAGCGCCTCGTCCGGACCAGGAGGTGCGTTCGTCGCTTCCTTCTTGAGCGTGAGAATGGTGTCGCCGTCCGCCTTGGAGATGTCCGCCCAGCCCTTCCGCTTCAACCAGCCGAGCGCGATGGAGGTCTCGTGGCCGACGATGGCGCCGCTTTTCACGAGTTCCCCCATCGCCATCCTGCCGGGGCCTTCGAGGGCTCGCAACGCCCGCCGCTCCGGCAGCCCCTTCTCAGCATGCAAGCGCCCCTCCTCGTCCAATGATACGAGGACGGTCTTGTCCTCCTCCACCTCGACGAGCCCTTTGTCGGCGAGCCAACTGGCCGCGCTCATGACCTCCGCCAAGACCTTGAAGCCATGGCTGCCCACGACGTCGTCCGGGACCGCCACGCCGGCCTGCTCTTGAAGGGCCAGAAGGACCCGCTTCTCGTTCGCCGAAAGGCGCCGACGCACCGCCTCCAGGTCCGCGTCCAAGAGTTCGCTCGACTCAGGCATGCTGGGCGCGGGAGGCGCGCCTCGGGTTTGAAGGTTTACCTGAAAAGGAGAGAAGAGGGGGAGAGACGAGGGGGAGGAGACATCTCGGTGCCGATTCACCGTTCGGGGTGGGTCGGGCGCCGGGGGAGGGGGACTCGGCGTCCCCCTCCCCCGGA
>JAHWKR010000068.1 GCA_019347805.1 Methanobacteriota archaeon
CAGGGCCAGCATGGTCATGATCGTGAGAGGGGACCTCATGTTTCCACCTTCCTAGGGACACGGACTCGCCCAGGATACAACCTTACCCGAGGTACAGTCCGGAGGAAAAGCCATTGTGTCGCTATTTAAGCTTTAAGGTCCGAAAGGAGAACAAACGACAATCTGGTGCCGCCATGGCAGGGTCCTCGGACCAGGCCGACCCCCGAGCTTATGGGGCCGACCGCCGTCCGCGCCCCCGTGTCCCCTGCAGGGCCCACGCCACCGCGCGCCAGCCGCGCCCGCACCGCGCTCGTCATCGGCCGGTTCCAGCCCCCCCACCAAGGTCACATCCACCTCCTCCGGAGCGCCGCATCGTCCGCCGGTTCCCTCGTCGTCGCGATCGGCTCCGCCGACAAGAGCCACAGTGTGCGCGACCCCTTCACCGCCGGCGAACGCATCCGCATGCTCCATGCCGCACTGGACGAAGCCGGAATCAAGGCCACCCACATCATCCCTGTCGACGACCTTGGACGCTACGCCCTCTGGGTCGCCCACGTGCAGGCGCATTGCCCCCCCTTCGACCTCGTCGTAACCGGCAGTCCCCTCACCGAACGCCTGTTCCGTGATGCGGGCGTCCCCGTCGAGACGGTCGAGACGGTCGACCGCGAACGGCTGGAAGCGACCTCTGTCCGCGCGCGTCTTTTCCGCGGCGAAGACGTCACCGACGCCGTTCCGAAGCGCGTGCGGGACATCCTCTCCGAGCCGTGGGCGCGTGAACGAATCGATGCCGTCCGCCGCGCCGCGGAGGGCGAAGGATGAACGAAGACGACACACTCGAGCGTGCCCGCGCGGTCGCCGAACGCGTCCTCGACACGGCCCGCCGTGCCCGGCTCACCCTCACCACCGCCGAATCGTGCACAGGCGGGCTCCTCGCCTCGCTCATCACCGACATCCCCGGCTCCAGTTCGGTCTACCTTGGTGGTTGGGTCACCTACGCAGACCGCATAAAAAGCGCACGACTCGACATCGACCCGAAACTCATCGAGACGCACGGCGCCGTCTCGGAGACGGTCGCCAAGGCGCTCGCCGAGAACGCCCGACGGCTCTCCGGCGCCGACCATGCGGTCGCCACCACCGGCATCGCCGGCCCCACCGGCGGCAGCCATGAGAAACCGGTCGGCCTGGTCTGGATCGGCATCGCCGGACCGAACGATGTGCGCGCATCTCGACACCAGGTGGATGGTGACCGGCGGGACAACAAGGCGTCGTTCGCCCTCTACGCCCTCACACGGCTCGAGGCCGCTCTCGAGGCCGCGGGCGCGCCATGATCAAGTGAGCCCGTAATCCTGCGCCACGTCGCCCGTGCGCGTCCAAGGCGGCACCGGGACGATGGTCTCGGACAATCCCTGCGCGAGTCCGTCGTCCGCAAGCGCTTCGGCCAGGGAACGCAAAGCGACCGGCCCCTTCGCGCGCGAACGGTCGACATGCTTGCCGAGATGGATGCCGCGCCCGAGGAGGTCCGCGGTCACCGACACGAGCTCGCGCACTTCTTCGCGCAAAGTCACGACGAGCCGCACCTCGCCGTCGACCTCCGACTCATCCGGGCCGGAGACGACGAGCGGATGGTCGCGATATTTCGCCCGGAACCGCTCTGCGCGCTCTTTGGCATCGGCCGGAGGACCGGGATGGCGCCGTGTCTCCGGAAGCACACGATCTTCCGTCATGACAAGAAGCCAAGCATGAGATCCATCGGAAGAGAGGCCCGCATCGCTTTTCGTCACCGCGAACCCGGTCCGTCCCAGCCGCGCCCCCAACGCCTCGGCGGCACGCCGCAGATGCGGCACACGCGCATCCTCCCGCATCTCCGGCGTCGGGAACGACACCACCACGGCACCGCGGCCGGCAAGGAAACGGTCCGCATCATCAGGAGGAAGCGGCACGAGCGGAAGCGGCGTGAAGAAGCGTTCGGAGGGCGCCTCGAGGAAAGCCGCGGCGGCGTCGCGCATCCGGCCGAGCTTCTCGCGCGTCACCGCACTCGCCGCGTTGCGCCCCGGGTCGACCGGGTCGATGACGACGAGCACGTCGGCCGGGAAGCGGGCATCCGAACCCCCGGTCGGGTCGATCCTCGAGCCTTCTTCCAATCCTCGGAAGCGTTCGAGGGTGGCGAGAAAACCGTCTGAATCGATGGCGAGCACCTCGGCGAGATAACCCGAGACCGCACCGAGGGACGTCTCCGCTCCATAGGTGCCGATGCCCTGCAGGAACGCCTTCAAGAGACGGATGTCGCCGCGCAGCCCGGGTCGTTCCTGTAACCGTTCGAGCACCCATTCGTTGTGGAAGGGAGTGCGGTCGACCGCGCTCTTGATGCCGCTCGCCGAGGCGACCCGATGCGCCGGGACGACATCCGCGGGATAACCTGACCAGACCCCGTGGACATACGGATGCTCGGCATAGCGCAACGTGTGCTCCGGCAGGATGCGAAGCCCCGCCTCAAGTCCAGCCTCTTCGAGCGCCGCCCGGTCGAGCGCCTCGGGGAACATGAGGAAAAGGTCGAGGTCGACACGTCCGTGGAGCCAGGTGTCCTTCGCGGCGCTCCCGACCAGCGCCGGCTCGAACGGCGGGCGCCCCTCGCGCTGGAACTCCCCCGCCACATCCTCGGCGCGCTTGCGCAACGCGGCGACCGCCTCGGTCAAGGCGGCCTCTTCGGTGGGCGACGGGGTGATACGGCGCCGCACGGGAGCAAGCACACGCTCGATCGCGACGTTCGGCGACTTCACCTCAGCGGCACCTCGGCGATGTCTTCGTATTCCGGACCCGCGGGGGTCAACATGCTGTGGACGAGCACCCACCGGTCGACCGTGAACGTGCCATGGTCGACCTCCGCTTCCTCACGCACGACCCGCGCCGCCTGCTCTTGTCCCCTGCCGCCCTTGTCCTTGACCCGGGCGAGGGTCAGATGAGGGACGAACGGCTTGTCGCGGTCGCCGAGGCCGAGTTCGAGAGCCAAGTGGTCGACCTCTTTGGCGAGCGCCTTCAAACCGTCGGCCCCCTCGTCGACACCGGCCCACACCACGCTCGGACGCACAGGCTTCGGGAACGCCGATGTGCCATGGACGTGAACCGGGAACGGTCGCCTCGAGACGGTGGCGTTCGCGAGCACCTTGACCAGGGCGGCGCGTACCGTGTCGGAAACGTCACCGAGGAAACGCAACGTGAAATGGAGGTTCTCGGGCTCGACGGGCTTAACACCGCGCACGTCCTGGAAGCGGCCGAGCACGCGGCGCAGGTTGTCGTTCGGCGGCACGCGTACCGCCATGAAGAGCCGTGGCATCAGTTCCTCACATATCGCCGAGCGTGACCTGTCGTGAACGCATCATGTAGGGATGAGCATGGAAGCCGCGCACGACGAGGCGCTCCAACACCTCTTCGACATAGGGACGCAGCTCTTGGGCCGCCTCCTCGGGCGGCAGGTAGGCCGGATTGTTGTGCGGCAACTGGAAGCCCGCCTGGACCAGGAGTTGACGCGCCGCCTGGCGGTCCTTCGTCTCGACCTCCCAATCGGTGAGGCCGACCGGCTCCGTCGCCGTGCGCTCGACCTCCTCCTTGAAGACCGGGCGATGGAAAAGACGGGCGAGGGACGCGACGAGGACCCGCGCCTCGGCGGTGCGGGACAGGTCGAGACCGGCGACCGTGCGGCCTGCCGCGTCGTAGACATCGACCTCCTTGTGGCCCGTCTTGAGGCGATAGACCTTCGACGGCGGCAGGTTCGTCTCGTCCAGAAGCCCGAGGTCGTTGAGGGCGCGTAGATAGCCGGTGACGATGAGCCGGTGTAGGTTCTCACCGTGCTGCGCGAGGCGCTTCTGGATGCCGCTGATGCTCGCCGGCTCCTCGCGCAGGATCGTCACGATGAGGTCCTTGAGATTCGCGCGATCCTCGAACATCGGGTTCTCCCGGCACGAAGTGCCGACTGATAACAACCCTGGTAACAAAGGGGGTTCAAAAAAGCTGGTGGCGGGCCGCCTTCGCTTCCGGTGGAGATCGGCCTACGGCCGGGATCCGCGGCGGTCCTTCGACGGCCGACCACGGCCCTTCTGGCTCGGGCCGGTGCCACCCGAGCGGGGCGCACGAGGCGCACGTGGCGGGCTCGACCGACCCGTCGACGGGCGTCCGCCCGCACCTGGACGCCCCTTGGCGCCACCCGTCCTCGGTCTGCCACTGGAGCGGGTGCCGCTCGAAGGCCGTCCTTGTCCGGGCCGGGTGTCGTTCCGACCGCCGCTCCGGGGTCCGCCGCTGCGCGGACGTTCGTCGTCGCCGCTGCGCGGTCGGGCACCGGGTGGCCGTTCCTGTCGCTGCTCTCCGGTCCAAGGTCCTCCGCCGGTCCTTCCGCTCGACGGGCGGGAACGGCCTTGCCCTGTCCGCGCACCGACCGGTCGTCCCTCGGGGCGACCGCCGCGCTCTGCGTTCGGGGGCCCACCGCCATGCAGCGGGCGCTGACGAGACGGGCTGCGCAACCAGACGCGCTTGATGTCGCGCACGTTGTAGGTGCCCATGTAGCGGCGACCCTCCGTCGTCAGGATCCTGTCCACGACCGCGCGCTCGTCACCGAGCTCGAACGGCTCGCCGACCGAGATCTCCTCCTCCGGACCGAACCACGCCTCGTAGGAACGTGTCACCGGTCCGACGTTGACCGCGAACTTGACCCGGACCTGGTCGATGCTCTTGGCCCAAAGCGTGGCGACCTCTTCGGCGAACGCCTTCTCGACGCGCCGTCCCTGGTCCTTGAGTTCGATGCCGGTGATCTCGACCAGCGTGTCCTCCACCTCGAACTCGTCCCCGACCGAGATGCCCTCCCCTTCGAGAACCTCGACGCCGGCCGGATAGGACTCCGCCTCCTTGGAGACGATCATGGAGATCGGCACCGGGCTCGGCCACGTGACGAGCGAACTCTGCACCGAGCCGCACTGCAGGCACTCGAACGTGCCCTCGACGCCGAGGCCCTTCTTCACGACCTTGCCCTTGAGGACCTTCTGCTCGGTCTCCTCACGGCACGTCGGACATGACCATTCGACGGTCTCTGGAGGGGCGACGGCCTTGACCATGACTGCGGCCTAACGCCGTCGGTTGAAGTGCTTTTCGCAGCCGGCGCGGCGAGGGCCGTGGCCAAGGAGCGGCCGCCACGGACTTGGATGATCCGGTCGACGGCGGCCCGTCACTCCTTTTTCAGGAACGGCAGACCGGTCTTGGCGTTCACACCGACACGATAACCACGCGGCAGGTCCGACGGCTCGGCCGACAACGGGACCCGTTTCGAGAAGAAATAGATGGTCTGCTCGTGGCCGCCTCGGAGTTTGACCGGGCGCTTGTAGAGACGATAGCCGTCCTTTTCGTAGACCATACTTTCACCGGGTGGGGGGTCTTGGGGGGAGGGCGGAGCCCTCTCCCCAGGTTGTACTGTAGCTATAAGATGAAAAAAGTAAGGGTCGATCGCAGGGA
>JAHWKR010000008.1:0-28936 GCA_019347805.1 Methanobacteriota archaeon
ATTGCCCACAACCCGACGCCGGCCTCATATCCCGCGCGATGATGGACATGTTGCCGTCCCAAGACGACCTGATTCCTGACTGCGACCAGAACTCACCGAACAACGAGTCGATTTGCAAGCCGGTCCCTAAGGGTCCGATACCCGGCTGCGATTGGCCCATCCCGGAGTTCCTGTGTGACCCCGATCCACAGTTGCGCGCCGAATATGACCCGTTCGTTTGTACGGAAGCGTGCTCGACTTCGGACTTCATCATCCTGCAACCAGGTGCGGATGGCACGGAAGATGCGCCAGGAACATGGCTCGTCGCGTGTCAACACAACTTGATCATCACGACAGTCACCCTTTTCCTGATCGCCACCGAGAAGGCCTGCCCCTCCGGAACCGATTCCCCCACCTGGACTCCGATGCCCCTGACGCCAGCCGATGCCGTCGACAAGGTGAACGGACCTATCCTCCGCATCACCACCGGAGAATGCACCCTGAGCGGTGTCGGGACGGTGTATGGTTGGGGCGTTGGACCGTTTGCAACGGGCCTCCCATGCGCTCAGATACAGGTCGTATGAGGCACTGTCTCTGGCAGCACCACAAACTGCATGGTCACCGCCGCCCTGCGATGTCGAGCCGGTCCTGACCACGGTTGACCTCACCGTCGGGTGACCGCCTGCTCTCTCCCCCTGTCCTGTCGCGACGGTTCGCCAATATTGGCCGAGTGGTGGTGCGACGTAGTTCTGCGACGACCGCGGCAACGGCGAGACAGCAGCCTCCCGCTTCCGTCGTCACGCCTCGGGACCCGGACTCCGTCCCACCGTCAGATAACCGGTGTGTCCGAGCATGGAAAAATCGGGTCTTGCACCGAGGTCGAGCACCATCATACGGCGCTCCAGCACCTCGGACGCCTCGACCTCGAAGAAGGCGGCATCGCGCAGTGCCTTGACCGTCTGTTCCATCTGCTCCACGACCGGCGAATAGCCGATGAAGGCCCCACCTGGCCGCAGCGCGACTTTGGCCGCCGGCACCACCGACCAAGGCGTCGGCATGTCCATCACGACCGCGTCGACATCGCGCTCATGGATGCCCTCGGACGGGTCGCCAAGATGCAGCTTCACCCGGTCGGCGAGCCCTGCACGCTCCAGGTTGTCCTTGCCCCAACGCTGGAAATCGTCGCGGATCTCATAGTTGTAGACCTGTCCCGTCGGGCCGACCGCGCGGGCGAGGGCGATGGTGAGCGCCGCCGAACCGATCCCGGCCTCCACGACGCGCGCACCCGGCACGATGTCGCCAAGAAGAAGGATGCGCGCCGCATCTTTAGGCGTGACGATCTGCGCCTTGCGCTTCACCGTCTCGACCAGGTCGATCGTCGAGGGCGGCAGCAGGCGGTAATCGCGCACGCCGATGCGGTGGACCGCCCCATGCGCGACGCCCTCGAGGCGGGCCGTGTCGACGATGCCGATGTCCACGATGCGCGCCGCGTCGCCGGTCAACTCGATGAGATGCTTCCGCCGCTCTGGTTCGCGCGTCTCCATCGAAAGCAGGACCACGCGGTCGCCCCGCTCGAAGACCCGGGTCCCTGTGGTGTCGGCTTCCTGGGGCACGAGCGCCCCGAGGGCCGGTGGGTTGGAAAAGCTGCCGTCGCAAAAACAGGTGCCGGCACGTTGTCGGTCCTTGCCTGCCGCCCCGACCGCTTGCACGTCCTCGGTCCCTCCGCACCCGGGGCCGCGACATCTGGACGCCCGGCCTCGGAGGCTTCCACACCCGCCGGTCTGAGGTCGATGTGCGCGCCCGGATCGATGTCGCCGGACCACGATCCGACTGAACGGAGGGGACCTCGGCGCCCGGTATGGCACCTCGGCCGGGCCCCGCGCTCTACCTTCTCAATGATGCCGCCGTCTTGGGTCAACGACACATCCAAACCCCTTATCCCCATCGGGCCCGACTCTCTCTGCGATGTCCCGAATCCTCATCCCCGTCCTCATCCTCGCCTTTGCCGCGCTCTCGGGGTGCGTCGCCGACGGAGAGAGCCCCGGACCGACCGCCGACGACACGCCGGGACAGACCCAGGAACGACCATGGGACGCCGACCAAACTTGGGCGATGTTCTCGTTCGACCACGGCCACCCATCGGTGGTGCGCACGTTCGAAGGCATCTTCACACCGGACCGGCACGGACAGCCGCAGAACCTGGTACGGAACAAGATCGGGATGCCGGCGAACGCCGTCGACCTGTATGACATCACGGGTGACATCCCGCCCGGCGTGCCGACCGACGTCCACGTCACGATCAGCTACGACCCGCAACACGGCGACCTCGTGCCGTTCACCAACGGCCCCCCGCACGCCTTCTGGACCAGGGACCGCAGCGGCGACCGCCCCGACTTCGTCGTCGACGCCCTTGTCGCCCGCTTCCCCGACGACGTCATCCAGGTCGGCGTCTGGTATGGTCAGGTGGAACCCGCCACAGAGTTCGCCTACACCCTCGAGGTGACCATCACCCCGGACACGTACCGACTTCCCTCTGCGATCGCCTACGGTGTCACGCTCAAGGAAGGCGAACGATTGCATCTTGCATTCGAAGGCGCCACGACAGAAGAGGCGGTCTGGCTCTGGGGTCCGGACGACGTATTCCTCGGCCGCCACAGCACCGACGAGGGCTTCCTGCTGTGGGAACCCGAGGACAGCGGTGAACACGTCCTCTTCGTCGTCGAGACCAACCCGCGCGTCAACCTCACCATCCTCGGGACGGCCGACGCCGACGGGCGGGTCCGCGTCCTGAAACAAGAGGTCATCCAAGCCGGACCCGTGACCGTGACCGGCGGCAGCGGGACACTCGAGATCGTCGCCCCGACGCCGCCCTTCCAGGTCGGGTACTGGGTCTTCACACCGAGCGAAGTGGTCGACATGGCGGCACGTCTGGAAAGCCCTGAAGAGGTGCTCGACACCTGGGAAAAAAGCGGCCCCTCCTACACCGCGGGTCATTTCTTCAACACCGAGATGGGCATCCCCCTCCTTGACGCAGGTACCTACACGGCACATTACAGCGAGGCCCACGGGCGCGAGACGCAACTCGACGGCTGGTACGTCACCTACGGGCGCTGACGGCGATCAGGATGAATCGAGAGAGGGTGGCCCATGCCTGCGGCCCGGCCGCAAGGGTCGAATAGCCCCACCCACCATCGACACCCGTTGCGCCTCCGTCCCTGGACCTCGCTCCTCGCCGTCCTCCTCATCTCGTTCCTGGTCGCATGGATGGCGAGCCAGGTCGTCACACCGAAAGAGGAGACGCAGACGTTCCTCGTCACATTCCCGACGAGTGAGACCGTCGTCAAGACCGAGATCGTCTTCCAGGGACCCGGGGAGAGAGCGTTCACCCTCACGGTCCCCGTGCACAACGTGACGAACGTCGATGTGAAGATGAAGACGCCGCGCGGGCCAGAAGGCCGGGAGGGGACCGGAAAGATCGACGCCTCGGTCGGTGTCGAAGCACCTGACGGCGCGAAGAACGAAGGAAGCGGCACCATCTACCAGTGTTCATCCAGCGACCTGTTCGGGAATTGCCAGACCCTGACGTTCCATATCGTCTCCGCGATCACCGACTGGAGGCATGGCCGCGTCGCCGACGAGACGACGATCGAAGCATCGGACCACCAGGATGCCGAACAAGAGGTGGCACGCGTCTTTGACGAGACCTCATGGACCGGGACGTGGAACGGCAGGCTCACCATCGAGAGCGGCATGGAATTCGACAGCCTCACCGTCGAGGTCACGCTGCTCATCACGCACTATGAAGCGGTCGTCGAGCCGCCCCGGAACGCCTCCGCATAGAGGCGCTCGAACGGGAATGCCGCAGACCCGAGCGGTTCCACTTCGTCCCAACCGGCCGCCGCGAGGCGGGTCTTGATGCGGCCGCGGTCGTTCAACGACGAGGTCACGAGAAGCAAGGCGGGGCGGTGCTTGCCACGCGCGGCGTGCGCTTCGAGCATCGACACGAAACGGAACAACGTCTCGTTGCCGGTCGGGCCACCGTCGAAGGCGAGGTTCAAGGCACCCGGAAGCCGCTCCTCGCGCGCGGTGGGCAGGTACGGGGGATTGAAGAGCAGCCAGTCGACACGGTCGAGGTCGACGGGTGCCACGAGGTCACCCAGTACGACGTCGACGCGGTCTGAGACCTCGTTCAGCCGAGCGTTGTCTCGCGCAAGACGCAACGCCGCCGGATTGCGGTCGATGCCGATGCCCCTTGCGCCGCGTCCGGTGGCGGCGATGAGCCCGAGCCCCGCGCCGCAACCGGTCTCCACCACGATGTCGCCCTTGCCGACCCCATCGACATCGCGCACGGCGTCGACGAGGAGCCAGGTGTCGTCGTGCGGGACGTAGACCTCGGTGTGCGTCCCATAGCGCAGCCCACGGTACTCGAAGGTCATTCCTCTTCCCCCGACATCATTCCTCTTCCCCGCTCCTGGAGGTGATGCGGGCCGGCGGTTTCCGGTGTGGATGGAGGGCACGCGCCAACCTGCCGTAGCCATCGGGCGCCACCTCTTCGACCCGCTCGGCCGCCACCCCCGCTTCCTCGATGAAGGCGGTCGCCTCGGTGGTCCCCATCTTGGGAAGCCCCAACACCTCGGCGCGGTTGGAGAGCGCCTTGCGCAGCGTCTTGCGTCTTTGGCCGAAACATTCCCGCACGACGGCGTCGAAGAAGGCGACATCCGGTCCGACATCGAACGGCGGCTCCGGATGCGGGTCGAGGACGACGAGGCCCGACATGACCTTCGGCACCGGGACGAACGCCCCTGGCTTCACGCGCCGGACGATCTCCGCCTCGGCGCGATAGGCACGAGCGACCGACAGGCGACCATAGTGTTCGTCCCCGACATCGGCGACGAGCCGTTCCGCGAACTCGAGCTGATAGAGGAACACCGCGCGCACGAACGCCCAATCGAGCACCTGGAACGTGAGCGGCGACGAGATCTGGTAGGGCAGGTTCCCGGCGACATAGACGTCACCGTCCGTGTTCCTTAGCTCAAGGAGCGCCTCCTGCGAGCGGTCGAGGATATCACCATGCACCACCTGCACGTTGGGCGGCATGGTGTACTTCAACGACGCCGCGAGCGTGCGGTCAAGCTCGACGGCGATGACCTCACCGGCGACATGGGCGAGCGCCTCCGTCAAGACACCATGGCCGGGACCGATCTCGATGACCAGGTCGGCCTTGGTGGCGCCGAGCACGTTCGTCGTCCGTTCGACGACCGACCTGTCGCGCAGGAAATGTTGACCCAATCGCTTGTTCGCGCGGACCACAAGGGGCCTCCGGTGATGCGGACCCGCCCAGCGACCGGTCACACCCGACTAGTGATGGCGACGCGGCGGGCCGTGACCATGAGGACCGTGCGGGCCGGTCTCGGTGACCGGTGGCCGCGCGAAGATGTGGTACTTCTGCTTCGGGTCCGTGAGTTCGAGCTCGATGCGGTTGGCGATGAGCTTCTCCGGGTGGTGCACAGAGGGCACGCGGTCGTGGATGTCCTGGAAGCTCTCGAACACCTTCTTGCGCCGCTCGTCGATGAGCGCCGTCATCGTCTTCTTGCCGAGACCCGGAAGCAGCTCGAGGGCGTGGAAGCGGGTCGAGATGGCGGGCGCCTCGTTGTAGAACTTGACGAAGCGCTGCTCGTGCTCCTTGACGATCTGGCCGAGGATGTAAGGGAGTTCACCGTGGCCGCCGGAGGAGACCTCCTCGTAGTTGACACGGCCCTTGACCTTCTCCACGAGATCCCGCTGCGCAAGGTCCTTGCCGATGTAGACCCGGTCGCCTGGGATGAGGCTCACGCCGGGCTTGGGGATGAGCTCGAGAAGAGTGAACTGGTTCTCGCCTACACCGTAGGCGACGGGTTCCCGCCGGTGCTGTGGGACGTCGGCACGTCCTTGCGGTAGGAAGTCGATGATGTAGACGTAGTCTTCCATGGCGGGACCATCCCAGCAGGCGGCGGGCAGAGGTTGGCTCTTGATAAGCGTTCGGGGGTCTACTCGATGTAGTATTTCCCGACCGCCTCGAGGATCTGGGCGACCTGGTCGTCACCGACCGTCACCCGGGACTTGGCGAAGATGGCCCGGACCTCTTCCGCCTCGACGGGGCAAAGGTCGGCCACCTTGTAGGCGTAGGGCTCGGTCATGAAGTCGAACTTCGAGAGGTCCTTGATGAGGGCCTCCGTCTTGTCCAGGGGGAGCTTGGCGAAGCGCAACGAGTGCTCCAGTGCGAGCTTCTGCTCGTAGGTGAGCTCTTCCCGTTCCTGTTGGGCACGGGTGAGCATGCTCTTGACCTCGGCGAGCGAGACCAGGCGGCCTTCTTCGAACGACTGCTCCTCGGGCATGGAAACGACCTCAGGCGACGCGCTTCAGGTGTTCGGGGCGCGAGATGAGCGTCTTCTTCTTCTGACCGACCCGGATCTGTACCGTGTAGGCGTCGCCCTGCTTGGTGATGATGGTGCCCGTGTGCCCCTGGAAACGGGGGTGGGGCATGCCGGCCTGGCTGGCCGGGTCGAGCTTGACGGCGACGCGGGCGCCCTCCTCGAACTCGCGCAGGTAGCGGGTGATCGGGCTCATGCCCTTCTCGCGTACCGGCTTCTTGAGGATGTGGCGGGTCCGCGTGCGGAAACCCTTGGATCTCTGGACCATTGGAAACGACTCCCCTGGCGGTCTTTGCGGACCGCTGGCTCACGCTACTGGCACGTGGCCAGGCGCTGCGAAAACCGTGCCCTTTATAAGGCTGTTGGGGTGCGGTCTTCGGTTCCCCCTTGGAGCCGGGGGTCTTCTACTCTTCGGTGCCAGCCGAAGGGGCGGCCCTCTTCGGGGCGTCCATGGCACCGACCCCGACGACATCCAGGTAGGCGACCTTCATCGGGATGCCGAGGATGGCGGCGAAGCTGGGCTGGGTGCGGCCTTCGTCGCTGTGGACGAGTTCCTTGATGTAGGTGCCCGACTCGGCAAGGATATCGAGCGTGAAGGTCTCGGTCGTTTCCGGGGCCGGCTGGTCGGCCTGGTCTTCGTCCTCTTCCTGTTCCAACGTGGCGCGGGCGTGGTGGCCGAACGAGACGACCTCGACGCGGTGGACGGAGCGGGGGCGCACCTTGTCGGCGCGCCGATGGGCGACCCGTTCCGGAGTGCGCTGTTGGATCGGTTCGGCGATGACCTCACGGATGGCGACATCGAGCGCGGCACGACGCACGGGCGCCTCGGCGACGACATGCGCGCGGTAGGCCTTGTCGACCACCGCTTCCTTGATGGCAATGACCTCGTCCTTGTCGGACGGTCTGAGTCCTTCCACCTCGGCACGCGGGCGCGCGTGGGCGTTGATGCGCTCCTCGAGCTCTTCGAGCGTGAGGATGCGACGCGGGTCGTCGGGGTCGCGCGGCTTGCGGTAGCGCGGTTCCTTGAGTTCCAGGACGAACGGCCGTCCGGTGCCGAGCATGAGCGCGTCGATGTCCTCACGGCCCGCACCGTGGAACGATTCATCGGTGGCGCCATAGGCGGCGACGGCGGCCTCTGCGACGAGCTCCTCGACCGACGTCTCGTAGGTCTTCCCGGTACCGGCGCAGCGCGCGCAGCCGTGGCCGCGGCAGGACCGGCAGGGCCACTTGGTCTGCGGGACCGTGCGGTCGAACTTGCGGTAACGCCCGAAGATGAAGACGCTTCTGAGGGTGAGCTCGATCTGGTCGAAATGCGGGTCGAGTAGGACGGTGACTTCGGGACGTTCGAACTGGACGGTCTTCTGCGTGCGCTCCTGGACACGCCCGCCGACCTCGCGGTTCATCTCCCCGCGGATCGGTTCGAAATGTTCCTCGAAGCCGGCGCAGTGTGCGATGACGGCGGCCTCCTTGCGGTCCATGTCGGGATGGAACCGGGTGCCGACGACGAAGGTCTCGTGGTCGACCTCGGCGAGGGCGTCGACAATGAGCATGACGTAGCGGTCGAGGTCCTCGAACAGGCCCTCGCACCAGGCGCAGTCGAGCGGGTCGTCCACTGCTGCGATGCCCAAGACCTCGGCGATACGTTTCCCCACGGTGGCGTTGGGGGTGCCGCGGGCGGCGCGGGAAAGCGGGCGGCCGAGGCAGCGGAGACAGTGGGTGCGGTCACCGAAGGCGGCGCGCAGGCCGTTCTGAACGACATCGGTGGTCAAGAGGTCGGCCGCCTCTTGCGGGACCTCTGTCTCGGCTTCGGTCTGCGCCACGGTCGAGCCTACGGAGGCGACGGCATAAAACTTGGGGTGGCGACCGATCGGGAGGATGGCCTGCCGTGAGGGGACCGAGAGTCTGCGGGTCAGGCGACGGGTGAGTGGCGGTCCATGGGCCGGATCACGCGGACCAGCTCTCTTCCTCATCGCCCACGGCGCGCTCCTCCTCACTCACGCTCCGGTCGCCGGTGTTGAGACACAACGGGCAGCGCAGGCGGCCGAGGGGGTTCAGGGCCGGGACGACCCGCTCATGGCAGAACGGGCACGCCATGGATGAGGATGGCATCGCGACCAAGAGACGAAGAGGGCTCTAACCCTTTTTCGGTGGACGGTCGATATATGTCCATTGCGCGTTGACGGGTCCTGCGTACGAAGGCAGGTGGGTTGGCGGACATGGACAACGAGGCAGTGTGGAGGGATCACGTCGAATGCGATGGAAGATGGGGATCGAGCGGACCGTCACTCGACCCGCACACCGATCGCTTCGACGATCTCGCGCACGCCTGCGCCGTGGTCCTTCTTGGCGACGATGTCGGCGGCGCGCTTCAGCTCGTCAGGGGCGTTCCCCACCGCGCCGCCTGTTCCGCACTCGGTGACCATCTCGAGGTCGTTGCGCGAATCGCCGATGGCAAGGACCTCGTCCAGGGCGAGGGGGCGGGCGTCCTTGGTGGCGTCCGGTGCTTTGGGAGCGAAGCGTGGGTCGTGGTCGTTGAGCCAGTCGATGGCGTGTCGGATGCCGACCGCCTTGTCCATGCCCTTGTCGAGGATGTGGACGGCGAACCCGGTGGCGACGACGTAGAGGTCCTCGATGCCAAGGTCACGGATCGTCTCTTCGACCACTTCGGGATCCATGGAGAGCTCGAGGGCGGCCTCGGATTCCCGCCATGGATCGGAGGTGATGAGCTGGGGGTCGTGTCCACGGTCGCGGAGCGCCTCGACGACCCGGTCGGCCGATTCGCGGGAGTAGAGGACCGACTTCAGGACCTTCGGGCCCTGCTTCGTGGCGCCGTCTCCGCTCCGGAGTTCCCAATAGATGCTGCCGCCGTTCTCGCAGACGACCGGGCCGGTGGTCCCGATGGAGATGGCGAGGGTCTTGGTGGAGGGGATGACGTTGCCGGTGGCGAGGATGACGGGGATCCCGCGGGCTTCGAGGGCCCGCAGGGCGCGGACGGCTTCCCAGTCGAGGCGGCGGGTCATGTCGGTCAGGGTGCCGTCGATGTCGGTGGCGACCGCACGGATCGGTCGGTCGTCGAAAAAAGGAGGTTCTGGGGTCAAAGGAGGGCCTCAGCCGGAAGGTTCCGGGGAAGAGGTCCAGGACCGGGGCCGTCTGATAAGGCTCGCGATGAAGGAAGGACGGAGCCGGCCAGGCTGGCAGGTGAAGTGGTGGTTCGGAACGAACGGTGGAGGGAGTCGACCGGACAGCGGGCTGTCGGTCGATGGCTTGGCCGGCCCGTCCATCTCTGACTCGCGACATCTGGCCTAAAAAGTGGAGCAACGCGGCATGGAGAACGGTGCGATCCTTGGCGGTGATGGACTGTTTCTCCTTATGGAAAACGGGGGCCGACCAGCGGAGGATCTACTGGCGAGGGGTGCTCGACGCGAGAACGTCCCTTTGGGGAGAGAGGGACCCCCTTGTTGCGTCTGGAACAGAGAATTCGAAGCGGTGGGCATAGGGATGCCCGTTGTTCAGTAATCCGCGAAGCAGTCTCTGCGGCGTTATCGAGGTGTATTATTTGAAGTTATGGAAGCATGTAGTCAATAAGACAAGAGAAAGAAAATGAAAGCACTATTGAAAATTAGGAAATGTGATACTTAACTGTCATGATAGTTAGTCTTCTATCTTTCATATAATCTTGAAATTATATGACGCTCGCGAGACACAGACCCACGTGGGATGGGCCGTTGCAGGGGGAGAGAGAAGATGCAGGGGAGAAAATAGAGGTAGCGAGAGAGAGGGAAGGCTCTCAGCGTCGACGGACCTGGACCCCGATCTCGTTGCTGTCATGGAGGACGCCGCGCCAGTGGAGCGGGTCACAAGCCCCCTTCACCTCGATCTTCTCGCCATAGACCACCGAATCGACCCGCCCAGAACGATGGAGACGGTCGAGCAAGCGATGCCCCGCTCCATCCATGGGTAGCGAGACCTCGTATGGGACGAGATCGGCCAGACGTGCATCGATGGCCCGCCGCAACGTCTCCATCCCCTCTCCAGTGAGACTCGAGACCGGTACGATGTCCTTCTCGTGCCAGCCCGCTGTCACCAGGGTACGCTTCTTCAGTTCGACCGCCCGCTCCGGCACCAGATCGGTCTTGTTCAGTACGAGGATCACCGGACAGGTGACATCCAGATAGGCGAGCTCGTCACGGCACACCTCGACCTTGTCGCCCAACACATCGACCTGGTCCGATACGTCCGCCACAAGAAGGACCACGTCCGAGACCGAGATCTCCTCGAGCGTGGAATGGAACGCCTCCAAGAGCCAGGACGGCAACGCCTGGATGAACCCCACCGTGTCGGTCAGGAGGATCGGTCGCTCGTAGGAGGAGCCGGGGGCCGCACCCATGTCCAGGTCGTTCGCATCGGCCGTACCGGTCTTCTCAACCTCCCTGCCGTTGCCACCGTTCTCCTTCCCACCAGCTCCCTTGCCATCGCTGCCGCTCTCTGTGGAAAGAAGCACCCTTCGGGTCGTCGTCCCCAAGGTCGAGAAGAGGGTGCCCCGGCTGAGCGTCCCCGCTCCCGTCATGGCGTTGAGGAGCGAAGACTTCCCGGCGTTCGTATAGCCCGCGAGCGATACGAGATAGAAGCCCTCCCGGCGCACCTGACGACGCACCGTCCGCTCTTTTCGGATGTGCTCGAGTTCCTTCTTGATGGCGCCCATGCGGCGCTTGATGAAATCCTGGTAATCGGCGACAGCATACTCACCGCCACCCATGAAACCGGGTCGCTCACCAGAACGCTTGCGGTGGACCGCCTCCCGGACAAGCGGCACCTCGTACTGCAGTTTCGCGAGCTCGACCTGGAGCCGCGCCTCCTTGACGTTGGCGTGCAGGCTGAAGATCTCCAGGATGAGCCGGGTGCGGTCCCAGACCTCGATGCCGAGTCGCTCCTCCAGATTGAAGAGCACCCCCGGCCGCACCTCGTCGTTGAGGAGCAACAGGAGTGGCGGGTCACGGTCCGGGTCGTAAGAGGTCGGTGCCTCCCTGGCGTCCTCGGTGGCGCGACGTCCGTGACCCCTCCGTTGACTTGTCTTCCCGCCCTCAGACCCTTCCAAATATCCACTTCCACCAGAAACCAAGGGGTCCCCCACACCCGAACCTGTTCGGGTCTCGCTCTCTGCCCGCTCTTTTGCCTTACGCGGACCCGGTGCGGTGCCCTCTGAACCCCCCTCCAGATCGCCCTTCCCCGCCGACCACGGACCCCTTCTCTGCCGTCCGCCCACAGACAGGTCCACCCCACCCGTTTCTCCAGACGAACCAGAGGGGGCCCCCCAGTCGTCCTCGTCCGGGGCGCTCTCCGGCGCCGGTTCCCAATGCTTGCCGAAGAGCACCCACTCCGCCGGCACCCGCCCCTCGGCGAGTTCCTTGACCCAGGCGCGCACCTGCTCGACCTTGCCCTTGCCGAAATAGGTCCCCGCATGCGGCTCACGGCGGGTCTGCACGACCTCGGCGAGCCGGGCCAATCCCAAGGTGGCCGCCAGCTCCACCGTCTCGGCGGTGTCCGGATGGATGGAGGCAAGGATGTAACGCCTGCCTGCCTGTGGTTGGGCCGCCTCGCGCGCCGCCCGCGCATCGAGTGTCTCTTCAGGTTCCTCGGGATCGCTGCGGATCAATCAGGTGTCTCCAGTCCCTTCGGGCGGCCACCCAACATGGCGCTGCCTTTCAAGGCAACGACCGCGAGGCGGACACCTCCACCCGTGGGAACGTGGCTCCAACCAAGTGATGAAGCTCTTTTGGTCTCCCTGCGGCACTGCTCCACCATGGCCCCTGAGACCAAGACCCAAGAAGAGAACGCACTCGTCCCCGCCTTCGAGAGCCTGACCCGCCACGTCCATTGGGGGCTGCGCGCAGGGCTCGCGGGCATCTTCCTCTTCCATGGCCTCGGCAAGTTCGCCACCGCCCCCACCATGGCCGCCGAGATGGGCATGCCCGTGGCCGCCATCTACATGCTCGGAGCCCTGGAGGCGGGCGGCGCCCTGCTGCTGCTCGCCGGCGGCTTCGGAAAAGAGCTCCTGACCCGCATCGGCGCCCTGCTCTTCATCCCCGTCATGCTCGGCGCCATCGCCATGGTGCACTGGCCACGCTGGTCCTTCACCGCCACCGACTCGCACCCCATGGGCGGTATGGAGTTCCAGGTGCTCGTCATCCTCGTCTCCCTCTACCTCGTGGTGAAAGGGAACGCGGTCGGTGGGAAGAGCGTTTAGGGCGACCATCGGGGCGCCATCCGGTCCGGTCTGTCGCATCGGTCGGGAACCTGACGTTTGGTCGAAAGCTCCGGGTCACGGCTCCCAGGGAACCCGAACGGAGTCAAGCCCGCCGCGGGTCGACCCGACCTAATGCGCGTCGTCCCTCAGGATGACCAGGCTGAGCCTGCCGTCCTGCTCGAGCCGGAAGCCGTAGGTGATCTCGGTGCCGGGCGCGATCTTCTCCTCCTGAATGTGCGCGGCGATCTTCGCCGCGGTCGTGAGGGAGCCTTTCCAGGCCGCCTTGGCGGTCGCGAGGCCCGCCTCCATCGCGGTGCGCGCGTTGCCGGTGATCTCGGCGGCGACCTCGATCTTGTCGACGAAGCCATCGAGGACGCACACCTTGCTGCCGCCGGTGCACTCCCAGACGCCGTTGACCTTCTGCATCCAGGGGCCATCGATGAGCGCCACACTGTCCATCAGGATGGTGGCTTCGTTCTCCCCGTTCTCGCGCAGGAGTTCGGTCGAGGTGGCCATGACCTCCACCTTCTTCTTGAGCACGTGGAACGGAGGGCCCATCTTCTTCGGTCCCTTCTCCCCGTCCTTTCCTGTCTTGTCCGTGGTGACCTTGGCTTTCGCCTCCATTCGCATCTCTCCTCGGGCCAGCCCATACCGACCCGTATCAGGGAGCGGAGAAGCGTTTAAGAAGGTTCGTGCTAACCAGACACACACTCCGAAAGCCTTTCAGGCATCCGTGCCTGGGGCCGAACGGTAGTGGTCCCGTGATCGATCCGGCGCGCATCCCGACCCTCATCGCCGCACTCGGCATGCTCGCACTCGCCGCATGGATCCTCCTTTTGCGCCCGAGCGACCGGTTGCACCGCGCCCTGTCGCTCTTCCTGCTCTTCCGCGGCCTCGTCGAAGGCATCGCCGCCTTTCTCCTCACCGGCCCCGACGTCCTTGACCGGCTCCTCAGCTACGCCATCATCGCCGTGCCGTTCGCCGCACTCAACCTCGGCATCGTCTTCCATCGCCGCTACTATGGACCGGCCCGTCACGGGCTCCCCCTCCACCGCATCGCCCGCTGGTCCGTCCTCATCGCCGTCGTCACCGTCGAGACCCTCTACCTGCTGGACCACGGCCTCTGGTTCGACACCATCCGCTTCCAGCAAGGCCCACTCAGCCTGCTCCAGGAGGTCACCCCGCTCTCCTACGTCGTCGTCGCCCTCCTCGTCGGCCGCCTCGCCCTCGGCCGGCCCGGCCATACGACGCGACACGCCCTTGCGCTCTTCGCCCTCGGCTTCGCCCTGCAACCGACCTTCGACGTGACCTACTTCCTGCTCATCAACGTCTGGGCCGGGCTCGACACCAGTGGCATCGGCATCGCGGCGCTGGTGGTCGAACTGGTCAGCCTGTTCCTCCTCGGCGTCTTCATCCTGATGCTGCACCGGGCCGGCATGTACCGCTATGCGCTCGCCACCATCATGCCGGCCATCACCGCCGTCACCGCCTTCCTCCTGCTCTACCTCAGGTCCCCCTACAGTTTCGTGACCGCGACGACCATCGCCGCCGTCTGGCATCTCGCCCTCGTCGTCCTCGCCGTCTACGCCGTGCTGAAATTCCAGCTCTTCGACATCGATCTCAAGGTCAAATCGGCGGTCCAGAAAGGCGCCATCACCGCGGGCATCGCCACCATCCTCTTCGTCGTCTCCGAACTGCTCGAGGACACGTTCGCGGGCGACGCGCCGCTCCTCTTCGGGGTGCTCGCCGCCGGCATCATCGCGCTGGCGTTGCGGCCGTTCCTCGTGCTGTCGGAGCGGCTCGCCGACCGCATCCTGCCCGGTGTCGAGGACAGCCCCGACTATCGGGACACACGCAGCCGTGACCTCTACACCGCCGCCGTCGAGGGCGCTTACCAGGACACCGAGATCACCGGTGGCGAACGGCAGATGCTCGACAGCTTGCGTAGTGGACTCGGTCTCGACGCGATCGAGGCGGACATGATCGAAGCGCGGGTCGCGGTGCGTGCGTCGCGGCGGGGGGTCGCGGTCGGACGGGAGATCGACGGGGCGGCGTCGGAGACGGTGTGACCGGACGGCCGGATTTCGCCCTTCGACACCAGCGGATCTCGCCCCTCGAACCAGAAGCTTCCGGACTATGCTTCCAACGTCTGCACGCCGACGATGGTCTTCGACACGTCGGGGCTCCGACCGAACGCGGACAAAGCGCGCACGTCACGTGCGAAGCGCTCGACCGGCAGGTCGCGCATGAAACCGGCACCGCCATGGGTGCGGATGGCGAGCTTGGTGACATGCCGTGCGGCGTCGAAGGCGGCGGCGTTCGCCTCCTCGACCGCGACCGACGCTTCGCCGTCCTGGTCGAGGCGGGCGGCCGCGGCGAGCACCAGGTTGCGCGCGGCGTCGGTGCGGATGCGCATGTCGGCGATGTAGTGCTGGATGGCCTGGTAGTTGGCGATGGTATGCCCGAACTGTTCACGCTGGTTGGCGAATTCGACACTCGCTTCGAGCGCGGCGCGGCTCAGCCCGACCGCGCAGGCGGAGGTGCCGATGCTCGCCAGCTGCGTCGCCCGCCGGACGATCTCCGGTGCCTGCCCGGGTGCGCCGACGAGGTCCTCCGGTCCGACCTGGACATTGGTGAGGTAGAGCGGACCGGCAGGATAGCCGCGCAGGCCGATCTTCGATTCGTCACTGCCCCATTGGACGCCGTCGCGCGCACCGGGGACCGCATAGATGTCGACACGCCGTTCGGTCGTGCCGCCGAGGCGACGGGCGACCACCAAGGTGAGGTCGGCCTCGCCGACCAGGAACGTGAGGTCCTTCGTGCCAGAGAGCGTGGCAGGCGCGGCGTCGTTCGTCGGGTCCTCCGGTGTCTCGTGCGGACGGGCGCTTGTCCGGATGCGGAACGGGTCGGAACCGACGGAGTCCTCGTGCAGGCCATAGGTGCCGAGCGCTTCCCCCTGCAGGATGCGCGGCAACCATTCAGCGCGCACCGACTCGGTCGCATGCTTGGCGAGCGGCACCGAGAGCCAGGCGTTCGTGATGGCGACGAAGGTGCCCGTGGTGGCGCACTCGGCGGCGAGTTCCTCGCAGGCGAGCGCCAGGGCGACGGTGTCGGCCCCGGCTCCGCCCTCCTCCGGGGAGAGGGTGACGCCGAGCAGGCCGAGCGCGGCAATGGCGGCGACGTTGTCGCGGGGGAAACGCTCCTCGAGGTCGGCCTCCTTGGCGCGCGGACCGATCTCCTTCTCGGCCAGCTCCCGGACGGTGCGTTGGATGAGTTCCTGTTCGTCGGAGAGGGTGAAGGCCATGGAGACAGGGAACCGAGGACAAGCGTTCGGTTAAGGGTTGCTTTCCGTCGGGACACGGTAGGGTCGGAGTGGACATCGCTGTCTCGTCCTGGTCTTAAGGCGTCACCTTCGTTTCCGATGGGCCCCCATGTTTTCAGGTGGAGTATATTTTGGACCGCTCATTGACTTGTCACATTGGGTGGTCAGCGGGTGGCGGTCGTGAGAAAAAGAGACCCCTTCACTTCTGATGGAGGGCTAGATTTCGTGAAATCTTGATGATGTGTAGTTTTGTTATTTTGTGGTGCCGACCGGGCGGGCCTGGTGTTCGGCTGTCTGGACAGAAGGACTATATTCTCTCGACCCGGCTGCCCGAGACGATGGACCAAGACCGCCCCGGTGACCAGATCGGCCTCTTCATCTTCGGAGGCGCCTTCCTCGGCTTCTGGCTCATCCTCACCCTCACCACGCGCCCCGACTGGTTCTGGTGGGGCCTCGTCGGCATCGGGATCGGCCTCGGGCTCGCCGGGGGCAAGATGCTCGGCAACCAGGCACGCTACCTCCTCTGGACCCTCGTCGGCCTCTCCATCGGCGGGCTCGTCGGCCTCGCCTTCATGCAACCCCACCCCGCCCTCATCGCGACCCTCATCACGCTCGCGGGGAGCGCCTTCATCGCCGGCGCGCTTCCTACGAACGGTCGTGCCCCCGCGACAGCGGCGGACGTTGGCGTCGGCAGCCGGCCCCAGCCAACCGACTGGCAGGCGAACGACGCAAGCGGCGGCACGGGCCAGTCCCAAGGCAGCCAACAGCAGAGCGTGACCGTCGTCCGCGGGCGCTGATCCTCCGCAGCCGCTAAAGAGTCCATCGGCTTTCGCGGACGCCGAGCATGGAACTGCGCGACGCGACCCGCGAAGACCTCGACCGACTCCTCGAGCTTTTCCGCGCCACCATCCAACGGCACGGCCCCGCCCATTATCCACACCACGCCGTCGATGCCTGGTCGTACAGCTTGCGCAAGGACAAGCTGGAAGCGCTCATGGCACATGGCCGTCTCATCGTCGCAAGCGACGGCGACATCCTCGGCTTCGGCGCCTACTGCGAAGGCCACCTCGAGCTCCTCTACGTCGACCCCGACCACACCCGCCGCGGAATCGGACAACGCATCTACGACGTCCTGGAAGCCACCGCACGCGCCGAGGGGGTCGACCACATCACCCTCGACGCCTCCAAGATCAGCAAGGCGTTCTTCGCCCGACATGGCTACCGGGGCCTCGGTGACGCCGAACGGCCCACCTGTGGCGTGAAGATCCTCTGCACACGGATGGAGAAGCGCCTCGCATGACCGCCGGATACTCGGGCACGCCCCTTGCCAAAAAACTGGGACTCAAGGCCGGGATGCGCGTCTATTTCGATGGGATGCCGGAGAGCGTCGCGAAGATCCTCCCCGTCGCCGACCTGCAAGTGCTCGGACGCATCGGAAAAGAGCTCGATCATGCACACCTCTTCACCTACAGCGCCACCCGGTTGGACAAGCGGTTCCCCATGCTCCGCGACGCCATTCACAAGGAAGGCACGGTCTGGGTCTCCTGGCCCAAAAAAAGCTCCGGCGTCACGACCGACCTCACCGGCGACATCGTGCGTACGACCGGGCTCTCGCAGGGATTGGTTGACGTGAAGGTGTGCGCCATCGACGACACCTGGAGCGGACTCAAGTTCGTCTGGCGGAAGAAGGACCGTTGACGCGCACGCGCCGCGGACCATGAACCCCGCTCCATCGCCACGGCCGGCGAACAGCCCGCCGCACCCCCTCCCAGCAGGCGGTCCTGCGCTAAAATCTGAGCGCTTTTATGCGTCATTTTGGCCAGCGGGAGGGGCCTCTGACCCCTCCCCCCAGGTCCCCCACCCCCGAACGCTCAAGTACCCCTTACCAATAGCCCGGGAAATCCTCCCAGGAGGGAGCCCCCATCATCCTCAACCCTGACATCGCCAAGGTCCTCGAGGGTTACGACCCCAAGAAGCTCACCATCGCGACCGTGACGTCGCACTCCAGCCTGCAGATCTTCCACGGCGCCAAGCAAGAGGGCTTCCGCACCCTCGGCATCACCGTCGGGAAGCCCCCCAGACACTACGACGCCTTCCCGCTTTCCAAGCCCGACCGCTGGCTCGAGCTCAAGGACTACCACGAGCTCATGGACCGTGCCGACGAACTGGTCGCCGAGAACGTCATCCTCATCCCGCACGGCTCCTTCGTCGAGTATATGGGCGGCAAGAACTACGAGAAACTGCCCGTCCCTTCGTTCGGCAACAAGCAGGTCCTGGAATGGGAATCGAACCGGACCATGGAGCGCGAATGGCTGCACGCCGCCGGCCTCACCATGCCCGAGGAGATCAAGGACCCGAAGGACATCATCCAACCGGTCATCGTCAAGTACCACGGCGCAAAAGGCGGCCGCGGCTTCTTCATCGCCAAGAACTACCACGAGTTCATGCGCAAGATCGAGAAAGGACAATCCTACACCATCCAGGAGTTCGTCCTCGGCACGCGCTATTACCTGCACTACTTCTTCTCACCGCTCAGGGAACAAGGCTACTCGGTCGACGGCGGCATCCTCGAGATGCTCTCCATGGACCGGCGCGACGAAGCCAACATCGACGAAGCGAACCGCCTCGGCTCGATCAACGAACTGGAAGCGGTCGGCATCTCCCCCACCTTCGTCGTCACCGGCAACATCCCCATCGTCCTGCGCGAATCGCTCCTCCCGAAGGTCTTCGACATGGGCGAGAAAGTGGTGAAGGAATCCATCAAACGGTTCGGCGGCCTCGTCGGTCCGTTCTGCCTCGAGACCGTCGTCACCGACCAACTCGAGTTCAAGGTGTTCGAGATCTCCGCGCGCATCGTCGCCGGCACGAACCCCTACATCACCGGCAGCCCCTACATGGACCTCATCGAGCCGAACCTCTCCACGGGACGCAGGATCGCGCAAGAGATCCGGCTCGCCGCTGACGCGGGGCGGTTGGGCGAGGTCTGTTCGTAGGTCGGCGAACGGGTCGAGCGGACGAGGAAGGTCCGGAACGAGCCGAACGGTCGACGGGATCTTGAAAAGACCCCTGTGACGCAATAGCCGAGGCCTTCTTGTTCCGGCTGTTCTACGGAAGCAGTGCGCCTATTGTTCTTCCTGGGCGTTCCACAGCGGATCAGGAACACGTGTTGTTGTGGACATGACACCCCCTCCATGCACCCGTCCACGTCCAAACGGCTCACCTGTATGCGCCATGTGCTGACCTACACCCCATCGTTCTTTTTCGGTGTCGCATAGCGACCTTCGCGAACCGCGTCCCTGAACCTATACCATACGTGGCGACCTTAATCGTGACCGACACGGGTCGAGCCGACACCCGGCTGCGACTTGGAGACATGTCCATGACCGACCTTCAGACCGTCCGTCCGACCGCGAAGCGTTCCACGCAACGACAGGACGGTCGCGGCCCCGACCCGCTCCTCAGCGTCGTCGTCCTCACCTTGGACGAGGCGGACAACCTCGAAGAGGCGGTGTCGTCGCTCATCGACCAGGACGGCGTGCCGCTCGAGGTGCTCATCGTCGACGGCGACAGCAAGGACGGCACGGTCGGCATCGCCGAACGGCTCGAAGCGCACAACGTCGGCCGGGTGCGCCTCGTCACCTCGGAACCGCTCCCCATCGGCCCCGCCCGCAACCTCGGGTTGTCGGAGGCGCGCGCGCCGTTCATCGCGTTCATGAGCGCCGACGCCACCGCCGCCCCCGGCTGGGCGAAGGCGATGGTCAAGGCGCTCGAGAAGGCCGACATCGTCTACGGCCGCCAAGAGCACACCCCGCCGAAAACGGGCGTGACGGCGGTCGTTCGCGGCCTGCGCTACCACCATTTCAACGACGACACCATCGCCGCGCCGGAGACCTTCGCGAGCAACGTCAACGCGGCCATCCGCCGCGAGGTCTTCGACCTCCTCACCTATGTCGACGAAGGCCCCGCGAGCGCTTTGGACGACATCCTGTTCACCCACGAAGCGAAAGAGCTCGGCCTCCGCGTCGCCTACCAGCCATCCGCCGTGGTGCGCCACAAGGACGCCACCACACTGGCCGGCGAGTACGAGAAGAACCGCCGCGAAGGCTACGGCTGGGGCATCCTCGCCCCCAAACTCGGCACACACCGGACAGTCCTCGCCTGGGGCGCTGGACTCCTCGTCGGCGCCGGCCTGTTGGCCGCCCGGCCCGGCTGGTGGACCGGTGCCGTCCTGGCCGGTGTCCTCTGGGCGCCCGCCCTTCGCCGCGTCGTTCGCGGCGGCGGCCCCTACCTTCGACGCGCTCCCGCCTCGCTCGCGGGCGCGTTCGTGGTGAGCCCCCTCTTCGACCTCGCCTTCCTCCTCGCCTACGTGCGCGGGCTCAGCCAGAGACGGCCCGAGCTCACCGGACGCATCCCCCCACAAGGAGCCAGATCATGACCGCCAAGCCACGACCCAAACAGACCACACTGATGCTCATCCTCGACGCCTGCCGGTCCGATTATTTCACGAGCGGCGAGATGCCCTACATCGAAAAACTGCAGAAAGAATCGCTGCACGGGGAAGGCGAGAGCCCGCCCGGGTTCGCCCAACGGACCACCATGTTCACCGGGACCTATCCGGACACGTCGCAGAACTTCAGCGCCTTCGGCTACTCGCCCGAGAACTCGCCGTTCAAATGGCTCAACAAGATGGGACCGCTGCGCCACCTCTACCTCCCGCACGCCTGGATGATCCCCGCACGCATGGCCATCCGCACCATCACCAAGAAGGTCACCGGCAACTTCCACACCGACCCTGCCTGGATCCGCGGCTCGTTCCTCCCGTTCTTCGAAGTGGTCGAGGACACCCGCCCCATCTTCGACGAGGGCGCCCTTCCGTTCACGAGCGTCTTCGACCTCTGCCGGCAATACAACAAGGAGTTCTTCTACGGCGCCCATCCGGTGAGCGGTGACGACGAAGAGATCTACAAGATGCTCCTCGAACGCATCCACCGCCGCGACGAGACCGAACTCTACATCGGCCAGTTCTCCGCGCTCGACGAAGGCGGCCACCCGCACGGCCCCTACCTCCCGCCCGACTGGGAACAGGCCCCCGACCAGAGCAAGAAAGACGTCGACCACATGCGGAGCGCCCTGCACGAGATCGACCGCAAGGTGCGCACCCTCCACGAAGCATTGTTGGAGAACTACGAGAAGGTCAACATCCTCATCCTCGGCGACCACGGCATGGCCCCGGTTCGCCGCCGCGTCAACGTCCTCAAAGACGTCCAGAAAGCCACCGGCGCCAAACCCGGGAAGGACTTCGTCCTCTTCCTCGACTCGACGTACGCCAAGTTCTGGTTCCATGACAAGGAGACCGAGCGGAAGATCATGGAGCACCTCGCGACCGTCGACTATGGCCACATCATCGACGACGCCGAAGCGCGCCACCACCGCATCAAGTTCGACCACCGCCGCTACGGCGACATGATGTTCGCCGCCGACGTCGGCGTCCTCTTCTGGCCCGACTACTTCCACATCATGGAACGCCCCATCAAGGGCATGCACGGCTACATCGACAAGGACGAAGAGACCTACGGCGCCCTGCTTCTCCATGGTCCTGGTCTCGGCTCGGACGACATCGGTCGCCGCATCCTCGTCGACATCTTCCCGACGCTCTGTGACCTCGTCGGACTCCCAACCACGCCGCACAACGAAGGCCGCTCAATGGTCGGAGAAGAGAAGGTGCGCGAGGTCGAGGTACACCCGAGGCACTGATCGCCGGCCTGACGTTTCTCTTCCCGCCCTTCACCACTCGTAGCGGAGCCGGCGCCGTGTCGATTCGGGCATCCACATCCAGAGCGCCCGCTCCGCGGGACCGTCGTGGTAGACCTTCCGTTCCCCGGCAAGCCGCTGAAGGGCGTTCCCCACCTCGTCGTCGCCGAGATCGAGGAGGCTCGTGAGTTCGGGACGGCTGAGCGGTACGGAGCGTGTACGCAGGAGCTCTTCCACCCGGGTGGTGGCGTCGGGAACAGAGTGCACGAGCCCGAAGCGCACCGAGGGGTATATGGAGCTAAGGGGTCGGGGTGTCCGACGGTTCAGCCGAGCTCGGCCGTACATTGCGCACACCGCGTCGCCTTGTCGGGGATCGAGCTGAGGCAATGGGGACAGGTCTTGCGCTCCGGGATCGACGGCTCGCTCGGTGATTCCTCTTTTCGGCGCAAACGGTTCATCGTGCGCACGACGAAGAAAAGCACGATGGCGACCAAGAGGAACGACACCACGGCGTTCAGGAACAGGCCGTAAGCGATGACCACCGCGCCCGCCGCCCGCGCCTCCTCGAGGGAACCGTAGGGCCCCGCCTCTCTGCCTTCTCTTAGGACATAGTGCAGGTCCTGGACCGAATCGCCGGTGAACAACAACCCGATGGGCGGCGAGATGACATCGGTGACAAGCGAGTTGACCGCGGCCCCGAAGGCGGCACCGATGATGATGCCGACCGCCAGGTCGACCATGTTGCCCTTGACCGCGAACTCCTTGAACTCCGAGAAGAAGCCCATCAGGTGGGGGAAGAAGTGGGGGGATAGAGAGTTTTTCGTGGCCTATTCCACTATACCGGCGGTCCCTTCGAACTCGAGGATGTAGAGTCCGCTCCACCAGTCGGCGGCGATGATGTAGCCGCGCTCGTCGAAGTAGGCGCCCCAGACGTCGGGGCTCCAGTAGAACGGCACGTTCCATTGTCCACCGTGGTCGCGCGGGTCCTCGCTCGGCAGATAGTAGCCGATCGTGGCCGGTTCCTGGGTGCGCTCGGTGGAGCCGACGTCGAAGAGCCAGACACCGGCGTGGTAGTTGCCGGTCGCGACGTAGCCGTTCCAGACCTCGAACTCGTGCGAGTTCATCTCGCACAGGTGGGGGTAGGCCGTGCGGGGGTTGGCGGGCTCGCCGGGGATCCACCAGGAACCGGTCTTGAACGGGGTCGTGGGGTCGGTCCAGTCGAGCACCGTGTAGGGAAGACTGTCGCCGTTCCCGCACTCTTCGCCGGCGACGACGAGGTAGGCGCGGCCGTCGATGGTGCCGTCGACCGCCCATTGGCGGTGCCAGCCCTTCGTGCGGTTGTCCGGGTCGCCCTCCCAGACACCGAGGAGCTCCGGCTTCGCGGGGTCGTCGACATTGAAGATGGCGGTGCCGTTCCCGGCGCCGGTGACGACCGTCCATTCGCCGGTGATCGCATGCCGACCGACCCAAAGGTCGTGGTCGCTGTGGTCGATCTTGGACACCATCTCGAGACCGGAGGCGTCTTCCTTGATCTTCAGGATGTTGCCCGTGTAGGTCTGGAAGACATAGTGGGTGCCGTTGATCTGGGCGGTGAAGACATTGTGGTAGGCGCCCGAGCGCGGCGCGTCCGCGCCCTGGACGTCATGGAACAGGAACTTCGGGTCCGCCGGGTTTTGGACATCGTAGACGCTGACGCCGTTCGCGCCCGCATCGGCGATGTGCGGCGGCAGGAGCGGGATGAGCGATGGGCCGGCATGGGCACCGGTGTAGGTGGCAAGAAGCAGGTATCTTCCGTCGTCGGTGAACTGGCAATCGGAATTGACCGCCATGGACGGGATGCTCGCCAGCACTTTTGGCTTGGTCGGGTCGGCGATGTCGATGATGGTCGCGCCACCGCCCGCGCCTCCCGAGCCCGCGAAGTGGGCGATGCAGACCAGGTGCTTCCAGGTGTCGATGGCCGCGTAACCCGAATCGGCGTTCGGGGGCGCCTCGTCGCCTTCTCTCGTCAGCGGGTCGTAGCCCACGAGGCGCATGCCGTACGAACCCTCATGAAGATGCGGCACCGCGTGGAGATAGGGCACCCCGCCATGGTCGGAATCGATGACCTTCGAGAGGTCCTTGTCCGCCGCCGCGACGCGTTCCGATGACAGCTCGGGCAAGAAGTTCGCCTGCGGCTCATCCGCCGGGGTCGTCGTGTCGCCGCCCAGGCAACCGGCAAGGGTCAACGACAGGAGGCTCACGGCGATGAGGACGGAGGGACGCATCAGGCGGAGGTGGCCAAGCCGGGTTTTAAGTGTTATTGTAAGAAAACAGCCTAGGGGCGGGTCTCCTACAGGAGGGGGATGGCCGGCGCCTTCTCACACCGGCACGAGCGGGGCGAGGGGCAGACCGAACCGTCCGGGCTCCGGCGCGGGCGCGTCGATGCCGATCGAGAAGGCGTACTCCTCGGCGTTCAAAGCGCGGTAGTGGAGATAGTACAGACCGCTATGAGCCAGGACCACGCTGAACTGTGTCTGTCTCAGAACGTCCCAGCCGACGAAGGATACGGCGGAGTCGAGGATAGTGCCGTTCTCGTCCACGATGGCGAACCGGTCGAACGTGCCGCGCACTTTCGCGTTCACCACGTCGCCCGCTTCACCCCAAAACGCATAGTGATCCTGATCGTCGGCCGTGAAAGCACCCGTGCTGGTACCGCGATAGACGACCCCCGAAGAGATCCATACCTCCGCGGTGAGGTCGTCCGGGGCATCCCGTCCGCTCCTGGCGTCGTCCTGGACGAACGGCCACACCCCCGGGGCGGGGATCGGTCCATAGGACAGCGTGCGTGCGGTATGGACGTTTTCCTGGTGTGATCGTGCGCCGAGCGGCTTCTCGGGTGCCATGTCGGTGCCGAGCATGTGGGCCACCGTGGCGTCGGCGACCAGGCCGTCGTAGAACCCCCAGCCCCATTGCAGCCACGGTGCGACAGGATTGAGCGGAACGGCGCTGATGAAACGGTTCGGGTATTTTGCCTCCGGGGAATAGCTGGCCGTGCGATTGAGCGCATCGCGCAGCTCGTTGATGGAGACGTCCGCGAGCGGGTCGACGAGGTCGCCGTCCAGACCGCCCGTATAGCCGCTGTCCTCCCGGATGGCGAGGATCACCTTGCTGAGGGCCCCTGCGACGGTCGGCGCGCTGAAGCTTGTGCCGCAATAGCTCGAACGATAGTCGCTCGTGGAGGACACCGCCGCGGTCGGGCGACAGAAATAGCTCACCACGTCGACCTGCTTGGCGGCAAGGGTCTCCTCGGAGCGGTCTTGGGCGTAGGCGCCACCGACACTGATGATCGCCGGGTCGCCCTTTCTGCAATCGATCAAAGTGCTGCGCGGGTCATTGCCGGCCGCGGTCACATAGATGGGCGCGCGCTGATGGTTCGCGCAGAACACGTCGGGGTGGCCCGGCACGGGGACGATGTTGCCCCACGAGACGCTGTAGATGTCGACCGGGACGCCTTTCGTCTCGATGGGCGTGATGGAACTGCCGCCTGCCTTGAAGACGATGAGTGCGTCCGGGTTCTCCATAAGGATGGAGGACGTGGTGCCGGTGCCGTGGCCATGCTCGTCGAGGATGCACATGCGGCTCTGGAACGAGGCTGACGAATAGGGGCGCTCGCAATGCACCGCCACGAAGACGGTCTTCGGGATCCAGTACCACTCCCCAGCTGAGATCGATTCCCATTTCAGCCGGTCCGCCTCGACCGCGTCCTCCCATTCGGTATAGACCCCGATGGAGAGGTCAAGGGACGGGATGTCGCACGGGAAGTCGGCGATGTAGGTGCAGGGATGCTCCGTCAGGTTCGGTCGATAATAGATGTCGTGATAGGGATTGATCCCCGAGTCCGGGACGCCGACGACGACGTGCGGGACGAAGATATGGCCCGACTCCGGCTCGGCCGAGACGACCCCCGGGGCGAGCATCGAGACCAGGAACAAGAACGCTAGGCACACACCACGCATAGGACGGGAAAAAGAGCTTGAGTAATTGAGTGTTGCGACGATGCTCTCGAATATAAGCTGGTGGTCGTGACGCTATTCCATTGGTAGGCTCCCTTCCGTCGTCCGCACCTCGTACGCCTCGAGAAAGAGGAAGGCGAAGCCTTGGGCGGACCCGGTGCCGGTGACCCCCCATTCCCCGGTCGGGGGTCCCTCGATCTCGCCCCAAGCGAAGTAAGAACCCGCGGCGGTGGGACGCCAGGGGAAGGAATGGCTCGCCTGGGAGCCTGAGTGCCCGAGGCTATACTCAAAATCGCCGGGACCGCCCGCTCCGGCGAACATCACCCACATCAGCGTCGCCCCTTCCTCTTGGAACACGAACGTGTCGGTCGCTTCCCCTCCGGGCACGTTCGCTGGGTCCGGCGGGACCGTATAGGCGGGGAACGGACGGTGCACGTGGTCGATGAATTCTACCAATGGGAACGTGCCGGTGTGGTTCGTGCCCCAATCCTGGAGCGTGACCGTGACATCGACCGGGGCCACGCCGTCGAAATCGAAGGTCAGGTCGGTGAACCACTTGGTGACCGGGCTCCAGCCATGGACGACCCTCGGATTGCCGTCCGGGAAGCTCATTTCCGTCTTGAAGCCGGGGACCGGGCCCTTTCCTGTTTGCAGGTCTTGGAACGAAGTGGTCCAGGTGGCTTGGGTGTCCCTATACGGGCCGGTCCAGGTGCCGTTCTTCATCGGCCACTGGAAATCCTCGACCTTGACGCCATGGATGGATTGTGCGAGCGTGCCCTTCTCGACCGGCGTGAGGTTCGGATGATGCTGGATGGTCGAACGCAGGATGAGGTCTCTCGAGTCTGAGGTGATATGGTAATACTGACCGTCCTCATCGTAGACGAAGATCTTGGCGTCATAGGATTCGCCCGAGGTGTACTCCACCTTGTAGCGCCACCAATCGCCGACGGACCACTCTTGGGAGAGGATGCCGGATTCGAGATCGTACACACGAGGTCTGGGCGGGTCCACCGTCGGATCGGACAGGCGGCCTTCGTCGGGGTCAGCGTCGGGGGTCTCCGAGACGCAGCCGGAAAGGATGATGGAGAGGAGGACGAGGATGGTGGAAAATGGACGCATCGGGACGTTCGGGGAAAGCGAGAGGGGGTCTTGGGGTTTGTGGGTGAGAATCGGACGGGGACGCGGTACGTGGGACTCCAAGTGAGATGTGATCTTCATCGACATCGGCCTCGTGCAAGCCCAGCGCGACGGCAAGAAGAAGCGGATCGCTTCGACCCGACGCGCCATCGTCATCCGGTGACCCCGGCGCCGGTGCACCGCCCACCCCCATTCCGTACAGCGTTTCTTCGACACCGCTTCAAGTACCTCCGCAGGCGCTTCATCAACTTCCAGGAGGACGCCAAAAGATGTCCTAATAGCGAAAGGATATCTCCCCCTTCGTGTTACACTACGCGAGGATGCCTATGGCGACCCGCCGAACGACATCGACCCGAAGGAAGGCCCCGACCGCGAAAAAGACCGCCGCGAAAAAGCCTGCAAAGGCCGCAAAACCCGCGAAAAAGCCGGTTACCAAGACGGCCCGCAAGCCCGTAGCGAAGAAGGCCAAGGCGCCCCCTAAGGCAGCCAAGAAGCCCGCCGCCAAGGCACGCAAGCCGGCAGCCAAGAAGACGCCCGCGAGGAAGCCCGCCGCGAAGAAGGCACCGGCCCGCAAGCCCGCCAAGGCCCGCAAGCCCGCAGCCAAGAAGCCTGCCGCGAAGGCGCGCAAGCCGGCAGCGAAGAAGGCACCGGCCCGCAAGCCCGCCAAGGCACGCAAGCCTGCAGCCAAGAAGCCCGCAGCCAAGAAGGCTCCGGCACGCAAGCCCGCCAAGGGGCGCAAGCCCGCCGCCGCCAAGCCCGCAGCGAAGCCCGCCAAGGCGCCCAAGCGCTCCGCGAGCCCCGTCAAGCGCGCCGTCCGCCGCGCGGCCCCCAAGGTCACCCGCGCTCCGAAGGTGGCACCCGGCATGACCGCGACCGGTATGCCGACCCCGCCCGCCATGGGCGGCGACCTCGGCGCCGGCCCGACGCTGAACTAGGCTTCCACCCCCGTCTTTCCCCCGTTCTGTCTTTTCTTGACCACGTCCCCGTGAGCGGACGTTCTCCCGCTATGCGAGCGATCGCGCCAAGTACGCCCTCGGCTCCCCCTTCACGATCGAAGTGCCACTGTCGCCTGAAAGCTATGGCGACGTTCTCGTCATCCGATACCTCGTCCCCTTCAACTCCCCCTCTTTCTCCAAAACGCCAGCATCCACCAGCACGCGGAGGTCCTTTGTCAAGGTCCTTCGTGCGGCATAAGGAAAAGCGGCGTGCACGTCGGCGAGTTTCATCCTCCGCTCGGGTGCCCCACGGTTCATGGTGGCGAACCATTCCGCGATCCGTCGTTGTCGTTCGTTGAGCGTCGCGGGCAATCGTCTCTGGAACAGGAAGCGGTCGAGGGCGGTGCGGTAGGCTTCGCCGAGGAGGGTCAGGTTGTACTGCACCCATGGTGTGCGGTCCCAGTCGTGGCGTCGACCTTCGTCGAGCATATGCCAATAGTCGTCGCGGTCGCGGTTGACCGTGTAGTCGATGGGGGCGTAGCGGATGCCGGTGTAGCCTTCGTGGTAGAGGTAAAGCATGAAGAGCAGGCGGCCGAGGCGGCCATTGCCGTCGGGGAACGGATGGATGCTCTGGAATTCGTGGAAGAACACGGTCGCCTTGACAAGCGGGTGTTCGGGTGCTTCGTGGAGCCAATCGAGCGCTGCTTGGAGTTCGGGGGGGACCTCTTCGGGTCGGGAGGGGACATAGACGACCTTATGGTCGGCGCGTCGGCCGATGAAGTTCGGTCTTTCCTTCAGTCGTCCCCGCTTCTCCAGGACACCTTGGAAATGTTGTTCGTGCATCGTGACGATGTCGTCCACCGTACGTGGGACGGGACGTCGGTCGATCTCTTCCATGAAGCGGGCGAAGTTGAGGATCTCGCGTTCGTCAGGCTCGATCGTGTTGTCAGGTGTCGGGGCTTTGACGAGGAGACTCTCGACCTCTTCCAAGGTGAGGGGGTTGCCTTCGATGGATGCGGTGCCGTAGGCGTTCTGTGCGAGCGCTTCGCGGAAGATGCGGTACCGGGTCTCCGGGTCGGTCTCATAATGACGCAGGTCGGCGTCGGCCCGCTCGATGTCGCGGATGAGCCCGATGACGCGGTCGTTCTGGACATAATGGAGCGGGG
>JAHWKR010000008.1:29036-81226 GCA_019347805.1 Methanobacteriota archaeon
TCGATGTCGCGGATGAGCCCGATGACGCGGTCGTTCTGGACATAATGGAGCGGGGGCCCATCGGCATGGGATGGCCTCCAAATGGTCGCCCGGTCGGTCTGGTAGGGACCGAAGTCGATGCCGTCGCTCATATCCGCCCCACATTGCTGCCCATAAAGTGGCTGCTCAATGCCTATATCGGCGGATATGCTTAAATCTATGCCTATAACTGCCCCGATTCCTGCCTATATCGCCCGCTCGACCACCTGTCCCCTTCCGCTACCACCCGCCCAACGATCCGATAGGCCCCCGGCGTCGCCTCGGTACACAGCGCCATCGCCGCCTTCATCTTCTCTTGTGCTGCCGGGTCGGCGCGCACGCGCTCGATCTGCTGCAATGATTCCCACGGCCCGAAAGAGTAGAACGTGGTCGGTTCGGTGAGGCTCTGGATGAGCGTCCCCTCCGAGCGGGCGTCCGGCACGGCCACCGCGAAGGCGTCCCCCATCGCGTGCCACGCCTCGCGGAACGCCTCTTCGTTGCCCGGCCTCACCTGCCAGCGCGCGAGCGTGTAGAACCCCCCTGCCGCTTCGGCCATGCGGCGCCGGAACCCGCCCACCCTCAAACCGGTTTTCGGAATCCCCCCGCCGAACGCTCGCGACTTCCGTGGGGACATCCCCGTAAAGCTCATTTAGAAGACTCCTTTCATCGCCCAACCGGTCCACGCGTGGACCGTTCTGCACTTCGCCCAAGGATGTGGTCCCATGCCGCCCCCCGACGAGAAGGACACCCCCGAGTCGACCGAAGCGCACGCCTCCGGTGACCTGGTCCTCGAAGAGACCACGGCCGCCGAGGAGCCGGAGGGGCCCGACGGCATCCCTGGAGACGACGACTCCACCACCGAGGAGGTGGCGGAAGGCGCCGGCAACCCACCGCTCGCCCGCTTCTACGGCCTCTCCCGTTCCTACGACGGCAAACGCGCCCTCGGTCCCCTCGACCTCACCATCGAACGCGGCACCGTGGGACTGCTCGGCCCGAACGGCGCCGGCAAATCGACCCTCATCCGGCTCATGATGGGTGTCCTGCAGCCGACCGAAGGCCGCCTGGAAGTGCTCGGCAAGGACCCGTCGTCGCTCGAGTTGCGCCGCCACATCGGCTACGCCCCCGAAGGCCCCGCCCTCTTTCCCGGTCTCAGCGGCGTGCAAGCGGTGGCCTACGCCGGACGCCTCGTCGGCATGCAGAGCGCCGACGCCCTGCAACGGGCCCATCTCGTCTTGGACTACGTCGAACTCGGCGAAGCGCGCTACCGCCTCGTCGAAGGCTACTCGACCGGCATGCGGCAACGCCTCAAACTGGCCCAGGCGCTCGTCCACGACCCCGAACTCCTCATCCTCGACGAACCGACCGAAGGCGTCGACCCGAAAGCGCGCGAAGACCTCCTCCAACTCATCCATGAGCTTTCGCGCGACCATGACATCCAACTCCTGCTTTCGACCCACCTGCTCCACGACGTCGAGCGCGTCGCGAGCCACGCCATGATCCTCAACCGGGGCCGCGTCATCGAGAACGGTCCCATCGCCGAACTCCGCACCGCCCACGCCCGTGGCCACCAGGTGCGCATCGCCGGTCCCATCGAACCGCTCATGGCCCGGCTCGCCGCCGACAATATCGCGCACGAATGGCGCCCCCCCGCCCTGCGCGTCCAGCTCGACGACCCCTACCGGCTCTTGCAATACGTGCAGGAATCGGGTGCCGTCATCCGGCAGATCGCCCCCATCGAACTCAGCCTCGACGAGGTCTTCGAAGAGGCGGTGCGGCGGCCCTACATCCCGGAGGTCGACCTCGCACCGGGCACCACAGAAGATCCCACGCTCGAAGAAGGAGGTGAGACCCATGGCTGATGGCGTCACCCCCTACCCCGCCTGGGACGGCACGTTGTCGAACAAGAGCCGCCTCGGCGTCATCACCGCCAACGAGGTGCGCCTGGCGTTCCGCAACACCTGGTCGATGATCGCCATCGGCCTCGGCCTCGCCTGGGGCTTCGCCTCCATCATCGAGTTCTACCAGATCCGCCAGGGCGGTGCGGCCATCCACGGCTGGGACGGCTTCACGAGCATGCTCGACCAGCTGCTCTGGTTCGCGCTCTTCGTCGCCGCGACCGTCGGCGGACCGACGCTCCTTGAGGACGCCCGCGGTGGCGCGCTCGAACTCTACCTGTCGCGCTCGGTCAACCGGTTCGAATACCTTGGCGGCAAGGTGCTCGCCGTGCTGCTCCTCACCACCCTCATCGTGGCGCTCCCCGCCGTCGTCTATTGGGGCGCGAGCTACGTGTTCTATGAGGAACACCCCGAGAACTGGGCCATGGCGCCGCTCGGCGCGTTCGGCTACGCCCTCATGTGGGGCCTCATGGCGAGCGGCCTCGCCCTCGGTCTCTCCTCGGTCGGCCGCAGCGCGAGCGGCGCCGCATTGGGCCTCCTCGGCGGCTTCGCCGCGCTCGCCTTCATCGTCGATCCGCCCGGCATCTTCGCAGGCATGGCGCCGCTCCCGGAGCTCACCGCCGACCTGCGCTACACGGTCCTCAGCCCCTTCGCCGCTTTCGAGCAACAGAAGGAATGGCTCTTCGATCTTGCCGCCCCCCACGCCTTCCCCTATTGGTGGGGCCTCGTCTATTGGGCCGCCCTGACCGTCCTCGGATGGCTCCTTGTCGCCTTCCGCCACCCCCGTGCCCGAGGTGAAGAACATGGCCGACTCTGAACCGCGCAACGTGCATGAGGAGAACGAGGTGCCGGACGACGTCGCCGGTCTCGACGACACCACCACGACGAGCGAAGGGACCAGCGACACCACGACCACCGAGTTCCCCGACGAGGCTGAAGAGACCGTCCTCGGCGCGGCCGGTCGGGATGACGCCATCGTCTCGCTGCGCCGCGTCTCGCGCTGGTACGGCGAGGTCAACGCCGTCAACGACGTCACCGTCGACATCGGCCCCGGCATCACCGGCCTCCTCGGTCCAAACGGTGCCGGCAAATCGACGCTCATGCGCATGATCGTCGGCCTGCAGCGGCCGTCCCAAGGAGCCGTCCAGGTGCACGGCCGCGAACCGTGGGGCGACCCGAAGGTCCTGCGCCGCATCGGCTACCTCCCCGAAGCGCCCGCCCCGTGGCGCGACCACAGCGGCCACGACGCGCTCATGCGCGCCGCCCGACTGGCGGGTCTTCCCAAAGAGGACCGCGAGCCGGCCGTGCAGAAAGCGCTCGAACGGGTGGGCCTTTCGGATGCCGCCGAACAGACGGTCGGCACCTACAGCATGGGCATGCAGCAACGCCTCAAGTTCGCCCTCGCGCTCCTGCACGAACCCGACCTCTACGTCCTCGACGAGCCCCTCCTCGGCACCGATCCGCTCGCGCGCCGCGACCTCATGCACCTCATGCAGGAGATGGCCGCCGAAGGCAAGAGCATCCTGCTCTCGACCCATGTGTTGCCCGACGTCGAGGCGCTCACCGAGCGCGTGCTCATCATGGACCACGGCCGCGTCCTCGCCCATGGCCGCGCCGCCGACATCCGTGACCTCCTTGAACGCTATCCGCGCACCGTGCGCATCCAGACCCCCGACCCGCGCGCCGTCGGCGCCGCCCTCTGGGATTGGGACACGGTGCTCTCCGTCGCCGTCGACGGCGACACCCTTGTGGTCCGCACCGACAAGCCCGCGGACTTCTACGAACGCCTCCAGACGCACCTCATCGCCGAACGTCTGCCCTTTTCCAGCGTCTCGTCACCCGACGAGAACGTCGAGGCCGTCTTCCGATACCTGGTGGGATGAACGATGACCGGAGAGACACGACTTCTTGCCGCCGACAGCCTCCTCAGATGGATGCGTGCCCCCGGGTTCCTCATGGTGCTCGCCGTGGCGCTCATCCCGCCCGCGATGACCGCCGCCTGGGTCGGCACCCACGACGAGGACATCGCCGTGACCGGCCTGTCCTGGGACCCGCAGAACCCGGAACTGGGCGACCTCATCAACTTCACCGTCGACGTCAAGAACCTGATGGCGCGCGACGTCGGCCCGTTCAATGTCACCCTGCGCATCGGCTACACCGACGAATCGTTCGGGCGTTCCGCGTTCATCGATTCGTTCAACAGCACCAAAGCGGTCGACGGTCTCGGACCGAACGAGGCCACCACCGTCGCCTATTCGTGGAACACCTCGGGCAACCTCCAGGGCAACCAGCTCATCCGCACCATCGGTACGCTCCTTGTCGAGGCCATCGTCGACCCCGACGACAAGATCGCCGAGGTGGAGGACCAGAACAACCGCCGCCACGCCCAGTTCAGCGTCAGCACGCCGCCGCCCCCGCCCGCCGAGGCTCCGGAGGACCCCGAACGGGAAGACGGTGGCAACAACACGACCCGCACGTTCCTCAACGCGCGCATCGACGGCATCCGCATCGACCCCCCGGCCGACCATGACGGCGACCCCGACGACTATGTGCCCTTCGCCGGAGACCAGGTCAACATCACGGTGCAGGTGCGCAACCTCGGCCCCGACACGATGACCAACGCCTCGGTCGACATCCTCCTCACCCGCTTCACCTACGAAGCGACCACGGTGGAAGGACGCACCACCGTGCAACCCGTGCAGGCGCCCGGCGCGCCGCCGCTCCAGGCAAGCCGCGACCTCGAACCGCTCGGCGCGAACGAGAGCCGCGACGTGACGTTCAACGTGCCGCGTGAACTCCAGGTGTCACCCTACCAGGCCATCGCCTGTCTCCACTCCGGCGAAGCGGTCGGCTACCAGTTGCCGCAGCCGTGGAGCAGCGCCTGCGGTTTCGTCCTCGGCGCCGCCGAAGGCGACGACCCGAACGACAACATCGACCAATCCATCTTCCGCGCCGACCGGCACGTCCCCTACGAACCGCCGGAGCCGCAGGCGACCGCGAAGGACTTCTACCGCAACAAGGTGCTCCTGCCCATCCACTTCACCTTGCTCGTGCCGTTCATCGCCCTCTTCTACGCCGGCGGTGTGCTCTCCGACGACCGCAACCGCGGCAACCTGCCCTACCTCCTTACCCGGCCGGTGCCACGCTGGCAGATCCCGCTCTCGCGCTTCGGTGCGAGTTTCGCCGTCGCGCTCGTCGCTGTCCTCGTCGGGGTAATCATCACCTACCTCCTGCTCCTTGGCACCCCGCGCGCCGGCGCCGCCTACTTCTGGTGGCCGCTCGGCTTCTCGGTGCTCGTGCTCCTCGCCTACAGCGGGTTGTTCACGCTCATCGGCGTCTGGAGCGACCGGCCCTACCTGGTCGGCCTGCTCTACATCCTCGGCTTCGAGACCCTGCTCGCCATCGGTCAGAGCGTCCTCGTGAACGGCCGGCCGCTCGTGCAGGACTGGTTCATCACCTGGTTCTCCCTCAACCATTGGGTGCGCAGGGCGATGGAGACCTGGGACCCGAATGCGGCGACGGCCATCTTCAACGCCAGCGACCTCACCCCCATCCTCGTCCTCGTCGGCGTCGCCGTCGTCGGACTGGTCGGGGCCGCGGTCATGATGCAGAACCGGGAGTTCCACGAATAGGGACCGTGTTCAGTCATCGCGCCGGGCGCGTCGGTAGCCGACCACGATGGACGCGACGGCGGCGACGGCGGCCAAGGCGAACCAGAGACCCGCGCTCGACCCCTTGCTCCCGTCACCGTCCGCGTCCTCGAACGCGGGGGAGCCCGCACCACCCGTCATCCCCGGCGGGACCGCGAGCAATCGCACCTCGTCGGTGGAATAGACCGGGTCCTCCATCGGCGTCCTGGAGCATCTGAACGCGACGAGCTCCTGCACCGTTTCCGCCTCGTGCTCCTCCAGCTTGCCGTCCCTCGCCGCTTCCTTGCCGTAGCGGAGTTCCTTGACCGTCGTGCACGCCTCCTCGGCGTACCACCGCACATAGCTCACACCCTCGAACCGGACCAGCATCTTCCACGCCTGGAACGTCCCCGCCTGCACCGAGACAGGACCATGGTCGACGACCTGGACGGTGTGCACCGCCTGCCAAGGCTCGCGCTCCGGCTGGTCACCGTTCTTCTGCCACACCTTCACCGTGCTCGCCCATTCGTATCCCACCGTGAACGGAAAGATCTCTTCCACGAGGACGGGGCGGTAGGTGCGCTGGACGTCTTGGCTGAAGGTCGACCGCCCTTGCTCTTGTAGGGTCGTCGTGCCCGACAGTCCCAAGGTGGCGTGGTCGGTCGTGCGGATCCATTTGTCGATCTCGACATGCTCCTCCACCTCACTCGACGTCGACGCGGCGTCCGTACCCGCCTCCTTCTTGACGACAAGATCCGATGAGGAGTGGATACGGAACGTCTCGTAGCGCGCTCCGTCGGCCGCTTCGTGCACCTCCGTCGCGGCGACCTCGTTGTGGACCTCCCCCCTGGCGTTCCCGGTCACCCTGAAGGTCCAGAGATCGCCCTCTGCGATCCCCTGGATGTGTGCGAACGGAGGCTCGTCGGAGCGGGCTCCGACCCCTGTCGGCACCATCAGGGAGAGGACCAGGATGGCCGCGGTGACCAGGAGCGACGGACGGGCCGGGCCCATGCCGTGTCAACCAACGACAGAGCGTGATAAGGCTTCGTGAAGCAACGGCTTTACGGCCTCCGGCCTCCGAACCCTTTCTGAACCCCCAGCCACTGGCCGCCCCCGGTGCCCTTCCCCACCCTCGAGGTCCCGACGCTCCACCTGGTGCTCGCCGAGGCCGCTGTCGAACTGGTCCCGCAGCCGCTCTGGTCCCATCCCTCGGTGTCACGCTCGGCGAAGAAGCGCAACAAGAAGACCGGTGAGATCCTCCTCGAGGACACCTATCACCATGCCGCGATGCGCGAGGCGACCAAGAAAGGGCGTTTCGAGGACCGCGAGCGACGCGGCCGGCCCGACATCGTCCACACGACGCTCCTCGTCGTCATGGAATCGATCCTCAACAAGGAAGGCCGTCTACAGGTGTGGGTGCATACGCAGGACGACCGCGTCATCTGGATCCGCCCCGACACGCGCTTGCAGCGTGCGCAACACCGCTTCTTCGGGCTCGTCGAGGACCTGCTCGTCTCCGGCCGCGTGCCGTCTCTGGAAAAAGGCGACGCTTTGATGTCCGTCAAGGACGGCATGACCCTGTCCGTGCTCCTCGAGGAGATCGCCCCGCACCATGTCCTTCTCTTCGACGAGCATGGCGAGACGCTCCCCATCGAGACCATCGCCACCGAAGGGGCGGGTGTGGATGACCGGGTCGCCGCGGTCATCGGCGCCTATCCCACCGGTCCCATGCGCTCCGACCTGTCCGGGCTCACGGTGCCCGTCCAGAGCGTCTCGCTCGGCCCGGAACCGCTCACCGCGTGGACCGTGGTCGCGGAACTCCTTGTGCGCTACCGTCTCTCTGCGCGCGCCTAGCGACGCCTGCGGCCATAGCCGATAAGAGACACCGAGACACCGATGACGACCCCGAGCGCGAGCCAGACACCGACCCCGACGCCCTCGCGCTCTTCGTCGTCACGCTGTTCGAACGTCGGCGAAGTCGCCGGTCCGGTCATGCCGGGCGGCACCCGGGTGAGCGTCACCTCGTCCGTGGAATAGACCGGGTCCTCCTTGGCGCTGCGGGAACAGGAATGATCGGTGAGTTCGAGCGTCGCCTCGGGTTCCCCCTTCTCCCGGGTGCCGTCCTTGCCGATGTCACGGCTGTACCGGATCTCCTTGACCGTCGTGCACGCCTTCTCCGAATACCAGCGCTCATAGGAGGCGCCTTCGGCCGAGAAGCGGACGACCATCTTCCAGGCGTCGAACGTCCCCGCGGGCACGGTCACCTTCTCGTAGCCGACGACGGAGACCATATGCAAGGCGTTCTTCACTTCCCATGACTGGTCCCCGTTGCGCTGCCGGAGGTGGACCTCGCTCTCCCAGGCATAGCCGACGGTATAGGGATAGATGTCCTCGACGAGCGGCGGTTCGTAGGTGCGCTGGATCTCTTGCGTGGTGGCGTCCTGTCCATGCGGTTTGACGGTGGTGGTGCCGAAGACCTCCAAGGTGGCGTAGTCGTCTACGCGCACCCATTTGTCGACATCGATGCGTTCCTGCACCTCCGTCGATGTGGACGCGGTCCCGGTGCCGACTTCCTGCTGGACGAGAAGGTCGGAAAAAGCGTGGATGCGGTAGGTGTCGTAGGAGCGGCCGTCGGCGCCCTTGTGCACCTCCATCGACGCGACCTCGTTGTGCACCTCGCCCTTCGCCTTCCCGGACACCCTGAAGGTCCAGAAGTCGCCGCGTTCGATACCTTGGATGTGGGCGAACGGCGGGTCCTCGTCCTGGGCGCTCGTCGGGGCCGGCAAGACGAAGAACGCCAGGAGGACGGTCATGACGAAGAGCCATGGACGGACGGGACCCATCCGTTGTGCATCACGAAGGAAGCGTGATAAGCGTTCGTGAAGCGACCGCTTTAGGGGGGAGCGGACCGAGGTCCACGGGATTTACGACCTGATGGTGATGGCGTCTCGTTCGGGGTGCCCCCTCCTGGATATGTCTCTGTTTCCTCCCCATACGTATAAGAGGTGCGAGACGCGGTCGGCCGTCGTTGTCCCCCCCTTTCCACCGCGCCGTCTTCCTCATCGCCCTCATGCTGGTGGCGCTCATGCTGGCCGGATGCGCCGTCGACCCGGAGGACCCGGTCGAGGCGTCCGACACCGCACCCGATCCGGTCCCCGAGCGGCCGCAGATCATCGCGCGCGACGCCCCTGGTCTGGCGGTCGATGACGAAGTGGGGCCCCCGGTGTGGGAGGTGGGCACCGCGTTCGGTCAACACTACTACTACGGACCGGACGACACCGAAGGAAGGCATGTCACGACGGTGGTGGTGGACGACAGCGGTCCCTCGTACTTCCTGGCCGCGACAGACCAGAGGCTCGCCAAGGAAGAAGCGATGTGGGACCTTCCGCTCGTCGGGGAATTCGACAAGGCGACCCTCGCCACGACCGCCTTCGGCGCCGCGTGGGACTGGTGGTTCGACTTCCCGTTGCATGACGGCAAGACCTGGAAAAAAGACCTGAGATTGCCCGACCTCTTCGACGGCCCATCGGTGCTCGAGGTCACCTTCACGGTCCGTTACGACCCAGAGCTCGACTCGAACGGCCAGACGCTCCCCGGTTTCCACATCAGCGGGACCACGTCGGAGAACTTCTTGCTCTTCGCTTACGACTATGTCCCCGCGATCGGCTGGTACGACCATTTCTATTGGTACGACGTCTTCGGCGACGACCCCGACCAGTGGCTCTTCCACGGCATGTCGATGGGGGTGAAGACGGATTGGAGCGGCACCTATTACATCGACGAAGCGCGGAAGGTCATCGACTACGAGAGCATCGTCTATCCGGACCCCATCGACCTCGAGATGGAACCCAAGCCCGCCGCGACCTTCAACGTCTCGGACGAGGCGGCCTATCTGATGGGCTCGGTCTTCTCGTTCGCCTACCTCGGCCACAATTCGGTGGTCCTTGTCACCCCGAGCGACGAGGCCCGCAGCTACGACGCCACCCACACCGACTTCGATCCCACATTATCGCGTTGGCCGGAAGGGGAACACACCGACATCGACGAGACCGCAGAAGCGGGCACCTGGCGTGTCGTCCACATCGGGGCCGCGGTGTCCCAGATCGCCCGCGTGGAACTGCACGAGATCATCGAAAACAGCTACGACATCGCGCCTTCGGCGACCCGATGATCATTCATCCTCGCGGCTTGGAGGAGCGCGCTCCTTGCGTCGCTCGGCCAAACGTCTGCGTCCCTGCGCCTCGGTGACCGGATGGAGCCAGACAAGGAGGGCCAGCTGGACGAGACCCGCGACGGTCCCGACCGGCAGATACCAGAGCGACAGGACGGCGAAGAGGATGAGCCAGCGCCACAACCACGGCCTCAGCACATAGGCGAGGGCGGTCACGAACCAGACAGCGCCCACCACGACGAAGAACAGCTTCAAGCCGACCGCGTGCGGGTCGATCCCGAGCGACTCGACAAGGTCCGCCCAGGGACCGAGCCGCCCCTCATACGGACCCCTCTGTGGGGTGACATACGCCCCGAGGATGAGCGCCCGGCCGCCATCGAACACCCACCACGACGAGACGACGACGGCGAGGGCCACGACGACACGCCGCGCCCACCGACGCAAACCCTCCTTCTCTGGGACGACCGGCTCCCGGGCGGAACGGCGGCGTGTCATCGATCGCGCCAGACGCGACCCGGACAAGACCGTTCGCGAATGGCCGCCGGTCATGACCCCACAGGAAATCGGCCAGACGTCGAGCGGACAAGGCTTTCTACAAGGCTTCCGTGTCAGGCCGAACCATCTCTGGTGGATCCATGAAGACCTCGACCCTCATCGTCACCTTACTGCTCGCCACCACGTTCTCGTTCGCCGGTTGCCACGAGGCGACCGAAGGGGTCGACGCCCCTGCCAGCACCTATACCGCGACCGATTTCGCCTTCGACGGACCGGGCGAACTCGAGACCGGATGGAACGAGATCACCATCAAGAACGACGGACAACAACTCCACCACATCTACCTGTTCCGCCTCGACGAAGGCAAGACCGAGGCGGACCTCATCGCCGCGCTCGAAGCCCGGGAACACCCTGAATGGGCCCACCACGTCGGCGGCCCGAACACCGCCATGCCCGGCGAGAGCGTGACGGCCTGGGTCGACCTTGAGCCCGGAACGCACGTCATGGTCTGCGAGATCCCCGACCCGGAAGGCACCCCCCACTTCGCCCACGGCATGCACCAGGCCATCGAGGTGAGCGAGGCTGACACGGAAGCGGACGCACCGAAGCACGACACGACGCTCAGTCTGCGCGACTTCAGTTTCGGGATGCCCGACCCCGCAGGCGGCCAGCAGGTGGTCCAGGTGACCAATGACGGCGGTCAGCCCCATGAGGCGGCCCTCGTCAAACTCGAGGAAGGCGCCACCGCGATGGACTTCATCGGCGCCTTCGCACCCGATGCACAAGGGCCCCCGCCGGGCCGTGGCGCCGGCGGCTACACCGGACTCGAACCGGGCGAAACAGCTTATTTCCAGCTCGATCTCGAACCCGGTGACTACGCCTATATCTGCTTCCTCCAGGACCCCGAAAGCGGAAAACCCCACTTCCAGCTCGGGATGATCGAGGAGTTCACCGTCGAATAGCCGGCGAGGACGCCGACCCCTCTTCCCCACTCTTCCACCTGTTTTCTTACGGCAGCACCAAGGTGCTGCGTGGCCCGTACTCTATTACGCGCCGGATGATGTCGCGCTTGACCGAGCGCGCATGCCAATCCATCACGATGAGGTCGTAATCCCCCGATTTGACCTCCTTGATGAACTCGAGCGTCGGGTTCCCCTTGACCTGCCGTTCATGCACCGCCACACCGTAGATGCGGCCGGCCCGTTTCAGGTACCGCAACAGGTCGTTGGCCCCGGCCCCGCTTTCGGTCTCCGGCATGAGCGCGGTGATGTCCGAGCCGTAGACGAGCGCGATGTCGATGGTGTGCGCCACGTTCAGCGCCGCGCGGCTCGAATTGTCGATGACCAGCAGGATGTTCTTGTAGGGCTTGAGGTTGCGCGCGATGAGCACCGGATGGTCGAGGCCCTTGATGAGCCGGTCGACGAAGTTGCGGCCGATGACGCGCGACCAGAGCGACGTCTCCTGCGGTTCCACGACGACGCATTCGAAGAACATCCCCTCTTTGAGGCCGCCATGCATGTCGGTCTGGTCCTCGCGCTGCACCTGCGCCACGAAATCGGCCAGGAACGTCTTGCGCGGGAAGATGCGCGCCTGGAACGGCACCGAATTGAGCGAACAGAGCCGCTCCGCCTCGCCGATGAGCTCCTCGAGCCCGTTTGGGACGGCGAGGAAGACCTCGGCGTTGGCGTACTGGGCGAGGACGAACGCCTCCCGGAACGCCGTCGAGAACGCGCCCGATCGGACGAGGGGCACATAGAGCCGGTCGAGCGGGTTGAGCGTGAGGTCGCGCCCCGTCACCTGGGTGAGCGTCGGGACGAGGCGTTCCTTCTCCTCGGCGAGGATGGTGACGACGTCGCCGGCCATGAGCCGCTCGCTGTCCTGCGGGGTGATGAGGTGGTCCCCGCGCAGGATGGAGACCAGGATGGTGCCCTCCGGCAACGCGAGGTCGGCGATGCGCAACCCCACGGTCGGCGCGCCGTCCGCGATGACCCCTTCCCCGATGACACGCCGCTCCGGCGACAGGAGGTTGGTGATCATGTTGATGCACGCGGTGAGGGGGGCCGCGACCGGTTCGGCACCGAGCGCCACGAAGCGCGGCGCCTGCTCCGGGTCCTCGATGCGGGCGATCACTTTCGGGATCCCATGCTCGCCGGCGAGCCGCACCGCCTTGTGGTTCGTCTCGTCGGTGTTCGTGACGGCGACGAAGGCGCGCGCGGTGGCGATCCCGGCGCGCAACAGGTGCTCTTCGTTGGCGCCCGAGCCGTGGTGCACACGGCCGGGACCGAACGCGTCCTTGAGCTGGCCGATCTTGCCCGGGTCGCTCTCGACGACGACACCGGTCGGGAAGCGGCGCATGAGGGCACGGCCGACACGACCGCCGCCGATGATGAGGACCGGTTCCGGGGGCCGTTTGATGATGTCCTCCGCCTGGGCGGCGGCGAGCGATTCGACGGCCTCCTCGTCCTTCGCCGTCGCCTCTTTGTCCACGGCCGCCTTTTCATCGGGAACGACCGCCTCCACGTCCGCCGGGTCGGGCCGAAGTCCGTGACTGTCACTCGGCACGCGGCACCTCCTTCGGTTCGGGCGTCGGCGGCGCGGAGAGCACGTCGTCCTTCATGAGCACGCGGAAGAGCACCGGCCCGAGCGTGCTGGTGGCGATGGCGAGGACGATGACCGCGCTGTAGAGCGTGTCGTCGAGGATGCCGAGGTCGCGCCCGATGGTCGCCGCGGCGATCATCAATGTGAGGCGGGAACTGTTCAATCCGCCCATGGCGACCGCGCGCCGCAGGCCGTAGCGTGGCGCCCAGAGGAGGCTCGGGAGGATCTTCAGACCGAAGCCGACGACGACGAGACCCGGCACGAGGAGGAGCGCCTCGCGTTCGGCGAAGGCGGCGAAACGGAAGTCGAGGCCGAGATGGATGAAGAAGATGGGCACGAAGAATCCGTAGCCGAGGCCGTAGAGCTTCTCCTGCAGGAGCGACGCCTGGCGGAAGAGAAGGCTGATGAGGGTCCCGGCGAGGAACGCCCCGAGGATGGCCTCGATGCGGAGCGCTTCCGAAAGCACGACGAACCCGAACATGAGCGCCAGGCTCGCCCGGACGCCCCGCTCCATCGGGTCCTCGCTCTTGAAGAGCCGCGACAGGGCGTGCGGCTGATGCCACATGAGCATGCCACCGAAGCGGTAGACGACGTAGTAGACGCCGAAGAAGGCAGGGATGAAGGCGTATTCGAGCCACGGCAGCGAGCCGAGGTCGGTGAGGTCGACGTCGGGGGAGAGCGAGTAGACGGTGAGGAGCAGCATGGTGCCGAAATCGGCGACCAGGGCGGTCATGAGGAGGTCCTGTCCGAAGCCGGTGCGCGACAGGGCCAGTTCGCGGAGTGTCGGGACGACGATACCGACCGAGGTGGTGGACAGCACGAGCGCCGAGAGGAATCCGAAGCCGAAGGCGCGCACGGTGAAGTAGGCGATGCCGAGGGTGACGGCGAAGACGGCGAGTCCGGTGCCGATGGGGCCGAGGCCGCGGTCCTCGATGTTGTTGAAATCGATCTCCAGCCCGGCGAGGAACAGGAGGATGATGAAACCGATCTCAGCGAGGAACGCGAGCTCCGGTCCGGTCGGAAGCAGGTCGCGGCCCTGGAAGTGGTGGGCGAGGAAGACAGTGAACCCGACGAGCATGCCGAGCAGAATCTCGCCGACCACGACCGGCACCCGCATGCGGCGGGCGATCATCGGGGAGATGAAGGCGAGTAGGGAGACGACGACGAGGGCTAGGAACTCCGACATGATCCGTCACGATGTGCATCCGGTGGCTGGCTGGCGACGGATGCCGCGTCCCTGTTATATGTGGTGGTGGCGGAGTCGGACTCGGGGCGGACACCCCTGCACGAGCGCGCCGCGGCGTGCATCGGCGGCCGAATCAATGATAGCACTCGTCGCCCCCGATTTTCCCGCACACCCACCCCCCTCTGTTTCCTATGGAGGCTCATCGACCATTTATCGAGATGTCAACAGGAGGTCTGTATCCAGACCCGATAACACGATTTCCGTAAGTGCAAGTGCGGAGACGATGCAGACGAACCCTTTGTTACCAGTCATGGGGCAAAAAGGTATATCTACGCCGGCACCGTGGAAACCTTCCCTGTCCTTCGGGACGGGACGCATCTCAATGTCCAGGCCGTGGCCCATGTCATTCCCCATGGGCGACGACCGAACGACCGTCCGAAAGGACGGCCGGTGTCTCCCCCCGAGGCGTCTCCCACGCCTCGGGCGGGAACACGCCTCTCTGCGTCTTTCCCCTGGCGCACTCCGGTGCGTCCTTCCTTCTCCCACCGGGCCTCCCCGGCCCTGCACTCTGCACCGCCGATCGGCGGACAACATGGCCTCTTCCCCGTCGCGACGCTGCCTGAAGCGACGGGCGCCCGGGCGCCCGGGCATCCTCTTCCCTCTCTCCCCTCGCGCCGATGTTGCCGCGACCACCATCGTCCTCTTCTTGCTGCGACCATCCCCACCCGCTTCGAAGCCAACGGCATCCCCATGTCTTCCCAAGACCCCCGGTCCGACATCCCGCCGGTCCCCGACGGCCTCCCTGACCCCCGGCTGAGCGAGAACGCCGAAGTCGTCCTTCGCCGCCGCTATCTCGCCCGCGACAGCGATGGCACCATCATCGAAACCCCGAGAGAACTGTTGTGGCGCGTCGCCTGGACCGTCTCCCGCAGTGAGCTCCCCCATGGCGGGGACGCCGATGCCACCGCCCGCGCGTTCTACGGCGCCATGGCGCGGCTCGAGTTCCTCCCCAACAGCCCCACGCTGATGAACGCCGGCAGGCCCCTCGGCCAGCTCGCCGCCTGCTTCGTGCTCCCCATCGAGGACGACCTCGCAGGCATCTTCGAGACCCTGAAACAGGCCGCGTTGGTCCACAAGAGCGGCGGCGGCACCGGCTTCGATTTTTCCAAGATCCGGCCACAGGGCGACCGCGTCCGCTCCACCGCCGGCATCGCCAGCGGCCCGTTGTCGTTCCTGCGCATCTACAACGCCGCCACCGAGGAGATCAAGCAGGGCGGGACACGGCGCGGCGCCAACATGGGCATGCTGCGCGTCGACCATCCCGACATCCTCGACTTCATCGCGTCCAAGAAGGACCGCAGCCTCCTCACCAACTTCAACATCAGCGTCTCCGCCACCGAGGACTTCATGGCGGCGGTCGAACAGGGCAGCCGGTACGACCTCATCAATCCCCGTACTGGGGCGACCACCGGACACCTGGATGCGCGCGAGGTGTTCCGTAAGATCGCCGAGAGCGCCTGGGACTCCGCCGAACCCGGCCTCTTCTTCGTCGACCGCGCCAACGACCGCAACCCGATGAAGAACGCCGAGACCATCCATTGCTCGAACCCGTGCGGCGAACAGAACCTCGCCCCGTACGACTCCTGCACCCTCGGCTCGATCGACCTGGCAAAGCACGTCACCGAACGTGACGGCACCGCCGCTGTCGACCATGACAAGCTCGAGAAGACCGTCCGCCTCGCCGTGCGCTTCCTCGATGACGTCCTCGACGCCTGCGTCTACCCGCTGGAAGAGATCCGCGCAAAGACGCTCTCGAACCGCCGCATCGGCCTTGGCGTGATGGGTTTCGCCCGCCTGCTCTACCGCCTCGGCGTCCCCTACGACACGGAGGCGGCACGCCAGGTCGCCGAGGAGACCATGGCCTTCATCGACCGCATCGCCCACGACGAGAGCGGGCGCCTCGCCACGTCACGCGGCACGTTCCCCGCATGGGAAGAGAGCACCTGGGCCGAGAAGGGGCGTCCGATGCGCAACGCCGCCTGCACCACGGTCGCCCCGACCGGGACGCTCAGCATGATCGCCGACACCTCCGGCGGCTGCGAACCCGACTATTCATTGGTCTACACCAAGCGCTGCCTCGACGGGACCAACCTTCCCTATGTCGTCGCCGAACTGGTCGACGCCGCCAAAGAGGAAGGCTTCTGGGACGAGGACCTCCTCGAACGCATCCGCGAAAACGGCGGCAGCGTCGACGCACTCGACGGTGTGCCCGAGCGCGTGCAGCGGATCTTCCGCACCGCCCACGACATCGCCGCCAAGGACCACGTCCTCATGCAGGCCGCGTTCCAACGGCATGTCGACAACGCCGTCTCCAAGACCATCAACCTCCCCCGCACCGCCACCGTCGAAGACGTCGAAGCCGCTTACCGCCTCGCCTACGAGAGCGGTTGCGTCGGCATCACCGTCTACCGCGAAGGCTCACGCCCCGACCAGGTCCTCTCGCTCGGCACGAAACAGGACGACCAGGACCCGCCGACCGGCACCTTCCCCGAAGACTACGCCTGCGCCACCTGCGAGGTCGTCCCACCGCACGGCCACGGACGACAGGGACAGGTCGGCGAACGACAGGGACGGCCGCGCTCCACGACCGCGTCTTTGGCCCGACCGAAAGAAGGAGCGGAACACCCGGTCGAAAAGGGCACCCAAGGCGCCCGCGCCGGTGGCGCTTTCCCCCTCCCGGTTCCCGACGGCACCCGACCGCGGCCCCGCCCGGTCGTCGCCCAAGGCATGACCCACCGCATCGACACCGCCTGCGGCGAACTCACCGTCACCATCAACGAGGACGACCAGGGGCCGGCCGAGATCCTCGCCACCCTCGGCCGCGCCAACGCCCACACCAACGCGCACATCGAAGCGACGACCCGCATGGCCTCCCTCGCCCTGCGCTGCGGCGTCGCTGTGGAAGAGGTGGTCCGGTCGCTGAAAGGCATCCGCTGCAGCGAGCCACGGCTGACCCGCGCCGGTGTCGTCCATGGTTGCGCCGACGCCATTGCACAGGCGCTCGAACGACAGGTGCTCGGCCCCGACGGCCCCCAACACGAGGTCATCGGGCAGGTCCCCCTGGACCGCTTCGCCGCCGAGGCGCACGCACGTCTCCGCGATGAACGCTAGCTGGAGGAGCGCCCTTGCCGCTATACAGACGACATGTCGACCGCTGACAGCGCGCGCGACGATATGTCGTATACGCGTCCAACGTCGGGGCAAAAACCACTAGTATCGTGGGAAGGACCATAGTAGAGCGAGGCAATATGACCCAAACAACACGCACCCTATCCGGGCTGAACATCTTGCTCGGTATCTGGTTGATCGCGACCCCGTTCCTGTTCCAGATGCCCACCGGGGCTTTCTGGAGCACACTTGTCACGGGCGTGATCATTACGGCGCTCGCGGCGTACAACTATACGCAGACCGCGCAGGGCCGTGAGGTCTCCACAGGTGCGGCGGTGGCGAACGCCATCCTTGGCCTGTGGATCGTCGCGTCGATGTTCGTGTACAACATCGCCGCGCAGGTCACCCTCTGGAACGGCGTGATCGCGGGTCTTCTCGTGCTCGTGTTCGCCGCGTACAACGCGTACGCGTCCGGCCAGCGCGGCGCCCCCATGCGCTGATCGGTGACCCCTCGGCTCTTCCCGTCTTTCCCTCGTCTTCATTTCAAGCCTTTTCAGACGACGCCTTTCGTCTCGTATACCCCTTCGAGCGAGAGAACGATCGTGACGGTTTTTTCGCCCTGGTTCTCGAAATACCAGCCATGGCTGCCGGTGAACGGCGCCGTGAAGGTCCCGGCGTCGCCCGCCGTGGTGCCCGAGGCGTGGCTCGTGAAATCAGGACCCGGTCCCGGCTCACCGTGGAAATCGAAGAAGACCGCCTCGCCGTCCACGGTCTCCCAGGCGTATTCGATGCGGTCCCCCTCGTCCATGAGGAGCTTGTATTCCAGTCCCTCGCCGGCCGGGACGCTGATGGTCACCGTCTCCTTCTTCTCTTCCACCTCGGTGAGTCCTTCGAGCGTGTAGGAAGTGACGTTCGCCTCCAGGCGCCATTCGTCCCCGTCGTCGTCGACGTCCGAACCGAGGCCGGTCACCTCGACATCCCCCGCGTCCAACATGCGGACGACCACGCTCCAGCTCCCGGTCGCCGTCGCGTCCACCGGATGACGACCGTCGACCTGGGCTGCGGCTTCCTCCTCTGAATCCGCTTCGACGACCAAGGTGGGCGGGGTCGCCGAAACATGCGCATCCAGTACGATCTCGCCGTCCGGGCCGTCGACGTTGCGACCGAGGAGCGGCCCGTATGTCGTACCGTCCGGCGCGGTCGCCGCCAACTCGAAATAATCCGGCTTCGAAGACATCCCGGCGGTGGCGTTGTCGTCCTGCCAGCTCAGCCGGAACGACAGCCGGGTGACATTGGTGGTCGCGACCTCGAGCTCGACGACTCCTTCCTCGCCCTCCGAGAGATAGCCTTCCGCGGCCGCAAGCTCCTCCGCACGCTCGTTGAATGTGGCCTGGAACGACAAGACCGATGCCCGCTGCGCCGTGCCTTCCTCATCCGTCCCATTGCCCGTTCCCTCTGTGCCCCCCGCACCGGCCAGTCGGTCCAGTCCCATCAGCGACCCGACACCGGTCGGGTCGATGCCATATTCCGCGGGAAGGACGGCAGCGACGAGCACGAGCCCCGCGACCACCAAGGCGATGCCCACGGCAAGGAGAAGCCGCTTCGTCTCGATCGGTTCCGGGCCTGTATCATCCGTCATGGGTCATGCCGTCCAATATCCGGTCAACTGGTATCCTGTCAGCAGGAACCCGGCCGCCATGAGCGCCGTGTTCGTCGCCACCGCGTGACGAAGGAAACTCTTCTTCGTGCGCCACCACACCATGAACATGAGGATCAGCCCGAGCGCAAGGAACTGCCCCACCTCGACGCCGACGTTGAACGCGACGATGTTCGCCACCAACCCGTCCTTCGACAACGCGAACTTCTGCAACTTCGTGGCGAGACCGAAACCGTGGAACAGTCCGAAGACCAAGACCGCCCCCCGCGTATCGGGCTGGAAGCCGAAGAGACGCCGGAAGCCACCGAGATTGTCGAAGCCCTTGTAGACCACCGAGAGCCCGATCACCGCATCGATGAGATACGCGTTCGCCTGGATGTCCAACAGAACGCCGCCGATGAGGGTGACACTATGGCCGACCGTGAACATCGAGACATAGATCGCAACGTCCTTGAGACGATAGAGGAAAAAGACCACCCCGACGAGGAACAGCAGATGGTCGTAACCGGTCACCATGTGCTTGGCACCGAGATAGACGAACGGCCCCACCTGCGCCCCCTCGTTCGACTCCAGGAACCCCTGGTCCCCTTCATCGACGCCGTGGGCCGATACCGTCGCTGCCACGAAGACCAGATACAGGCTGGCCAGGAGGACAGGACGGGTCGGGACCCTCATCAAGAGGATACCGTCACAGAGCACGACTTAGGGTTTGTGGTCCGGCACCGGTCCTTGGGACCGCCTTCTCCCAGGTCACCGGGGTCATTTCAGGAACTCGATGGTGAGCGGATATTTGACCCACTCGCCGTTCGACGCCTTCATCGCGTTCACGATGGTCATGACGAGCCAGAACACGAGCAATGCTCCGATGAACAGCATCGCGAGCATCGGGAAGATCAGGGTCCAGAAGAGAACGAGTGCCGCGAACCCGATGATGGCGCCGTAGATCCAGATGCTGATGTTGAAGTTCAATGCCTGTTTGCCATGCCAGTCCACGAACGGCATCTCTTCTTTCTTCACAAGCCAAAGGACGAGCGGCCCGATGATGTTGCCGAGCGGGATGACCAAGCCGGCGAACGCGAGGACATGGACCAACATGCCCATGTTCTTCTCGTCCTGCGAAGGACCGTCGCCTTGACCCTGCGGGGTCTGCGCCAAGCACCGGGCGGGCCTTCGCCTCCGGAAGGCGGCACGCGTTCCGGGTGCGGAGACCAGGATCCACCAGCGGTCCCCGGTCCGTCGCCCATCCTCGGCTCCCGTTCTTGGAGCAGACTCGTGTCGCCATCCATCATGTCGACCAACGGCCCACCCACTTTAATCCATCGCTCCCGTGAACTTGAAGCCGTAGCGGGCCACACCCGCCTGGACGTAGAGCAGCCGGAAGACGGCAAGCACCGGAGAGCCGATCTCGAGACGCGCTGCACCGGAGCCGGTCAACTGCGCCGCCACGCGCGGGCCTTCCTCGAGCTCGACGACAGCGACCGGATAGGTGCCCACCGCCTCCTGTTGTGGGGCGAACTCGGTCGGGGCGCCCCCGCGCGCGATGGTGGTGCGGGCATAGACCGTCCCCCGTCCGCTGAGCGGTTCGACGACGAGCCGGGCATCGGGACAATCGGGACATCCTTCCCGCGGCGGGAAGAGGATCCGCCCGCACGACGTGCAACGTTGGCCTTCCAGCCGATAGCGCGCCGGCGCCTCGTGGAGGTATTGCTGGAGCGACACGAACGCCCCCTGCGCCACCTGATCGCCATGCGACCTCCAGGCGTCGCGCACACGCAAGGCGGTTCCCGGATCGGTAGCGCTTGCCGCACCATGCAATGCCGCGTCGAGGTCTTCGCAGGATTCGGTTGATTTCGCCTCGAAGCGGGCACCGATCACCGTGTGAAGGGACGGGACCAGCCAATCGAACCGCTCTCCCTCCTCGACCGTGCGCAGCCCGGCAAGCAATGCGACGAGCGGCGTCGCGACGCCGAGATCGCCTGATCGGTCGATGGGTGCGGTGGTTACGGCGCCGTTCGGCGAGGCGTCCCGGAACGCGCGTGCGTCACCCGGCAGGCGTTCGGCCACGACGACATGCTCCACCTCCGTTCCCAGCCCGGCGACCACTTCGCTCATCGCCGTGCCGAGATCCTCCGTACGGGCGACCCGTCGATGCGCCTCGCGGATGAGGCGGATCCCCGAGCCCGGTCCGATGAGGAGCGCGACAGCCGCAGCGCCGGCCGAGACCGGATCCCCGTCTCGACCGTCGCTCACAGCGACCAGGACAGTGGGACCTGCCGGTTCGGAACCGAACGCCACAAGGAGCGCATCGACGGCCGCCTCCGGCGTGGACAGGAAACGGCTCACTGGGACGTCCGGCCGGCCGAGCGCCGTGGCGATGGTCGTGTCGGCGTCTTCCCCATCGGCGCCGACGAGGAACAACTGGCCGATCCCTGCCGCGGGGAGCCCTGTGCGCGCCATCAATCGGCGGATCGCCGCGACGGCGAGCGTGGTGGTGTCCTCGTCGATGTCCGCGCTGCGCTTCACGGTGAGTCCGCGTGGCGCTATTGCCGCAAGGTGAGTGGCGAGTTCAGGTACGGGGACCGTGCGCGAACCGAGGACGATGGCGCTCGCCTGCAGACTGTTCGGCCGGTCGGCCATCATGCCACCTCCCGCGCGAAGAGATGCACCGTGCAGGTGGCCCCGGAGCCTCCGACGTTGTGGGCGAGCGCGACCTCGGCGTCCCTCACCTGTCGCTCTCCTGCCGTGCCCCGCAATTGTTGGAAGACCTCGACGATCTGTCCCGTGCCCGTCGCACCGAGCGGATGGCCTTTCGCCTTCAGCCCACCTGACGGATTGACCGCCGGTCCGTCACCCGAGTCGCGGGCGGTGGCACCGCTCGCCGTATAGGGACCGCCTTTTCCTTTGGCACAGAACCCGAGGTCCTCGACGGCAAGGATCTCGGCGATGGTGAAACAATCGTGCACCTCGGCGATGTCGATGTCGTCGGTGGTGATGGTGCGGCCGTCCCGTTCCGACTCCCTGCACGCCTCGGCGAAGGCTTTTCCTGTCGCTGGGATCGCCGTCAGGCTCGGGCGGTCATGGATGGCGAGATGGTCGGTCGCCGCGCCCGAACCGAGCACGCGCACCGGCCGGTCCGTCGCCCGCTTCGCCACCTCCTCCGAAGCGAGGATGACCGCGCTCGCGCCGTCGGTCGTGGAACAACAATCGAACAGGCCGAGCGGGTCACAGACGGTGGGGGCGGCCAGAGCCCGCTCCAGGTCGATGGCCTTCTGGAACTGCGCCTTGTCGTTCAGCGCGCCGTTCGCGTGGTTCTTCACCGCGACCGCCGCCAGGTGTTCTTTGGTGGTGCCATACTCGTGCATGTGACGGTCCGCCATGAGCGCATAGACCCCGGGGAACGTGAGGCCGGCAAGCCGCTCCCATTCCGTGTCGCCCGAGACGCCGAGCCAATAACGACGATGGTCCGGAGAAAGGTCGTTCATCTTCTCCACACCACCGGCGAGCGCCACATCGATGGCCCCGGAGGCGACGGCGCGATAGGCGTCACGGAAGGCGAACCCCGACGACGCGCAGGCGTTCTCGACCCGACGCGCGGAGATGCCCCGCAGACCGACGTGCTCCATGAGGAGCGCCGCGGGATTGCCGAGCTGCTGGCCACCGAAGCCGAGGCTGCCGATCCACGCCTCCTCGATCTGCGTGCGCACGAAGTCTTCCGGGTGGTCCACCGAACCGAGGGCGGCCTCGAACGCCTCCCGGAAGAGCGCCTTCGGTCCCTCCGGTCGGTCTCCGAAGCGGGATTGTCCGGCCCCGATGACATAGACGCGGCGACGGGTCACGGGCGCGGGGAAAGGGGGGTGGGGCTTAACGGTTGGGAGGCGGCCGGCCGATAGCGCCGGCCAAGGGCGTTTGGACAGTCCCAAATAGGCGTCCGGGGGTGTGCGGCGCGATGGACCCCGAGACGGTGCTCCGCCAGGTCGACCGGGCGGAATACCCTTGGACACCGAAACGGCTGGCCGTGGACCAGGAACAGAACGAGATGGCCTACCTGGACGAAGGGAAAGGCAAGCCGGTGCTCTTCGTCCACGGCAACCCGACGTGGAGCTATGAGTGGCGCCACCTCGTCAAGGGGCTTGAGCGGACCCATCGCTGCATCGCCCCCGACCACATCGGCTTCGGCTGCAGCGACAAACCACGGGACCCTTCCTATTACGACCTCGAGCGCCACATCCGGAACCTGAGCGCCCTCGTGCGCGAACTCGACCTCAAGAAAGTGACCGTCGTCGTGCACGACTGGGGCGGCCCCATCGGCCTCGGCTGGGCGGTGCGCGCCATGGAACGCGTCGCACGCGTGGTCATCTTGAACACATGGGCCATGCGGCCCGACGACCTCCTCGAGCTCCCCTGGTGGTATCGCATGTCGCGCGGCCCTGGCGTCGGCGAGATCCTCTATCTCAAGCACAACGTCCTTGTCGAAAAAGGCATCCCCGGCCTCATCCACGACAAGTCGAAGGTCACCCCGGAGCTCATGGACGCCTACCGGGCGCCGTTTCCGTTCCCCGACGACCGCATCGGCATTCTGCGCTTCACCCGGATGGTGCCGACACGCATGGGCGACGAATCATACGACATCCTCGGCAGCATCGAAGCGGAACTGCCGAAGCTCGACGTCCCGGTGGACATCTTGTGGGGCCGCAAGGACCCGGCGTTCGGCAAAAAGATCGCCCACCGGTTCTGCGAGTTGTTGCCGCAGGCGAACGCCGACGATATCGTGGACCTGCATGACGCCTCGCACTACGTCACCGAGGACGCCGGTGAGGTCATCCTGGAGCACATGAAGAAGAGCCTGAAGCGGTGATGGCGCCTTGCGGGTTCATTCCTCAGTCTCGTAGACGCGGGTCCAGGCCGCGGTGGCCGTTGAAAGGACGAGCCCTGCCGTTCCGATCCCGGTGAACCAGATACCGATGTCGCCGAGATCCTTCGCAAGGCTGGCGCGATGCGTCGCTCTGACGATCTCAGAGGCTTCCTCATCAGTGCCTGGAGAAGCCTCATCGGGATCATCGACCATCGCGTTCGACGAGAGAATCATGAAGAATGCGACCACCACCAGGGTCGCCCCAAGCAACCAGGTGATGGCCGAAAAAGTGAACACACCATGTACGCTCGGGCCATTCCTCTCCGGGACTTCCGCCATAGGCGTCGGAGAAACCGCCACGATATCCCCGTTTCGTTTCCCCCATCGTCAGCCTCATCATGACGCGCTGGATGGCGCACCCGATGTCCGTCATGGTCGAGTTCAGTATGAGCCCGTTGGACAAGGGCGCCTCCGTGGGGGACGCAGTGGCCAAGGTGGTCGACTTCATCGACCGGTCCGGGGTGCCGTACCGTTTGAACCCGATGGGGACGGTCATCGAGGGGACATGGGACGAGTGCTTCGGGCTCGTGAAACAGTGTTATGCGCTCATGGCGGAAGAGAGCGGACGCATCACGATCACCATGAAGGTGGACGTTCGGGCAGGCGAGGACGGGCGTCTCGACACGAAGGTGCGTTCGGTCGAGGAGCGGGTCGGGCGTAAGCTACGGACGTAGCGGTCTCATCAGCCCCTTGATCTTCGAACGCCTATCATGGTGGGGCGCCTTTCACTTCACGTCGGGTCCGAGGAAATCGCTCTTGGTGTAGAGCGGCACCAATGTGATCCCCTCTTCGGCGAGTCGTTCGTTGGCGCCTTCCTCGCGGTCGATGAGCGTGATGGCGTGGGTGACCGTGCAGCCGAGGTCGCGCGCCACCTGGACAGCCTCGAGGAGCGACCCGCCGGTCGTCGTGACGTCGTCGATCGGGACGACGCGGCTGCCTTGCGGGATCTCCTTGAGGCATTCGATGCGGTTCAACGAGCCGTGGCCCTTCGCTTTCTTGCGCACCACGAAACCCCGGATCGGTTTGTCGGTCGTGGCGCTCTGGAGGATCGCCGCCGTCACGGGGAAGACCGCACCGAGCTCGATGCCGGCGATGAGGTCGAACTCGAGCGTGCCGAGCGTGTCGAGGAGCCTGTTGGTGACGAGCCGTGCCGCTTCCGGTTCGCCGTAGAGGTTCTTGAGGTTGAAGAGGAACGTGCTCTTGCGGCCCGAGGCGAGCGTGAAACCCTCCTCGTTGCGGAACAGGGTCAACTCGACGATGAGCTCCTTCAGACGGGCGTCCGGTGCGGTCTCGGTCCCTGGCACGGTCACGTTCGCTCCTGGCATGGTGGCCCTGGTGGGTCGACCGGGCGACGGTATTTCACGGTTCCCCATTGCGCGGCGGGCGGCCCCTTCACCTCAACGCCTATCAGTCGGGCCCTTTTCGCGTCCCTTGTGCCGCGGGAGTCCCAGAAGGCGAAGCGGGAGCGGGCCCGCGAGGTGGTGCGGCGCCTCAAGAAAGAGTATCCCGATTCCGCCTGTTCTCTCGATTATCGGAACGCCTGGGAGCTTCTCATGGCGACCATCCTGTCGGCTCAATGCACGGACGAGCGGGTCAATGAGGTGACGCCCGAACTCTTCCAGCGTTTCCCTTCCCCGGAGGCGTTGGCGGCGGCGCCGGGCGAGGCGGTCGAGGAGGTGGTGCGGCCGACCGGGTTCTATCGCAACAAGGCGAAGAGCCTGCAGGGGGCGTCGGAACGCATCGTCGAGGAATACGACGGCGAGGTGCCAGACACGATGGAGGCGCTCTTGACGCTCCCCGGGGTGGCGCGGAAGACCGCCAACGTCGTGCTGCACGTCTGGTACGGGGGGCAGGAGGGTTCCGGGGCGGGCATCGTTGTCGACACGCATGTCACCCGGGTCACGAACCGTCTGCGGTTCGTGGCGACCGATGATGCCAAAAAGATCGAGGAAGGGCTCAGGAAGCTGGTGGACCGAGAGGATTGGGGCGTCTTCACACACCTGGTGATCGACCATGGCCGAGCGGTCTGCACGGGACGCAGCCGACCCAAATGCGAGTCGTGCGTCGTCAACGACCTGTGTCCGAGCGCGTTCCGGTTCTGAAACGAGACACAAAGCTCAGCGGCAGCGTGAGGGACGTAGAGACCAAGCCGACGGTCCTGTGGTCACTGAACGTCGGCAACGAGTCTGGTCAGAAAAGGAAAGGAGAACGTGAGGGAAGAGGATGGGCGGAAAGGAAGCCTACTGTGCGGCTTTCCACTCCTCGTTCATATCGACGTTCTTCTGCGTCCATTCCGTCTTGTCGTCAGGCAGATCCTCCTCAGGGAAGATGGCTTCGACAGGACAGACGGATTCGCAAGCGCCGCAGTCGATGCAATCATCGGGGTCGATGAAAAACATCTGGCCGTCCACCGATTCGTGGATACAATCCACAGGGCAGACGTCCGCACACTCGCCTGATTTGACACCGATACAGGCATCCACGATGACGCGGGTCATTCAGGGGTTCCTCGTAGGGGCCGTGTAGCCAGGATGCCGTATTTAATCGTTGAGGGGAAGGACGGGTCAAGGACATAGGTGCGTGCTGACAAGGTGGACGGTGCAGCCGGAGGACGTTCGGGGCCTTCCTTTTCCTTAGGAAGTCCTAAAATCATATGCGTGAGAGCGTCTGTTGAGGCCCTGTGTCCCCGCGGTCGTCCGTCTTCGTGGCGCAGCGCACATTGTCAAGAAAAGCACCCGCCTCCGAGCGTCGGCACGATGTCGTGGCGCATCCGGAGTCCCAGCGTTTATGAAAGCCGCTCGTCTCCGTCGGCATGGTGTCGAACCACACGCAGAACGGGACGTTCGGGAACTTGACCGGCCCAGCCGGTGACGGTAGCGGAGGCCCTCTTTCGCCCATCCTCGACTGGTTCGGGGAGCCGGAGCACCTCGTCTGGGCGCGCATCATCCTCACCGCCCTGACCCTGGTGGCGGCCTACATCCTCGCACGCCTCACCAAGGGTTACCTGGAGCGAAGCGCGCGCACGACGGCGGAGCAGCGGCGCTTCGATGAGTGGCAGACACGGGCGCTCATCAGCCGGACGAAACCGATCGTCATCGCCACCCGCATGGGGCTCGGCATCCTGGCGTTCATCCTGCTCCTCGGCGTCTGGGGCCTGACCACAGGTTTCGTCTCCTTGCTCACCGCGGCCGGGTTCGCGGGTATCATCATCGGCCTCGCCGCTGCCAACTCGATCGGCAACCTGATCGCCGGTTTCATGATCTTCTACAACCGCCCGTTCGACATCGGCGACTGGGTGGAGATCGACACGGTCGAGGGCATCATCACCGACGTGCGCGCCGGGGCGACCTTCCTCGAGACGTGGGACGGCGAGAAGGTGACCTTCCCGAACCGCGTGGTCGAGGGGACGAGGGTGAAGAACTTCAGCCACCAGCGCAAACTGCGCCGGCGCTTCGCCGTGGGCGTGGATTATGCCACCGACATCGCCAAGGCGCGTGAGATCCTCCTCGATCTCATCAAAGGCCACCCGGAGGTGCTCAAGGAACCGGAGCCGATGGTGATCGGGGTCGCGTTCGCCGATTCGAGCATCAACCTGGAGGTGCGCTACTGGATCCTGCCGCTGCGGGCCTCCGCGCTCCGCATCCAGACCTGGCTCATGCAGGAGATCCAGCGCGCCTTCGCGAAGGAAGGCATCGTCATCCCGTTCCCGCAACGCACCCTGGTGCACCGGTTCCCGGGGGCGGACGCCCCAGAGGGGGAGACGATCAGCCGGCTCGCCTACGACCCGGCGAAGGACGACATGCCGTTCCCGGCCCCGCCGCTGGACCCGCCGACCGACGTCAGCTCGACCCATGCCAAGCAGGAGAGCAAGAAGGTGTTCCGGAATTTCTTCGGTGCGCGATGAACCTGGACCCACGATCGCCGGGGTGTCGGCGCCCCTCGACTCGCTGCCACGAGCGATAGCCTTTAGGACCGGACACCGGTCAGGACATGCCAGACATATTGTCTAAGCCCTTGATGCACGGTATGCATATGGTGGCCCCTGCGCAACGACCTCGCCCCATCCTTCGCGCCGACCGCGGGACAAGCAGCAGCACCACCACCGATCTCGCCGAGTTGCCCGGGCTCGCGCCCCTCGTCGGCAACACCCCCCTCCTCCACCTCGGCAGCCTCTCCCGTCAAGCCGGCCTCCCCATCTACGCCAAAGCGGAATGGACCAACCCCGGCGGCTCCGTCAAGGACCGCCCCGCCCGCCACATCCTCCTCGACGCGCTTTCGCGCGGCGAGCTCGGCCCCGCCCGCCCCGGACGACGGCTCCTCGACGCCACCTCCGGCAACACCGGCATCGCCTACGCCACCCTCGCCCCCTCCTTCGACATCAGCGTCACCCTCTGCCTGCCCGGCAACGCCTCGCGCGAAAGGCAGCAGATCCTCAAGGCCCTCGGCACCGAACTCATCCTCACCGACCCCCTCGAAGGTTCTGACGGCGCCATCGTCAAGGCACAGGAAATGGCCCAAGCGGACCCGGAACGCTACCACCACGTCGACCAATACGCCAACGACGCCAACTGGCGCGCCCACTACGAGACCACCGGCCCCGAGATCTGGGCGCAGACCTACGGCCGAATCACCCACTTCGTCGCCGGGCTCGGCACCACCGGCACATTGGTCGGCACCTCGCGCTCCCTCAAGGACCGCGACCCGAAAGTGCAAGCCATCGCCGTGGGCCCCGACGGACCGTTCCATGGACTGGAAGGACTGAAGCATCTGGACACCGCCATCGTGCCCGAGATCTGGGACGCCACCGCCCCCGACCGCGTCCTCGAGGTCGCCACCGAACCGGCACAAGGCATGGTGCGCCGATTGGCCCAGGAAGAAGGGCTCCTCGTCGGCCCCTCCGGCGGCGCCGCGGCCCTCGCCAGCCTGCTCCTTGCCAAGGAACTCGCCGAGGAAGGCGGCTACTCGCGAATCGCCCCCGACGAACCGGTGCCCTCTGTCCGCAACACCCCGCCCGGCACCCCGGTCGTCGTCACCCTGTTCCCCGACAATGCCTCCAAATATCTCTCGTCCCCCTTCTGGGAGGAAGGCGTCTAGATGAGCCTCCGCATCCACCGTGACCTCATCGAACAGATCCGCGCCCACGGCGCCGAGACCTACGACGAAGAATGCTGCGGCATCCTCATCGGCCGCGAAGACCACATGGCCGGTCAGGTCCCCGACGACATCCTCGTCTCCGTCATCGAGGCCCGCCGCATCGCCAACAGCAAAGAAGGCGAACGCCAACGTCGCTTCATCATCGACCCGCTCGAGATCCTCGCCATCGAGGACGAACTGGAAGGCAGCGACCGGCGCATCGTCGGCTACTATCACAGCCACCCCGACCACCCGGCCAAACCGTCCGAGTTCGACCGTCAGCACGCGTGGCCCGGGTTGTCCTACCTCATCCTCGCCGTCGAAAAAGGCGAACCCAAAGCGCTCACCTCGTGGCGGCTCTCCGAAGACCGCACCGAGTTCCGACTCGAACCCGTCCACGCCATGCCGGCCACCAAGCCGCGCACGGCCGACCCCCGAACGTCATGATCCACAGGAGGACAACAATGGTCGCCATCAAGATCCCCACACCGCTCCGCCGCTTCGCCGGCGACAACGCCAAGGTCGAGGTCAAGGCCGACACCGTCGGCGAGGCCGTACGCAAACTCACCGAACAGCACGAAGCGCTCAAGAACCACCTCTACGACGAGAACGGCGAACTGCGCAACTTCGTCAACCTCTACCTGAACCAGAAGGACGTCCGCACTTTGCAGAAAGACGAGACGCCGACGAAGGAAGGGGACGAGTTGGTGATCGTGCCGAGCATCGCCGGCGGCGCAGCCGACGGCGTCCTGAGCCGAGAGGTGGCCGAAGGCCGCGTCGAGGCGAGCATAGCCGGAGGCGTATGCGAGGCCGAAGTGAGCCGAGACGAGGTCGCCGCAGGCGGCCGCATGGTCGAGGCGAACATAGTCCCGTTTATAGCCGGAGGATAGCTCCCCATGACCGACGCCCAAGGCACGAACGGACACCGACGCTTCGTCCCCAACCACGCTCGCGACACCTCGCTCTCGCAGGACGAACTGTTCCGCTACTCGCGCCACCTCATCCTCCCCGAGGTCGGCGTACGCGGCCAGGACAAGCTCAAAAAAGGCTCGGTGCTCATCGTCGGCGCCGGAGGCCTCGGCAGTCCCGCCGCCCTCTACCTGGCCGCCGCCGGCGTCGGCCGCATCGGACTCGTCGACTTCGACACCGTCGACTCCACCAACCTGCAGAGGCAGGTGCTCTACGGCGAGAAGGACGTCGGCCGCAAGAAGCTGGTCGCCGCCAAGGAGCGCCTCGAGGACCTCAACCCGAACGTCACCGTCGAGACGCACGACACCGCGCTCACCTCGCAAAACGCCCTGGACCTCGTCGCGCAATATGACGTCGTCGCCGACGGCACCGACAACTTCCAGACCCGTTACCTCGTCAACGACGCCTGCGTCCTCGCCGGCAAGCCCAACGCCTACGGCAGCATCTACCGCTTCGAAGGCCAAGCGAGCGTCTTCGGCGCGCCGAACGGCCCGTGCTACCGTTGCCTCTACGCCACACCACCGCCGCCCGGTCTGGTCCCGTCGTGCGCCGAAGGTGGCGTGCTCGGCGTCCTCCCCGGCATCATCGGCAGCATCCAGGCCACCGAGACCATCAAACTACTCCTCGGCGGCGGCGACACCCTCGCCGGACGCCTCTTGCTCTTCGACGCCTGGTCGATGGACTTCACCACGGTGCAGGTACAACGCGACCCGAACTGCCCCGTCTGCGGCGACGCGCCCACCATCAAGGAACTCATCGACTACGACGAATTCTGCGGGGTCGGGAGCGACAAGCCGGCGCCCATCCCGGACACGCACGTCATCGACGTCAAGACGCTCTCTACCAAGTTGCAGAACGGCGACGGCGTCGTCGTGGTCGACGTGCGCGAGCCGGGCGAGACTGAGATCGCCGCCATCGACGGCGCCATCAACATCCCGCTCCAGGAGATCCGCGGCCGGCTCGCCGAGATCCCGCGCGCCAAGGAGATCGTCCTGCACTGCAAAGGCGGCTTCCGTTCCGCACAAGCGTGGCACCGACTGCGCGAAGCCGGCTACGAGGACGTCAAGAACCTCCTCGGCGGCATCCTCGCCTGGCAGAAGGAGATCGAGCCCAAGCTACCGCGCTATTGAGTGGATTTATCCGCTCCAGCGCCATCTCCACATGATGACAAAATGCCGTGGCGGCGTCCTGCTGCTCCTTACCGTCCTGTTCGTCCTCGGTACGGGGGCCGGGACGGGCGCATCAGCGGACAGCGCCTCCGACGTCTCCATAACGGTCGCCATCGAACCGTTGGCCGAGCCCATCATGCCCATCACGGACCAGGTCGAGACGCCGGTCACCGTCACCTTGGGCTGCGATTCGCCTGCCGACGCCGGGGAGCGTCCCTTGCTGCTGAACGTGACCGGCCCGAGTTGGGCGGTCGCCGAGTTGGACCCACCGGGAGACCGCGTCGCGCTCAATATCACCGACTGCGTGCCAGCTTCCGATCACGTCTACACCACGACGCTCCGGCTCACGCTCGCCGCCACCGCGCCGGCTTACGGGCCGATCCCGGTGAACGTCACCGCGACCTATGGAGAAGCGACAGGCAAGGGCGGATTGAACGCGACCGTCGCCTACTACGAGAACATCGACGCCGGCTTCGTGAGGTCCGTCTTCAAGACAGGGCAGGGATCGACGGTCATGATCCCCCTCCACGTGGAGAACCACGGCAACGGCGCCATCGTCGTCACGACCGCCATCGCGGACACCTCCAGCGGTCTCCTCAACGTCACCTTGCCCGACCCGTTCACCGTCGCCGCGAACAAGATGGTGACCGTTCCCGTGGACGTCGCGACCCCGGCCGAGTTCGGTTACGAGAACCGTAAAGACGCGGTGCATCTCACCCTGAGGGCGGCCCCGGAACAGGACCCGGATGCCGTGGGAGAACCGATCACCATAACCGCGATCATCCAGACCCAAGGCCTCTCGACCGGCGGCACAGCGGGGAGCATCGGCGCGGCCGCACTCGGCACCGTCGTCTTCGCCGCGCTGGTCCTCGGGGCCGTGATGCTCTACCGGTCCCGCTCGTCGTCCTGACGATTCGACTTTCTCACCAATACGCTTGAATACGAAACGCGAGGTCATGTCACGGATGAGCAAGGCCCAGGTGGGGTGTCGTCCGCTCCTTCTTGTTGTCTTCACCATGCTCCTGGTCTCGGCCTTGCCCGTCGCGGACGCGCAGGTCCCCCACGCCCAACACCCGATCGGCATCAGCGCCGAATACGACGACTCCTTCGTCGATCCGGTCACCGAGACGCGCGACGTCCGTTTCGACGTCTCGGCCGAGTGTCCCCCACTCTCCGTCGAGACCCAACTCCACCCCCACAGCCTCCAGTTCGAGATCGAGTCCGATGCGCCTTGGGCCAGGGCCACACTGTTCCCGACCGTCGTGTACCCCGTGTTCTCTCCCGACGAGTGCCTGCAAGGCGCGAAGAGATCGTTTCGGGTCACCGCCTCAATCGCGTTCACCGCGCAGACACCGGCTTTCGAGCCCGTCAGGTTCCGTTTCACCGCGGCGATGGATACTGGCGACACAGCAGAACACGAGTTCGACCTGCGCGCCGGGTTCTACGAGCGCTGGCAGGCGCGCTTCGAGACCAACGTCGTCAGGGCCGGCCCCTCCGAAGTGGTCCAGGTACCGCTCACCATCGAGAACCACGGCAACGGTGCCATCCAGGTGCATTCTGGGTTCAACGAAGAATCGAGCAATGCTCTCGTCGTCGCCCTGCCCGGAAAGCAGCTGATCCCGTCTCTTGTCGAGGGCGGCGAGACCAACAAGGTCACGGTGACCATCCAGGTGCGCACACCGGACGACACAGGGCGACAAGACCAGATGATCATCGACCTCGGCGGGTCGTCGGCCGGTGATCCCTCGATCCAGCTCTCGCCCCTGCAGGGCACAGTCGTCATCCACACCACCACGGACGGCGGCCAGGCCGGCGCCATGATGGAAGAACTTCCCGGCCTCACGCCCGTCATGATGTTCCTCGTGCTGTTCGTCGGTCTCGCCCTGCTTGGGTCCTCGTCGCTCCGGCCCCGCGGCTCCTGAGCCCTTTCGCCCGCGAAGGCTTGAATAGAAGGGCACCGTGCTTCCCTCCATGGCGGAACTTGTGGCTCGGGCCCCATTGCTGGTCCTCTTGGTGCTCTTGGCAGGCACGGCCGTCCCGACGGCGATGGCGCAGACGGAGATGGTCCATGGGCATGGCGTCACGGCGAACGTCCCTCCTGACGACAGGCCTATCGTCCCGATCACCGAGGTCCGTGAAGCCGTCTTCACCGTCACCGTCACATGCGACGGGCCGCTCGAGACCAAGTCAGAAGCCCACGTCCTCACATACACTGCGACCGCCGACAAGGAATGGGCGACCGTCACTTTGGACAAGGAGAGTGACACCGTCGAGTTCAGCGCCACCGATTGCGCGCATGAGGTCGAGCACATCCGGACCGTGACCGCTCGTGTGTCGTTCGGCGCGGACGCGCCCGCATACCAGAAGGCCAACGTCCGGCTCCTGCCGCGGATCGACGACCGCCCCGGTGGTGAAGCCAGCACCGAATTCGTGGCCGGGTTCTACGAGCGCTGGCAGGCGCGCTTCGAACAGTCGGTGGTGAGGGCTGGCCCGTGGGAACACGTGACGATCCCGCTCACCATCGAGAACCACGGCAACGGTGCCATCAAGGTGCGGTTCCCCGTCAACGAGATGACGAGCAAGGCGCTGACCCTTGCACCTCCCGGTACACAGATCGTTCCGTCGCTCATTCAGGGTTTCCAGCAAAACCGTCTGACGATCCCGATCGACGTGCGCACGCCGGATGACGGCCCCAGGATGGACCAGATCATCATCGATATCGAGGGAAACTCGGCGGACGACGAAACGATCCGTCTTTCTCCCCTCCAGGTCTCCGCTGTCGTCCACACCGACGCAGCGGGAGGCAGCGCTTCCGAAGCCCCAGGTATCGCGCCCATGGTCCTGTTGCTGCTCCTTGCCCTCGCCTTCTGCCGCCGCTCTTGGTCTCGCTGAGTCACGGGAAACGTTTAGTATCGCCGTGAAGGGTCTCGGTCCGATCCCCGATGACCTCCCGCACTGTCCTGATGCTGGTCCCCCTTGCTATCCTCCTCCTCGTCCTTGTACCGAACTCTTCGGCACAAGACCCGTTAGGTCTTGGTCGATATTCGGTCACCGTCCACGTCGAAGCAGAACACGGAACCATACGTCCCATCACCGACATCGGCATCGCCCAGATCCGCATCGATGTGTCTTGTCAGCCGACCTCACTCGAGACGGGTTTGCAGCCGCACCACCTCACATACTCCGTCCACACCGACCAGCCGTGGGCGGTCGTCCGCCTGGCGAAGACCTCTGACCACTTCTCCTCCCTCCCGGGTGACTGTCAAAAAGGCATAAGCCGCACGGACATCGTGCAGGCGGAGGTGGCCATGACCAAGGACGCCCCCGCCTACGCCCAGGCGCGCATCTTCTTCGAGGCACGGATGGACAGCGGCGAACCTGCACGCGCCGAATGGGTGCAGATGGCCGGGTTCTACGAACGCTGGCAGGCGCGGTTCGACCAGACCATCCTCAAGGTCGGGCCGAACGACCAGTTCCAGCTGCCGCTTGTGATCGAGAACCACGGCAACGGCGCCATCCAGGTGCGCACCCACATCGACGATGCATCGAGCAAGGCGCTCAACGTCGTCACGCCCGGGCCGATCGTGGTCGGGTCCCCCCTTGCCGGTGCGGATACGGGTCGGTACACCCTCGCCATCGACGGCCGCAGCCCAGCAGAGTCAGGACGCACCGATCAGTTGGTCCTCCGCCTCACCGGTGGCTCCGCAGACGACACCTCCATCGTCATCCAACCGAAACAGCTCAACGCCGTCATCCAGACCGGCGACGGCTCGGTCGACCCGGTGGAGGAGCTCCCGGCCGCCTCACCCGTCGTGATGACGCTCTTGGCCTTGCTCGCCGCGTCTGTGCGGCGGCGGGCATGAGCACGTTGCGTCACCAGAAAAGATATCATCCCGCTCTCTTCCCCCGTTTTATGAGCCGAGCGCGAACAGTCGCCGCCCTTCTCCTCGTCGGTCTTCTGAGTGTCCTTCCTGTCACCTTCGCCTCGACACCGGCGAGCTATACCTACGTGATGGCGAACCCGGAACCGTTCTATCGGACCATCCCGCCCGGGGAGACATGGCATCACTTCGTCGCCGTCGAGACGGGGTGCCAAGGTCCTTACCTACCCGACGACGACCTTGTCCTTGCGATTTCCGTCTCCACCGATGTCGACTGGCTCGAGCTCGATCTCTTGACGGAAGAATCGGACTTCGACCGGGACCGATGTCTGACCGGTTGGCATGACCGTCACCACATCGGGACGCGCCTTGTGGCCACCGATGAGGCTCCGGCGTTCGCCACCGCCCTTGTCACCATGACGATCCAGCCCGACGACCCCGATGTGTCACCGGCCCTGGTGAAGTGGCAGGTGAAGGCCGGTCTCGCGGGCGGTCTCGAAGTCACGTTCCCGACCGAGGTCGCCATCGACGGACACGGCATCGTCGAACCCGGCGGCACGCTCCACAACGACGCCAACGGTCCGCTCTCCGTGTGGACCACCGTGTCGGACGTCCCCGAGGGGCTCATCGTGCAGACGCCCCCGCCGACCGTCGTCGACGACGAGGCGCCGACCTCCCTGCGCATCCACGCCGCCACGCCCGGCGTCCACACGTTCACCGTGGTGCACCACGTCTTCTCGGCCGACGACCATGGCATCGTCCTGGAACCGGTGCAGACCGTCATCACCGTGACAGCGACCTAGGGCCGGTCACGCGCCTTTCTTCCGCTCGCTCAGCAAGCGGTCGATGAGCGCCGCGAGTTCCGGAGGGTCGAACGGTTTCGCCAAGCCCGCGTCCGCTCCCGCCTGGACGAGCCGCTCGCGCATCTCGTCATCACCGGTGAAGACCACTACAACAAGGTCACGGCTGTCGTCCGAGCGCAATCCTTCCAGGAACGCATCGACGTCGAGACCCGGCATGCGCGCATCCTGCAACAGGATGTCCGGTCCCACCTCCTCGATGCGGTCGTGGATCTGGCCGACCTCCTGCACCGTCGTGGTGTCGTGGCCATAGAGCTCGAGAAGGGCGCTCGTGCTCTCCAGGATGGAAGGGTCGTCGTCGGCGATGAGGATCTTCGCCATGGGGCATCAGGTCGGGCCCGGTCGGGCAGCACCACCACATGGTGACCTTCCCATCATAAGGAGTGGCATCGGGCGGCGAATATGTCAGGGAGTACCCGCGGGGGTCACGCGATGCGGACGCGGCCCGATTTGCGCGCGACGACCGCGAACCAGACACCGGCGAAGATGAAGAGCGCCCCCGTCAGCGTGCGCAAGGTCGGCCGCTCGCCCAACAACGTGACCGCGAGAGCGGTCGCGACGATCGGTTGCAGGTAGATGTAGGCCGCCACCGTGGTGGAGGCGACATGGCGCAAGGCCCAGTTGTTCAAGGCATAGGCGGCGACCGTCCCGCCCAGGATGATGTAGAGCAATGCGAGCCAGGCGGACGCCGGCACCGCGCCCCAGTCGAGGCCGACGAGGTCGGGCAGACCGAGCGGGACGATGACCAGGCTCCCGAACAGGAACGTCCACGCGGCCACCGTCAAGGCGTCGTACTCTCGCAACAGGCGCCTGGCGATGACCAGGTAGATGGCATAGGACAAGGCGTTCAGGGTGACCATCAGGTTGCCGAGCGCGACGTCGAGCCGGAACGCCGCCGCGGTCACCCCGACCATGATGGCGACCCCGACAAGGGCGAGCGTCACGCCGGCATACTTGCGCCACCCCGGCCGCTCCACACCGAGCACCACCGCGACGAGAAGGGTCCAGACCGGGATGGTGGTGACCAGGACGGTCGCCGGGACCGCTTCGGTGCGCGCCAGACCGCTGATGAAAAGCACTTGGTTGCCGACGACCCCGAAAAGCGAATAGAGGGCCAGGAGCGCCAAGTGCCGCGGGGCGACCCGCTCGCGCACCCAGATGCGCTCGATGATGACGAGGAGGATCCCCGAGACGACGACCCGCAGGGCCGCCAACCCGAGCGGTGGGAAGGCCGCGAGCGCGAATTTGCCGGCCACCGAGAGCGCCCCGAAAAGAAGCTGCACAAGGATGAGGACGAAGACCGCCACCCAGGCGGCCGGGGATGCCACGGGGGTCGACACGGCCGCGCCGAGCCGGATGGGGTTGAAAAAGGCGCCGCGCTCAAGAGGGCCCATCGTTCGGCCCGGGTCCAACGTTCTCTCCAGTCTCCTTATATCGCACGGTACAATGGTACCCTCATGGAATCCTGGCTGGCCCTCACGCTGACGAGTCTGGGAAGCTCCCTCGCCTTCGCGGCACGGCTGTTCTTCTAGATCGAGCGGTCCCCTTCGAGGCCCATATGGGCCGAACCTCGGGACCTCTGGCCGAACGGCCCCTTTCGCCTCCACGCCGTCCTTTTGAACGACCTCCATCGAGCCACCTGCCGATGGAATCGTGGCTCTACCTCACCCTCGTCAGCCTCTCGACCAGCCTCGGCCTCGCCGTCCGTCTCTTCATATAGGAGGGTCCGGATGTCCACCCCGAGCGCCCGACGTTTCAACGATTGAACCAAGCACCTTTTATTTCACCGGAGTCCCATACACCATCGATCGCCATGGAGACCTGGTTGTACCTCACCATCACCAGCCTCGCAAGTTCGGCCGCCTTCGCGGCCCAGATCCTGCTTTAGGGCACCGCACACCTCCGACCTCACCGCATACCACACCATCGGGGTGCGGCCGGGTCTCCTGGTCGATCTCTCTTCGTTCCGCCCCTGATCTCTTTTCGTTCTGCCCCCGTACGGCGGCCGCATCCATGTGGGACGCGACGGTCCCTTGTTCCACCAGCATAAGCCCCTTCCCGGGCCTTGACACACCCACCCACGCCTTCTGGACCTCCTAAATAGGGTCCCCATCAGCCTTTTCACCCGTGACCCGATGGGCCGCAATATGGCCCAGACGACCACCACGAAGGAGACGCTCGTCGCCTCCTGGCCCGAGGCCCCCGCCACCCCAGAGGTGCCGACCGGCCTCCACATCGGCGGCGTGTTCCGCGACGCCTCCGACGGCGCCACGAGCCCCGTCATCGACCCCGCGCGCAACATCGAGGTCGCGCGCGTCGCGAAGGGCACGGTGGACGACGCCAAGGCCGCCATCGAAGCCGCCGAGGCCGCCTTCCAGGACCCGACCTGGCGCGACATGGACCCTACCAAGCGCGGCAAGCTGCTTCTCAAGACCGCCGACCAGCTGAAGAAGCGTTTCGCCGACGTCGCCCTCATCGAGAGCCTCCAGATGGGCAAGACCGTACGCGAGGCGCAAGGCGACGTCGCGTTCGTCCTCAACACCCTGACCTATTTCGCGGGCCTCGCCGACAAGATCCAGGGCGAGACCATCCCCGTCGGCCCCGGCCGACTCGACTACACGCTCAAGGAACCGCTCGGCGTCACCACGCACGTCGCGCCATGGAACTATCCGCTCCTCCTTTCCGTGCGCAGCGTCGCGCCGGCGCTCGCCGCCGGCAACACGGTCGTCCTCAAACCGGCCAGCTGGACACCGCTATCGTGCCTCATGCTCGCCGAGGCGGGACAGGCCGCCGGACTTCCCCCCGGTGTCCTCAACGTCGTCCCGGGCCCAGGCGGCGCGGTCGGCAACACCCTCGTCTCCGACCGCCGTGTCGAGAGCGTCAACTTCACCGGCTCCTGCGCCGTCGGCCAGACCGTGATGGAGGCCGCGGCGAAGACCACCAAGCGCACGGTGCTCGAACTCGGTGGCAAATCACCGGTCGTCGTCTTCGAGGACGTCGACCCTGCCAAGACCGCGAAGGGCATCGGATGGGGCATCTTCGCCAACGCCGGCCAGATGTGCTGGGCCGGCTCGCGGCTCATCGTCCACGAACAGGTCGCCGACGCCGTCTTGGACGGCCTCAAGGGTTTCATCGCCAAGCACCGCGTCGGCCCCGCCTGGTCCGAAGAGGCCCGCATGGGCCCGGTCGCACACAAGGACCACCTCGAGAGCGTCACCGGCCACATCGAGAGCGGCAAGGACGAAGGCGCCACCCTCTTCGCGGGCGGCGGACGCATCACCGAAGGGCCCTACGCGAACGGCAACTTCGTCGAACCGACCGTCTTCACCGGTGTCACCCCCGACATGACCATCTGGAAAGAGGAGATCTTTGGCCCGGTGCTCACCGTCACCACCTTCACCGATGAAGAGGAGGCGGTGCGGCTCGCCAACGAGACCACCTTCGGCCTCTGGTCCGGCGTCTGGACCCGCGACCTTTCCCGCGCCCACCGTGTCGCGGGCCGCATCGAGGCCGGCATGGTCGGCATCAACGAAGGACCCGTCACCTTCCCGCAGACGCCGTTCGGCGGCTACAAGCAGAGCGGACTCGGTGTCGAACAGGGTGTCGCGGCGGTCGACGCCTACACGCGCACCAAGAACGTCATGGTCCGGCTCTGAGCCTCTGGACGCTCCTCCTTCTCTTCCTGGTCCTTCCACATACCCTACGGACAAGTTTTTGTCTTCCAGGGAGTCTCTCATCGCTGTTTGTCCCAGCCCGACCCGGCCGCCGCGCGCAAAGAGCACATCCCCGACCTGTCGCCATGGGACCCGGAGCTCGGCGAGCGGGTGCAACCGGTCTTCTCGGCGCTCTTCCATGACCTTATGACGCCGCTCTCTGTCCTCGACAGCAACCTCTTCCTGGCGCGCAAATACCTCGAGAAGCTCCTCGATGAAGGGGACCTCGACGAAGAGGCCAAGACCCGCATCGCCTCCGTCCTCGAGTTCATCGACATCGGGCGCGCGGCCGGAAAACGCGTCCTCGAAGGGCTCCGCATCCCACGCAACGCCATCTGGAAAAGCGTCCTCGACGGCACCCCCTTCGACGTCCGGGCCATCGTGGAAGAGATCGCCGAGGCCACGAAGGCGCCCCGCCGCACCTGAGGCCACAGCCTTTTTCCGCGCCCCGGCATGCGCCGACCATGGGCGGCACCGCCACCACACAAGAGCCGGTCCGGACGACGCGCGACGGCCCCGTCGCCACCATCACGCTCGACCGGCCGCAGGCGTACAACAGTTTCGACGTCGAGACGCTCCGCCGGATGCTCGACGCGGTGCAGGACCATTCCTACGACCCCGACGTACGCGCCGTGGTGTTGACCGGCACAGGAAAGACGTTCTGCACCGGCGCCGACCTCACCGAGATGAAGCGACGACGTGACGACGCGCCACGCCTCTTCGACGCGCTCACCCTCCACTACCATGCCATCGTGGAAGAGATCCGCAGCTCCGACACCGCCTTCGTCGCGGCCGTCAACGGCGTCGCGGCCGGTGGCGGCGTCGGCCTGGCGCTCGCCTGCGACCTCGTCGTCGCCGACCCACGCGCGCGCCTCCAACTCGCCTACGCCAACCTCGGCGTCTCCCCGGACGGCGGCGCGAGCGCGCACCTCGTACGCGCCGTCGGACCGCACCGGGCGCGCGAAGCGTTGCTCCTCGACGACGGCATCGACGCCACCCGGATGCTGGTATGGGGCCTTGCCAACCGCATCGCCGAAGAAGGCGCCGCCGTCGACGAGGCGCATGCCGTCGCCGTCCGGCTCGCAGAGCGCGCCCCCTACACCGTCAAGGCGGTCAAGAACCTCGTCGAACGCGCCAGCCACGAAAGCCTCCACGACGTACTCGATGGTGAACGGCGGCTCATCATCGACGCGGCCGGCCGCGCAGACTTCCAGGAAGGGCTCGACGCGTTCCTCGAAAAAAGGCGGCCCCGCTTCACCGGTCGCTAGCCGCACCTCGACCGCGGGGCTGAAGACCAAGAGGACGATGCCGCCCTGTGCAGGTCCAACGGCTCGGCCACGTCGTCTTCTATGTCCGTTCCATGGCACGCTCCGTCGCCTTCTACCGCGACCTCCTCGGCTTCCAGGAGGTCGCCCAGGGCTGGGACGGCCGCGCCACGGCGCTCACCGGCGGCAGCACGCACCACGAGATGCTCCTCATCGAGGTCGGTGACGCACCGGGCCCGCCGAGCGGGCGGCGCATCGGGCTCTACCACATCGGCATCAAGATCGGTGACACGCTCGAGGAACTGAAGACCGCCAAGACGGAACTGGAATCGGCCAGCGTCCCCATCGAAGGGGCGTCCGACCATGCCGTCTCGAAAAGCCTCTACGTGCGCGACCCCGACGGGAACGAGGTCGAGCTCTACGTCGACGACCCGTCCGTGGATTGGCGCGCGGACCCGGAACGGGTCATGCACGTCGGGCCGCTCCGGCTCTAGCCTCAGACCGTCCGGAGCGTGACGTCGTATCCGGCTCCGGAGAGCCGCGCCAGGATCCCTTCCACGGTCGGGCCGACGGTCATCCCGGTGATAAGACTGATGGCGCTCACGATGCCGAGCGCCTTCCCCGTCTTGTCGTGCATGACAGGGCCGCCCGAATCACCGAAGATCGTCGGACCATAGAGCCTATAGGAGTCGGAATCGTCGGAGAAGAGGGCACCGATGCGCTCCTCCTGAGTGGTCGTCGTCCTGTCATACACCATGCCGTAACCGGAAAAACGCACGTGGTCCCCCAAAGAGGTCTGCGTGCGCAGGGTGTGTCCGGTCGGGAATCCGGAATGTCCCTTGACGGCCGGATCGACATCGGCGTGGTACTTCGTATCGATCTCCAACAGCGCGAAGTCGGTCCGCGCGTCATCGTCATAGACGACCGTGCCGAAATCCGGAAAACCCCAGATGTCGATCTTCTCACCGACATCGGAGACACAATGGGCGGCCGTCCCGGCATAGACCTTGCCGTTCGCGCCGTCGAAGATGAAGTTCAAGGTGCAGGAGCCCGCTGAGGTGGTGATGCGCACACCCGGCTGGATCTTCTCGAACGGACCGCTGCCGATCTGCGCCTCCGCGGCCGGCGCCGGAAGGACCACCACGGCCAGGAGAGCGACGACGAAGATGGAGGTCACGCTGCTGAGGACACGCATCATACCAGGAGAACGAGTGGCGTGGTGCTTTTTATGGTTATCCGTCACGGATGCGGTCCGGGCATCTTCGGGCCCTCCGCGATGGGCTCCTTGCCCGGCCCGTCCAGGTGTTTGACCGGATGGCGCGGGATCTCGTCCGACAAGCGCGTCATGAACTCATAGTTGACCATGTAGTTGTACTCCGAGAAGCTCGCCACCGTGATCTCCTCGTCACCCTGATGACCGATGAGGACCACCTCGTCACCCGGTTCGACTTCCGGGATATGGCCGACATTGACCTGCAACATGTTCATGTTCACCGGTCCGACGATGGAGGCGCGCCGGCCGCGGATGAGCACATAGCCGAGGTTCGACAGCCCGCGCGAGAAACCGTCGGCGTACCCGACGGGGACGATGGCGATCCGGCCCGGCCCCTCCATCTGATGACTGTCGCCATAGCCGACGAAATCACCGTCCATGACGTCCCGCACGAGCCGCACACTGCTCTTCCAACTGAGCGCCCGGTACGGGTCCCATGCCGGCTCCCCGCCCATCGCCGCCATGTGGCGCAGATAGACCTCGCGCGTCGGCCAGAACCCATAGAGCGAGATGCCGATGCGCACCAGGTCGAGCCGGCACTCCGGGTCCAGTATGGCCGCCGACGACGACGCGATGTGGCGTGTGTTCGGCCGGATGCCCATCTCCTCGATCTCGTCGAGGAAACGGAAATAGCGCTGCTTCTGCAGCGCCACGCGCCCCTCGTTCTTCTTCTCCTCCGCACCGGCGAGATGGGTGCAGACGCCCTCGAGCACCGCATGCGGGTCATCATGGATGCGTGCACAGACGTCGAGCGCCTCGTCCCAGGGAAGGCCGGTGCGGTTCATGCCGGTCTCGACCTCGACATGGAAGCGGGTGGTCTTTCGTTGGCGGGCGATCTCCGCCTCGAAATCAGGCCACGCCCCGGGGACGTTGACCCACGGCTCGCAACCCTCCTTGACCACCCACGGGATGTGGTCCGGATGGGCGCCCCCCATGATCTGCAACGACGAATCGGGTCGTGCACGCAGCTTGAAACGGGTCGCCTCATGCGCCGAGAAGACCGCGAAACGTCGCGCTCCCGCGCGCTCCAGCACCGGCACGGTCGGAAAATATCCATGACCATAGGCACGGCCCTTGACCACGCAGACGATCTCCGTGTTCGGTCCGAAGAAGGCCGAGAGGTCCTCGTAGTTGTGCCGGATGGCGTCCTGGTCGATCTCGATCCACGAGTTCGCGTAGGGCTCTCCGGTCTCCTCGACGACCGTCGGCTTGTCCGGCTCACCGACCGAAACAGGCGGCGTCTTCTGGACGACGTCCTTCCGTGTCGGCGCCATCAAGCCACCTCCCCCCCGGTGGCGAGCGCGAGCCAGACACGGATGCCGGGCAGAAGGAGCGCGTCCGGGAAATCGTATGACGGTGTGTGGAGCGGCGGCTGGTCCTCACCGGCCCCGAGGCCGAGGAGCGCGCCCGGCCACTTGTTCGTGATGTGGCCGAAATCCTCCGACCACGGGAAGGCGCGCTTCGGACGCACCACCTCCAGTCTTTTCGCCTCGAGGGCGCGAAGCGCATGGTCGACCGCGGCGTCATGATTGACCGTCGCCGGGAAGCGCTCATGCTCCTCGAAGAGGAACTCAAAACCGCCCGGGTCGGCGTAGGCCTTCGCCTGGTCGCGGAAGCGGTCGCGCATCGCGTCCAGATGCTCTTCCTTCGCCGCACGGAGCGTCACGCGCAAGGATCCTGAACCGGCCGACGTGCCGTACGCGATCTCCCCCGCGTCGAGATGGATGAGCGTGGCGAGCGCACTGTGGCCGAACGGCACCGTCTGACCCGGAAGCGCAAGGGCGGACATCGCGAGCTTGGCGAGCGCCGGGATCGGGTTCTTGCCGAGGTTCGGCTCGCTGGCATGGCTTGTCGCGCCTTCGAAGCGGACATGGACGCCGGTCGACGCGCACGCCATCGTGCCGCGGCGCAAGGCGACCGAGCCGAGGGACTGGCCGGGGATGTTGTGGAACGCGAAGGCGAGGTCGACCTCCAGGTCCTGCATCTTCCCATGCTCGAGCACCTTGGCACCGCCCTGCCCGGTCTCCTCCGAGGGTTGGAAGAGGGCATGGATCGTGCCGCCCCAAGCGTCGCGGCGGGCGGCGAGCGCGGCGAGGGCGCCTGTCAACATCGCCATGTGGCCGTCGTGACCGCAGGCGTGGTGGATGCCTTCTTTTTTCGACGCGTGCGGCGGGTCGCCCTTCTCGTGCAACGGCAAGGCGTCCATGTCGCCGCGGAACAGCAGCTTCCTGCCGTCCCCCTTCTCGCCCTCCAACGTGTAGAGGAGGCCATGTCCGCCGACATCGTCCGCGACCGGCTTGAGGCCGTGGTCCGAGAGGTACGCGATGATGCGCCCCGCGGTCTCCTCTTCCCGGTCGGACAACTCCGGATGGGCGTGCAGTTCGTGGCGCAACTCCTTGACAGGGTGCTCGAGGTCCTCAAGGACCGACCGCCAATCACCATACGTGCTCTTGGACCGTTGGGACAAGGTGGGTTCTCCTGCGGATGGGGCGGCCCCATATAACAGGGTCCCGGAACAGGTCGCCGAAGGTCAAGATATCAAGCTTCAGAACGGCCGCTTGACGTCCGGGAAATTGGTCCACACCTTCACACCGCACCATTGTGGCCCTTCCGGACACGGCCCTTCCTTGGGCTGCCAGGACGACTGGTCGTGGACGCGCAGCATGCATGGCGGGCCGATGTGCCGACCGAGGCGCGGCTGGACCTGGGCGACCTGGGCGCGCTCGACCATCGAATGGTCATAGATCTCGCGCTGGGCGTTGAAACAGGTGCGCAGGCGCCACTTGTGCAGGAAGCCGATGAGGGGGCCGCTGGCGGTGAAGCGGACGTTGACCGCGTTGGGCAGGATGTAGACCGCCTTCTCGGCCGGCACACCGTCGGCGATGAGCGCGTTCTTGGTCTCCCAGAGCAGGGCCATCGCCTCGTCGTAGACACGTTTCGCCTCCGCGTTCTTGGCGATCGGTTCCGGCGTGTGGTGGTCCGGATAGGAGGTGTGCACGCGACTCAAGAGCGGCCGGGTGGCGGGGACCGTGCGATGGCGCTGGTCCTGTGAATCCGCCGTGTGGCTGAGCTTCTTCTTGAACGTGTAATGGACATGGTTGAGGGCGCGCATGGCCGGGCTGTGGGTCCACGTGTTCAACGTGTCGACGTGGTGCGGGTTCTTCGCCGGGTCCATGACGAGCGCGATGGCCTGGTCGTCGTCCAGTGCGGCCTCGTCGATGCCGAGCGATTCGCGTACGCCTTCGGCCATGAGCCGCTCGCCCTGTTCCGTGTGGGCGACGAGCCGCGCGGGAAGGCCCTCGAGCCTGGCGTCGAACGCTTCGGCGAAACGGTCACCGTCGCTCTTTCCACCCGGGGTGCGGGCGCCGGCCGCCTGCTCGATGCAGGTCTCGAGCACCTCGCTGCGCGGCATCGGTTCTTCCTGGATGCGCTCGACGAAGTCGGGGTCGACCGCTCGCACCGCCTCGAGCATCGCCATCACGACCGCGCGCGACTCGGCCGGGCAGTCGCCGGTCTCGGCCATGCGCGCATAGCGCTTCAGTTCGATGCCGGAGACGGTGTGGTAGAGGCTCGTCGCGGCGGCGATGGGGACGACGTAGCGCGCGTTCTCGATGGCCTTCTTCTGCGCCTCCTGGGCGATCTTCTTCTCCGACTGGCCCTTGATGCGGCCGATGGCGGTCATCGTCCGCTTGAGGTCCTCCTGCAGGAGGCCGCCGATCCGGTCGTAGGCGTCGTAGGCGACCTCCACGGCATGGTGGAAGCGGTCGCGCTGCTCGGCGGTGAGGCCGTCCGGGACGACGACGTGCGCGGCGTCCATGACGACGTAGCGCTGGCTCTGCTGTTCGGAATTGTAATAGGGATGGCTGTGGAGGAAGGCCCAGACGAACTGCCGCGAGACGCCTTCGAGGCCGAAGACGAAGGTGGGATGCTGGAACGGCGTGTGGTGCCCGGCGTCATAGATCATGGTGCCGAGGAAGTCGCGCAGCTTGTCATTGACCGAATCGACCGTCTTCAGTTCCGGCGCGTAACAGGTGCGGGCGCTCGCGATCGCCAGGTCGTACGCCTTCTCGGTCCAGGCAAGGAGCCGGACCTTCGGCGTCGCCGGTACGACCCGGTGCGTGGTGGTCTGGATTCCGGTCATGCGTGCATCCCAAGCCTCGATAGACGGTGGCGGGGTTTCAAGTTATCTTGTCAGCGGGCCAGAACGGCCTCCTGAAGCAGGCGAAACAGGCGTCCCAACGGCTTCTCGCGAGACAGTGGCTGCGAAGGGGGTCCTTTAAGTAGGCCCGGAAGGAAGGTCCAGAGGCCGCCCCCGCAGCGGGTGGGATCGGCGGCCCCTGGACAGGGAAGAGCGAGGCCGGTGTCGGAAGAGTGCCTCCCGCCGGAGCGCCGAACGACGTGCCGGTCAAAGGCGTTGCGACTCCATGGGAAGCCGTCGGCGGAGCAGATGCTCCACAGGCCACAGTGGAAACAGGGGTCATCCTACGCTGTGGGCGCCTCAGCGCCTGCGCAGAACAGCAAAGGCCAGGCCGACGACCAAGGTGAAGCTCGGTAGCACCGCGAGCGGTACTTCCATCCCGGTGGCATCGACGACGGTCACCTCAACGATGACCGCATCGAAACGGTGCGACCTGTCGTCCTCGGCATGTGGCGCGATATGGAGCGCGAACGTGTCGCTGGAGAGGTCCTCCCTGAGGCAGAACTGCAACTCCAGGTTCTCCCCCGTGTCGTACGGCGCATCAAGGATCCGGTACGGCACGAGGTTCAGGATGCCCCTCGGCGGGTCGTCGGGGTCGGTGCGGAAGACGAAACGCACAGGGCCGTTGGTGGTCGTCGAGAGCCGCAACGGGATGTCACCACAACCGTCACCCGATGCCGGCACCTGTCCCTCCACCGCCTCCACGGCGACCGTCCCGCTGAGCCCGACCTGCAAAAGTGCCTCCTTGCGCCCGTCGATGCCGAGGTCGACCGCCTCGGCGACGATGCTCGCCAAGACCATCTGGAAGGCATACGCCGTGGTGTTGAAACGTGCTTCAAGGTGGATCGTGTAGATGCGGGTCGCCTCTTGATACGCGCACTCTTCCGGCGCGAACATCACCATCGTCGAAGCCGGTGTCATCGCCACCTCAAGGTCATGGTAGAGCGGGACGGCGCTGTGCCGCAGGAGCAGGCCCTCCGGGAACAGGTTCGTGGCGCGACAGGTCACGGCGACCTCGACGGGGATCTTGTGCACGACATCCGGCACAAGGGGCGCATCCAGTGCGGCCGGCCGCACATCGATCTCGACAGGCGGCCGGTCCGGTGCACCGATCACCTTCGGCGCCTGCGCATCGGCGGCCGGCAGGAACACCAGAGCGACGACAAGGAGGCCGAGGATGGTGCGCATGACCGCTCGACGCACCTCAACGCTATACAACGTTTCTGGTGGACGAGCGGGAGCGAACACACACCTGGATGCATCCAGGAGAACCGGAGGAACGGGTCCCATGTCAGTGTTCCTGGCGCCGACCGTGCGACGGACGTTCCATCCACTATATCGTCGCAACACACCGAACAGTGTCCTGTCCCTGCCCCCGGACTTCGACGGCCCGCCCCGTCGAGGCGGGAGCGCCGTGCCGCCCCCCGCGGCGCTCCCGCCCATCCGGCTCATCGTGGCCACTCTGGCCCTCGCGGTCGTGGAAACCTCGACCCCGCCCAAGCGGCAAGGCCGACATGTTCCGCCCCCCACCATGGCGCGACCCAGACCTTTTTCAGTCGCGAGGACGCGAACGGGGGGACGATCGTCATGGGACGAACGAACACGAAACGGTGGTCTGCGATCGTCCTCTTCACCACGCTCGCCTTCGTAGGCGTAGCGCTCTCCGGCTGCATGCATGGAGACGAAGAGGATCGGGACCAAGTCACGCCTGAAGAAGACACAGGAGACCAACAAGAGCAGGGAACACTGATGCTGTTCCTGCGCGACGCCGGTGAGCGGCGCGGGGTGACGGCCCAGGAGGAGGGTCAGATCGGCACCGGTGACGATACCGGTGGCGACACGACCGGAGACCAGCGGAACGGTCAACAACAGGGCGGCCAGCAGCAGGACGGCCTGCAGTACCAGGTCCAACAACAAGACCGGCAGCGGCAGGACGGTCGCACCTTCGGACAACAGCAGCAGGCCGGGATCGACTCGGTCGAGCTGAACATCACCCGTGTGACCGTCTCTGGGGGCGGCCAAGTGAGTGCCGAAGGCGACCTCGGTGGCACCAACCAGACCGACCAGAACACCACGACCCAGATCGGTCAAACCACCGACCCATTGACCCCTGAGACCGACAATGGTACGTTCGGCCAGAACAACGACACGTTCGGCCAGGATACCGGCACCAACGACACCGGCGCCCAGCAAGGCGAGAACGGTGTCGACCTGCTCGACGACGAGACCCAGGTGACCCTCCACGGCGGTGACGACGAAGAGTTCGTGGTCCAGTCGGGGGTCGCGGCCGACACGTACAACAACATCAGCATCCAGGTCTCGGAGATCCGTGTCGAGACCGAAGAAGGATGCGAACTCCTCTTCGCCACCGACGGCCTCGAGATCAACATCGAGGGCAGTTTCCAGGTGGCGAACGACACCACGACACAGGTGCTCGCCGAGATCGATGTCACCCAGGCCATCCTGGAGAGCCGCGCGATCGCCGAGAACTGCCCCAGTGAGGAGGACACTGGTCTGGTCGATGAGGTGACCCCACAGGAAGAACAGCGCGTCTCCGACGCCGACCTCGAGATCGAGACGGTGCAGGTCCTCGTCGCGACCGACGTGTCGCTCTTCCACGAATCGACCAACACGTTCGACGAAGAGGAGGCAGAACGCCAAGACGAGACCGGGGCCGCAGGCCAGGCTTCCGGCCAGACCGGCCGCCAGGACCAGCGGAACACGCGGGACGACCAGAACGTCACCCCGTGAAGGTCCGGCACATCTCTTCCCCCCTTCTCCTCACCATCTCTACCGACGACCGACCAGGCGTTTGACCGGTCAAGACGCATTATCACGTCACCGTAACATGTACGGCCGACAGGGGCGTATCCACCACTACCCTTTTTTGCCGTGGGCTCCCAGCGTCAAGGTCGAGCCCCCATGCCATCCAACACGCCCCGAAAACGGCATGTGCCCGTGTTCGTCGCACTGGCCTTCCTGGGTGTGGCCCTCGCCGGCTGCATGCACGGAGACCGCGACGACACAGGCGGACAAGGCAACCTGCAGGCCTTCGTCCGTGGCGCAGGCGGCGGATCCGGAGCCCCGGATATCGGCGCCATCGCCACGCACCAGCCACAACAGACCATAGAAGCAGAATCGGAAGCCGAAAGCGAAGTGAACATCGAGTCCATCGACGCGACGGTCACCCGGATCGAAGCGCGCACGAGCGCCGAATCCCGGGTCACCGTCGAGACCGGTGGAGAAGAGGAGCCTACGTTCGAAGGCGAAGAACCGCGATTCACCGGTGACACCTCCGGTGACGTCGTGGTGATCCTGGACGACGAAGAGGCCGTCGAACTGCACGACGAGCCCGAGTTCGTCGCCGAGGCCGACGTCGAACCCGGCGTCTTCAAGACCATCTCGGTGACCATCTCGGAACTGCGTGTGACCACCGATGACGGCTGCGAGATCGTCATCGTCCTTGAAGACCTCACGATCAGCGTGAGCGGCAACTTCATCGTGCGCGGTGACGAGACCACGCAGGTCCTCATCGAACTCGGAGCGGCCCGTGCCGTCGTCGAGAGCGGCGCCGTCGAATGTCCCCCTGAAGGGGACGGCGGTGGCGACGGTGGCGACGGCGATGTCACGCCCGAACAGGACGATGACGAGCCGCGTCGGGTCACCAACGTGAACATCCACATCGAGGTCCACCAGACGCTCGTCGTCAACCAGGTCACGTTCATCAGCGAGACCACGAACCGGTTCGACGAGGACAACGCCCGCGACGCCGACGACCCTGAACTCGAACGGGAGGCCGACGAGTTCGAAGGCCGCGGCGAAGGCGAAGGTGAGGCCAAGGTGACGGTCTGTCACTACCCGCAAGGGGACGAGACCGGCGACACCAACAACACGACCGAAGAGGCCGACGGCAACGAGACCGGTGACGAGCTCGACAACGGCACGACCTCGGAAGACACGACCCGGCCGCACAACATCACCATCGCCGAGACGGCCGTCGACGCCCATCTCGAGGAGCATGAAGGCGACCACCGTGGCGCCTGCACCGACGAGGACTTCGAGGCGTTCGCCGAGAGCCAGGCCGAGGCCGAGGCCGAGGGGGCCGTCGAAGAATAGGCCCTCGGACCTCTCTTCCCCTTTTTTCTTCTTTCTTCTATCCGCCGTAGTTCCAGCCGGTCGCCGTCTCTGTCAACCGCGCGTAGGACGGATACGCTTGCGTTCCGGCCTCGACCACTTCACCGATCACCACGTCGTGGTCGCCGCCCTCGACCCAGGCGCGCACCTTGCACTCGAACCAGTATGGCGTCCGTTCAAGGATGGGCGCCTTGAAGACCGGCGACAACGTGTAGGTCTCACCACCGATCGTGCCGTCCTTGGCGTTCTGGTGCTTGAAGAACGACTTGACCATGTCCTTCTGGTCCAGAGCGGGCATGTTGACGACAAACCCCCCGGAATCCTTGATGAAGGCATGGTGCTGCGTGTCGCGCTTGACGCCGGCCATGACGAGCGGGGGCTCGAAACTGCACTGCGAGAGCCACGAACCGAGGAACACGTTCAGCTCCTTCCCGTCCGTGCAGCCGATGAGGTAGAGGCCGTTCTCCACGTTCTTCAGGCACGTCTTCTTCGCTTCCAGGTCCATGGCGGAGCGCCGGATGCGGATGAGGGGGATGAATGTTGGGGTGGCTCAGCGCGGCACCCGCATGCGTCCTTCCAACGAGGTCACCGCAGGGCCGCCGATGCGCGTCTCCAGGGTCTCGCCGCCCGGGCCGATGTCGATCTCGACGGACACGCTCCCGGGACGGCCCATGGCATCTCCTTGACGTGCCTTCGCCTTCACGGTGCCACCTCTCTCCGGCCGCGCGAGCCGACCCTGGGAGAGCAGCAACGAGGCCATGCGGGCGGACGCCGTCCCCGTCACCGGGTCTTCGGCGATGCCCCAGGAAGGGGCGAAGCAGCGCTGATGCCAATCGTGCTCTTGCTTCGTGCCTTCCATCGCGAAGACGATGAGGCCGTCGACGCCTTGCTCTGACAGCCGTTCGACCAGTGCGAAGTCGGGCCGAATGCGGTCGAGCGTGGCGACATCACGCACCTCGAGGGCGACCGGCCAATCGGGACCCATGGCGACAGGTGTGGCGCCCTCGGCGATGTCCTCTTTCGCGATTCCGAGCGCCTGCAGGAGATCTCCCCAGGCACCGCCCCACGCACCGAGGACGCTCGAGGAATCCATCGTGGTCCAGGCGACACCGTCCCGGACACGGCCGACGAGCGGCCCGACCCGGGTCGAGAGCCGGAACTCCGAGAACGACGGCCGCTCCGGATGCGTTTCGTGCAGATGATGCAACGCGGCGACCGTGGCATGGCCGCACATCGGCACCTCCTTCGTCGGTGTCCAGAAGCGCAGCCGATGGCCGGCCTCACCCACCGGGTCGGGCGAGACGAAGACGGTCTCCGAGAGGTTCATCTCGCGCGCCATCTTCAGCATCTGGTGGTCCGAAAGCGGGTCGGGACATTCCACCACACCCGCGGCGTTCCCCTCCGTCGCCGCCGTCGTGAAGGCGTCGATCTTCTTCGCGACGAGCCAGGTCGCTTCTTCACGCGTCGTCGAGGTCATGAAGGTCCCGTCCGGCATGAGGTCCGTCCCGCTCTGGCGCAAGAGCAGGGACGCCATGAAGGTGCGCCCTGGGGCAGGTCCTCCGATGGGCCATTCCGTGCAGGGTCCGGCCGTTCCTCTAGGCTCACGGGAAGAAGCGCCGGGAATTGCCATCCAGGACCGCCGCCTTCTGGTCGCGCGTGAGACCAAGGTCCGCGGCGAGGAACGCCTCGACGTTCGTCCGCACCGCGTCCGCCGGCAGTCCCGGCCCGGGCCAATCGGTGCCCCAGAGACACTTGTCCCAGAGGCGCGGCAGCTGCGGCACGTGATGGAGCAGGCGGTGCGGCGGGATCCCCGACAGGTCGAGGAAGACGTTGGGATGGCGCCGGGCGACGAAGCAGGCCGCCTCG
>JAHWKR010000069.1 GCA_019347805.1 Methanobacteriota archaeon
CCCTCCCCCTAATCCACAAGTACCCCCCTCCCATAGTGCGCCGCCGTGACCCCTGTGCCGGATGCTGGTTGGGCCGAGCGGATGAGCCGTGTGCTCGCGGGCGAGGAACGTTGGAGCCGCACGTTCGAACGGCTCGGCTCGGAGGTCTCCATCAAGGTCAAGGACGCCGCGGGCGACCCGGTGTTCCTGCTCTTCCAGGACGCGCCCGGTGCACCGGCCGTCCAGACCATCCAGGAGGACGAGACCCCGGAGGAGGCGTTGCGCATCGGCATGGGCGTCGACACCTGGGAGCGCCTGCTCTCGGGCGGTGTCGACCTCACGAACGCCCTCATGGTGGGCGACATCAAGGCCAAAGCCTCGATGTTCAAGCTCATGAAGATCGCCACGCCCGCCGAGGAGCTTGTGGAACTCCTGCGGGAGAAGCACAAGGAGGTCGCGGCATGATGGGCGCATCCGAGAAGATCGGCCTCGACCCGGTCTATGCGGGCCCGGTCGATGAGACCCGGACAGCCATCGCGGACATCCTGGCAGGGAAGAAGACCGGGAAGGATGTGGTGGTGCGCGGGTGGATCCACCGCACGCGCTCCAAAGGGAAGCTCGCCTTCCTCGTCGTCCGCGACGCCACCGGCACGATCCAGTGCACCCTCAAGCAGGGCGTCGTCCCCGACGACCAGTTCACGGCCGCCGCGGCGGCCCTCATGGAGTCGAGCATCGCGCTCACGGGTGAGGTCAAGGAGGACCCGCGGGCGCCGGGCGGCTTCGAGATCGGCGCCAAGGAGGTCCAGGTGGTCCACGCGGCCGAGGTGTTTCCCATCAAGGAGCACCAGTCGACCGAACTCCTCATGGACCTGCGCCATCTCTGGGTGCGCAGCCAGGAACAGCGCCGCATCCAGCGCATCAAGCACCACATGCTGCGCGCCGTGCGTGACTGGTTCCATGCCAACGGCTTCACCGAGGTGACCCCGTCGGTCATCACCACGAACGCGGCCGAGGGCGGCTCAGATGTCTTCAAGTTCGACTATTTCGGACAGGAAGCCTATCTGTCGCAGACGGCCCAGATGTACCTCGAGGCGCTCATCTTCGCCCACGAGAAGGTTTATTCACTGACGCCGTCGTTCCGCGCCGAGAAATCGCGCACGTTGCGGCATCTGACCGAGTTCAACCACCTCGAGGCGGAAATGGCGTGGATGGGCTCCGAGGACAACATGAAGGTGCAGGAATCGCTCATCACCTACACCGCCCACACGGTGGCACGCACATGCCACGAGGAGCTCACCGTGCTCGGCCGCGACCCGGAGGACCTGCTCGCCATCAAGGCGCCGTTCGAGCGTCTGCCGTACAACGACGCGGTGACGTTCCTCAACGACAACGGTTTCCCCGATTTCAAGTGGGGCGAGGATTTCGGGGCACCGCACGAGCGCAAGCTCGTGGAAGGCCGGACGCAGCCGGTCTTCATCACCAATTTTCCGAAGAAGATCAAGGCGTTCTACATGAAGGAGGACCCGGACGACGCCCGCGTGGTGCTCTGCAACGATTGTCTGGCGCCCGAAGGCTACGGGGAGATCGTCGGGGCGTCCGAGCGTGAGGTCGACATCGACGAGATCGTCCGCAAGCTCAAGGAGGAGGGCGCGACGCTCGCGAACTACGAGTGGTACCTCGACCTGCGGCGCTACGGCTCCGTCCGTCACTCCGGCTTCGGGCTCGGGCTCGAGCGGCTCTTGCTCTGGTTCACCAAGCAGGAGCATGTGCGCGACATGACGCCCTTCCCGCGGACGACGAATCGCGCCTATCCTTAGCCGCGAGCCGAGCCGACGACGGCACCACCGGGGCGGATGGGATCGGGGCGGGACCGGAAAAGGAGCGCCAAAAAGGGCCCCAGGGGTGCTCAGGCGAGGCGTCACCGTGAGGGTTTTAAAGAGGACCTCGTGTCCGACCTTCGGTCCACATGTCCAAGAAGATCCTCGTCTCCTTTGTCGTCGCCTTCACACTCGCCTTCGCCGGCTGCCACGAGCAGGCCGACCAAGACCCACCCGGTGACGGTGGGCAGACCGCCACCGACACGACGGACACCGCCACACCCGACCCGCAGGACCCGCCGCAAGAGACCGGCACCCTGGTGACCCTCGTGGTCCTCAGCGCGCCTGAGACGGTCCAAGCCGGAGAGGAGTTCCAGGTCGAGGTCAACGCCACCTGGAACCAGGACGGCACCACCTCGGCCCCGCACGCCGGCGCCCATTGGGGCCGCAACTCGACCGCGGACCGTGACGCCTCGACGCTCCGGGGCTCGGATTTCGACGGCAAGAGCCCCCACCCCGGGACCACCATCCCCGGTGAATACACCATCACCGGCTGGAGCTTCGCCACGCCCGGCACCTACTATTACCGCGCCCACGCGCAGATCGAGGTCGACGGCGTGATGACCGACTTCTGGGGCGACGAGCAGACCATCACCGTCCAGTAGGCCGAACCGCCTGTCTCTTCCCTTCTTGTTCTCGTTCTTCTCTCCTGGTCCGCGGCCAAGCTAGAAATACGGGACCCTCTTTCGGCGGCTCCCCGGCCCCCCTCGGACCGGACTCATTCGCCGTGGTAGCTCAGCCTGGTGGAGCGTCGGACTCATAGGGCGCAGCCCGAAGCGGTTCGTAGCGATCGGAAAGACGCTTCCTGGTCGGAGACATCCGAAGGTCACGGGTTCAAATCCCGCCCACGGCACTCACTCTTTTTCGGCGCACACGATCGGGCGACCGTCGACCGGTGACCGGTCTGGTGGAACGGTCCGTCGTCCCGCATGAGGCCCTTCACAAGGCTTATGAAGGGTGAGCCGACAGACACCCGGGTTGATGACGGCTGCGGACAAGCGACGCATCCTGGGTGAAGAGGTCTGCTGGGACCCCACCTACTGACCCCTGGTGGGTCCGGATCTGGCCCTATAAGCGCCTCCGGCCCGGAACGTATTTAGAAGGGACCCGGAGTCCCGGCGAGCGGTGCAGATGTCCGAACGCATTTTCGACATCGAGGTCTTCAAGGACGGCCCTCGCTTCATCGCGCGCGCGCGTCACGCAGACGGGACGAAGCGCGAATACAAGAACCAGAATTTTGAGGACCTCCTCACTGAGATGCTGACCGACATCTCGGAAGAGGTCACCGAGTAGGCTCACGCACGCGCCATGGCGCGCGGTGCGACCGCCACGCTCCCCTCGGCGACGATGACGGTCTCGGAACCGTCCGGATGGACGACGACCAGCGTCGCCTTCTTGAGGACCACGCGGACGGAAAGCGGAGCCCCGGGAGGCGTCTCGCGGCTTCCGGCACCGACCACCAGGTGGATGGTCCCGGCCGCCTTCATGTCGACAAGGGGGATCCCGCAAAGCCGCGCCGCCGGGTTGAGGCCGACCCCGACCTCGGCGATCCGGCGCACGTTGGAGGCGTAGACCTCCGCCTCGTCGCGGGTCAGCCGCCCGTTCTGGACCGCTTGCTCGGCGAGGCGTCCCGCTGAGCGGAAGGCGGCCTGCATGCGCTCGGCGTCGGCCCCTTCGGCGCGGGTCACGCGGCCTTCCTCGACCTCGAGCGTGAGCGCGGACCGGAGCACCTCGCTGTGCCCGGGGAGCGCCAGCGAGCCGTCGACGACCAGGCGGCCGGTGGCACCGCCTTCGACCGGAGCGCGTACGGCACCCGGCGGGAGTTCGCCTCCGGAGCCGATGCCGCGCAGGTCGCCGTCCTCGGCGTACGCCTCCTGGCCACGGACCGGGAGCACGAGATCGGTGCCAGAGCCCGAGGTGATGCGCAGCTCGACCGCGTCCGCGAGCGCGCCTTTGAGATCCTGAGCCGAGCGGCGGAGGGCGGCGTGGTCGATGGCGAGGCAACGCTCGAAGGCGCTCTTCGGCACGCCGGTGGCCCAGAAGGCCCGGCTGCGGCCTTCGCCGACGAGATACTCCAGGTAGTGGGTGTAGCGGCCGTGCAGCGGCCTCGAGATGCGGGCCGGGTCGGCGCCGAGGCGACCGGCCGTCACCACGGCGACCGCGTCGGGTTCGGTCTCGAGCGCCCGCAGGACGACGTCGTGGGCCGGGGCGGCCTCGTCGCGGCGGGGTTGCAACACGATGACGGTCTCGGCCCCGGCGGCGACGGCGGCGTCGTGCAAGGCCTGCGCGATGGGGAACCGCTCCGGGTCCGCCTCGCTGATGATGAGGAAGCGTTCATCGGACTTGATGGCCAGGATGTCGACGACCGCGGCTTGCGCGGCTTCACGGAGGCGCCGCGCACCGAAGGCGCCCTTGGCGTCGAAGAGCGCCGCAGAGCCCATCTACGCGCCTCCCATGATGCCGCGCAGCAAGGGGAGTCCGATGAGCAGGATCAAGGCGGCGATCATCATCCAGAAGACCATCCGCTGGCTCCGCTTCTTCTTGTCCCACACTGTCTTGCAGGCGTCGGAACAGGTGATCTCACCATATTTCACTGCACGCCCGCAGGAGTGGCAGTGGCCGTGCTGAACGATCTCTTTGACCATCTGAGGGCCCTGTCACGCGGCAAGGAGGCCCTGCATATGCCGTTGCCGGTCTTGACCGGCCCGGGGGCTCACTGCGCGCTCGGGGTGACGACGCTGCCGACGCCGCGGTCGCCGGCGAGGTGGGCGCGGACGTTCTCGACATCCCGTCCGTCGAGGACCGAAAGCGGCAGGCCCTTGGCGTGGACGTGGGCCGCGCAGCGCGGGTCCACGACGCCGGTCATGCCCGCGGTCCACGCCGGCTGGCCGACGATCTCGAGGAGCCGCGCCGAGTCGAGCGTGGGGAGCCGCACCGCCTTCGGGTCTTTCCGCGGGTCGGCGGTGTAGACGCCGTCGACGTTGGTGAGGACGTAGAGGTGGTCGGCCCCGGCGGCGGTGGCGAGCGCGGCGGCGACATAATCGGTGCTGTGGCCGGGTTCTGTCCCGCCCATCACGACGACCCGGTGCCGCTCGGCCGCCTCGGCCGCCGACCGGACGTCCCGGTGCAGGGTGAGGTCGACGGTGGGGCCGGCGGCCCGCGCCGCCACGGTGGCGAGGAAGCGCGCGTTGAGCCGTGTCGCGTCGATGCCGAGGAGGTCGAGCACCTCCTCGGTGACCCCGGCGCTGCGCGCCGCGCGGATGTATTGTCGCGCCGGGCCGCCGCCACCGGTGACGACGAGGGCGGTCTCCCCGAGCGCAAGACGTTCAAGCAGGAAGCGCGAGAAGGCCTCCGCGTAGGCGACGTCGGGGCCTTGCGGAGCCAGGATGCTCCCGCCCAGGGCGAAGACGCGGAGCTTTCGGGCCATGTTGGCCGCCGGACCCGGGAGGCGCGGATAAGCGTGTCGGGCGCGGTGGTGCCATGCCGGACGCCAAGCTCTAAAT
>JAHWKR010000070.1 GCA_019347805.1 Methanobacteriota archaeon
GAGAGACCCTTGTCGTGGATGGTGTAGGTCATGGGGGCGCCGACGCGGGCGCGCTTCTCGCGCTGCTCGGAGTCGAAGGCGCGCCATTCGGGGCCTTGGTCGATGAAGGAGTCGTCGAGGACGAGACCACAGGTGTCGCAGACGAGTTCGCCGCGCTCGTAATCGTGGACGAGGTGGTTGCCACCGCACTCGGGGCAGGTGGTGATCTCTTCGACCTTGTCCTTCTCTTTGCGTGCCATTTGGGGGGTCCTCCGTGAAGGCTATGCGTCCCGAGGGAAGCAGTGGTTATCCAGAACCAGGGGTCGCGGTCGCCCGCAAGACCCGTGGACACCGTTACGTTCAAGCCAAGAACGTGACGTCGGTACATTACGGTACTTTCGACTTCTATATAAGAATTTCGCCTCATTTCCTGTTTTGTATATAACCATTGGCGGATGGCTTCAAACAGTTTGTGCGTGCGCCCGTGGTCCGCGGCCCGTGTGACCGGGGCGAGTCATGACCGCAAAACAGCGAATGTCGGCGACGCATCTACGGCTCTTCGGTTCATGCCAGAGACGCTCGCGGCCACTCTCGTCCCTATGTCGGGTTCTCGGGTGGCGTCTCCCGTCCCGGGCCGGCGGCCGGCTCTTCCGCACCCGTTTCTTCGGGCCGCATCGGCTCCTCTCCAGGGATCTCCTCTGCTTCCAGGGCGCCCCGGCGGGCGTGCAGGGTCCGATGCGCCTCGGTGACCCGCGCCAGTTCGTCCAGGGGGCGTTGCCGCGCACCGAGCACCAGGAAGCCGGCGGCGCCGACGATGGCCAGGAACATACCGAAGATGTGGGGCCGGTAACCGGCACCCAAGGTCAGGAGCGCCTCGCCCTGCGCGGCCTGCCTGAGCGGATAGAGCGCCAGGAGGAGACCCACGACGAATGTCACCAGCGCCCCCCAGCGCCAGCCGTTGTTGCTTCCGGCGCGCCAAGCGGCGAGGTCGGTGAAGGCTTCATATTCGTGGGTACCGGGGACCACCGGGACCGGTTTCGGCGTCGGCACAAAGTAGCCGGCGACCAGGACCACCACGCCGAGGGCCGTCAATAGAAGGGCCACCGAGCCGACCAGGAACTCGTTCCCGCCGACCGAGACGGTCTGGGCGGCGTCGGCGGCCCCACGCAGGACGCCTTCGGCGGTCGCCCACACCGCGAAGAGGTAAAGGAGCGCACCGACCACCAGGAGCGTCCAACCGGTCGCGCGCAGGCCGAGACCCCAATCGCGCTCCGGCGCCTCCTCTAACGTGGGACGACGGGTGGTGCGCTCGTATCCGGCCTCAGGAGCTTCCACCGGCGCGCGGGCCGGCTCGTCGTGCACACCCTCGTCCTCCTGTCGATATGTCTCAGGGGACCCGATCTCATCGTGGGCTTCGTCGTCGGCCGGAGGCCGCTCGTGTCCGTCGTGCATGGTCCACCTGGTGCGCCGCCGATGGCGGTCGCATCCGGCACGGGTCGGACACGTCATATCCGTTTCGTGAGTCCCTCTCCCGGGTCCCAGTGCCCAGGGTTCATCACACCCTCCCCCTTAATCCCGTCCAGTGACCCCGATGCGTGTCCCCGCCGCGGCGCGGGCGGTCCTCCTGGTCGTCATCCTCGCTTTGGTGCTCTTGCCGGTCCCGGACCTCTCGGCGCAGGAAGGTGCCGGTCCCCGTGACACGCTCCGTCTCTATGGTTGCAGTGACGCCCTTCGTTCCGGAAGCGAGGCGCGTCCGGTGGTCGCCGCTCCCGTCGAGTCGACCTCCGGAACGAGCCTCGACAGCGACGGCCGGCCGGATTGCGACGGCGACCTCTTGCGTCTGCCGGGTGCTTGGCAACCCGGTTCGGGTTCGGCGTTCCTGCGACAGGCGCTCGGCCCGCGCGACCAGTCGGTCCATCTCTCCTTGCGTCATCTGCCGACCGCCTGGTTTCCCGGCCCCGGCCACGGACCCGATGCGGTCGCCGATCCGACCGACCCGCGTCTCGGCCTCTTCGACCGCGGCGAAAAAGGACCGGACGGGCGGCTTTCGTTGCGGCTCGTCTCTGACGAGGAGGTGGGGCCAGGACTCGATCCCGACCAGACGCGACAGGCGGTCGACCTCGAAAACGAGCGCGACTTCCTGCCGGACCACCGAGAACGACATCTGGACGGCGCGGCATTGGACGATCTCTATTTTCCGGCCCTTGAGGCGCAGTACCATTGGCGTTGGTCGGACGCGACGGGCGCGCCCGCCGGTGTCCCCGATGGGGGTGGACTGGTGTTCCCGTTCGCCGACGCGCTCGAGTCCCCACGCGGTCTCGATGGTTGGGAGCTCGCTGGCGAAGAGACGCCGGTCGCGTGGCGTGCGCGTCCGTTCGGTCTCGGCACGGCGGGGGACGGGGCTGGTGCGCTCGTCGTCGGGCCAGTCGAGGTGACGGAGGGGCGTTCGGTGCGTTTCCTCGACCACAGTGTGCGCGTGAGCGGTTTCTTCGGTCCGGCGGATCGTGCCCAGGTGGTCGTCGAGGTGTTGTACCATGGCGGTTCGGGTCCCGAGGTGCTCGACCAGGGTGTCGTGATGGCGGGTCAGGTCGAACCCCCGCGCAGACAAGCGACGATGACGGAGCCGGGCGAAGAACCGTCCAACGTCCTTTTCGCGGACCGTCTCGGCACGCGCCGTACCGTCCCCGACCCGTTCGACATGGGCGCGGTCGATGACGACGACGATGACGCCTGGTTCGTCCTGGTCGAGGATGTCGAGCGGGAAGAGGGAGAACCGGCGACGGCGACCTTGCGGGTCGGACGCCTCATCGCGCCGCGGGCGCCCCTCAATGCGTTCGCCTCGGACGGGGCCCTGTATCGGGTCACGGACCTCGAAGAGCGTGAAGGAGCGTTGCGGGACCTCGGCCTTGCGCAACTCCTGCCGCTCGGCGACGGCGTCTTCTTCTCATCACCCGGCATACCGGTCGCGGGTCTTGCCGAGACCGAGATGTTGCCGCTCCTGCCGCCCTTCCGCCGGCCGCATCTTTCGTTGCCGCTCGTGGGCCGCTTCGCCGAGCACGATCCGTGGGGGTTCCTCGACGGGTCGCAGGACCTCGCCGGTACGACCTCGCTCTCGCTCACACCGGCGGGACGCGCACCCGCCGAGCGCAGTGAGCGTTCACCGCCGCTCGAGGTGTCGTGGGTGCACCGTGGGGTCGAGTCGCGGCTCGCGGTCGCCGCGGTGGTCGGTGCTTCCGACGCCGATCTCCTGGTGTCGATGCGTACGCCGTCCCGGTTCGTCGAACTACTCTTGCCGGATGGCGATTTCCTGCTCTACAGCGCGCTCTTGGACGACCGGTCGACGCTCTCGGGGGCGACAGCGGCAGGGGATTCTCCGCGTGGCTTCCGCACGTTGCGCTTCTCGGACGGAACCGCGTCGCGCATGTTCGCAGACGGTCGTTTGCGTCTGATGGGCAGCACGCAGGCGGTGCCGGGGGCGGGGGACGTCGTCGTGCCGGACCCGGCGCTGTTGCTTTCGAGCGACCATTTGGGACGTGTGCGGGCGCCCGATGCGCTGGCGCATGAACGGGTCGCGGTCTGGATGTCGTATTCGCCTTATCATCGCTACGAGGAGGCGGGACGGGGGCTTGTGCCGCGTTTCGACGAATCGGTCGCACCCGATGCCGACCCCGACACGCGACTCGATGTCGTCGACCTGGCGTCCCCGCAAGACCATCTCTTCGATGTCGTCGGTGACAACCAGGAACCGGCACGAGGGGACGTCTACGGGCCGGCCATCAACGTCGGGACCCGCTACAGCTTCTTGTCGCGGGTCGGCATGGAGCCGCTCCATCCACCGCTCGGCGGCGACACGCGGCTCCTGCTTCCGGCGTCCGACCTCGACCCGCGCGTGCCGGGGCTCGATTCGTTCGACATGGACGGGGACGGGACACCCGACGACGTGCGGTTGCAGGGGTTCTGGGACATGGATGGACCCACGGACGGCCGGTTCCGCACAGGTGGCGTCGACATTGTCACACAGGGCTCGGCCGCGACGGAGGACTTCCTGTGGTTGCGTTCACCTCCGCTCCGGGTCGTGCCCGAGCAGACGGTGCGCTTCTTCGACCATGGCATGCGCTTCGCCGGAAGCGGCACGGAAGGCGCGACGTTCACCGCCTACGATCTCTCCCCGGCGGGCGCGCCGCGTCCGATGGGCAACGTCTCGGGGCTGCGTGTCGGCGCGGAGGATTGCATCGCCATCAATTTCGACCGCACGATGGACTTCGCGGCCATCCCGTGCGACCAGGTGGTGGTCTCGCCGAGCACGCCGAACAGCGACCCGCGCGACAAGAACGACATGTGGTGGATGGAGCTCACCGGCACGTCGAATCGCGAGGCGACGGTGGTCCTGAACCGCGTCGTCACCGATGTCGACCGTGGCGCGGTGGGGGACCAGACGGGCATGCATGTCGGTGGCGTCGCCTATCGTTTCACCGATGTGGCGTTCGCCCGCGGCGAGAAGCTCGACCGGTTCGCATCGCTTGTCATCGAACAGGTCGTACCGCTCGGCCGTGATGTCGCCGTGCGGGACGGGGATGCCGAACACACCCTGACGGCGGTACCGGTGCGCGGCAAGGTGCCGTTTCTGCCGCCGTTCAACGGTCCGCACAAGGTGCTGCAGGCGAACGGGGTCGCGTTGGAGCGCGACCGCTATGGGTTCCTCGACAGCCGTACCGATCCCGATGACGCGGACGCGGTGCGGCTTCGTCCGGAGGACCGCATCCGGGAGTCGGGTGCGATGGTGGTCTCGGTGGAGGCGTGGCGACGGCCGCAATCCTCGGCGTTCCTGTTCCTCGACCCGCTGCGTCTCCTCGACCCGCAGCGCACAGGGCCACCGCTTTTTTTGAACGGTGTGCACGCCGATCCGCTCGATGGGCTTCGCCCGCGGCCATCATCACCGCTCCATGTGCCGGTGCGGCTTGCGACGACGGGACCGGACGGCTTCGGTGAGGCGTTGCGCTCGGGCGGCGACCGCGGTTGGGACCACTACGCGGCGCTGCGGTTGCCGCCGACGCGTGGGCTCTATCTCGTCGACAGCGCACGGCTTGCGCATCCGGGGCTCGCGGCGACCCTTGAGGACCGCGGCCCCGGGGATGCTGGGAACGCGGACGGTGTGGTCAGACCGGGCGACACGCGTCATCCGAACGCACCGATGTCGGGTCCGTGGGCGCCGTCCCGTGGTTCGGGTCTCTGGTTGTTCGACGCGGCGGACGCCCGTGACCTCTATGTCGGCACGTGGTCGCCGCCGCGCGAGGAGCCGCCGGTCG
>JAHWKR010000009.1 GCA_019347805.1 Methanobacteriota archaeon
GGGGTCTGGGGGAGGGGACGAAGTCCCCTCCCCCAGTGACCCGGCCACGCCCTCTCATCATCCCTCTTTTTTGCACTCCCTTCAGGAAAATGCCCAGAACCCTTATCGCCTGAACCTGGGCTCCCTCTCCTGTGAGGACCCCTCGGCACCTCCTGGTGGCAGACGATCGTACCACCCGTCAGAGGATCACGCCAGGCTCCTTTTGAGTCTCCTTCCGCTCCTTCAGCTCGAGAGCCCATGCGCCCCCTACGACCATTCGTCCTTCCCGATGCCCGCCGCACCCTCCGAGCCGTGCTGCTCGCCCTCGTCGTCGCTCTCTTCCTCGGCGGCGGCCTCGGCTTCGTCGCCGCGGCTGGGGACGAGACCGACACCGACCTCGACACGCTCGCGTCTTCGTTCGGGACCGCCGAACCGATGATCGGGGACCGGGGCGTCTACACCAAGGAACAGGTGAAAGTGGACGACGGCACGCGCACCACGATCGAAGAAGAGGCCCGTTGGGCGGACTTCGAATGGGTCGAACACGGACCGGTGTGGGACGTCCATGGAAAAGCCCGCCACACCGTCGGGCTCGTCTTCGACGAACCTTCCCTCTTTCCTGAGACCGGGCGGATCGGTGACGAGAAGAGGACATGGCTGGTGGACCCGGCTTCGGCGGCCGCGCATGCGCTCCTCATCCAAAGCATCCATCAGATGAGCATGACCGTCCAACCGCCGCTCGGCGACGATGGGACGGACCACTACCGCTTCGAGAACGTGAACATCCATTATCCACCGCGCGCCGACGACGAGCCACTCTTCTGCGGGCTGTTCCACTCCCTGCAGGGGACGACCGAGGACGTCCGCGACGGGATCGTGCTCCTGCCCTTCTGTCGCCTCGATTCGTGGGGCGGACCCCCCGAGGGCACCCTTTTCGAACCCGAAGCGGTCGCCCACATCGGTGAAGAGACGACACTCGTCCTGCACGCAGCGGCCGATCCCACCGTCGAGAAACCCTGGGAACAGGTCAATCCGCGCGGGCCCTATTACCACGACTGGCAAGCGACGAGCACCGACATGCGTGTCTGGCTCAGCCGCGACAGTCCCTACCCGCTCCGCATCGAAGCCCACGACGTGGTAAGCGGCTTCATGGAGATCTACCGACTCGCCGGTCTTGAACGAGGTGATGCATCCATGTCCCCGGCCTCTCCGCTTCCCCCCGACCTGCCCACCATCGAGACCGCTCCACTGCGACCGTGGGGACCCGACGACACCGACGCCGTGCACCCCTATTCCCTCGGTGAGGCGTTCCAAGGAGCGCGCGACGATCCCACCTACCCGGGACTTCGAGACTTCCTGGAGCGGTTCCCTGACGCGGACGTGACCGGCGCCCTGACCCATCCAGGATCCAAGCACGATTGGGTCTTCACGGTCACGAGCGACACGCACTACATCGCCGTCTGCGCGAGCCGACGGACGGTCGAAGCGGATGGAACGACAGGTCCGCAGATCGCGCGGCACGAGACGTGCGCCGAGGAGGAGCATGACTGGCTCGCCTACGCGTTCTCCACGGCCGCCGCCAAGATCCGTAGCCTCCAAGACGTCTGGAGCGCCATCCATCCGGACATCGAGACGAACGGTCGGATCGACTATGGCTTCTATACCGAATGCGGCGACTCGTGCCATTATTTCATCACGATCGGGGTCGAGCGGACGACACAGACCGAGCGGCTCACACCATTGCGTGCAGAAGGGGACAGTGAACGCACCACCGTCCGCCACACGGTCCATTTCGGCCACGACGGCCGCATCCTGAAGATCGGGAACGCCACCTCGGAACGGAAGATGGATGGCGGGACACCGCTCCCTGATCCGGGTGACGACGACCAGGATCCTGTTCCGCTCACGATGGCCGGCTCCGTCTGGGTCCTCCCCGACTCCGGACCCATCGTCGGCACCGCACTCGTCGCCTTCCTCACCGGCCTCGCCTATTGGCTCTGGCCCACGGTCAAGTCGGGCCTCGCCCTGCCGCTCTTCAGCCGGGTGCAGCGCGCCAAAGCGCTCGATCATCCGGTCCGTGCCGAACTTTTTTCCGCGGTGGAGACCGAGCCGGGCATCCACTTCCAGGAGATGGTGCGACGAACAGGCCACGCCGAGGGACAAGTCCAACACCACCTCGGCAAGCTCGTCGACACGGGGCTCCTGCAGGTCAAGAAGACGAAGGGCTACACCTGCTATTTCCCCGGCGGACGGGTCGACCGCGCCACGCTCGCCTCGGCGGGTCTATTGAAATCGGACGGGGCGCGGAGCGTGTTCACGGCTGTGGCGACCACGCCCGGAACGAGCGGTGCCGACATCGCGGAGGCGACCGGTCTTGCCCGACAGACGGTCGCCTACCACCTCAAACGTCTGGTCGAAGCGGGGCTTTTGGAACGGGAACGGAACGGAGCGCAAGTGCTCTTCCGGATCAGCGACCAGGGCGCGAAGACGGCCGGCGCTCCAGCCGGATCCGACGCTGCGGCCGCCTGATCACGGCCGCTTCCGCACCAGCATCATCCCGTCACGCACGGTGAGGAGGACGTTCTCGACCCGGTCGTCCGCCCGCACGTGTTCGTTGAAGGCGACGATGGCGAGGTCACTCGTCTCCTTCGGTTCCAGGACGGCGCCGCCCCAGAGCGTGTTGTCGACGATGATGAGGCCGCCGGGCCGGAGCCGTGCCAGCGCCGCCTCGTAGTAGACCAGGTAGCTTTCCTTGTCGGCGTCGATGAAGACGAGGTCGAACGGCCCCTTCTGGCCGATGATGGTCTCACGGGCATCGCCGATTACGCTCACGATCTTTTTCCCGTGCGGGCTCCTGGACCAATGCTCCTGGGCGATCGCGACCGCGTCGGCGTCGACATCCAGCGTCACCACTTCGCCGTCCTCCGGCAGGGCCTCGGCCATGGCGAGGGCCGAATAGCCGGTGAAGGTGCCGACCTCGAGGACCCGCTTCGCCCCGATGGCGCCGACGAGGAGACGCAGGAACGCCCCCTCGAGCGGTCCGACCTGCATCTGAGGCACATCGGTCCTCTCCTTGGTGGTCGCCTCGAGCGCCTCGAAGACCGGCCCCATGGGCGTGCTGTGGCGTCGGGCGTACTGTTCGACCGTCTCGGGCACCAACGTGAGCATGATCCGTCCACCGGGCCGCTCGATATGGACCATTCGGTCGCGGTGCTACACCACGACGGGCACCCTGCGGTGCACTTCCAGGGGTTCGTCCTCCACCTCGTCGAAGTCGAGCACCCACGGCTCGTCGAGGGCGGCCTCGCGCCACTCACCGAAGGCAGGCAGGGCGAGGACGGCGTCGCGATACGCGGCGACCTCAGGCTCGAGCGGCACGGAATAGGTCCAGAAGCGCGACATGACCGGCGCATAGAACGCATCGGCGGCCGTGAACGCACCGAACAGGAACGGGCCGCCGTCGCCGAAGCGACGACGCGCATCGAGCACCAACTCCTGGACGCGCGCGATATCGGCGGCCGCCTCGGGTCGTTCGCGGTACGCGAAGCTCTTGCCGAGGTTCATCGGAAGCGCCTCGCGCAGCCTCGAGAAGCCGGCGTGCATCTCCGCGACGATCGAGCGCGCCAAGGCACGCGCCTCCCGCCCCTTGGGCCACACCGGTGCAGCCGTCGTCTCCGCCAAGTGCTCCGTGATCGCGAGCGTGTCCCACACCGTGACATCGTCGTCCACGAGGACCGGGACACGACCGGCCGGGGACCACTCCGCGATACGCGCCGCCGATTCCGGCCGGTGGAGCGCGACCAGCGTCTCCTCGAACGGGATGCCCAGGGTCCGCATGAGGATCCAAGGCCGGAGCGACCACGACGAGTAGAGCTTGTTGCCGACGAGAAGGCGACGCATCAGGGGCGCCGAGCGGCAGAGGGCGGTTAAACCCGTCGCCGATACCCTCTGTTCGGCCAAGGCGACAGAAAGCCTATAAAGAACCAGAAGACCCGACCGTATGGTCGAAGATGCTGTCCAGAGCCTTCCTCGTCGTCGTCACCCTTCTTGCGATCAGCCTGTCCGGCTGCATCTCGGACGAGGGCGGACCTGCTTCTGACGCGGAAACGGTCACCGACACCGCCGCTGAGATCCTTGCGCGTCTCCAGGGCGACGCCGCGGCGCTTGGCTGCGAACCGTCCTACACCAAGGGTGAGACAAGCCCCATCTTCCGGGAGATCGGCACCTTCGACACCGCAGAGATCCGCTACGGTGAGGCCGATGTCGTCCACGGCACCGACTTCGTGGTCTTCGCGCGCTACGGCGGAGGCGGCTTCGACATCCTGAACGTCTCGAACCCCTACGACCCCGAACATGTGGTCGGCTTCCCGATCCCGGTCGAGACCTCCTACACGCTCGACATCAAATCGTCACGCGACGGCAAGACGCTGTTTTCTGGCGGCCGCGGCAGCATCACCATCATCGACATCTCGAACGTCACCGACCCGGTCATCGAGAAGACCGTGGCGTTGCCCTACGAGGCGGCCGCCACCCGGGCCCAGGCCCACATGATCCATGTCGCCGAGATCGGCGGCGAACAATACCTCTTCGTGGCGAGCCAATGGGGACACGGCGTGCTCATCTTCAAGCTCCTCGGCGAACCGGGCGCGCGCGACCTCAAGTTCCTGACCTATTTCGCGCCCGCCATCGGCGGCCCCATCGCCGCCCACGACATGATGGTGATGCACGACCCCGTCGAGCAGGTCCCCATCCTCTGGGTGGCGAACGGCATCGGCGGCTTCATCGCCGCGGACGTCACCGACCCCGCGAACCCCTCCATCGTCTCCTACACACCGGAAGCGGACCCCTATCAAGGCTACACGCATACCGTCTCCGTGACCTTCTACGGCGACAAGCGGATCGCGGCCACCATGGCCGAACTCGGCGCGATGGCGCTCAAGGTCTACGATGTGACCGACCTTGCGACCCCTATCTTGCTCGGTACCTGGACCATCTCCCCGGTCCCCGACCAGACCCAGCACAACACCCAGATCATCGGCGACTGGCTCTTCATCGGCCACTACCAACACGGCGTCCTGCAGTTCAACCTCTCCGCTTATGTCGCCGACCCTGGTGCGCTTCCTGCTTATAATTTGGGCGCCCTCTCACCTGTGATCGGCGGGATGGAACCGTTCGCGCAATACCTGCCCAACGACAGCACATCGACCTGGGAGACCATCATCGTCAACGGCGTCCACTATACGACGGCTGGCGGGATCCGGGTGGCGTTGAACGGTTGCCTGGATGCGGGGGAGAAGGAAGCGCGGGCCTACGTGTAGGGCTCAGACGCCGACAATGCGGTCCGGGTCCAGGCCGACGCGCACGAAGTCCTTCGGGTTCGTCGTGTAGAGGAGGTCGTCCTTCCGTACGTGTCCCGCGATCATGGCGTCTCTCACGAGCCGTCGCCAGACACGGTCGTCCACCAGTCGGACCGCGATCCGTTCCGCCTCCGACTCGGCGAACGGCTCCACACCGATATGCATGCGTTCCAACCACGCCCGGAAGCGCGCCACATCGCCACCGTCACGTCTCACCTGCCGCGCGCGTTCCATGAACGCCACCGCCGGCAACACGAGGGGTACGTCCATCTGGGCGATCTGGTCCATCGCGCCTGGGCGCCAGAGTACGCCGGTGTCCAAGACGATCCTCACCCGGGCCATTCCCACTCTTCCTTGGGCGGCTCAGGTCGCGTCAGGAACTCTTTCAGCCCCTTCACGTAGCGCTGACGGTCTTCCCTGACGGACTCGGAGTGGATGCCCATGCGGAGCACCTCGCTCTCGGTCGTGCCGCGCCGCTTCGCGACGCTGGTCAGCTGTTTGGCCTCACTGGGTGTCAAACGGACCTTCTTCACGACGGTGTGCTGCTCCATGGACGCGCTCACCACTTCGCCTCATAGCGGGGCTTCGACCAGACCTCTCCTTCTGCCATCTCGATGAGCAGGTGGATCGCTCGCCGCCTGGCCTCGACCCGATCCTGGTCCATGAGCACCCCTATGTGTGGCCCGGTTCTTGGATTTTGTGGCCCTGACCAGGGGTCCCTCTGGCCGTCCCGCCCCCGACAACCCTTATTCGACCCCTCCCCCTGGGTCGCCTGCGCCGTGGTGGCGCCGTGAGGACCCGAGATGGACACGTACCGCATCGACCACCCGCTCGTCGCCGACCGTGTACAACACTTCCCCGAGAGCGTCATCCGCGACATGTCGCGCGTCGCCGCCGAACACAAGGCGATCAACCTCGGCCAAGGATTCCCCGACTTCGATCCGCCGAAGGAGATCATGGAGGCCGCCAAGAAGGCCATCGACGACGGCTACAACCAATACGCCGTCACCTGGGGGGCTCCACAGCTTCGTCACGCCATCTCGAGTAAGCTGAAAGCGTTCAACAAGATCGACACCCACCCCGACCAGAACATCGTCGTCACCTGCGGCGCCACCGAAGCGATGATGGCTTCTCTTCTGGCCACGGTCGATCCCGGTGACGAGGTCGTTATTTTCGAGCCCTTCTACGAGAACTTCGGACCTGACGCTGTTGTGTCTGGGGCGAAGCCTGTGCACGTGCCTTTGCACGAACCTGAGTTCCAACCCGACGAGGAGCTCCTCAAGAAGGCTTTCCACAGGGGCACCAAGGCGGTCATCGTCAACACCCCCGGCAACCCCACCGGCCGCGTCTTCACCGACCCCACCTTGAAGCTCATTGCCGATCTGTGTGAAGAGAACAACGCCCTGGCGGTCACCGACGAGATCTACGAACACATGATCTACGACGGACTGCACCACACCTCCATCGCCACGCTGGGGGACATGCATGAGAGGACCATCACCATCTGCGGGTTCTCCAAGACCTATTCTGTCACCGGGTGGCGTCTTGCCTACACGGCCGCTCCGAAGCCCATCACGGACGCCATCAAGCGGGTGCATGACTTCTTGACGGTCGGGGCTGCTCATCCTTTGCAGATCGCCGCCGTCGCCGCACTGGAACTGCCTTCATCTTATTACGACTGGCTGCGTGACACCTACGACAAGAAACGCGGCATCCTCCTCTCCGCTCTTGAGAAGGCCGGCTTCAAATGCTACCGGCCCAACGCCGCCTACTACATCATGACCGACATCACGGACTTCGGCTTCGAAGACGATTTCGCCTTCGCCTACTGGCTCACCAAAGAGATCGGTGTCACGCCGGTTCCAGGGAGTTCGTTCTTCGCCGACAAGGAGAAGGGAAAGCAGATGGTCCGGTTCGCTTTTCCGAAGAAGGAAGAGACGCTGAACGCTGCGGCGGAAAGGTTGGCGGGGACGAAAGAGAAAGCTGAGGCGAGGGTGAAGGCGGAGGTGGCTTGAGGGGATGGTTTGGTTCCCGCGCGAAAACTGTGGAAATGTTCAGGTTGGCAAGATGCGGGATGAGCAAACAAGTTCGGCCGATGCGCGCGAAGCGGGCTCGTTTAAAACATGAGGTTGGTTTCAGGGCATGTTAGGTAGAAAACCGCTGATTATCTAGTTGGGAGGCTTTCAAGATTGGCAGGCTCAATAACATGAAGACCGTACAAATAGCGACCAAAGCCGATCTAGAAGCAGCGATTAGTCATTTGGACCGCCCTTCCCTGTTTCGAGGCCAACGCCGTCACTACGTTGACGATGACGACCGCCCCTCAATCGTGACCTCGATGCACAGGCAGGGCTGCAAACCTCCCTTGCAACACAAGTGGTCTCGATATGCGGAAGAAGTGCTCAGGGCCCTATCATTCGACAAGGATCGGACGGTGGACCTTAACGAGGTCCAGGCGGTGCTACAACACTACGGATGGAGATCATTTTTCATCGATGCCACCGCTAGTCCGGCGGTGGCCAGTTGGTTCGCTGGACACCAATACTCGGAGAATCTTGTCCTTGAAATGGCGCAGGACTGTTTCGAGCACCCACTCGTCGCTGCCCACACGGCTGCTGAGTATCAGCCTAACGAAGGAGAAGCAGTTCTGTATGTCTTCTCAATGGATCGACTTAGAGAATCTAATATGCCTACCTTTGATCTAAGCGTATTGACGTCGGAAGACTGCCGGCTTCGTCCTCAAGTTCAGGAAGCATGGCTCGTAGGAGTTTCATCAGGAAAACTCCCATCTGAGACCATCAGCCACGCTATACACGGACCTGCTAACGCATTCGCCGAGTATGCCCTGGATTTTGGTTTCGCCACCACGCCGGACTTGTTCCCCGGTCGCCACGAAGACCCCATCTTAGCCCTGCTCTTGGCGGTGCCTTGGACGCACATTCCAATTGACGGGCAGATTGAAGGCTACTGCCGAGGTCTACCGTTGCCCGAACACGACCTTGATGTTATCAAAACCTACCCGCCGTGGATAGCCTTTGTACGTGATTTCTGGATTTCAGACAAGCCAAGGGAACCGGGTTCGCCGATATCAGATGCTACGTTCTTTCGAGTGCCGGAAACGGCATTTTACGTTTCCATGCAAAACCCAAGTGCCTCATTTCCTACGATAACTGCCGAGCTCCGCAAACGCGGTACCATTGTGCTGGAATCTGAAGGACTGCTGGGAATTCCCGAATTCCATCCCAGTAATGACTACATGAAAGGGCTCCATCTCGTGCTCGATAGTGATGGCTGCGCAAAGCTCTCTGAAGTTTCAATTGAGCACCCCGGGAGGGAACCAGCGGGAATCGGCCTTATGCGACACTGGACATACGAGATTCAGGATGATGGATTATGGCAACGGTCAGACAAGATTGGACAGTGCGAATGCAACAATTATCAACGCCACGAGGCAAATTTCCGCAGGCTAGCGGTATTCGAAGACTTCCTTTCAAGTGGGTGGTTCGATAGGCTCGACGACGAAACCTTTGTGTTCAACCAATAGCCTCCCAACAAATCGCTCCACCCGACCCTCCCTGCGGTCGGGCGAGTGAGCTCTACCGTTAGGCACCTACAAAACCGCGAGACACCCGCAGAAGGTGAAATAGGAGGACCAGCAAAATGAAAATCGATCTAATGGGTGACGCCGAGCAGATTGCGCGGAGGGTACTGACCAACGAAGGACATACGATTCCTGCCGCCACGCCGGCAGATGACGTGATACGTAACTTTCTCAATGTAACCCGACGAACGATTCCGCCCATGGCATACAGAGTCCACACTTCGCAAGCCCTTAGCGCGCGAACTCTTTCAGCAGACTACCTGGCGGGGCTCGACGCTCTAAGAACCGAAGCGAAGAAGGGAACGCCGCTCAGGCCTCGGCTAAGCCGGCGGCTCATGCAGGCAGACTACGAAGACATGATGCTAAACGACTGGGGCATTCATCACCTCCACCTCGGAATGACCATAGAGGCCGACGGCTTCGTCAAGCGCACAGATGTCATTGCTTTTGCGATTGCACAGCCGGAATCGGGTGACCTCTACCTGATCGATGCACTTCCCCACGCAGGTGCCTTTGTCCGCCAAGAGTTGTTGGCGGCTATTGAGGATGACTGGCCCCATTTGCTCGACCCTTACGTGCTCAAGGGCGTCGAAGTCACAAAAGGAATATCGGATGAGGAACTGTCCTCATGGCGGAAGGCAGGGACGAACGCTGTTGTCGTAACACCCGGCGGCCGTCAAATCGCAGCAATGGGGGGAGGAGTCTCCACCGCCATGACAAGCATGGCGGATCAGCGCGCATTAATGCACATCAAGCAAGTGTTGCGACAGGTCGAAAAGGATGTTCTTGCCGACGCCAGCAGAATTGAGCAAGCCATAGGAGTTCCGTCTTCGACCATGGATATACGACTAGAGGCATTCGGAGACGAGGTGCTGTTACGAGAAAACGAAACGGGAATCCGGTTGCGATGGCCAGGCGCGGAGGGTGCCTGACAAATCGGTCCAGCCGACCCCGCGCGAGGCTTTGCGCGCGGTGCGACTGACGTCCACCGTCGAGGCTCGACCTAGATACTGAGGCGCGTATAGATGTCCGGCCGTGGAGGATCCCCTCGAATTTCAGGCATCGTCTTTATTCCTGAGCGGAGGAAATCGAGTCCGCGGGTACGGTGTCGGTCTAGTTGACTCATACCCGCTTTCTTAAATTCTGCGGCGGGTGAAGTCTACGGTTCCGGTAAGCGCAACCACTCATCGACCACATCTATGGCATCTTGACCAATCGTACAGCTGTCTGAAAAGATTCCGCAGAACTTCCCTGTGAGGTCAGTATGCCCGAGCGAAACGAGCCGCGTGCGCTCACCGAGGGCGATGGCGCTGTGGACGGAGACGATGAGATCCTGTGTCCCTGCGATCGTCCAGATGGGGACACTGTTCGTGCTCTCACCTAGCTCCAATATGAAATCGCTGGTTGGAGCAAGGTCGTCCAGACTGCCGCCCCAAGGGCTGATCATCCCGTCGATGGTGACACCGAGGAGAAGGGAAGGAACACCGAGTCCGACCGCCGCCAAGGCGCCTTGGAGCAGAAGCGTAGCGGCTTTCTTTCCCGCAAATTGGATAATCTCGTTGGCCCAAATGCTGCCTTGATGGGGGGTCCCGAGAGTGATGATTCTCTCGACGGTGTGGTCAAGAGCCTCCTCATCGACAAGGACCCGCGAGATCAGGCCACCCATGCTATGGCCGACGATGATGATTTGCCGATTGTCAGGGTAGCCAGCCGATGAGATCCCCTCTTTGATCTGGGGGGCGACCACATTTAACGCGGTATCGCGGATTCCGTCTTGGTCACGCAGTGGAGTATACGTCAAACTCGTGAAGATGCCCTCGCCACTGTCGAAGCCCAACACATGATATCCCTCGGTCTTCAACGCTTTCTCACCGGCTTCCCATGTCTCGCCGCTGCTCCAGAGACCGTGGATGAGGATCACCAATGGCGCTGTTTCGAATATGCCCGTGGCCGATGAGGACGTCCCAGCATAGTTATCGTGGTTGAGGACGCGCCATTCGTACTGCGCTCCGGCTGCCGCGTGAAGACGGGTGGTGCATCTGTTTGTCCCAGAACATGCGAACTTCCAGTCTTCGCTTGAGCCCATTGGGCGATACTCGACGCTTTGGCTAGAACTTCCCCCGACCCATTCGAAGGTCTTGTCACCTCCGGGGGGGACCCTCGAGGCGTCTTGGGCCAGAACGGCTGCGGGAGGGGCGTCAGGAGCCTTGAAAGTGAAGATGGGGGAGAGGACGCTGTTGCCGGCGCTGTCGCGCGATTCCACTCGCCAGGCATATGTCTCACCAGAGTGGACGTTTAGTGTGGTGGTGACGCCGACGGTCTCGACCTCATGCCAAATGCCCTCTGTCGCTTGAGCCCAGATGACGCGGTAGGTGATTTCGTCTCCTTCCAGGTCGCTGGAGGAGCTCCATTCGAGTCGGGTTTCTCCAATTGCGACTTCCGTGCCAGTCTGCGGAGCGATCGCGCGTACGGACGTGGGTGGCTTGTTGACGGCGATGCCAGGAAGAGTCTTCGAAACGTAGAGTCCGTTCTCTGCATAGGCTCGCAATTCGATGTCATACTCTGTGGACGACCTCAAAGGCTCGTCCAGCTCGCAACCGGCCCTCGTACACCCAGTGACAGGGCCCTTATCCGTGGGCCAGAACAGTGCGGCTTGATGTGCGACTGCGGATCCTTGTGCGTTCCATGAGAATGTGCCGGAAGGAGGCAAGTGGCTTGGCGGCTCGAATGTGACGTCTGCCTGAATTGCGGGGGTGTATGCGCCAAACGAATCGCTTCGGACGATTCCCTTGTCGGTGATGGCGCGGATCCACCAGTGAAACTGAGTACCTGCTGTGAGTTCCGCCGGAGCGAAGCAGGCGGCTTCGGTGGTCGTGCAAATCGTGCGTCTGCCTGCGGGGGTTTCCAGGATGACATCCTGGGGTGTCGCAGGGGGAAGGTTCGATTCCCAGGTGATGAGCTGGGAAGGTAACAGCTCGCTCTCAGGTGACGGGGAGATGGGGCGGATCAATACAGCCGTTCTACCCAAAGCGCCATCGTCCGGCGCGATACACCCGGCAAGCGTTGCAACAAGGATGAGAGATCCGAAGACGGGGCTCAGACGCTGAAGGTGAGAGGCTGTGATGAGAACACCCCCTGTTTCGTGGTGACCTTGATCACGAGCGTGTACTCATCGACCTCTCCACAATAATCGATAACATGGAACTTTAGATCGTCGTAGGAGACGCTTGATCCTCCACCGATTTCAGCTAGGCGGTCGTCTGTTTCTTTGGCCAGGGTCACACCTTGCCAACTACCATAGGTGATGGTCGACTTCGACCCATCAAGCCATAGTTCGACTTTGGCATCGTCGGCCGGCCCTTGCCCGGTGTTCGAAATCGTGAACGAAACAAAGGCCTCGTCATAGCAATTCCATTCAGAATTGTATGGGTCTGTTGTCATCTGGATGGCGAGGCTCGGCCCCTGGACGTTGAGTGCTAGAGTCTCTTTGATCTCCTGGATATTGACGATGAGTTGCACTGAACCTGCCTGGTCGGAGGTCGCTTTGCCCGAGATTTGCGTATCGGCAGAGCCAGATATTTTGACGGCTTCGGACCGGAGGTTCTGCGTGTCGAGACTGACAATGTAGGATACGGTGCCTTCGCGGTCCCCGACGTTTCGGATCGTGAATGAATAGCTGAACTCCCGTCCTTGGTTCGGGGTGTCGTCATCGACCCGAAGATTCGCGATCTCAAAGGTAGCCGGAAGGTAGAACTCCACGTTTTGCGGATCGAGCCCGGGAACGCTGACAGAGCGGAGGCCGCGGGCTTGGGACGTGAAGGTGAATTTTAGGGTCCCGGTCTGCCCACCTTCCAGTGAGATTGACTTCTCCAGGATCGGTTCACCGTCAAGCCTCAGTGGGACCACAGATTCTCCCTTCTGCTCGCCTTGATTCTCGAACTTAACTGTCGCTGTGACATCCTCACCAAGGGCCGCTTCTTTGTGGGAGAGTTCCAAGCGAACGGGAACCAAGAGAGCCCCCTTTTGGACGACGATGGTGCTTGGACCCGCATAGACCTCTGTGGTTCCTTTCTCGCTGATGACACTGGCAGCGAGCTCCACGACATACTCCCCCGCTTCCGTGGGTTTGAAATCAAAACTACTTGATTCCCGTGTTCCGGCGAAGACACGAAACGTCTTTTCAAGATTGACTTGCCCGTCGACAAGGAGTTGGACGGCAAAAGATCCGTCTGCCTCGCCTTCGTTCACGACAGTGAACTCGACGTGGGCCACATTGCCCAAGACGATAGGGCCGCTGGGGGCTTTGAACTCCTCCAGCTTGAGCTTCGCCGTCTTTCCATCTGCAAGTGTCTCGCCATCCGGGGCGACACAACCGGCCAACAACATGAAGGCCATAGCCACCAGTGCCACAAGGCCCACCCTCCGCACACGCATGAAACTTCACGAACCACTTGGTAAATATATAACTTGGCTCGGGCGCTCCTTCTGTGTAGAACCCCGTAGGGATTCATCTTCGCATCTCTACAACGGCTTCGGACGATATGTGCAATGGCTGCCCGCGGATGCCCCTCTTTACAAAATTGACATACGTTTTCTACCGAAGACCGAACAACTTGATCCACCCGATGCTGCATCATGACGCGGGTGAACTCTACAAGGTTACTGGCGCCAGCCGCCATTCCCACCGGTCTTCCGCCTTGCATTTGCGCAACCTGTCGCTTGAGAGCCGGATTATTCCTCCCGCCTGGGAAAACCAGCGACCCCGGACGTGAGCGATTTATGTACTTCAGGCAGTTCAGCATCTATGCATTGGCTCTTGCTCATCGCAATGCTGTTCGCCCTATCGGGTTGCATGGGACCACAGGCCCTTCGCGACGACGGCCGGGTAGTGCTGGCGGAAGACCAGTACTATCGGTCGGGATTCGAAATAGGCCGAACTGCCACTCTGAGCATCCAGGTGGAAGTATACTCAGGCCCGAATGTGGATGTCTTCGTTATGGACCAATTGAACTTCCAGCAATTCGAGAATGGAAATGACATAATCCATTTCTCCTCATGCGGAGGGGTCGCTGCTCAAGGATTCCAGCGATCCTGCACTCTCAGCGCGGGCACGTACTTCATCGTTCTGGACAATTCAGACAGAGGGTCTACAGCCCCACCGTTCAACGGCATCGATGACCCCGCTGATGTTGGTTGGATCATCGAATGGGAGTGACCGCCACGGATGGCGCCAGTATGGATAAGGCGGTCCAGCCGACTCGCCGCGGCTTCGCCGCTCGCCGTAAATTCCTTAAGCGATTTCGTTTGTGAACAGGTAGGATGCCCAATTTCAACCGAAAATTTTGGTCGGTGGCTGGAGCATTCATTCTCCTTTTCGTGGCGGTAGCTTTTTTCGGCGTCAAGTTCCATGACGATATGGCGCTGCGGGAGCATGCCGAATCCTGCGATGCTGCCGTTCCCGGGATGCCGAAGACCATTCCGGACCACCTTGTCTTTTCTATCGTCAACGAGGCCGGCGATCTGCTAGACATCGACGCCAACGGAATGCGGCCCATTTTCAACCAAGTGCCGAGCTACTACGCATTCGGGGACCGAATCCACTTTAATCCAGCACCCGAGCAGCCCTTGGAGGGAGTCGTCCACCACGCCCGTGTGATGGTATACACCCACTCCGATATTGTCTCCGACTTGTGGCTCAGATCGTCTCCGCAAGGTAACCTCTGCGCCAATACCTTGGAAGTCGCGGCCCTTGACGATTCGGAGTTCTTTGAGTTTGTCATAGCCCATGAACTTGGTCACTTTCTTGGTCTATCTCATCTTGAAAACACTTTGATGCTCCACCCAAACAGCAATTGGCGAGAAGTAGAGGAATCGTTCATTGAGTGTCAGTTGGAAATTCTTGACCAATGGGCGGACATCGGTGGCAACTACACCCCCTGGTGGGGATTCGACCACTGTCAAGACGAGCCGGCTGGTGTGTGGGAATGGCTATTCGGACTGTTCTGGGGCCAGCACAACCTGCCAGGTCTGCGAGCTCTCGGATTGTGAAAACCAGCGACCCCGGACGTGAACGATATATGTACTTCAGGCACTGATGGCGCCAGTTTACACGGCGATCCAGCCGACCTTGCTATTGGTAGACTCCCATTGACTTCGGAACTCACGAAGGCGAGAATCTAACACGAGGTGAAGATCAAGGAATCATTTATCGGACTCGGTATCACCGCAACGCTTTGCTGTGTTCCGGTCACCAGGAGCATGTGACTAATCCGTACCACGCTGGTTCGACCCACTCCCGAACCTTCCGCCATGCGAAAAAGTGACATACCCCAAGTCCATGGAGCGGGCATGGCGGGAGCGACGAACGGAGCCAGACCGGATTTTGTGGTGCAGGGTGAACCGGCACGGCTCATCCCGATCCCGGGCGCAGGCAGGAACAACAAGGAGACGGCTGCGACCTCGGCCTTCCTTGCTACGATGATAGCCGTGGACGAGTTCGCCCAGGCGATCACCGATCTCATCGGGATCCACCTAGGAGCCAAGGCCAGGGTGCAATGCTACACTGAAGTCGTCTTCAAGACCCCGAAGGGACAACCTAAGTTCCGTCCGGACGGGCTCATCCATATCGCGACAGGAAAGCAGGACCGCTATTTTCTCGTCGAGGCGAAAGTGGCCAACGCGGACCTCGATCCAGCACAGATCGAGGAATACGTGACGATCGCGAAGGAGTTCGGTGTCGAAGGGGTCATTACGATCTCGAACCAGTACGCCCCGCTTCCGACATACCATCCTGTGACCCTACCCAAGTCGAGGACGAAGGGAATCAACCTTTACCATTGGTCTTGGACATCCATCTTGACGGAAGCACAAATCGCGGCCAAGCACACGGGCGTAGCCGACCCGGACCAGGCGTTCATCCTCAACGAACTGATCCGTTTCCTCGAGCATCCATCCGCCGGGGTCTTGGTCGCGCCATCGATGGGATCACAGTGGAGCGAGGGAACACGAGCGGCATTCCAAGGTCATGGGTTACACTCCGCCTCACCAGCCGTCGAGGCCATGGTCGGGTCCTGGCACCAATTGATCCGACACATCACGCTGGACCTTAGCGCCAGGTTGGGGCGCCCCGTCACGCTCTATCTGACGAGAAAGCACCGCGGGGCCCCGGAAGACCGCCTTCGTCACGATTGCCAGTCGCTCCAGGTAACCAAACGGCTCGTCTCGGAAATCGAGATTCCAGACGCAGCGTCCAGGCTCCTGCTCATATGCGACTTCCAACGTCGGGCACTCGAGGCCCGCATGACACTCAACGCTCCCACAGACAAGGCCCAGGTGCGCGCACATCGAACTTGGATCAAGGGTCAATTATCGAAAAGTGATGACCCGAACATCGGCATCGTGGCCCATTGGCCAGGTCGGGCACCGTCCACCACGGACACCCTGGGCAGGCTCGACACTGAAGACTCAACGCTGATTCCCAACGGCATCACCATGATGCCGACGAAATTCGAGATATTCCGGCTCCTCGATCTTGGGGATAAGATCACACAGACGACCAAGTTCCCCGATTACTGCAAGAGCTTCCTGTGGTCATATTACAAGGACATCGGTCAGCATTTGCGGCCGTACCAAGCACCGGCCCCCCGTGCAAAGGAACCCCCCACACTCAGGGAAGACGGCCTGACTCTCGGAGACCCTGGGCCATCGATCGAGGAAGTGGCGCTGGAAATAGAGGAACATTTGACGCCAACGGATTAGCCCCCCACTTCGTGAGAAAATGAACCCCGAATTGATCGACCTGATGAGGCACCGCGTCGCCAGTACGTCCGTTGGTGCCTCTACTGCGCGGGGAATGGGCCCGAAGGGCACCATCGAATCAGCCAGGGCCTTTCTCAGATCTATCGACTTAAACAAATTCGCCACTGAGTCAGAGGCGGAATTTCGATCAGTCCTGAACCGCACCACGCGCGCCTACAAGAGGAAATTACCCGCCGGTGCCCAACACTGGGGAGCATCCCGCAAGTTCCTGAACATTTTTCTGCGGGGCGTCGTCTACCAAAAGTATCTCGTCAATCACTTCGGCTTGCACCATATTGAGCCGTGGCTCGAGGTCCCAATGGACAGTCACGTTGCCAAACGACTACGCCAGGAACTAGGTGGAGTGGAAGCGGTACCCCGGTGGCGAACGGTCATCAGCCTTGATGCGCGTATTAACGACCAGTATCAGAGATTCGCATCCGAAGTCGCTGCCAGGAAAGGAATTGATCGGGTTCATCTTGACCTCATCTACTGGAGGCATCTTCATGACAGTTAGCCCTTCGATGGTTCGACTTGCGCATTAACTTTTATTTGATCATGTGAACCCAGACGACCCGAGGCCAGCCACAAGCAAGATCACCAGTACTGCTCCGACCGCGTGACGCATCCAGCCCGGCATGGCATATCCTACGCAACCCAAGACTTGCCAGCCACCGCAACGCTTTTTACCCAACATCCACCCCTCCTGACCGTCCGTGGTCCCTGTGCGCGTCTCCAACACCCTTCTCGCCGTCCTGTTCGTCGCCCCGGTCTTCGCGGGCTGCATCGTCGGAGACACCCCGGAAGAACCCCTCCAGGATGTCCTGCCGAGCCTGGTGAACGCCACTTTGAAGGACGCCGAAGGCGCCATCGCCTCCCTTGCCCTCATCGCAGGCCTCGACGCAGACGGCACACCACTCTGGTACGAGACGAGCCGGCTCGACGGCCGCATCGAGAACAAGACCATCGGCGCCGAGGTCGACCGCCTCGTCGCCTGGTCGAACGGAAGCGCCTACGAGATCACCTTCGAAGCACAAGGCCGCGCCGACCTCGTCCTGTCCGACACCCTCGTCGACCTGCCCCACCCCGCCCCCGTCTCCGAGCGCATCGCGTTCACCGACTCCACCTTCCCGCTCCAACTCGGCACCACCTGCCTCGAAAAAGACGACGGCGACATGGGCTGCGGTCTCGACGAACCCTCAATCGAGGTGGACGGCCGCGGTTGGATCTATTACACCGCCGTCTGCTGTTTCTTCGTCTCGAGCCCCGTGTGGGTCTCCAAGGACGGTGGCGCCACCTTCGAACCCCTCGAACACCCCATGAAGGACGTCTACGGCAACGAAGGCGACCTCGCCATCGATGACGAAGGCAACCTCTACTACATGGACATCGATCTTGCGACCTTCGGCATCGCCCGCTGGAACGCCGAACTGGAGCCCCAGTACAGCTACCGGCGCCCCGGTGAACCGCTCGTCGACCGGCCCTGGATCCGCGCCGGAGAAGGAGGCGTCGTCCACGCCATCTACAACACCGGTGTCGACACCGTCTATTACCGCTCCACCGACCACGCCCTCACCTTCAGTGCAGCACCGGAAGCACGTTTCGGCAGCGCCCTCGCCCGCGCCTACTCGGACGTCCAGCGCGGCATCGTCGGTATGGTGAACGCCGGCGACTACATGGAATCGACCGACGCCGGCGTCACCTGGGGCGAACGCACTGACGTCCCCCGTTGCAGCGCCGACACCGCCTCCGTCGATGAAGCCGGCAACGTGTGGTACCAAGGCAAAGGCTGCGTCATCGGAAGACTCGCCGATGGGAACTGGACGAAGCCCATGCTGCTGGCGCCCGGCATCACGAAATCCTTCACCTGGATGGGCGCCGGAGCCGAAGGCGCGGTCGCCACAGCCTACTATGGGCAGATCGAGGAACCCAGTCATGCCGAAGCCCTCGGCATCGAGACGAACGGTTGGTACCTCTTCGTCTCCTGGTCCAACGACGCCCACAGCGAGACACCCCACTGGGCCCACATGCTCGTCGACCCCGACCCGCTCGGCTTCGACGACCTGGGAAGACGCCTCGGTGACTTCTTCCAGACCGTCATCGGCCCTGACGGCGCCATCCACATCGCCTACTCGATGAACGCCGAGATGGACGACTCCGCCACCTCGGTCTACCGCAAGGTCGGACCGGTCGCCGGGCTCGCACCGACCAAGCCGCTCGTCGGGCCGTTCGCTTAGCGAGAAGGAGAGAAAAGGCCGGGACGGAACCCGGCCTTGCCAGACGGGACCGGCTGTCCCACCTAGCAGTTGTTGTCCTTCCACGACTGCGGCATGTTCTCGTGCGCACACGGGTCCCAGACCGGCGGCGTGAAGAACGCATCCTCGCCGCGCGTGATGGTCGGCAGCTTGAGGACGCTCCCCGCATCCTCCACGGTGACCGGTGTCACCACCGTCGACGGGAGATAATCCCACACGGTCGGCGTGAGGCGCAACTCCAGAACGGTGCCATTCGCGACGAACACGTCCATCGGGAAGAACTCCATCTGCGCCGTGATCGTTTCACCGGGGACGACGGTCTGCATCTCGTCGCCACCGGCATGGTAACGCAGGTCCATGACGGCGTGTCCGATGTGCGCTCCGTCGGCGAGCAGTGTCGCCCCGATCTGTCCGCCCGGTCCACCCGGCGTCACCTGGACATGCAGGCGCGGCAGACCGGCGATGCGCAGGTCCTCTTGCAGTTCCATGGTGTAGACCGGACCGGTGGACGTGGATGTCAGGGTCGGCGCGCCGAACAACCCGCCTGGAGGCACGTCCTGTCCGCTGTGGGGACCGAACGTGCGGTCCCCGGACGTGAACGCCAGGTCGCCACCCAAAGCCAGAACGTCCCATGCGACATCGCGCGGTGGCCAGGTCTCCTCGATCCGCCAGGCACCCTGCTGGTCCTGCATCTCGACGACGAGCTCCGGCTTCGGTCCGGTGCCCTTCAGATAGTGGTCGAACCACTCCAAAAGGTCCTGCGCCCAATCGAAGCGCACCGTCGAACCCTCAGGGCCGATGCGGGTCCCATGCTCGCTCGGACGGTCCGGATAGTTGTGCGCCCACTGTCCGAACAGGCCCTTCATCTCCAGGCCCTTCTCCTCCAGTTGTTGATAGTAGGGGAACGCCATGTGGGGATCGACGTTCCAATCCTGCATGCCGTGGATGAAATAGACGCTCCCTTTGTAATTCTGGAGCACCTCATCACCGAAGCTGCGTTCCTCCCAATAGCGCGCCATCTCCGGTGTCTGCTCGGACCCGAGCGCGTAGGTGGTGGCGCCGTGCGCGAGGGCGGTCTGTGTGTCGGGGCAGATCGTGTTCTCCGCCGCCTGGCGTGCCTGCAGCACGGGGTCGAGGTCTTTCTGGGTGTAGGTGAACGTGTAGTAGATGCCCCACAACAAGCCAGGCCCGCGGCTTTCCGCCGATCCGTTCTTCCACATCAGATCCTTCTGACCGGTGAGACCGGAGATCGGCACCACCGTCTTGACGTACGGGTTGCCGTCCATCGCCGCCTCCCAAGGCGTCGAACCGTCATAGCTGCGCCCGGTCAAAGCGACGTTGCCGTTCGACCACGGTGCGGTGCCGAGCCATTCCGCCGCCGCCTGGACGCCCGCCTGTTCGACCGGTCCCATGAGGTCCATGCAACCGCCGGAATCACCGGTACCCATCACGCTCACCTGCGCGATGGCATAGCCGTGCGGCACGAGGTTGTCGATGAGGAACTTGCCGAGGCGTCCCGCCGGTTTCGTGGCGTGCTCGTCGAACAGGAGTTCTCCATAGTAGGGTCCCGCATCGGCGACGACCGGGACCTTGCATTCATCGGGCAGTTCCGCCGCGGCCCAATCGCAGCCCTCGATGTCGGGCAGGAAGATGCCCATGTGCGCCTGCTGCACCGGAAGTCCGTTGCCGAGCGGCACCTCGACATCGAAGGAGACGCCGAAGCCGGGCAGGATGTCATAGACGCCCGCTTCGAGGGTCTTGCTCCATCTGCCGGTCGTGTCGAACTCCAGCACGTGCCGGTCGCGGATCGGGACGAGCGAAGGCGTCTCATCATCTTCGACGGAAGCGACAGGTTCCTTCTCCCCGGCGATGCAGCCGGAGACGATCGAGGCAAGGAGGACGAGGACGACAAGGTGGGACCGCATAGGGCGGAGAGCGGGAGAGGAGGTTCTTGGTCTTTCTGGTGTTCGGCTCCGCGATTCCCCTAGAGGGGTATGTGGGGATGATGAAAGACGTGCTACAGGAGACGGCGCAGGATCACCGACGCATCCGGCCGAACAGCAGCATGCCGGCGAGCGCCACCAAGAACGGAACGGCGGCGGTCCAGAGCGCGACCGGAACACCCTCCCGCCCGCTACCCCGCTCGTCGCTCGATTCGGCGAAGGCGAGCGGTCCCGCACCGCTGACCACCGCCACGTGGCTGCGCGCGCCCGACAGCGCGCTCTTCGTACCACAAGGGCCGATCTCGTCGATGACCCGGTCGATGCGCACGAGCCCGTAGCCGAACGCATGGTCACGTCCCGGCTCCCCCAGGTCCTCGGCCGTGTCCTGGAACACCGTGCGCAGATCAGCCGCCGACAGGTCGGGCCGACACGAGAGCGCCAGAGCGAACGCCCCCGCCACGTGGGGTGCCGCCATCGAAGTCCCGCTGGCGCGCCGATATCCTCCGTCGAGATCCGTCGAGACGATGCGTCTGCCGGGGGCCGAGAACTCCACTTCCGGCCCGCGGCCGGACGAACCGACACGCTCGCCAGCCGCATCGACGGCCGCGACCGCGATGACCTCCGGATAGGCGCCGGGGAACTTGACGCAGTCGTCGTCCTCGCATTCGCGGCCCGAGTTGCCGACGGCCGCGACCAGGACCACACCCTCGGACGCCGCGTGCTCCACCGCCGTCCGCAACGCCGTCGAACTGGTCTTCGTGCCGAGGCTCATGAGGATGACGTGCGCACCGGCGTCGACCGCGCGATGAACGCCCCGCGCGACGGCGGCATGGTCCCCGCCGCATTTCTCCTCGCCGCGCGGCCCGATGACCTGGATGGGCAGCAAGCGCACCTGGGCCGCACCCGCGACCCCTTCGCCGTTGCCCATCGTCGCGCCGAGGATCCCCGCCACGTGGGTGCCGTGGCCGCACGTGTCCTCCGGCTCTGTGTCGTCCCCCACCTCATCGTAGCCGGGCAGGATGCGCGACGGATCGAGGTCCGGGTGGTCGCGCACGATGCCGGTGTCGAGGACAGCGACAAGGACCTCGCGGGAGCCGTTCCCGGCCGACGCCCAGGCGAGCGGGAACCCCATCTGGCGCAAGCCGTACTGGCCGTCGAAGTAGCGGTCGGCCGGGGCCGGCGCGACGACAGGGACGGCCGGCGACGCCGCTGCAGGCCCCACGAGGACCAGGAGGAACACCGCGAGGATGACGAAAGGGCGGCTGAAGGTCGGTCCCCGAATGCGGCGGCGAGGAGGGTCTCCATGTCCACCCATAGAACGCTTCCGTGCTCAGGGGGAGACGTATAAACGCTTGTCCGCAGAGCCGAAGGTGCGCATGTCGACGTTGTGCAGGTGTGGTGGCCGGACAGGCAAGACCCATATCGGACAACGGGGCGCTTCGACCCGCCGCCGACCCCTTGCCCACCGGAAATGCGATGCCAAGCTCGCCGGCCTCTCCTGGCCCCACCCTCCCCTCGCCGTCTGATGGTTCCAAAAGCCCCCGCTTGAAGAACGCCTTTTAGCTCCGTAAACAGCTTTCGCGTGACAGAGACCCCAGGTCAGGTCACGCCCGAGGCAGACCCCATGCGTCGCATCACGAAGATCGGTTCGGTACTCATCGCCCTCCTTGTGGCAGTGCCGGCCCTGTCCTACATGGACCTCTTCGGAGGCGCCGAGGCGGCACCCGAGGCCCCGCTCCTCTACAGCGTGCAGACCCCACACCCCGTCCGTCACGTGGCCTACGCCAACGGACCCGTCGACCCAGCGGCCGCCCCCGGCGCCCAACGCTTCGTCTACGCCTACGTCATCGACGCCCCCGACGGCGACCTCCTCTTCATCCGCGAAAAAGTGGAGGATGGCACCGTCTTCTTCCAATCCGGTGTCGACGGCGCGCCCCGCTTCGACAACGTCACCGGCATCGCCATCTCCCACGACGGCCTCAGTCTCGTCCTCGGCACGCACGAAGGCGTCGTGCACTACTTCACCTCCAACAGCCGCTCGTACGACACGCATGTCACCTACGACACCCGCAGCCACGTCACAGACGTCGCCATCGACCTGTCGGGCCGCTACAGCACGGCCGTGACCTACCACGGCGACGTCTACTTCTTCGAACGCGACCGCCTCGTCGCCACCGGCCTCCCCTACTTCCACCACAACCCGCTCACGCCCTTCGGCCTCCTCAATCCCGACGGCCTACCCCCCGGTGTGCTCGACCCGATCCCGGAACGGGTCCCCGTGCACAACGTCACCGCCCTCGACCTCACCCTGCGCGTCTACACCGACGTCGACATCGGAGGACTCCCCTCGGGACCCAACGACCCGGCCGGCCTCGGTGTCGTCGCCACCAGCGCCGACGGACAGGTCTTCTCCTTCAACGTCGCCTCCTTCTCGCCCATCCGCGTCACCGGCGTCGGCGCGGTCCCACAGGCCGCCGCCCAACCGGCCGCCTACCGCCTCACCGAAGGCCGCTGCACCGAACACACACTCCAAGGCGTCACCTTCCGGATGCCCTGCGACAGCGCCGCCCTCGCCGACCTCATCGACCAACTCGACGGCCTCAGCTCCGGCATCGCCACCGAGATCCTCAGCACGGTCTCCGACACCGTGCGCGCCCAGACGGTCCTCGATCCGGTGCTCGGGGTGCTCGGCCGAGAGGATTCCGTCCGACCTGTCATCGCCCTCGAGGCGACGGAAGGACTCGCCGCCCAAGGGGCGCACCTGTTCGTCGTCGCGCTCTCCGACGGCGAGGTCCATGGTTTCCGCTCCGTCTTCGCAAGCGGCAACGGCGACCCGCTCGAGCCGATGTGGACCACGAAGCCGACCCCCGGCCTCACCAGTCTCGACCTCAGCAACCTGTTCGCGACGAACGGACGCATCGTCGCCCGCATGGCGACCGGGTCCGATGACGGCACGGTGCGTCTCTATCGCGCCGAGCCCGTCGCACCCGACCTCGGCGACCCGCTCGAGCCCTACCGAAGCCATCAAACGAGCGGCGGCTCCGCGATCCACGCCGTCGGCGTCAGCCACGGCGACGGGCAAGGCCTCGGTGGCGCCGGTGACCATGTCGCCGCCCTCACGGCCGACGGCCGCATCCTCCTTGTCCATGCCGTCAAGACCGACGGCTCCGGCGGACCCGAGCTGGTCTACACCGGCCTCCTGCCCGTCGCCGGGCTGCCGACGCACGCCGACCTCAGCGACGGCGGCTCGGTGCTCGCATCGACCGAAGACGCCGGTGTCGCCCTCTACGGTTTCCTCCTCGCGGTCGACCTCGTCGCGCCCACCAGCATCGGCAAGATGGAGACCTGGAGGGCGAAAGCGGTCGCCACCGCCCGTGACGCGGCCGTCATCCGGTACGACTGGACCATCGAACCCACGAACCCCGACAGCACCGTCCTCCCGGTCACGCTGAGCGGAGAGACGGTCGACCATGTCTTCACCGAAAAAGGCGTCTATTCCGTCCTCCTGGAGGTCGAGGACGCCCTCGGTTTCATCGCCAACGACACCACCACCGTCGCCGTCGGCGTCAAACCCCCCATCGTCCGCATGGCGCTCCCTTCGGGCACCGTGAAGGACGTCGACGTCACGATCGACCTCAACGGCACACGCGACCAGGACCCGTCCCCCGGTGCGGCCAACGACGGCATCAAGAGCCTCACGCTCGACCTCGGCGACGGCCGCAAGGGCATCCCTGTGGACCTCGCGACCAAGACCATCGTCGTCAACTGGACCAAGGCCGGCAGCTACACGGTCCGCGCCACCGCCACCGACCAGGACGGCCTGAGCGCCAGCACGCAACGGTCCATCACCATCAGCGACGACGGTGGTGAATGCGTCCCCTCGCCCTGTCCCCCACCGCCCTCGAGCGACATCCGCCTCACCGGCATGACGATGGCGCGCGACAGCGCCCACTCCGTGTCCTGGGGCGGCATCGCGACCGGCTCCGACGGCCGTTATGTCATCCGGGGCCCCACAGGCAGTATCCTCTTCGACTCCGGCGCGACATCCCCCGGCGCCCTCTCGAGCCCCATCCGCAACGCCGTCATGACGCCCGACGGCAGCGCCTTCGTGGCAGGATTGCAGAACGGCAGTGCCATGCACGTCCCCCTCGCCAGCCCCGCCACCCCGTTCTTCCTCAAGGTCACGGACGAACCCCTCGTCCACGCGCTCGTCAACGACGACGGCAGCGAAGTGCTCCTCGCCACGGCGAACGGGCTCCTCGTGCGCATGGAGGCCGACCTGCGCCGCGAGGTCGCACGCTACGACATGGAGACCGAGATCACCCACGTCGTCGCCGACCAGCACTTCGTCCGCATCGTGGTCGTCGACCGGACCAACACGGTCCAACTCTTCATGGGACGCGACCTCGCCTTCGGCCGCGACGACCACTTCGTCTCCGGGTCCAACGTCCGCAGCATCGCCATCACGCCCGACTTCGGCATCAACGGCCGCGGCAACCTCTATCTCGGCCGCGACGACGGACGCGTCCAGATCGTCGCCCTCACAGGAGACCGCATGTTCCCGGCCACCCCGGTCGACATGGACCTCCGGTTCCCGATCGGCCGCCTCGTCGCCTTCCCCTTCGACGAACAGGCGCACTGGAAACTGGCCGCCGCCTCCGATTCCGACTCGGACCGATGCGTCGTCGAGGTCACCGACCCCGCCACGCAACGCCCCTGCGGCAAGCTCATGCTCATCGACTCGCGCGGCCCGAAGAAGGACAACATCCCCCAACTCACGAGGTCGACCCCCCTGGAAGGCCGCGCCGTGTCGCTCGAGGCGACACCATCCGCACGCCACTTCTTCGTCGGCCTCGCAGGCGCCGAACCGCGCATCCACCGCTACGACACGCTCTGGCACCTCGGGCCCGTTCTCAAGATGGAGCACGGCCTGCCCCGGTCCGGCATCGTCAAGATGGACATGGCCGCGAGCGGGACCTCGCACACGCTCTTCGCCGACGGCCGGTTCTACTGGCTCTTCGGACCCCCCACCGCCGACTTCCGCGTCGGACCGCATGACGACGGTGGCCTGCCGCAATGGGGCGAACGGGTCACGGTGCGCGACAACGCCACTTTCGACTCCGGCCTCTCTCTCCCCGGCGACGGCACGATCACAAGCTGGGCGTGGGACCTCAACGGCGACGGCGTCACCGACAGCACCGAAGAGAGCCCGGTCTACGTCTACGGCCGAGAAGGCACCTACACCGTCCGCCTCACGGTCTTCTCCACCGTCACCTCGACCGGAGAGAGCACCCAGTTCGACCGCTGGGAGACGAAGCTCGCTGTCTGGAACCCGCCCCCGGTCGCCGCCCTCAAGGCACGTGCACCCGGGCTGACCTACTCCACCGACCCGATCACCATCGACAGCGGAGAACGCGTCGGCTTCGACGCCACCGGCTCCTACGACCCCGATGGACGGCTCTGGTACTACCGGTTCGCCTTCGGCAACGGCGTCGAACTGTCCTCCGAGCACCCGTGGATGAACTACACCTACCAGGTGCCCGGCGTCTACCATGCCCGCGCCATCGTCGCCGACATGGACGGCTTCACCGACGAATCCGACCCGATCCGCATCGAGGTCCTGAACCGCGCCCCCACCGCACGGCTCTTCGGACAGCAACCTGCCCGCAACGAGACGGAATGGACCTACACCCAAAACGTCCCCGTGCAGTTCTTCGGCCGCTCCTCGTCCGACCCCGACGGCACCGTCCAAGCCTACGAGTGGCAGGTCGTCTGGACCGACGGCGTGGCGAACAGCACCGACAGCGGCACCGGCGAGAAGTTCACCTACACGTTCACCCGCCTCGCCGTCGACCACACGGTGCGCCTGCGCGTCCAGGACAACGCCGGCGCCTGGTCGGCATGGACCGAGAAACCGGTCCTGGTGGACGACGGCATCCGTCTGCGGCAGAGCTACAACGACCCCGACCGCCACTACATCAACCCGACAGAAGACATCGAGGTGACCGGGTTCGTGCACGACTTCACCACCTATCCGGGCACCGGAGCAGCGGTCGCCGGCGCTGACATCCTCGTCACCGTCTGGTATGACGGCCCGCTCGGCTCCGACCGCACCCCGAAGAAGGTCGAAGAGGTCTGGCACACCACCGCAGGCGACGGAACGGCGACCCATGTCGTCAAGAAGACCGACGCCGGCGTCGCCTACAGTCCCGGCCAATACCGGGTCCAGATGGTCGCCCTGCAAGAGCCGTCGTGGGACCCGGCAGCGAAATCGATGACCGGCGGCCCTGAATGGTCGGACGAGACCGAGACGGTGTTCATCGTCGAACCCCCCAACTGATCCCGTTCACCCGCCCACCGTGAGTGGGCCGGGGCCGCGCGCCCCTGGAGGTACCGGAGGTGGTACGGGTGGGGCCGTGTGCCCCACCCCCTTCCTCAGGTCCGTCCGACTACGCGTCCGCGGTCTTTCCATGCCCGCCACCGCCCGGACTGCGGATACGGAGACGCTCTTCCGGACGCAACGTCACCACACCTTTCGCGGGAAGAAGCGTCCACCCGTCACCGCGGTCGACGGCGTCCTCCCCGGGTGCACCGTCCGCGCCTCCGGCGAGTCCAGGTGGGCCCCGCGAGCGCCGCTCGCCAAGGAGCGACACGGTCGCGACACCCGAACGTGGACCGATGATCCGCTCGACGCCCTCGCCACCGCGCTGCGTCCCGAGCCCGCCGCTCCCTTCCCGCAACCGCGTGGCATGGACGCGGAGCGGATAGGCACGCTCGAGCGCCTCGACCGGCGTGTTCTGCGTGTTCGTCATGTGCGTCTGGATCCCCGATTGTCCGTCGCGCCACGGCGTCGCCCCTTCACCACCCCCCATCGTCTCATAATAGGAATAGCGCGTCCCGTCCGCGTCGACGAGCCCGACCATGAGGTTGTTCATCGTCCCCTGCGACGACGCCGGCACGCGCTCCGGAACGAGTCGCCCCAAGGCACCAAGGACGACGTCGACGATGCGTTGGCTCGTCTCGACGTTGCCACCCGAGACCTGCGCCGGCCAGGCGGGGTCGACCACCGTGCCCTTCTTCGTCCTCAGGTCCAAGACCTCGAGCGCACCGGCGTTCGGAGGCGCGGTCGGGTCGCACACCACCATGAGGGCATAGAGCGCGGCCGAGCGTGTCACCGGAAGCGGCGCGTTGAGGTTCCCCACGACCTCGGGATCCGAGCCGGAAAGGTCGACCACCACGCGGTCGCCCTCACGCCGCACCCGGACCCGGATCGCGACCGGACGCTCGTCGACACCATCGGAATCGAGCACGTCCTCGTGCACCCCCTCCTCGCCCTCTGGGAGCACCTGCACCGCGCGCGCAAGACGGCGACGACCATACGCCACGACCTCCGCCAGGTCATCGTCCCAACGCTCCGGACCCAACCGCTCCCGCAGTTCCCACAAGCGCCGCTTGCCACGCTCGAGCGCCGACCATTGCGCCGCAAGGTCGCCACGACGCTCCTCCGGGGTGCGCGAGTTCGCGAAGAAGATCTCCTGCGCCGCCGCGACCGGCCGACCCCCTTCCCAGAACAGGACGCCGGGGATCGTCACCCCCTCCGCCAACGCGTCGCCCCGACCCGGTGCGAGCGAACCTGGTTCGCGGCCGCCGACATCGGCATGGTGCGCCCGGTCCGCGACGAAACCGACAAGACGCGTACCCGCGTCATCCGAAAAGACCGGCGCGATGAGCGTCAGGTCCGGCAGATGCGTGCCGCCCTTGTACGGGTCGTTCAACGCGAAGACGTCGCCGGGTCGCCACGCCTCGGCCGGACGGCTGTCGAGGGCCGCCGCCATCGAGGCCGGCATGGCGCCGAGATGCACGGGAATGTGCGCCGCATGCGCCACCATGCGCCCGGTGGCGTCGAACGCCGCACAGGAAAAATCGCGCCGCTCCTTGATGTTCGGCGAGAAGGCACTGCGTGCGAGTGCTTCCCCCATCTCCTCGCACGCCGATTCGACGCCACGCCGCACCACCTCCGTCCGCACCGGGTCCGTCATTCCGACCCCATCCAGACCGGCGATGACGGACGACTGTCCCCCGGCCGCTCGTCCTCCTCCGACTCCCATGACATCTCCTTCAACGTCACCTCGAGCGCCGAGCGGAACGCCTGCTTCGTGCCGTCGTCGAAACAGACGAAACGCACACACTCGATCTCCGGAAGCTCCTTCAAAGCAGACACAACGGCCCGCGTCGCGACCCGCGCCGCACGCTCAACGGGATAACCGAACGCGCCGGTCGAGATGGCCGGCAACGCCACCGTACCCGCGCCCACCTCAGCGGCGCAGCGCAGCGCGTTGCGATGACAGGCCGTGAGCAATTCATCCTCTTTGGCCGTACCGTCTTTCCAGACCGGCCCGACCGTGTGGACGACATGACGCGCGGGGAGACCATGCCCGGCGGTCACGACCGCCTCACCCGTCGCGCAACCCGAGTAACGCCGATCCAGTTCTTCCTGCAGTGTCGGTCCGGCGGCCCGATGGATCGCCCCGTCGACCCCGCCGCCCGCCTTGAGACGCTCGTTGGCCGCGTTCACGACGACATCGACCTCCTCTTCCGTGATGTCGCCCTTCGTCACTTCGATGCGCGGATGCATGATCCTCCGTCCAGGAACCGGAAGTCTTTCCGGGTCATCAGTCCTCCGGCCCTCCAGTCGTACGGGTCAGCCGAAGCGAGCCATCTGCCCGCTCGGCATGGACCCGCCAATGCGGCGGGACATAGGTGGTCGCCGTCGGGTCCGGCACGACAAGCGGCCCCTCGACCGCCTGGCCCGGCGCCAGGTCTGTGCGCCACACGACTCGTGCGCGGCTCCGCTCCGGCCCGGCGCGGCCACGCACCAGGAGGTCGACCTCGTGCGCAAGCCCCTCGGGCCGCGGTGCCCCGGCACGCGACCCCGCGCCCCAACCGGGGTCCGGTGATGATTCCACACGCTCCAACAAGAGCCGCACCGCCTCCAACGGCCGGTCATCATGCACATGTCCGAAGGAGCGCAGATGCGCCGCACGGAACGCCGCACGCACCTCCGCCTCCGCCGCATCGCCCTCGACCGGCACCTCCAACTCGTGTGACTGTCCGGCATAACGCATCGCGACACGCCCCACCAAGACCGCCCCCTCGTGCTCCAATCCCGAAGCCAGCGCCGACCAGTCGGCCGCGAACGGATGCGACGTGTCCCCTTTCGTGAGTGTCAAGGCGAGACCGCGTGCCCTTCGTTCCACGACCGGCGCCGTCGCCATTCCGCGCGCCGACCAGGTACCGGCGTCCCACGGCACGAGCACCTCGGCCGCCCCGAGCGCATCGGCGAGTTCCGCGGCAAGGAGCGGCCCTGCCCCACCGAACGCGACGACCGTCGCCCCACGCGGGTCGTGCCCCCGATGCGTCGTGACGACACGCACGCCGCCCGCCATCGCCTCGGTCACGACACGCACCGCGCCCAGGACCACCTCCTCGACCGGGAGACGCAGACGACCGGCAAGACGCTCGACGACACGCCACGCCGCATCCCGGTCCGGACGGGTCCGTTCACCGAAGACGAGCCCGGGCGGGATCCGACCAGCAAGGAGGAGAGCATCGGTCAACGTCGGTTCTTCACCACCGCGACCATAACAAGCAGGACCCGGGACGGCACCTTGGCTCTCCGGTCCGACCTGGAGATGACCTCCCGCGTCACGCCACAGACGGCTGCCGCCCCCCGCACCCAGCGTGTGGATCCCCACCGCCGGGAAGCGGCACGCGAAACCGCCGACACGGCTCTCGGTGCCGATGCGCGGCGCGCCGTCGACGATATACGCGACATCGGTGGAGGTACCACCGACATCGAACGACACGACCTCGGCGACCTTGCGGGCCTTCGCCTGACCCGCCGCCGCGCGCACACCCCCCGCCGGGCCCGACAAAAGCAGGCTCGCCGGCAGCCGGGCGGCGTCCGCAGCCCGCCGCAACGCACCGGCCGAATCCATCACCCTTGCCGGGCGCGCACCGCCCCACGCGGAGAGCGCCTTGGTCATCGCCGCATCGAGCCGCTCGAGGTAGGGCCCCATGAGCGGCATGAGATAGGCGTTCGCCACCGTGGTCTCGAACCGCTCCACCTCGCGCATCTCGGGCCAGACCTCGTGGCTGGTCACGACCGGCACCCCCGGAAGCGCATCGCGAAGATGGTCCCGCACGCGTCGTTCGTCGTCCGGCCACAGGTCGGCGTGCAGCAGTCCGACGGCGATCGCCTCCACTTCCCGCAGGACCTTGATGATGCCGTCGAGCGCCGACTCGACTTCCCCCTCCGACCAATCCTCCCCCGCGGGTCCACGACGCAGCGGCACACCGAAGCGCAACGCCTTCGGGACGAGCGGTTCAGGGCGCGTGACGCTCAGGTCATAGAGGTCGGCACGGTCCTGGCGGCGGATGGCAAGCAGGTCCTCGAACCCCGCATTGGTGATGAACGCCGTCTTGGCGCCACGCCGTTCCAGGAGCGCGTTCGTCGCCACCGTCGAGCCGTGGTGGATGGCGACAGGGCCAAGACCGGAGAGATCGCGGGTGGAGACGCCGTCGACCTCCCCACGCGCCACATCGTCCTCGAACGCCTTGCGCACGGTCTTGAGTCCAGCGACGACGCCCAGTTCCTCGGACCTCGGACGGGTCGCGCTCTTCGCCGACCAGACCCGGCCGTCCTCGCGGTCGAAGAGGATCGTGTCGGTGAACGTGCCGCCGACATCGGAGGCGACGACGAACCGGTCCGGGGAGGCCACGGGCGCCTGCAGCCGGGGACGGGGCATGACGCTTTCGGCTGGAACACGGACGGCAAAGCCTTTGCCGCACCCCCCGGTGGACCGGCCGTGGACCGCTCCCGTGCGTCGCTCGTCCGCGCGCTCCTCCGCTGGTACGACGCCGAGCGGCGCGACCTGCCGTGGCGCGGCATCGACGACCCGTACGCCGTCTGGGTCTCCGAGGTCATGCTGCAACAGACCCGGGTCGAGACCGCCACCCCCTACTTCCTCGCCTGGATGGAACACTTCCCCGACCTCGAAACGCTCGCCGCGTCCGACCGCGACGCCGTCCTCCGCAGTTGGCAGGGCCTCGGCTACTATTCCCGCGCGCGCAACCTCCACGAGGCGGCCCGTGTCGTCGTCGCGCAGCATGGGGGCCGGATGCCGACGACGCGCGACGGACTCATGCGCCTGCCGGGGATCGGCGCCTACACGGCCGGCGCCATCGCCTCCATCGCCTTCGGCGAGGCGGTCCCCGCCGTCGACGGCAACGTGCTGCGTGTCCTGGCGCGTCTCACCGGGAACGATGTCGACATCACCACGCCGAACGGCCGGAAGGTGCTGACAGAAGCGGCGACGGGGTTCGTGCCCCGCGACCGCCCGGGGGACTGGAACCAGGCGCTCATGGAACTCGGGGCGACCCTCTGCACGCCGCGTTCGCCCGATTGTGACCGCTGTCCAGTCCGGGCCGATTGTGTCGCCCATCGCACCGGTCGCACCTTGACACTCCCCGCCCGTTCGGCGAAGCCCGCACCGCGCGAGGTCCGCATGCGTCTCGCCTGGGTGGAGTGCGATGACGCGGTGCTGCTCACGCGCGCCCCCGAAAACGGTCTCCTTGGCGGATTGTGGGGCCTTCCAGGAGGTCCCGACGACCGGCCCCTCGGCCGCATGGTGCGTGAACAGACAGGCGTCCGGGTCCGACAAGGCCGCCTGTTGGGGGAGACCGAGCACCGGTTCACGCACCGCCTCTGGCGCATCGAGGTGCGAAGATGCCGTGTCACCGGACAGGACGACGGCGCCGCGGACGGGACCGCCTGGGTCCCCAAGGCGCGCCTCCACGAGCAGGCCATCGCCACCGCACATCGGAAAGCGCTGGCCTGCGCTCTCAGCGGTTGACATGGACAAAGACTTAAGAGGACCAGCGGGGACTTCCACAGCGTGGCTGGTCGGCCTGCAGCGCCTCCTCTCCTGTTCCTCTTCGCCCTCATCCTCGTGAGCGTCAGCCTCGCCGGCTGCGGCGGCGATGACGAAGAGGTGGTGCTGCGCGACGGACCCATCGGCGACGACGACGAAACGTTCAGCGTGCCCAAGGGGACCGAGCGCCTCAAGATCGTCTTCTCGACCAGACCCGAGACGGTCGATTGTGCAAAGGATCCGTTCGCGTGCACAGCGGGCATGCAGGACTGGGGCCAGGACCCGCCCGAAGGCAAGGTCAGGTTCGGAGCTCTCAACATCGGCGCCCTGCAGCGCGGCGACCTGGATGGGATGGTGGAATCGACACTCACCTACAACAAAGAGGCGACCCACACCCTCTCCGACCCTCCCTCAGGCACCTGGCTGATCGAAGCCGACATGGAGGAAGACGGCCAAAGCTACGATGGGCCGGCCACCGCCAAGGTCACCACCACCGGCGCCCCAGGGGCCGGCTTCGTCTTCGGCAACGCCATCTTCGACATCCTCGGCCTCGTCGTCGCAATCGCCGGTTTCGTCGGTGCCTACCTCATCTATCGTCGCCGCTCCCGCTTCATGTCGACCCAGTTGCACCGCATCGACGACACGTTCGAACGCTTCGGTGACGACCTCAACGAATGTCGGACCAACCTCATCGAACTCAAGAAGGAACTCAATCAGATGCTCATGAGGCGCAAGATCGAGGAGCCCCAATACCTCATCCTCGAGAAACGCATCGAACAGTACCTCCACGACATCAACACCCCCGGCAACCGGCATTTCCCCGTTTCTCGGGCGCCCGAACCCGAGACGGTCTCGGTCCTGGAATCCGAAGAGGACGTCTTCCCGGCCGACCCTGCCCTCGAACACCTGCGGCGAGGCCGCATGACCGACGACTGACGGGTCCACCACCCGCCCACCCGACGGTGTGACCGGCCGGGAACCTCCCGCATCTTCTTATGACCCCCTTGCCTGCCGGAGCGTGCGGATGGCCGGCGACACGCAACTCCGGACACGCGTCGTCCGGTACCTGAAAGACCAGGACGGCGAGGAGTGCACGATCGAGGAGATCTCGGAAGGCACTGGTCTCACCGAGGAAGAGATCCGTCGCGGCATCGATCACAACCTCTTTGTCGACAGCCTCCGGCCCAACCTCTATTATGGCGTCATCCAACGCATCGATGTCGGCGACCGCAGCCGTTTCCGCTTCAACCGTGCCCAATACGTACAGAACCGCTCACGGTGGATCGATTCGCGCGGACGTGAACGACGCGACGGAGGAGGCGGTGGACTGACCATCCCGAGGCCCCGACTCCCGCGCTGGTTCAAACGCAAAGGCGGAGACTGAGGCACGCCGATGCGGGTCGTCATCGTCGGGGCCGGGGCTTTGGGCACCGCGGCCGCCTATCACGGTCAGAAAGCCGGACACGAGGTCACGCTCCTGGATGCCGGGGGCGTCGCGGGAGAGACCACCGGATACGCCGCCGGGATCCTCTCCACCGGCATCGTGCACGACCATGACCGCCGTCTCGTCCGGCTGACGATGGAAGGGCTCGAGCGCCTGGAAGAGGCACACCCTCGGGCAGGGGCCGACACCGGACCCCTTCTCCGGCGACCGGGCAGCCATCTGGTCGCGCGTGACGGTCCGGAAGGGCGGATCATCCCGCTCATCGCCGACGGGTGCGCCGCGCTCGGTGTCGAACACGAGATCCTCAGCGGATCCGAATGGGCGGACGGGATGGCACGCCGAGGTGTCGAGGCGGCCGCCCACGACGTCGGCCTCGTCTTGTCATTGCCCCAGGACGCATGGAGCCTCAGCACGGACGCCACAGACCTCATGGCGCGCGCAGCGAAGGCGGAAGGGATCCGCATCCGCACCATGACGCGCGTCGACCGCCTGCTCCTCGACACCGACAGTTCGGGGCCGTCACCCGTGGTGCGGATCGGTGGCGTGCTCCTTGCCGACGGCACACGCATCGAAGCCGACCGGGTCATCGTGGCCATGGGCGCCTGGACGCGCACGTTCCTGGCCGCGCACGGCCTGCGTCTTCCCGCACAATGCTTCCGCACCCACGCGGCCATCCTCGAGACGCCGCATGCCGAAGCGATGCCGATCGTCCATGACGATCCCAACGGTTACTACCTGCGCCCGGAAGGGCCAAGACATCTCCTCGTGGGAAACGGGACCCGCACGGAACCCATCCCGTCGGACGGCTTCACCCATGATGCGGAACCGTCGTTCCTCGACTCGATCGCGCTCGTCGTCCCCCGGCGCTTCCCGGGGCTCGCGACGGCCGGGCTCGGCCGTGCCTGGAAAGGCCTGTTGACCGGTACCCCGGACCGTGCCCCGCTCATGGGTCCCCATCCCGACGCCGAAGGTCTGCACATCCTCACCGGCGGCAACGGCTACGGCTTCATGCGTTCTTTCGCGCTCGGCGCATGCGCCGCGGCCTTCCTCGACGATGGCGACGCGCCGGATGGGCTCCCGCCGGACATCCTCGGTCGTCTGTCTGTCGCACGCTTCTGGCCCGAGCCACCGGAATCGTTCCCCGTGCGGGAAGGCTTCACGCTCGAACCCTGAGGGGAATACGGGTGGACATCTCTCGGACCGGTAGAGAACGGCCTTTAGGAGCGCATCGGCGAGCACTCTGCGGGGCGGTATCGAACATGTCCACGACGCGCAGACTCGAGACCGAACGGGAACGAATGGTCGGGCTCATCCGCCAACGGGGCGTACAGGAGACGCACATCCTCGACGCCTTCCGCGCCGTGCCGCGACACGCGTTCGTCGGCTCCGACCTGGAAGAGTTCGCCTACGAGGACGCACCGCTCCCCATCGGCTCCGGGCAGACCGTCTCGCAGCCCTACATGGTCGCGCTCATGGTCCAGGACGCCTGTGTGCGGCCAGGCGAGAAGGTGCTCGAGGTCGGCACCGGTTCGGGCTATGCGGCCGCCGTCTATGCCGAGATCGCCCGCGACGTCTACACCATCGAACGCTACGCCGACCTCGCCGACACGGCCCGCACCCTCCTCGACCGCCTTGGCTACGACAACATCCATGTCCGACACGGCGACGGGACGACGGGCTGGCGCGACGAAGCGCCGTTCGATGCCATCATCGTCGCGGCCGGCGGCCCGCAGGTGCCCGAGTCGTTGAAGCGCCAATTGCAGATCGGCGGCCGTCTTGTCGTCCCGGTCGGCGAGACGCCACGCGACCAGGTCATCGTCCGCGTCACCCGCCTCGGTGAAGAGGAATGGCGACGTGAAGAACTGGGGGCGGTACGCTTCGTCCCGCTCGTCGGCGAGGAAGGTTGGCGCGAGGAGGCGTCGACGCGGCCCGAGGCGAAAGCCAAGGCGCCGATGTTGACCGAGGGGGACGAGACAGGGAGCGACCGGGATGCCCGAGACCGATCCGTTCGGGGTCTGACCCGCCCGTCTCCCATCGAACTGATGCCGACAGCGCGCCCCGTGAGCCGGTGAGCGCTACCCTTCCGCGACGCCGAGCGTGAACGGACGCACCGAATAGTAGAACCCGGTGATGGCAAGGAAGACCAACGCGTAGAGGATCGCGATGACACCCGAGCCGCCGTCCCCCGGGATGACCCCCACTTTGGCCGCCTCGTCCGCCGCCCGGCCCATGAGGCCCCAGGAGTGCCAGCTGACGGTCAGGTTGCGCAGACTGGCAAAAGGCAATCGGGAGAGCGCTGATTCAAGGACCGCATGGATGATGGCGATGCCGAGGGCGTAGCGGTGTAGACTCAGGATGAGTCCGTAGAGGACGCCGAGGGCGAAACCGCCGACGAAGAGACCCGGCACCGCACTGAAGACGATGCCAGGTTGCCCAAGCGGTATAATGAGCGCCACGCCGCAGAGGACGGCGAGCGCACCGACCGCCGTGCCGGCCGCGGCGCCGCGGGCGATCCCGATCCACATCCGTTTGGCGGGGCGGGTCATGAAGTAGACCAGTGTGCCGTCCTCGAGCGGTTGTCGCAACACCGTCCCGCCCGCCACGATGGCGAGGAGCGCCACGAGGCCGGGGAACACGAACGTGGTGAGGACCACGGCCGCGACACGTGGCGCCTCGCGCGCCGGCACCGGTGATTCAGTGAGCGCGATGATGAGGATGAAGACCGTCGGGATGAGCGCCGCGGCGACGAGCACGATCCCTCGCGGCCCCTGTAGGGTGTCCCGAAGGGCCCATTCGAAAGCGACGCGGCTCATTCGCGACCCCTCCTCTCGACAAGGAGCCCGTAGACGCTCTCCAGGTCCTCGTCCAACGGCCCATAGGCATCGATGGGCAGCTTCGGCCCGAGCCGGGTAAGGTCACGGAAGAACGTGGTGCCGTGCCTGATGCGCACGACCAGTTGTCCGTCCCTCAGGTCGAGCCCTTCGACATCGTCATGTTGAAGGAGCGTCGCGGCGACCTTGCGGGGGTCCTTCGTGCGGATGCCGATACGGAGCGGCACCGACGCGAGCCGGGCGCGTACATCGCGCACCGAGCCATGGGCGACGATGCGGCCACGGAGCAGCATAAGGACATCACGTGTCACCGCCTCCACCTCGCCGAGCACATGGCTGGAGAAGACCACTTGCACACCCTCCTTCGCGACATCTTGGATCGACCGCGTCATCATGGCGCGCCCGGGTGGGTCGAGGCCGGTGAACGGTTCGTCCAAAAGGAGGAGACGGGGCTTGTGGATGAGCGCCTGGGCGAGCTTGACGCGCTGCCGCATCCCTTGGCTGTAGCCGCGGATGGGCCGGTGCATCGCATGCGCGAGCCCGAGCCGTTTGAGGATGAGCGTCGCTTCGTGGCGCGACTCGTACTTGCCGAGGCCGCTCATGCGGGCGAGGTCGGCGACGAAGCGGTGGCCGGTCAGCCAACGGGCGGGCATGAGGGGTTCCGGGACGAGGCCGATGTGCTTGAGCACCTCGGGGTCGTCGTAGGGTTCGTCCCCGTCGATGAAGACCGCGCCCGTCTTCGGTCGGCGCAAGCCCGCAAGGAGAGACAGCAGGGTCGACTTGCCGGCCCCGTTCGGACCCAGGAGGCCGATGACAGGCGTCTCGATGCGCGCGCTTACGCCGTTGAGGGCGATGACGTCCCCATACCATGACGAGACATCCTCGATGGTGATCATCGGACCACCTCCTGGATGCGCAGGCGCAACACCACCAAGGGGACGACGAAGTACAGGACCGCCACGAGCCACGCCGCCCCGACGCTGTCGCCGACGAACGGCACCCCCATGAAGGTGGCGCCAAGGCTGCCGAGCGAGACGATGGGATTGAACGCCCACCACCAATCCGCGCCCATCTCCTCTGCGATGCCGACAAGCGGTGTGGTGACCCACGCGACGGCGAGCCAGGCCGCCGTGGCGAAACGTGGATTGGAGACGAGGCTCCCCACCGCGACCGCGAGCGGTGCGAGGCCGACCGTGTAGAGGAGCGCGTAGCCGAGCGCTCCGAAGAGCGCACCGGTGCCGCCGGCGGGGATCGGATCGACAAGAACCGACAGAAGGGCCACCATGACGAACGCAGGCAGGAACACGATGACCGTGGCGGCAAGAAGCGGCGTCGCGGTGCGTGCGAGCACATAGCCCCACGGCGGCACCGGCTTGGAGAGGATGAACTCGAGGCCGCCGAGCATCCGGTCGCGCGAGGTGACACGGGCACCGACCGTGGCGAGGACCACGACGAGCGGCAGACCGGTGAGGATACCAAGAACGGTGGCGAAGAACTCGCCGTTGAAGAAGAAACCGACCTCGTCGGGATCGAACATGCTCACGATCACGATGGTCGTGACGGAGACGGCGACGATGATGCCGGCCGCGGCCAGGGTGAGCCACATCACGATGCTGCGGAACACACCGGCGAAACCGGACAGGGTGAGCGCCCAGATGGAGCCGAGCGTCCCTTGCGGCCCGACCCACTCCTTCATGCGCCCACCTCCCCTTCCATGTACTCCACGATGACGTCATGGACCGCACGCGAATGGGGCTTCGCCGATCGGATGGCGACACCGGCGCGGTGGGCGGTCGCGAGGATCGGGCCGATGGCGTCGGTCCCATGCACGATGATGCGGTCGCCGACGGTCTCGACATCCAGGCCCTGCCCTTTCAGGTCGCGGACGAGCGCCTCGGGCGCATCGAGCGGCTCCAGGACGACGCCACCGAGATCCTGGGCGAGGTCCTCGAGCGGGCCCTTGTGGAGCACCTTGCCCTCGCGCAGGATGACCGCCTGGTCGCACACCTTGCGTACTTCGGGCAGGATGTGGCTCGACATGAGCAGCGACCGTCCTTCCCCTTTGAGGTCACGGATGAGATCGAGCATGGCGTCGCGGCCGTCCGGGTCGAGCCCGTTGGTCGGTTCGTCCAGGATAATGAGCTCGGGATCGTGCACGAGCGCCTGGGCCAGTTTGACGCGGTTGCGCATGCCTGTGGAGTAGGTCTCCACCTTGCGGTAGCGCGCCTCGCCGAGCCCGACGTCGTCGACGGTGACATGGGCGGCCCGGCGTGCGGCGTTGGCGTTCATGCCGGAGAGCTTCGCGGCGAGGGTGACGTACTGGATGCCGGTGAGCCCCGGAAGGAGCGCGGGGGACTCGGGCATGTAGCCCACGCGGCGACGCACACCGGCCGGGTCCGCCGCGGGATTCTTGCCGAGCACGAAGACGCTGCCCTGGCTCGGCTGGGTGAGGCCCAGCATGGCGCGGATCAGCGTGCTCTTGCCGGCGCCGTTCGGCCCGAGGAGCGCCCAGGTCCCCTTCGGGATCTCGAAGCTCGTGGGCAGGAGGGCACGGACCTTGCCGTAGCGTACGGCGAGACCGGAAGCGGCCACCAGGGCGGACATCGGGGGGAGGGAGCGAGGGGTTGACTATCTCTTTTTCCATGCTCGTGTGCGCACAAGAGCCTCCGTCCGGTGCGTCGGTCGGTCGAGAGGCTGAGTGCATCCGATGCCGCAGCGGCCCTCCAAAGCTCGGCTCTCACGTTTCTGCGGCGGCTCAGGTCGACCCGGTGCTCCCGCTCTCCCGATGAACGTCCGCATGCATCGGGCACGCGACACCCGGCACATGCGGCACCATTGTCCTACTTCAGGTACGCGAGACCGTAGCCGTCCTCTGCGATGCGCTGGGCGATGTGGTCCCCGACGTCGATGCCGAGTTCGACCCCGACATCGTTGTCGGAGCGGATGTGGATGCCGCCGTAGAAGCGGGCCATCGCCGCATCGGTCTGGTAGGCGCGGAACTCGGGCACGTCCTCGGGGAAGAGGTGCTTGAGCACCTGTTGTCCGGCGCCGGTGAAGCTGGCGTGGCCGGAGACGTAGCCGGGGAACTGCGGGGTGACCGCGTGCGGGAACCACCTGTTGATGACCTCGCCGGTCGTGGGATTGGTGTTGGCCTCCCACCAGCCGTCGTATTTCGGGTCGAGGTCCCACGCGTAGCGGTGCACCGAGGTGATCGGGCGCTCGGCCCAGTACGCGTATTTGGAGTCCCAGGCGGCGATGCCGACATCGGCTTGGGCGACGGCGACGTAGGCCAGCACCCGGACGTGGTGCATCGTACTGAGGCCGTATTCCTCGGATTTGTCCATGGCGATCTGGAGGTTCATGCCGGGCGGGAGGACGGTGAGTTCTCCGGCTTCCCAATAGTCGGCGATCTCCTTCTGCCGGTCGGTGAGGTTGAGGTAGGCCTCCCAGAGGTCGCGGGTCTGCGCCATCCAATCCGGTCCGTCGCACGGTGGCGGTGGCGGCACGCGGAACTGGTCGCCGGAATCGAGCCAGATCGGGTCGACGTTGCCCCAAGCGGGTTCGAGTGGCGGGTTGCCGTTGTCGGGGGTCTCGATATAGACGCAGTTGGCGGGGAAGTCCGGGTCGGAGCCGTCGTGGTGGACGGGGCGCGTGCTCGGGTCCCATTGGGCGTCCTGGCCGTCGGATGCGCGTTCGGCAAGGACATACGCGGCGACCTGTTTGCCGATGGAGAAACCGGCTTCCACGTCGGAGCGGTAGTTGCCTCCGCCCCAGAGACGGCTGTCGGCGGCGAGCCGGCCGTTCTCGAGGATCGTGAAGCCGTCCTCGTCGACGTCTTTGTCGGGGAAGAAGTGTTCGAGGATCTCCGATGCGGCCGCGGCGACCGCGGCATGTTCACTGGGATAGCTCGGCAGGTCGCGCTCCTCGACGAGCGGGCGGAGGAGCGGGTCGACATGGTAGGGCGCCGGGCGTTCATAGCAATACTTGTAGTGCCAGCTGATGACGAGCGCGTCGTGCATGGCGGTCTCGAGGAGCCCCATCATGAGCGCCATGCGCGGCGGGTTCTTCTTCGGAAGCGGGGAATTCTCGATGACCAGGTCGAGCATCTTGTCCTCCCAGAAGCGACCGGCGGGCCCGCTGTCGACGAGAGCGGCCTTGAAGCTCTGGAACGACGTGCGGTTCTCTTGCCAGGCGTGGAGTTCGGCGAGCTCTTCGGCCGTCGTGGCGCTCGCTGTGGCCGGAGGCGGGGCCACGTGGACCTGGCCAGGGCCGATCCACCACGGGGTCCAGGCGCCGGCATCAGGGTCCTCGGTGAAGCGGACCACGCCGCCGCCTGCGAGAAGCGGATTGACGGGGTCGGTCGCGATGCAAGGGCCGTTGTGTTCGGCGGCCGTCTGCGGCACCGGCAAGGCGGTGAGGACGAGCGCGAGAAGGACGGGCAAGGCTTTGTGGATCGGATGCACCATTAGGAAACCACCACTGCTTGGGCGAGGGAACCGGAGGGCTGGATGAAAACCCTTGGTCGGGTTTATAATCAATGAGGGATGGTTTTTCGCATATTGTGCCACTCTCCGGTAGATGACCTGGGGTTTCGCGCGCGGCTTCTTCCGCCCGTACCTGCCTGCGGCCACCGTCGTCCTTCCAGACGCGCAGCCTAGATCCCGAGCGACTCCCACGCCTCCAGATAACCCTTGACAAGCGCATCCGGCGGCCGGTACCGCACGAGAAGCGCAAGAAGCCGGTCATGTTCCACGAGCCGGAAGACCCGCTCGCGGCCCCGCTTGTCCACCTCGAGGACCCCCGCCTCCACCAACCGCTTCAGATGGTAGCTCAACGTCGACTGCGCCACATCGACGTCCGCCAAGAGCGACACCTGGCTCGCCTCGTCGCGCTCCAGGAGCGACAGGACGATGCGCAACGGCACCGGACGACGCAACAACGCCAGGACCTTCTTGTCGCCGCTCGGAATGCGGTCCACCGGCCCCAACTCCGACGCCTCCTTCGGCCAAAAACGCCGGTAACCCTCCTCCGTCCGGCCCGTCACCAGACCATGCCTTTCCAGGTATCCCAGATGATACTTGGCATGGTTCGTGCCAAGCCCCGTGCCACGTGCCACCTCGGCCAGATGCAGCCCGGGATACCGCTCCACATAGCGATAGACCCTGCGCCTCGCATCCAAAGCCAAGAGGTCCTCCCTCGACGCGAGGAAGACGACATAGAGCGCAAGCAGCCGATCGGCGGGGAGGGTCTCCCGCGCCTCGGGTGCGGCCAGTACGGTCACCGATGACCGCAGGACGGTCGGTCTATTTGGGACCCTACGCCCGTGCCACGGCCGCGGCATGGAACGAGCCGATCGCCACAAGGTCCAGGAAGACCGCCGGCACGAGGCTCTCCATGGCCCAGCGCGGCTCGATGAAGAGCATCACGCTCAGGAAGAGGCCTTTTACGAAGAAGACCAGGAAACCGAGAGCAAGGAGCAACACCTTCGTCGTCCGCGCATGCCACCAGGCACGCAACGCCACGAGCGCGACGACCAGGGCCACAGCCGTCAACGCCCCAGTGGCAAGACTGGCGACCGAGACCATCAACGCACCTCCCGGAGCCGCATCACAGCGGGCACCCCGGCCGCAACGAGCGCAACGAGCGCGCCTGTGGCGTAGACCCACGGCTCACCCTCGGTGAAGAAGCGCACGACCTCTTCCGGAACGCCGACGGTGCGCGCCGCACCGAGCCGGAGCGGTCCGAGCGAGGCCGTCTCACGCGCCATCGAGAAAGCGACCACGGCACCGTCTTCCGCGAGCACGGCGGCCGGAGGGGCGTCCATCTCAGGCCACGCGTAGCGCGACGAGAAGACCCCTTCGCCGACCGATAGACCGGAGGCGGCATCCGTGACATCGACAAGCGGTCGGTTCGACGCGAACCGCGTCTCCAAGGCGACCTGCGTGTCGCCTTCCTGGAACGGGAAACGGTCGAGGGCGACATCGATCGCCACCTCGGTCGGGGCGACACGGCCCGACGGCGCGATGCGCACCTCGGGCGACATCCGGAAGACGAAGCGCAGTTCACCCGGTACCAACTCGGGCGTGTCGCCACCGAGCGGCCCCTCGTCGCCGCGTGAGCGGTTCTCGAGCGGATAGGTCGCGACGGCCGCGAACCCGCCCTCCAGGACCGGCTCGGCGGGCGCCATGCGCGCATCCAGCGTGGCGAGGTCGTAGCGTTGCACCGCCTCGTCACCCAGGCCGTATCGGCCGTCCTCGTCCCGGTCGCGGAACTCGACGAGCGCCAGGAAAGCCAGACGCGTGACGATGACCGTCTCGTTCCCCTCTTCGAGCGAGACGAACGAATAGCGCAACGATGCGTCGTCGACCGAGAAGGAGACCTCGATGCGGTCCGAGCCGAGTTCGGAGTCGCGCCGACTCATCAGACTGAAACCGTCGGCCATGGCGCGCCCTTCCAGTTCGCGCGGCTCTTCGCGCCACGCCTCGTCGGTGTCGTCGGCCTGCGCCGAGGCGGCCCCCGCGGTGGCGAAGACGGCGACGGTGAAGAGCGCGAAGAGACGCAGGTTCGTCCGGGACATAGGTCATCGAAGGGAAGGAAGGGAAGAAGCCGGGACAAGGTCCCCGGGGACCGCAGGTCAGACAGGTACTTGAGCGGTGCCCCGGGGGGTGTGGAGGGAGAGAGGGAAGGAGATCATTCCGATCCGGTGCCGTGATAGATGCGGAGTTCACCGGTGGCCCGGCTTGCGCCGCTCTCGGCGATGAGCTCGAGGACGAAGGTGCCCTCACCGGTGAGCGCCTCGGCCGATTCGACGGTGACGTTCTCGCCCTGGCCGACCTCGACCAGTTCCTCGAACAGCACCGTGCCGTTGTCGTCGACGACCCGGACGGTCATCTTCGAGTCGCCGAGGGCCATCGCGTTCTCGACCAGGAGGTCGAGCTCATAACGCTCGGCCGTCTCGTTGGCCTCGAAGGCGCGTTCCGAGCGTGCCGTCGCCGAGGAGTTGGTCGGCGCGGCGGCGACCATCGCAGGTCCGATGTCGATGCGGCGGTCGACGATGACGGTGCGCTCGGTGGTCGTGTTGAGCGGTCCCTCCTGGTCTGTCGCATCATCGAAGACGGTCAAGGTGACCGAATAGACGCCACCGGCGTCATAGCGGTGCTTGACACGCGCCTCGTCGACGTCCTCGGTCTCGAAAGTCTCGCCGTCACCGAAGTCGAACACCCATTTCGTGATGTTGCCGTTCGGGTCGGACGACGACTGCGCGTCGAAGGTGAAGGGTTCGCCCGCGAAGCGGGATTCCCGGTCGACCTCGAGGACCGCACGGGGCGCTGTGCTTTCGATCGAGTCCGCATCGTCCTCTCCGAGACAGCCGGAGAGCGCGGCCATCGTGAAGATGGCCACCGCGACGAGCGGAAGGAGCCTTTTGTCTTTGTTTCGTCCTACCATGGTGTGTTTCACCGGACCCTAAGAACGACAGACGGTATATGACCTGTCTTTCACGCGGTTCGATGGATCCCCCCTAGCGGCGGACATGTCGGCCGGACAGAGATGGTGGAAAGCGTCCTCAGAACAGGAGGTCGATCGCCACGGGTACGACAAGGATGAGGTCACGGGCGCGGCACGTCGAAGCTCCTTCGCCGGTTTTATCTAATGACGGCGCTTCGTGCAGCGAACATGGACCTCCGCGACAAGGTGTGCGTCGTGACCGGCGCGAGCCGTGGCATCGGAAAGGCGGTGGCCGAAGCCTTCGCTGCACGGGGCGCCCATCTGTTCCTGGTCGCCCGGAACGAGCGCGACCTGCAGGCGACCGCCGACGCCTGCTCGACGGCCGGTGCACCGGAGGTGGTCGTGCATGCGGCCGATCTTGCGACGACGGCCGGTGTGCGCTCGACGACGAAGACCGTGACCGAGGTCTTCGGTGGTTATGACGTCCTCGTCAACAACGCCGGTCGCGGCGAAGCGAAGCCGATCACCGAGGTGTCGGACGCAGAATTCGACATCGACATGGCCCTCAACCTGCGCGCACCCTACCTCCTGACCCGCCATGCGGTCGAGGTGATGCGAAGACGCGGAGGTGGCCAGGTGGTCCAGATCGCGAGCGGACTCGCCTATGGAGGCCGCGCGGAATGGTCCCTCTATGCGGCCGCCAAGTTCGGTCTGCGCGGCTTCACAGAATCGGTGCGCCAAGAGGTCTCCCAGGAGAACATCAAGGTGGGGACGGTCGCCCCCGGCTACACGGCCACCCACTTCTTCGATTCGTGGGGCGTGCCCGACGCCTTCGCGCTGCCTCTGGCTCCGGAGGACGTGGCGCACGCTGTCGTCGCGATGGTCGAACAACCGGAGACGAGCGACATGAAGGAGATCACGGTGCGCAACCGCGCCAGTCCGTGACGGCGCCGGGACCGTCTCACCGCCTCAGGAGCTGATGCGCTCCTGAGGTACGGCTTCAACGCTCTCGTCTTCCCGTGCAAGAGAGATGATGATGGTCTCCGGCTCCGGTGTCGGCCAGTGCGCGCTCGTGAACGGCCAGGCCCGTCCCTCGTAGACCAGGAAGAGCGGGACGAAGTCGTCGCCATACAAGCGTTTGTAATCCTCCCAATCGAACTCTTCGGTGATCTTGGTCGTCTTCACCACCCATCCCGAGCGCAGGTGGTCATGCAGACGCGCATAGGACCAGCGGGAACCGAAGAGCATGCGCCCGGCGAGGCGCCTCGCAGGCGTCCCGACCGGTTCTTTCCGCTCGGTCATGGGCAGTTGGTACGCCTCCGCCCGGTCGACATAATCGCCGAGATGAAGGGCGGCGAGCATGTTCGTCTCGTCGTTCGGCGTGAGCACTAGGACCTGCGTGATCCGCTCCAGCTCGATCTCCTCCTCGATGCGGTCGGACAGGGCGTTGCACCGTCTCGCGTTCAGGTCCTCGACGTTCGCCTGCGTCACGTTGGACCGGTTCGTGTCGATGAGGAGGACCCCGATGCCGGCCCGGCCGAGCGCCTTCGCCACTTGACGGGCGAAGAGGTTGGCACCGACGATGAGCACGTCCCCCGCGCCCTTCTGCGCGACGCCGAGCAAGTGTCCGAGCGGCCGCGAGGCGAGGCTGTAGACGATCCCCGTCCCGAAGATGACCAGGAAGGTGTACGGCACGAGAAGGTCGGCCTCGGTGAGTCCACGGTCCGCGAGGCGGATGGCGAAGACCGAGGCGATGGCCGCCGCGACGATCCCACGGGGCATGAGCCCCGCGACGAAGATCCGCTCCCGAAGGGAGAGATCGGTGCCCCGTGTGGCAAGGGCGACCGTCACCGGGCGCACGACGAGGATGAGGAAACCCAGGAAGGCCAGACTCGCTCCGCCGACGACCGCGAGATCCCCGAGCTCGAGCCGCGCCGTGAGCAGGATGAAGAGCGCCGGGATGATGAGCACGCGCAGCGTCTCCTTGAACTCGATGATGCGCTCGAGGTCGACGAAGCGCTGGTTCGCGAGGACGATCCCCATGAGGGTGACCGCGAGCAGACCGGACTCGGATTGCACCGCGTTCGCGCCGACGAACGCGAGCAAGACGAGCATGAGCGTGACCGCGCTCTGGAGGAAATCGGGGATCCAGAAACGATGCAGGCCGAGGACCAGGAGCGCTGCACCGACGACACCCAGGACGCTGCCGACGAAGACCGCGCTCAGGACCGACAGGAGCGTCGAGAGCGCAGCGGCACCCGGGTCGCCGAGGATGATGGCGTCGAAGACAAGGATGGCGAGGAGGGCGCCGACCGGGTCGATGACGATGCCTTCCCACTTGAGCACCGGCCCGACCGCACCACGCGGCCGTACATGACGCAGAAGGGGTCCGACGACGGTGGGTCCGCTCACGACCACGATGCTCCCGAGAAGCAGCGCCAGTGAGACCGAAAGGTCAAGAAGGAGATGCGCGGCGATGGCGGAGAGGATCCATGTGATGAGTACGCCGACGGTGACAAGATGCCCCACGACCGCGCCGGTCTTGCGCACCTCCCGTGCGCGCAACGACATCCCGCCTTCGAACAGGATGACGGCGACGCCCAACGACACGATGGGTGATAGGAGGTCGCCGAGCATGGTGTCGGGGTCGAGAAAGCCGGTCATCGGCCCGGCGATGAAACCGACGGCGAGGAAAAGAAGGATGGGCGCGACGCGGACCCGCCAGGCGAGCCAATGGGAGGCGATCCCGAGGATGATGATGCCCGCGACGCCATAGACGAGAGTGCCCGCCACGGGCGCGGCGAACGGCTCTCCGCCTTTGAAGGCCACGGCATGGGCCCCGGGGCGCAGGCGTGATAGGGGACCGGCTCTTGCGAGCGGTCGTGCGCGTCATCACCTGGAACGTCAACTCGGTGCGGGCCCGGCTCGAGCGACTGGCCGGTGTGCTCGAACGGCATGCGCCTGATGTCCTCTGCCTCCAGGAGACCAAGGTGAAGGACGAGGCGTTCCCGCACGACGCCGTGGTCCAGGCGGGCTATCGTGCGGTGACCTACGGGACGGGCCCTTACAATGGCGTCGCGCTTCTTTCCAAGGAACCGCTCGAGGACGTGATGCGGGGTTTCCCGCACGACCCGGTGGCGGAGCAGCCCCGCGTCGTCGCCGGTCGCATCGGCGACTTGACCGTGGTGAACGTCTATGTCGTGAACGGGAAGGCCGTGGGGGATCCTGCGTACGCCATCAAGCTGGAATGGCTGGAACTGTTGCGCGACTGGATCGCCGAGACCTGGTCACCCCAAGACCCGCTCCTTGTCGTCGAGGACTTCAACGTCGCACCGACCGACGCCGATGTGCACGATCCCGAGCGCTGGCGCGAGCGCAACCTCTGCAGCACGCCGGAGCGCGAACGGGTGTCGGACCTGTTGGGTTGGGGACTGGTGGACCTGCACCGACAGGCGGACCCGGAGGCGGCGTTCACCTGGTGGGACCATCGTGCGGGTTCGTTCCACCGCGGCTGGGGGCTACGCATCGACCTGGCGCTCGGCACCGAGCCGGTGGCCCGCCGGGTCGCGTCGGTCACCGTGGACCGGGAGGAACGCAAGAAGACCTCCGGCGAGGGGAACCCGAGCGACCACGCGCCGGTCATCGTCGATCTTGCGGACGCCTAAGCCTTCTGTTGATATGTTTCATCTTGCTGGAGAAAGGGTATAAGTCTCCAACCGCGCCTGAAGCCATGGCTTCATGCTAATTGACATGTAAACTTGATATGGAGTCTTTTGATATAGCAGGGCCTTTTCACCGGACCTCGATGACGGGTGCCGTCCACCCTGCCCGGGATGAAGAAGCCGCGGTGGCCCTCCTGGCCATGGGCGGACCCCGCGAGGAAACCGAGGTCGCGCCCTTCCTCGAGGCGCTGTTCTCGGACCGGCGCATGATCCGCCTGCCTTGGTTCCTGCGCCCGTTCCAGGACCGGCTCGCCCGTCGCATCGCCCGACGACGCACGCCCCTCGTCGCGCCCAAATACGCCGCCATCGGCCATTCTCCACTCGTCGCCACCACGGAAGCGCTCGCCCGCGCGCTCGAAGACACCGCCGGCGCCGCCGGCCGACGCCTCTCGGCATGGGCCGGGATGCGCTACGGCCCGCCACGCACGCCCGACGTCCTCGGTAACGCCCTCCCCACGGCCCGCGCCACCCGTGTCGTGCTCCTGCCGCAATACCCTTTCTACAGCGGCGCCACCACCGAAAGCAGCCTGCTCGAAGCGGAAGCGGCCGTCACCGCCCACGGACTCCGCCCGCTGCGCATCGAACGCTTCGGCGACCATCCCCTTCATCTCCAGCTCGTCGAAGAGCAGGTCCGCGCCGTCTGGGACGACGTCCCCATGTCTCGGCGCGACGAGGCCCACCTCCTTTTTTCCGCGCACGGGCTGCCCGAATCCTATGTCCGCCGCGGCGACCCCTACCACGACGAGGTCCGACGCGCCTTCGAAGCCGTGAGGGACCGGCTCGCCGACATCGTCCCGAAAGAGCGCTTCCACCTGTCCTTCCAATCCCGTGTCGGCCCCGTCGAATGGCTGCGTCCCTACACCGACGAGACCCTCGTGCGTCTCGGCCGCTCCGGCGTGCGCAGCCTTGTGGTCGTCCCGTTCGGCTTCACCTGCGAACATCTTGAGACGCTGGAAGAGATCGACATCCAGTACCGGGAACTGGCGCACGACAACGGCATCACCGGCTTCCACCGTGTCCCCACCCCCGGCACCGACCCCCGGTATGTCGCCCTTCAACTGGACCTCGTGGAGCAAGCGCTCGCCGATGACGACGGGGGTGCGCGCTGATGCGCCCCCCGACCCCGCGCGACCCCCACGGCCGGCTCCTCGTCATCACCTGGCGGCTCCCCAACACCCCCGCGGAACGACTGGAAAGGCTCCGTCTCGACGACGCGACCGGCCGCCGTGTGCTCGACAACGAGGACATCGAAGAGGTCTTCCTCCTCTCGACCTGCCAACGCCGCCTCGTCGCGCTCCTGCCGCGCGCTTCCTCGCGACCCGGCTCCCTCGCCCGCCGACTCGCCGACGCCCTCGCCGACGGCAATGCCACGATGCCCCCACCCGAGGTGTTCCATGGCTGGGACGCCGTCGCGCATCTTGCCGAGGTGGCCACCAGTCTCGACGCCCTCACTCCTGGCGAGACACAGGTCGTGGCACAGTTCCGCGACGCCGTCGCCCGCGCCCGCCGCGCCGCCTCGACCCGAGGCGCGCTCGACCGCATCCTTGACGGCTGTCTCCGCGTGTCGCGCAACGTCCGCAAGGACAGCCCTCTCGGCAAGGTGCGATCGCTCGTCCCCCTCGTCACCCCCCACCTCGAACAAGCGAAAGTGCGCGCCCACGGCGAAGGTCGCAAAGCGGTCGTGAGCGTCTATGGCACCGGCGAGATGGCGTCCACCCTGCTGCAAGGCATCGACACGCGCGACATCACGCTCCACCTCGTCTCGCGCGACAGCGACCGCGCCCAAAGGCTCGTCGCCGGACGCGGCGACGCGACCGCGTGGGACCTCGACGCCTACCGCGCCGCCCGTATCGAAGCCGACGCCATCCTACTCGTCATGAAGACCACGACGCCGGTCTTCGACATCACAGACATCCCGAGTGGGCCAGGAGAGACGGTGGTGCTGGACCTCGGCCTGCCCCGCAACGCCGACCCCGCCATCGCCGGTTCCGTCCGGCTCATCGCGCTCGAAGACCTCGCACGCGTCGCCAACGCGGTCCCGCCCGACACGGCGCTCCTCGCCGTCCGTGCCCGTTTCGCCGACGAGATCGCCCGCTGGCGCCGACGCGCCGCCATCGAGGCCGACCGCGGCCGCATCGACTCCCTCCGCGCCGTCCTCGACGGCACCAGCGACGCGCTCATCACGCGACTGGAAGAGGACCTCGCCGCCGGACGGACAGAAAGCATCGACGTCTACCGCAGCGCCCTCAAACGCATGCGCCACCTCGCCCTCGAACACCTCGCCGAAGCGCTCTCGGCGCGCGCCGACACGAGGGGAAACGAGAAGAGAGACGAGGTCACACAAGGACCGGTCGCGGACGAGCGTAGGACCGAAGACCTTCACGGTGTCGACGAGGTGCCGACATGACCCTCCGGCTCGGCACACGGGCCAGCCCCCTCGCCATGGCACAGGCACGGCTCGCCGTCGCTCCCCTCTCCGGGGCGACGGAAGAGAAGGTCGAGGTCGTCCCGCTGTCGAGCCTCGGCGACGAAGACCAGGTCCGGCCACTGTCCCGGTTCCTGGAACCCGGCGCCTTCACCCGCCGGCTCGACGACGCCCTCCTCGATGGTAGCATCGACCTCGCGGTACACAGCCTGAAGGACGTCCCCCTCGACCCCCCGCCCGGCATCTCGCGCACCTACACGCTTGAACGCGCCGACCCCGCCGACCGACTGCTTCTAGCGGCCGGACACGAGATTGGTGCACTGGGCGGCCTCCGCATCGGTACGAGCGCGCCGCGCCGACAGACCCAACTCCACTCCCTGCACTCCCACGCCATCCCGATCGATGTCCGGGGCAACATCTCGACCCGCATCTCCCGTATCGCGCACGGTGAGCTCGACGGACTCTTCGTCGCCTCGGCCGTCTTCGCACGTGACGCGCCTACGCTGCCAATCGGCGTCGAGGCACACCGTCTTCCGCTCGACACATGGCCGACCGCACCGGGACAAGGCGCCCTCGCACTGCAGGCGCGCGCCGGTGACGAGGCTGAAACACTTCTTGCAGAGGTCGAGGATGTCACCACCCACACCGCTGTCGCCACAGAACGCGCGATCCTGCGCCGGCTCGGCGGCGGTTGCGGCACACCGCTCGGCGCGACCTGTCTTCCCCCCGGACACCCAGAAGGCGACGCGGACCGATGGACGCTGCACGCGACCCTCGCGCACGACGGAGCGGATGGCGCACCCGCGCGGCTTGCCCGGGCGACCGCGACAGGGGAACCGGACGCCCTGGTGACGCGGGCTCTCATCGCGCTCCAAGCGCCACCAGGACCGGATCCTCGAGTGACTCAGCCCACTTCAAAAGGCCGGGTCCTCCTGGTCCAGGACCCGGATCCCTTGTGGGTCGAAACGCTCGCCGCGTACGGCTGGGAAACGACCTCGTGGTGGCCTTTCACCACGCGCATGACGCTCGACACCACCGACACCCACGCCATCGAAGCATGGCGCGACGCCGACTGGGTCCTCGTCACGAGCCGCCGCGCCGTCGAAGCGTGCCGCCGGCTCGATGCGGCCGCCGAAGCGGGACCGAAACGCATCGCCTGCACCGGACCCACGACGGCACGCGCCCTACGCGCCGCCGGGCAACCGGTCACGCTCATGCCAAGAAGCGCCACAGGGCGCGACACGGCACGGCTCCTTGCCGAGCGGATGATGCGGGAAGGCACGACCCGGGTCCTGTGGCCCTGCGGCGCGAACGTCCGACCCGAGCCGCTGGCGATCCTGGAGGAGGCCGGTATCGATGTCGAACGCCTCACGGTCTACGATGTCCGGCCGAAACAGGTCCCCGCGCCGAGCGGGCGGTTCGACCTGGTCCTCTTCACGAGCCCGGCCACCGCGCGTACCATACTCGCCGAGCCGCCACCCGCGCTCCTGGAGACGCCGTTCGCCGCCATCGGCCCGACGACCGGCGCGACCCTCGAAGCACTCGGCCATCCCACCCACACGCTCCCCGAGCCGACCCCCCAAGGGCTCGTACGACTCCTTTCCACATTGCAGGTGACCCCATGAGAACCGAGACCCACCTTGCTGAACTCGCACCCCGCGACCGGTCCGTCGCACGGCCACGGCGCCTTCGCGCGCACGGCGCGATCCGAGACGCCATCGCCGACGCCTCGGTCGACCCGGCCCGACTGGCCCTCCCGGTCTTCGCGCTCGACGGCGACGGACGCGAGGAGCCCATCGCCAGCCTCCCCGGCCACGCACGCCTCGGGCCCGACCGGCTCGTCGAACGGCTCGCCCCCCTCGTCGACGCCGGGCTTCGCTCGGTGATGGTGTTCGGCGTACCGGACGATAAGCACGACGATGCCCGCACGCTCACCGCGGAGGATGGACCCGCCCAGAAGGCGTTGCACGCATTGCGCGAGGCATTCGGCGATCGCCTGCTCCTCATGGCCGACGTCTGCCTCTGCCCCCACACGACACATGGCCACTGCGGCGTGCCCGTCACCGACGCCTCGACCGGACGCGTGCGCATCGACGGCGACGCCGCTCTCCCGCTCCTTTCCGCCGGCGCCGTCTCCCTCGCCCGGGCGGGCGCCGACTGGGTCGCGCCGAGCGACATGATGGACGGCCGGGTCGCCGCCGTCCGGACCGCGCTGGACGACGCCGGCCATCGCGACACCGCCATCCTCTCCTACACCGCCAAATTCGCGAGCGCCCACTACGGCCCCTTCCGCGAAGCGGCAGGATCTGCGCCCGCCTTCGGAGACCGCCGCACGTATCAGATGGACCCTCGGGGCGTGCGCGACGCACTGCGCTCCGCCCGGCTCGATGAGACGGCCGGCGCCGACATGCTCCTTGTCAAACCCGGCCTCCCCTACCTCGACGTACTTTCTGCCCTACACGACCGCACCGATCTTCCTCTTGCCGCCTACCACGTCTCCGGCGAATACGCCATGGTGCACGCCGCGGCCGAGCGGGGGTGGGTCGACGCCCGCGCGGTCTACGAGGAACAACTCGTCGCCCTCAGACGGGCCGGCGCCGACCTCGTCCTCACCTACGCCGCGCTCGACATCCTCTCGGAGGACATCTGATGAACATGCGACAAGAGACACGCGACCATTGGAAAGAGGCCACCGCGCTGCTTGCCGGCGGCGTCTCGTCACCGGTCCGGGCGTTCCACGCGGTCGGCGGTGACCCGGTCTTCCTCGTCGAAGGCGACGGTGCCCATGTCCGCGACGCGTCCGGCCGCGACTACATCGACCTCTCCATGGCGTGGGGTCCACTGGTCCTCGGCCATGCCCGGCCCGAGGTGATCAAGGCGGTCCAGGAGACGGCCGCGAAAGGGCTCCACTTCGGCGCATGCCATCCGCTCGAGGCCCGCTTGGCACGGCTCATCGTCGACCACCACAGCGCCGCCGAGAAGGTGCGGTTCACCACCTCCGGCACGGAGGCCGTGATGAGCGCCGTGCGGCTCGCCCGCCACGCCACCGGACGCAACAAGGTGGTCGCGTTCCAGGGTTGCTATCACGGCCATGCCGACCTGTTCCTTGCCGCCGGTGGCAGCGGACTCGCCACGTTCGGATTGTCCGGTGCGCCCGGCGTGCCCGACGGCACGGTCGACGACACCGCGTTCCTTCCCCTTGACGACCTCGCGACGGTCCGGGCGTTCTTCGACGCGCACGGCGACGAAGTGGCCTGCGTGGTCATGGAGGGCGTCCCCGCCAACAACGGCCTGCTCGTGCAGGACCCGGCTTTCGTCCGCGCTGTCGAACGCATCGCCCATCGGCACGGCGCGCTCTTGCTTCTCGATGAGGTCATCACCGGGTTCCGTCTCGGCCCTGGTGGCGCGACCTCCTACTATGGCCTCAAACCCGACCTCGTCACGTTCGGGAAGGTCATCGGCGGCGGCATGCCGCTCGCCGCCTACGCCGGCCGCAGCGACCTCATGGACCTCCTTGCGCCGACCGGCCCGGTCTACCAGGCCGGGACGCTCTCCGGCAGCCCGGTCGCGCTCGCAGCAGGTGTCGCGACCCTCGAGACGCTCCTTTCCGAGGCGCCATGGGACCACCTGTCGCACGCCTCCTCGCGCCTCTTCTCCGGTCTTGTGAACAGTGCGGAATCCGCCGGTGTTCCGTTCACCGGGCAGGTCATGGACAGCATCGTCTGGGGGCTCTTCGCTGATGGGCCTCCGCCTGTCCGCCCGGACGGCATCACAGCGGACGCCGTCGCGCGCTATGCCCGGTTCCATCAGGCGGCGTTGCGGAACGGCGTTTACCTGCCACCGAGCGCGCACGAGGTGTCGTTCGTCTCCACGGCGCACGACGACGCGATCATCGACGAGACCACGGAGCGACTCGGACGCGCCATGGACGAGGTGGGCGCATGACGACGATGACGGCGCGCGAACGCTTCCTCGCCGCCTGCGCGGGCCGCCCCGTCGACCATGTGCCGGTCTGGTTCATGCGCCAAGCGGGCCGACATCTGCCGGAATACCGGGCGCTGCGTCGCGACATGGATTTCTGGACCTCCCTCACGACGCCCGACGTCGCGGCCCGCATCACCTTGCAACCCGTCGAACGCTACGGCGTCGACGCCGCGGTGCTTTTTTCGGACATCCTGGTGGCGCTTCCCGCCATCGGGGCGCCCGTCACCTTCGAAGGCGGCAAAGGCCCACGGGTCCTCGAACCGGTGCGCGACGCCGAAGCGGTCGACGCGCTCGGAGACGCCTCTATGTCCGACCTGTCGTTCCTCGCCGGGACCTGCCGGGCGGTGCGCGAAGCATCCCCGGACATCGCCATCGTCGGCTTCTCGGGCGCCCCCTTCACGCTCGCCGCCTACCTTGTCGAAGGCGGCGGCAGCAAGGATTGGGCCAAGACGCGCGCCTTCCTCCATGACGACCCGGAGACTTTCGGTCGCCTCCTCGACAAGACGGCGACCGCCGCCGAGGCCCAGATCGATGTCCAGATCGATGCCGGTACCGATGTCATCCAGATCTTCGATTCCTGGGCCGAGGTGCTCTCTGCCGAGGTCTACCGCGACGTCGTCCTGCCGCACCTGTCACGGCTTGTGACGCATGTCCAAGACCGCGGCCTCCCCTGCATCGCCTTCGCCAAAGGAAGCCCCCATCTTCTCGAGGTGGTCGCCGAGAGTCCGGCAGCGGTCATCGGTGTCGACTGGCGCGTCCCGCTCGATGTGGCACGACACCGGACCAGTGGGCGTCCCTTGCAGGGCAACCTCGACCCGGCCCTCATGGCCGCCGCGCCCGAGGTCGCCGTCGCCGCGACACGACAAGCGCTCGCCGCCGCCGGGCCCGGCGGCCACATCCTCAACACCGGCCACGGCCTCTCTCCCGAGGCCCGTCCGGAGACGGTCGCCGCCGTCGTCAAATACGTCCAGAGCGCGACGCTCGTCAAGGAGGCGCCATGAAGATCGACGCAGAGACCGTCCGCCGGTTCGATGTCCCCGGGCCCCGCTACACCTCCTACCCGACGGTGCCCCAATGGACCGAGACGCACGGCGCCCAAGCGCACGAGCGTGCCCTTGCCGCCGCCGCTTCCTCGACCGCGCCCCTGGCCCTCTACGTGCACATCCCGTTCTGCGCCAAGCGCTGCCTGTTCTGCGGCTGCAACACCCACATCACCCGCGACCCGAACCATCCACCGGTCTTCATCGAGACGCTCCTTGAAGAGGCGCGACGTGTGGCCGAACGACTCGGCACCCGCCGGTCGCTGCGGCAACTCCACCTCGGTGGTGGTACCCCGACCCACCTCACACCGGACGAACTCGATTCACTCCTGTCTCCCCTGCTGCGACTTTTTCCGGCCCTTCCCGACGCCGAACTCGGCATCGAGGTCCACCCGGCGGTCACGACGACCGATCATATCGACATGCTCGCGCGACACGGCTTCGACCGCATCTCGATGGGCGTGCAGGATTTCGACCCGCAGGTCCAGGACGCCATCCGGCGCCACCAGAGCGTCGCCGAGACACAGACGCTCATCGAACATGCCCGCGCAGTGGGCTTCTCCGGGGTCAACCTCGACCTCATCTACGGTCTCCCCCACCAGACACCTGGACGGTGGACCCGAACGCTCGATGCGGTCATCGGTCTTCGTCCGGACCGCCTCGCGCTTTACTCCTATGCGCATCTGCCCTCCCGGTTCCCGCACCAGGCGGCGATGCCCGAAAGGGCCATGCCCAAAGAGGACGGCAAGGTGCGCCTCTTCCTCATGGCGCGCGACCGCTTCCTCGACGCCGGCTACGAGGCCATCGGGTTCGACCACTTCGCGCTGCCCACGGACGACCTGGCACGCGGCCTCCACGACGGCACGCTCCACCGCAACTTCATGGGCTACACGACGCGCCATGCCCCCGACCTCGTGGCACTGGGACCGAGCGCCATCTCCCAGGTCGGTCCGACCTTCGCGCAGAACGACCACGCGCTCGCCGGCTGGGCCGAACGTGTGTGTGATGGACGCCTGGCGACCGTCCGCGGGATCGCGCTTTCGGCGGACGACCTCGCGCGGCGGGACGCCATCGAAGGGTTCCTCTGCCGGTTCGTCCTCGACGTCACCGCTCTTCGGCAACGGCATGGGCCGGCCGCCGGCGGTGTGGTCGCCGACATCGAACGGAACACGCCGGAGTGGGAGGCGGCACGACTGGTGGAGAAGGACGGGGCCCTGGTGCGGGCGACCGGACTCGGCCGGCTTTTTGCACGCAACATCGCAATGGGACTGGACGCCTATCTCGACAAGAACGCGACCGCCTTCTCGCGTACCGTGTGAGGGGACTGGATGGATCGCGTGGACGCCATCGTCGTGGGCGCCGGATTGGCGGGACTCGCCGCCGCACACCGGTTGCGCGCGCTCGGCCTGGACGTGCTTGTCCTGGAGAGCGCTTCCCGACCCGGAGGTGCCGTCCGCACCGTCCGTGACAGAGACTGGCTCCTCGAACAAGGACCCCACGCCGTCGATGCGTCCGCACCCGCGCTCCGCGCGCTTCTTTCGGAAGCCGACGTCGACCCGGGTCTTCTGGTCCCCGCCACACCTTCGTCGCGGGAGCGGTTCGTCGTACAGGACGGTCGACGACGCGCTGTTCCACTCACACCCATCGACCTTCTGCGCTCGGACGTGCTTCCGTTCAGCGCAAAACTGCGGCTCTTATTGGAACCGCTCGTCCGTCGGCGCGTGGACACGGACGAGGAGAGCGTCGCCGCATTCGCCTCGCGCCGCTTCGGCCCAAGGACGCTCGACCTCGTCGACGCGGTCGTGACCGGAGTGCATGCAGGCGACCCCCAGCGCCTGTCGGTGCGCGCGGCTTTCCCGGCCCTCGTCGAGGCGGAGCGAACATATGGAAGTGTCCTGCGCGGGATCGCGAAGGGGTCCCGCAGGAAGCGTACGCTCGCTGCACCCTTGGGCGGGATGGAACGCCTTATCGAGGCCTTATGCGAACGGCTCACGGTGCGGACAGCGACGCAGGTCACCTCGGTCGAAAAAAGTCCGGATGGATCTGTCGTGACCCTTGCGGACGCGACCCGATACACGACACACCACCTCGTCTTGGCGGCACCACCCGGACCGGTCGCCGAGATGCTCGGGATAACACGACCGGATGTGCCGAACGCGCCGGTCACGGTCGTGGGGCTCGGATTCCGCGACGATGACCTTCCTGCCGACACCTTGCGCGGCTACGGCGCGTTGCACCCGCACAATGAAGGACTGTTCACCCTCGGGATGCTCCACGAATCCACCCTGTTCCCTGCACAGGCGCCCGCCGGTCACTCGCTTGTGCGGGCTCTGGTGGGAGGCAGACGCGCCGCCGATCGCGCCCACCTTCCGGACAATCTCCTCGTCGATGGCGTCCTGGACGACCTGGAACGGATCGTCGGCATGAACGCACGACCGGTCTGGTCGCACGTGCTCCGGAACAGACGCGGGATCCCGCAACTGGAACTCTGTCATCAAGCCCATATCGAGCCGATCGTCGGGACGGTGGGCCGGATGGCCGGCGTCGCCTTGGCGGGATGGGGATGGAGCGGCATCGGCATCGAGAACTCGATCGCAAGCGGTCAGGAGGCAGCGAAGGCTGTCCTCAGCGACGCATAGATCGCTGGAAATGGCGTACGCTGGAAACGCAAAAGAAGCCGAGGGGAAAGAGACGGGAAAGGCTCCGTCCTAGACGCGAGCCGGCCGGGCACTCTGCTGTCCCTGATAGATGTTCACGGCCGCGAAGACGGCGACGAGGACACCCACGACGATATGGGTCCAGAGCGCGGTACCGCCCATCACGAAGACGAACGGCGCGATGATGGCCCAAAGACCGAGCAACAGGTTGGCGGTCGCCACACCCGTGCTCGCCGGACGATCACCCGCAGCACGCGCGAAGTTCACAGCACCAAGCACCGCGATGAGCACGCCGACGATGATGGCGTTCCAAAGCGGTACGGTCGCCATGGCGACAAAGAATGGGGTCAAGAACAGCCATACGCCCAAGAGGACGTTCAGGCCGGCCATCGATTTCACTACGGTTTCGTTCTGTGCCAGAGCTGGTCACCTCGATGGAACTTATTACTAAGGCCGAGAGTAAACGGTTTTGGAACAGGTACACGCTTCGTGGTATGACATATGCGCCGCATCGAAATGGAGGGGAGGCATATCAGCGCACGCCGACCTTGATAAGGGAAGGCCGAAGAATGCGAGGTGGGTTTGCTCCACAGCAGTGACGCCCGCCCTCGTACCACCGGGGCGCAAGGATGCGGGCACGGGTTGCCGGAGAGAGCGAAGCGAACGACGGCTCTCCCGGTGGTCGCACAAGCGACCGAAGGGAGCGAAGTGCGGGCACCGGGATTCGAACCCGGGCTGATGGCTTGGAAGGCCATAGTGATACCACTTCACTATGCCCGCGTGATGGCGTCCCGGTCGCCAAGAGGCCCTCCGGGATGCGCCCTCACTTGGCTCCTGTTCTTAAACCGTGCGGCCGGCGTCGCACGGTCGGACCTGTCGTGGGCCAGACCCAACGGCGACCGAGCGCGGATCAATATCCGCTGAACTGCTCGGTCCGGATCTGCTCGTCCGGAATCCCCTCTTCCTCGAGCATGTGCACCATCGAGTCGACCATCTGGGGCGGACCACAGATGTAGTAGATCGCATCCTCGTTCCAGATGCGGTCTTTCTTGAGCATCCGGGCCTCGATGCGGCCGGTCTTGTACTCCTCGGGGACGCCGGTGTGCGGCTCTCTTGTGATGAAATAATCGACGTGGATATTGTCGTGTTCTTCCTCAAGTTCTTCAAGGCGGTCCATGAACGCGATCTCTTCCCGCGTCGAGTTGCTGTAGGCGAGATCGATCTCCCGGTCGATGTCCTTGTCGACAACATACTCGATGATGCTCTTGAGAGGCGTGATGCCGATCCCGCCCGAGAGCATGATGATCGGTTCGTTCTCATCCTCCTTGTAGACGAAGCCGCCTGCCGGCCCTTGGATCGACAGCGTTTCTCCCGGCTCCATGGCGTGCAGCGTCTCCTTGAACGGGCTCCCGGAATCTTTCGTGGCGAACTCGAGATGGTCGCGCAGTGGCGAGGACGCGATCGAGAGCGGGCGTGCCTCCTCACCGTCGCCGGTGTTCACACGCACGACGGCGAACTGGCCCGGCTTGAAATCGAAATCCTTCGGCTTCCTGACCTGGACGGCATGGGTCGTCGGCGTCTCTTGCCAAGAACGCAACACTTCGACATCGTACTTTTGCATCTGTGGCCTACGGTCCCCGAAGACGGTGCTTTCCACCATCAGAAGTAACTGTTGGATTCCGGTATTGACGGAGCAACCTCGTCGTCGGCGACCCGCCCTGCCGAGCAGAGTGAAGCGAAGGGAGACGACAGGGAGAGGGAACGCCGAACGAAGTGAGGCGTCTGCCCCTCCCTGCATGCGACCGCTCTCCCGCCGCCGCAGGCGGCGGAAGGGAGCCATGCAGGGAGAGGGATTCGAACCCCCGAACCTCTTCAGGACAGGATCTTAAGTCCCGCGCCGTTGGCCAGCTTGGCTATCCCTGCGGACAGCGGGAGTCCGGTGTCGGTCTTGAAGCTGGCCCCTCGGCCTCTCGACCGCAAGCCTTAGGAGCCGGCCTCGGCTCGGCGCAGCCACTCCACCTAGCGCGAGTGAAGTCCACGATCTAGAACGTTCGGCCCACTGCGCCGGGGCCTCGCGCGCATGCTGCGCCCGGTACCCTGCAGAACGACACGAGGGGACGAGGGAGCCGATTCCCTCGATATAGGTGCGGGGGGGCAAAGCCCCCCGCGAACATTAGCTGGACCGCTAGCCATGGGAGGGGCATGCCCCCCATCTCGACGCGCTTCGTCCCTACTCCAGATCCCGGGGACCGCATCTGGGCCCACCGGTATGGCGATCGGAAGGAAAACACAGCTCTGGAACCACGCTAGAGCCCGTCCGCGCGTTGGCGGGACCGGCCGTGGCCCCCACATCTATTTAGGACGACGCGCCATTCGAGGCATGTGGTCCACCAGCAACTTATTTAAAGTGCCGCTGGTGCCTCGGAGCTGATCCCCATGGCCTCCCCGTCCCCCGTCCAGGAGCCAGTCCTAAAACTGACCAAGCAGGAATTTTTGGAAGCGCTGTCCAAACCAGATCCTGAACTTCCGGAAGCCGACGCACTTGACGAGGGCGAAGAGGTCACGCCGGATACATTGAGGATAGTTTTTACAGTCTAACCGGCTCCTCGACGTCATGTACACTGTTCTTCCATTCTCGGAAGACGGGTTCGTAGGATCTTGCACCCACCCTAAGCTGAGTGAGAACGCGTGCAGGCAAAATGCCCATACAAGGTACTTCATCGAGTATCTGCGGGCCATTGGCTGCAAGACAATCGTGGTGGAACAGGATTATGTGGATCGAGACTACCTCGTAGACTTCACAGCTTACTATGCTAGGTGCTTTTTCGACTACGACCGGAAGTGTAAGCGTCTCCATTTCTTCTCTGGCGATTTCGCTGCCGGCGACCTCGAAGCATTGCTGGATGGCTCGATGTCACCCATGCCGGAGCGGTTCGGAAAATATCTTGGATTCATCGTTGTAAAGCCTCTGCCTGTCAGGTTCTTTGGGCGCACCTGCCTTGTCACTTATCCGACCGATGGCGGCAGGCGATTCCCTTCTCTGCGCCGATACGATGTACATTTGGCAGGCGAACCCTTGTCGGTAGAAAGCCTTGCGTTCCAAGAACAAGACCGTGACGTGGCCGCATGCGCCACCGCTGCCATCTGGTCGGCACTGCACAAGACGGCCAAGGAGTTCGGGTTCCGCATTCCTACGCCATCAGAAATCACACGCATGGTCGACGAAAGTTCGTCAACATCCCAACGGAACATCCCGAACAACGGATTGACCGTCGAACAGATTCGCCACGCCATCAAGAAAACGGGTTTAGAAGCGGAAATATTCTCTGTCCCAAACTTGGCTGCGCTAAAGACTCATATTTACGCGTATCATGCGTTCGGACTACCGGTTATTCTCGGTTATGGACTTGAAACTAATCAGGGCGAGTTGCTTGGGGCGCACGCGGTAACAGTTGCTGGGATGAACCTGGATACAAAAGGCGCAGCACCAACACTGACGGCCCAGAGAATCATAAAACTCTACTTGCATGATGACCAAGCCGGGCCCTTTTCCCGGGCCACTTTTGGCGCAGGAGAAACTCTTGAAACACAGTTTCCTGATCCGCACGGCCCTGTTCTTGCCAAGCCAAGGAAGGTTCCGGGGCAGCAGCCGTCGTATACTGTCATCGTCCCTGTGTATCCAAAGATTAGGATTAGCGTAACAGAAGCCATCGACTACCTGAAAGACCTCCTCAAATTTTTCAGTCGCCTCCAATTCGGCGGCATTGAGTGGGATGTCCGTTTAATTTCCAATACAGAATACAAAAAGCAGATTCCGACCACTACCACAGCCCGAGAAGTAATCCGTCGCGTCAGAACGGCTCAGCTCCCCCGATTCATGTGGCTCCTGAGGGGAACGACGCAGAGGGGCCTTCTTTTTGACCTACTGCTCGACGCAACAAGCATTCGCGACGCCGAATTGCACGTGCATCGCGTATTCTACGACGAAGCCGTTCGCAGTCACGTGTGGAACAACATCCTCGCCGACAAGTCGGTTCAGGACCGACTTATGCAATCAACCCATGAACGTTTTGCTAAAGCCATACTTGCCGTATTTGAACCGGACAAGCCGACGGCACCTGCGAACTCAGACGCAGTCATTATCGCATGAGAATAGGAGTCTCTCAGTCAACGGATCAGTGTGCGTAAGGCCGGAACAAGTGAGCGAGTAGTGCCTTGCTACCCGCGTACTTCAAAAAATGCCGCACTGTGGTGGTGCCATGCGCGACTGCTTCTCCGGTAGCCTCCAGGTCGCGGTGGTTCAGGTAGAACGCGGGTTTTATAAGGGAGGCGTCTTTGAGACCCTCGGCACGGCGGAGTCCGAGGAACATTCGGGCGACTCCCTGGTACGCTCGCGGCGACGCGGACGCCGTCCTGGTTCGTCGGGCCGGTCTCGGAGAGCACCATTTGGGGTACCCTTCCTTGTACGCTTCGGTGTCTCTCAGCGTACAGGGTGGCGATGACCTCCGAATGCATGCTACCAAGGTCATACTCTAGGGTCCGTGGGTTAGTTTGGTATACTTGGGGCTTTGGGAGCCTTAGACTCCGGTTCAAATCCGGGCGGACCCATCCACACTTTGCGGCAGCGGAGCTGACGCAGGGCGTGGCTCCACCCGGTGTTGCTCGCTGACGCTCGCAATCCGGGCGGACAACATGGACGGAGTGATCGCGCCGCCATGGTGGTCAATATTCATCCGCATGGGCGGCGATGAGACCGAAGGTGTCGATGTAGTTGGCGACGGCCTGTTCGAGGTCCTTGTCGTCCGGGTCATAGCCGACGCGGCGGCCTTCGGCGAGAGCGTCACGGCCGCTCCAACCTTCGCGGACGGCCCGTTCGATGAGGAGGAAGGCGCCGGAGCGTTTGCCGCCAGAACAATGGACGAGCACAGGACGCGGCAGTTCTTGCAGGATCTTCAGGAAGGTCTGCACCTTCTCCATCTTGGGATGCGCGCGGTGGACAGGGAGATGGATGTGGTCGAGGCCGCGGCGGCGTGACAGACGGGCCTCCTGGAGGGGGTCGAGCCGACCCTCCGCGAGCTCCTCGTCCTCGGTCCTGAGGTCGACGATGGCGCGGTAGCCCTCGCTCTCGAGTTCATCGATGTCGGCTTCGGTCAGGGCCCCCGAAGAAGTGGTGTCGTCGTCAAAATGGATGCGTCGACGCATGGCGGACGGTGTTCTGGTCGCCATGGTGTAAAGGTTCCCCGTCAACCGCCGTGGATTGCCGAGAGGTCTCTGAGGGCGGATCTCCCCTCACACCATTGACCCGTCAGACGGACGGGAAACATCAAGACGGGGGGGTCCGTCCCGCGCCGCATGGCGAACCTGGACATCGAGGCCGCGCTCCGCTTCCTGCACGTCTTCTTCGCGGTCGGCTGGCTCGGACTCATCTGGTTCACGGCTTGGGTGCTCCCGGGAATCATGGGTCAGACGAAACCGGAGACCCGGATGGACCTGCAACCGAAACTCGGCAAGCGGCTCGTTCCGCTCATGGCGGGCGCCTCCGGAGGCACCATCCTTCTCGGCTTCATCGTCTACACCCTCCAGGGGATGCGCGGGGACTTCGCCGACATGCCGATGGGCATCAACGCCGGCGTCGTGGTCGGCCTCGTCATGTTCGGCATCGCCACCATCATCGTCCTTCCGGCCCAGAAGCGGGTCATCCGCTCCTCCGGGGCCGGCAACGCACCGGTGCCGCGGGACCTCGCCCGGGTGGTCCGCTGGGCCAACATCAACGCCTGGCTGGGGGTCCTCGCCCTCTTCCTGATGGTCATGGGCAGCCACGCGCCGCTCTTCATCTAGGGCTCCCCAGGAGGCCCTGAGGGGTCCGAAAAGAGATACGCAGGGCGCATCGACTATTCCAAACCCTCAAAAGGCCCGCATCGATGCAGCGGCCATGGCCCTGGACCTGAGCATGACGGACACGGTCCTCCGTTACGCGCACGTGATGTCGGCGATCCTCTGGATGGGTCTCCTCTACTTCTTCAACATCATCGGCGGAGGCTTCATGAAGAAGATCGACGCCCTGACCAAGAAGGAGGTCTACCCGAAGCTCTACCTGCCGACCTTGTTCTGGTTCCGCTGGGCGGCGATGTCCACCATCGTCTTCGGGTTCCTGCTCTACTTCCTGCAGGTCAAGAACTTCGGCGGTGCCGACACCTGGGACTTCGGCGGCTACGCCCAGACCAATTGGGGCATCCACCTTGGCATCATCATCGCCCTGACGATGTGGTTCAACGTCTGGTTCATCATCTGGCCGGCCCAGAAGGAGATCATCGGCGGCATGCTCGGGCACAACCCGTCGCCGCCGGACAACGTCCCGCGCCGCGCCTTCCTCGCATCGCGGTACAACACCTATGCATCGCTCCCGATGATCTTCCTGATGATCGCGAGCCCGCACTGGAACCGGTTGACCACCTCGACCTCTCTCGGTGATGTGGGACTGTTCCTCCTCATCGCCCTCATCGTCCTGGGGATCGGCTGGGCCATCATCGCTTGGAAGCCCCCGGTCAACCCGTGGGAAAAACAGTAGGTGAAGGAAGAGAAGAACGCCCGTCGAAGGGCGTATGCTTCTTCCCGGGGCCGACCGCGACAAGCGGCCGGCCCCGGAAAGAGCCACATCACGCTGGTCCTCAGCGGCTTGTGGTGCGGCGGAAAGGCCGTTCCGCGCTCTCGCGACCCGTCGCGCTCGGTTTCTCTTCCCGTCCGAGGCCGGTCGTCGGTTCCTGGCTCTTGTAGGTGCTCTCGCCGGTCATCGGGGGCGAGGCGCGTGTCTTCTGGCCACCACCCTCTCCGGTGCGGACGAGCGGTTCGGCGCCGCGGCCCTTCGGACCCTCGCTTTGGAACGAGTCACGCGTCTTCCGGGTCTCCTCCTTGGCGGAGTGGGCGACCTCCCGCGTCGTCTCCCCCGCGTTCTTGAGGGCCTCGCGGGTCTGCTGCGGGACGCGGTCCTCCCGCATCGCCTCATTGAAGCCTTCGATGGCGCCGGCGACGGCCGCGATGGCCTTCTTGACGCGTTGTTTCACGCTCTGCTTTGCCTCTTCAGGGGTCTTCTCGCTGAAGTCCTTCTCCTTCCTTGCTTCATATCCGGGTGTGGTTCCTTGTCTCATCTTCATGTCTCCTTGAGTGTGTGGTGTGAGTGATGGATGGATGATCAGCGTCCGAACGCTTCACGGACCGGGCGGGTGACGTAGCGTGTCTCCTCGCCGATGTGGTCGATGTGGCCCTGGGCCTTCTCCTCGCCCTCTTCGCGTTTCGACTTGCCGTAGGCCATGAGGCCCCACGCGCCGAGTCCGTAGAGCACGGCGGTGATGAAGCCGCCCCACGGGACGCCGAGCCACAAGTTCAGTCCGCGGACGAGCGCGACGGTGAAGACCACGGCACCGGCGGCACCGACGACACCGGCGGCGAGATACATGCCGATGCTCTTCGTCAACCCGGTCGTGTAGGAAGTGACCGCCTTCTTCAGGTCGGTCATGATGATGCCGGGGGCCTCCTGGGCGCGTCGGCCGGTCTCCATGACCGCCTGGGTGCGTTCCTTGGCCGCATCACGCAACTCCGCTGCGCTCTCGCGTACCTCGTGCGCCGCCGCCTTGACGTTCTCGCCGACCTCTTGGGCGCGCTCCTGGACCTGGTCGACGCGCTGGACGACCATCGTCTTCGCTTCCTGGTAGCGCTCCTGGACCTCGGCGCTCGCCTCTTTGGCGCTCGTCCTCAGGTTCTCGGCACCATGTCGCACATCCGCGCGCAACTCCTGGCCCTCCGGGGAGTCCGCCTGTCGGCGCGTCTCCTCGACGGCGCCACGGGCAAGACGCCCGGTTTCCTCGAGCGCCTCCTCGGTTTTCGGGCCGAGCCGTTGTTCTTCCAGACCCTCGTTCACGCCTTCGACCGCGCCGACGGCGGCCGAGACCAGTCGCTGGGTCCCTTCGCGGGCCTTCCTGCGCCTTTCCGCCACCTCGTCTTCAGGAGGTGTGGCGGATGTCGGCGGGCGCTCTTCGTATTCTGCGTATCGCCCTCCGTCTCGAGCCATGTCGCGTATATCGGGAAAGCCTTGGACAATTCGATTTGTTTACCGGCAAGGTTGACGCGGGACGGAAATGGCGCAGACGGGACCACAGCATGGATGTACGGTCGACATGTGGTGGAACATGCCATTGGTCCGTGCGGGGCGGGCGGTCCGGCATCTCGGCAGCGGCGCTCAGATCATGGAGCCGCACCGATCACGTTTCGCTCGACATGTTGCCTTCGGAACCGTTCCCGTCGACGACGATGACGGTCCCGATCATGCCGCGGTACTCGCCGCCTTCCTCGATGGCGTGCGGGATGCAGTGATAAGAATAGGTACCCGATTCGTCGAACGTGCGCGACCAGTCCATGCCGCGGTTGAGATATTTGGAGTCCCAGGAGCCGTCATCGGCGGTCGCGGTGTGCGGCACGCCGTCCTTGTTGATCCAGGTGACCTCGGTCCCGGCGACCACCTCGATGGTCTGCGGCACGAAGACGTTGCCGACCTCCATGAAGACCTCGTTCGGCTCGGGCTTGTCCTCGGGCGCGAAACAGCCCGAGAGCGCGAGGATGGTGAAGGCGAGGACGAAGACGAGGGGGGAGACCCGACGCGGCTGCATGGGCAGCCGCGATGGAGCCGTCCCTATAAACCCATGGGATGGTGACAAGGGCTCGGCTTGACCGCTCGGGCGTGGGTTGGGGCGATGTCGCCGATGAGCCCGGCCGACCCCACCGGTGGTGTCGCCTCCTGCGACCCGACCACGACAATGTTTTTCAACCTCCATTCGACCCTCTCTCCTGATGTCCCGCTGGTCCGTGCCCCGAACGCTGCTCCTTGTCGTCGCCCTTACGGCGGTCGCCGTCTCGGGATGCATCTCGGACGAGCCGGTCACCGGGGAGGCGCCACCGGTCGCCCCCGTGGTCCTCGAGGATGCCCTCGCCGCGCTCCGTGCCGGCAACGCTTCGGCCAACTTCGAACGGCTCGGCGCGTTCAAGGACGGAACGGCACAGGAGATCGATGCCTGGGGCGACTATCTCGCCGTCATGCAGAACCCGAAGCTGCGCATCCTCGACATCTCCGACCCGACCAACGTGACGCTCCTTTCCGAGTTGACCCTCACCGGTGTCAAGGACGTCAAGTGGAGCGACGACGGCCAGTACATCTTCGTCGGCGACGACGGCGGCCTCGCCGCACCCAAGACGATCCACGTCGACGGAACCGCCGGCATTTACGTCATCGACGCCTCCGACAAGTCGGACCCGAAGGTGAAGAGCCACTTGCCCATCGGTCCGCGCCGTGGACCCCACATGGTGTTCTACCACCAGACGACGGACGGCCGCGAACTGGTGATGGGCGCGAACGCCGATGTCTCGATCAGCGAGTTCGACCGCAAGACCGGGACGCTCAAGGAACTCGCGCGCTATTCGCCCGATGTCGTCTTCGACTGGAACCGCGACCCGCACGTCTTCGACCTCTACTACCAAGGCTTCGCGCACGACATGTTCGTGATGGAAGACCCGGTGGAGAACAGGACGCTCATGTATGTCGCCAACTGGGACGCCGGTCTGCGCATCGTCGACCTCTCGGACCCGAGCAAGCCCAAGGAGGTCGGCAAATGGATGGATTATCCCGAGTCACACAGCGGCAACCTGCACACCGTCTCCACCCTGTGGCTCGACGACCGCCGCATCACGGTCGGCTCGCCCGAACTCGGATTCGCCGTGGTCGGCGGCACGCACTATGTGCAAGGCGACGAACTGACCGGCGTCTATGTGTGGGACACCACCGACGCGGCGAACATCGAACTCCTCTCCTACTGGAGCCACCCGGATGACGTATGCAAGTACGCGGGTCGCGACCAGGAGGCGTTCGGTGAGGAGCTCACCTCGAGCCACAACCTGCAGTTCGAAGCGGGTCGGGTCTATCTCGCCCACTACGCCTGCGGCGTCCTCGTCCTCGACCTCGCCGACCCGAAGGCCCCCGCGCTCATCGCGTTCGACGACGACGGCCTCGACGACGTCTGGGACGTCATCGTGCACAAGGGCGTGAGCTATTACGGCGACGTCTCGGGCGTCTTCTCGACCCGCTTCGCCCTCGATGTGCTCGGGGTGGACGGCTTGTCGAGCCGCGCCTGATCAGACGTGGAACTCGGCGCCGCATTCGGGGCAGTTGTTCCATTCGAGCCGCACAGGGGTCCCGCAGGTCTTGCAGGAATGCAATTGTCGTTGTCCACAATGGGGACACTCGGCGCGCGCGACCGAGACCGGCTCGCCGCAATTGAGGCAGGGCCGACGGTAACGACGATGTTCCGCCTCGGCCGCCTGGATATGGCCGAGCGGGTCGGCGGTGCGTTCCTTGCGCGGGGATTCACCACGGCCGCCGGCCTCGCGCTGGCGTTGAGGGGAGGCGTGCCGTCGCACGGCGCCGACGACGGCGAGGATGCCGGCGACGACACCGACGATGACCCCGAGGACCATCCATTGCGTGGTGATCTCGCGCTCGATGACCCAGCCGAGGGCAAGGATCAGGACAAGGCCGAGGAGGAACGGCACGACGAGCAAGCCGAACGGGACCTGGTAGGGACGCACGGCGGATCCGCTCTCCTCCGCCTCAGGAAGACCAGCCGTCGCGAGCGCCGCCATCGAGGGGCCGAGCGGGCCCGGCCCTAATAGCGTGCCGCTCACGGGAACGCGACAGCTCGGCCGAAGCGATAAATAGGCCCCTCCGGCTGGGCCGCGCCATGCGGGTCCTCGGCCTCGAAGGGACCGCCCATACCTGTGGTGCGGGCGTCGTCGAGGCGGACCCGGACGACCCCGGTCGTTGCCTGGTGTTGTCGAACCGCGCGGACATGCATCGTCCGGAGTCGGGCGGCATCCATCCGCGCGAGGCGGCCGAGCACCATGTGCGGGCGCTGCCCCTTGTCGTGCGCGCGGCCTTGGAGGACGCCGCACTGGCGCCGCGCGAACTGGACGGCATCGCGTTCTCGCAGGGGCCGGGACTGGGGCCGTGTCTGCGTACGGTCGCTACGGTGGCGCGTGCCTTGGCGCTGCGCTACGAGCTGCCGCTCGTCGGCGTCAACCATTGTGTGGCGCATATCGAGATCGGCCGGGGCACGACGGCGTGCGAGGACCCGGTCATGCTCTATGCCTCGGGGGGCAACACGCAGGTCATCGCCGAGGCGCGCGGCCGCTACCGGGTCTTCGGGGAGACCCTGGACATCGGCATCGGCAACGCATTGGACAAGTTCGCGCGCGGCCTTGGTCTGCCTTTTCCTGGTGGGCCCCGGATCGAGGAGCTGGCGCGGGAGGGGGCGGCCATGCTGGCGGCGTCCGGCGCTCCGCTTCCGGAGTTGCCCTATTCGGTGAAGGGGATGGACCTGGCTTTTTCCGGTCTTATGACCGCCGCGGAGGTGCTTGTACGTGGCGGGACGCCGGTGCCTGTGGTGTGCCATGCGTTCCAGGAATGGGCCTATGCCATGCTCGTCGAGGTGACGGAGCGGGCGGTCGCGCATGCGGGCAAGGACGAGGTGCTGCTCGGCGGTGGCGTGGGTCGCAATCTGCGGTTGCAGGAGATGTTGCGCACGATGGCCGAGGAGCGGGGGGCGCGCTTTTTCGTCCCCGAGGGGCCGCTTCTTTCGGACAACGGGGCGATGATCGGCTGGAACGGTCTCTTGGCCCTGGCTTCCGGTCATCCCACTCCCCTCGCGGATTCGAAGGTGTCGCAGACCTATCGCACCGACGCGGTGGACCTGGTGTGGCGCGCGGAGACGGAGGGGGTGGTGTCGGCGGTCCCGGGTGGTGGTGACCATATGGCGACAGGGGCCGAAGCGGTGGTGGACCGGGGGCGTTTCCTGGGGCGGGACGTGGTGCTGAAGCGGCGGGTCGCGAAAGGCTACAGACATCCGGAGATCGAGCGGCGGCTGGTGGAGATGCGGGTTCGGCACGAGACACGGCTCCTGGTGGCGGCGCGCGAGGCGGGCGTGTCGGTGCCGGCGGTCCTGGATGTCGACCCGGAAGCGGGTGTGCTGGTGTTGGAGGAGATCGTCGGTCCGAGCGTCAAGGCGCACCTGTTGTCGGGGCGGGATGGGGCCGGGGCATTGTTCTCGGATGTGGGCCGTCGGGTGGCGCGGCTGCATGACGCCGGCATCGTCCATGGCGACCTCACGACATCGAACCTGATGCTGGATCCCTCCGGTGGAGTGGTGTTCATCGACTTCGGGTTGGCGGCGCGGACCGACGAGGACGAGGCGCGGGCGGTCGACCTGCATGTTCTCCAAGAGGCTCTTTTGTCCACACATCGGGATAGTGAGCCGCTTTGGGCTGATTTTTTGTCTGCTTATCGCGAGGCGGAGCCGGCCCACGTCGACGAGGTACTGAGGCGTTACGACGAACTGGTGCAGCGCGGGCGCTACCGGTCGATGCTCGGGTGACCGGTGGGCGGGCTTCGGGATCGCGGGCGTTGTGCGAAGGATCCCATTACTGATATGCTACGTTTTTTCGAGTCGGTTCTGACAACAGGTACCTGTTTTCGGGTGAGACCTCTCCTCCGGATTCATATCCTACCGACCTCCGTGGCCCCTGCATCCACTGCATCCATTGTATCGATAGAATTCGATATGAACATCGGTCGCCCTCCCCCTCCTGATGACTGGCACCCTGACGCTCCCGCCCACCCTGGAGCGCCGACTGGAGCACCTCACCGGCGGCCCCGCCGACGACCATTTCGAAGGGCTCCGCCGCCTCGTCGGAGAGGCCGAGGACTCCCCCGCCTTCGAGCTTATGGCGACCATCTGCCGCGTCCTCTCCCACCCCAAGCGCCTGCTCATCGCCGCCATGCTCAAGCGCTGCGACGCCCTCACCGGCGCCGAGATCCAGGCCGCCCTCGGATTGAGCCAAGCGACCGTCTCCCACCACATGCAGGCCCTAGTGCAGTCCGGCATCGTCCAGGCCCGACCCGACCGCAAATGGGTGCAATACCGGCTCGACCAACGGTTCGGACGATTGGTGCCATAGGATATCGCAACTGAAGTCAGCGATATTGTGGCCGATACCTGCCTCTCTTTTGACCATATATGGCCAAAAGTTGATATCTATGGCTCACCCATAGTGCCTATGGTCCTGCTATGGTTGCCACCACGATCCAGGTCTCGGATGAGACAAGGGAGCTGCTGAAGCGCTACAAAGTGGCAGGTATGAGCTATGAAGAGGTTCTCAGGCTGTTCATGGAACTGCTCAGCCCCGAGGAATTCCACAGCCTTTACCGCGACTGGCAATCGAAGGTCGCAAAAGAGGTCCGGAAGAGCAAAAAGTGGGACGCGCTCTCGCTCGGAAGTTGACGTGGACGGTGGTCGGCCACAAAGGCCTCCAGCGGGATCTCCAGGACATAGGTGACGAAGCCCGTCCGCGGATCATGGACGGCCTCGCACGCCTCGTCCGGCATCTCGACGACGAAGGCGACCTCGACTCGAGGACCACCTTCTCATCCGGCCCTCCCGTTCCCGCGCCAGACCTGGCACCTCTCCGTGCGAGCGGGATCCCTGGCTCATACCGGATGCGCGTCGGCCCGTATCGGCTCGCACTCGCGTTGCTGCCCGACGAACGGCTTGTGCTTGTGACGGTCGCTGTCCGGCGGGACGACAACACGTACAGCACCCTTCCCGACCTCCATCGGAAAAGGTTCCGCGACCGTTAGACCCACCGTCACCTGAACCCTTTTCCACGCCTCCCGAATCCCCCTGGCTCGTGGACCTCACGTTCGTCACCGGGAACGCCGGCAAGATGCACGAAGCGAAAGCGCTTCTCGGCGACCTCGTCACCCTCCACCAGGACACCGGCGGTTACACCGAGGTCCAGGCCGACACCCTGGAAGAGGTCGTACGGCGCGGGCTCTACGAGGTCGACCGGCGGCTCGACAACCCGTTCTTCCTCGAGGACGCCGGGCTCTTTGTCGACGCCCTCTCCGGTTTCCCCGGCGTCTACTCCGCCTACGCCTTCAAGACCATCGGCTGGCAAGGGGTCCTTCGACTCATCGCCGGCCTTCCCGAGGAGAAACGCAGCGCCCGCTTCGAAGCGGTCGTCGGGTATCGCGACGACCGCGGCGTGGACCACCTTTTCACCGGCACCGCCGAAGGCACCCTTTCCGCCGACGGGCGCGGCGACAAAGGCTTCGGCTTCGACCCCATCTTCATCCCCAGGGGACATGAACGGACCTTCGGCGAGATGGAGACCGACGAAAAGAGCGCCCTGTCGCACCGCGGGGCCGCCATGGGCAAGCTCCGCCACCACCTGGAGAAGGTCCTCGCCACCGCTTAAGCGACCCCCACGAAAAGCCTTCATATACCGACCCGCTGGCGACCCCCGTGGCGACTAGCGGCTACTACGGCGACCAGCCCGCCTTCGCGAAGAAGGACCCCCTGACCCGCTGGTCGTGGTTCCTCTTCATCGGCTCCCTCGTCGCCGCCATCTGGGTCTTCCTGGTGTTCTTCCTGCTTTCGCAGCAGACCGAGCCGAACGACGAGATGTTCGGCTTCGCGCAATCGACCTGGGTCATGGTCGGCTCGTTCCTGCTCGTCTTGAGTCTCGTCGGCTTCGTCTTCGTCATCGTCTCCCGCCTCGGCGGCACCGCCGGAGGCGGTTATCTCGCGGCCGAGCTGCGCGAGGAGGAGGCACGACGCGCCGCCGAAGAGGCCGACGTCGAAGCGGTCGACACTCAGGAGGACCGCCCGGTCTCGTCATTAGAACAGCGCCAACGTGAGGCGCTCCTGGCCGGTGCCCGCGTCGAGGACCCGTTCGGACCCGACGGGCGCATGGTGCTCTCCTACACCCATCCCCCGCAGGCGCACAAGGGCGTCTTCGGTGACACCTATGTCGCGGTCGACTCCGACGCCGTCCTGAACATCCGGACGCTCCTCTACGAGCGCGGGTCGCGGCGCTGATCGGTCGCGCAGGCGCACGTTCTGTCCTCCGCATTTCCGAACCAGCGATAGCGGTTCCTCGCGATGAACGAATAGACGGCGTCGCGGACCGGTCGCGGGACGACCCGAAGTGTGGCGAGGGCCCGCCAGGGGAAGCGCATCCAATGCGTGGTCCGCAGGACGGCCGTCGACCGCTCCGATGTCTCTTCGGCCTCTATGAGGAGGACGCTGTGGAACGTCTCCTCGGCGCGGCCGACCTTTTCGAGTAAGGCTTGTCCTTCTTTGCTCTGGGCCGGGACGAACCGGAGCAGCGGCCGCTTTTCCTCCTGGGCCTTGAGCCGCTCGCGGACGAAACGCACCGTGCCCTGGCAGAGACGGCAATCGCCATCGTAGAGCAACACCGCGCCCTCCCTCTCCACGTCTTCGGTCAACATGTCCGTCATAGCGGTGGCGTGGAAAGAGGTATTGGACCGCTTCGTTCCCCAGCTTGTTCTTTCTCCCCTTTGCCGGGTCAACCCCGACCTCTCGCCGACCTGTGTGTGTCTCCATATGTCGACGGCGCTTCCCGTCACCTTCAACACGGGTGCACGTCTCGCGGCGTGGGAGGCCAATGATGAAGGAATTCAAGGCACAGGACTTCACGCATCTCCGAGGGACCAAGGGCTTCAGCGAAGAGCTGCTCAACGTCCACTTCAAGCTCTACGAGGGCTACGTCAAGAACACGAACAAGGCCATCAACATGATGAACGAGAAGGTCGAGGCCGGCGACTTCGACTACGACTTCGGCGAGGTACGCCGCCGCTTCGGCTGGGAGTTCAACGGCATGCGGCTGCACGAATACTACTTCGGCCTCATGACCCCGGACGGCTCCGAGCGCGACAAGGACACCACCCTGTCGAAGATGATCGACGACACCTGGGGCAGCTTCAGCAAATGGCAATCCGACTTCAGCGGCACCGGCAAGATGCGCGGCATCGGCTGGGCCTGCCTCGCCTACGACCCATGGAGCGAACGCCTGTTCAACACGTGGCTGAACGAACACGACGCCGGTCCGCTCGCCGGCACCATCCCGGTCCTGCTCCTCGACGTGTTCGAGCACGCCTTCATGCGCGACTACGGCAAGGACAAGGCATCCTACTTCAAGGCCTACTACAACGCCATCGACTGGGCCAAGGTCAACGAGTGGTTCGACACCGCCCGCAAAGGCACCAAAGAGATCGCCGCCGTCGTACACTGAAGACGAGGCTCATCGACGCCGTTCGGGGATCGTCCACCTCTGGTTCCCCGTCTCCGGACGGTCGTCCCCGATGCTCTACCCGTAGAGCCGCTTCTTGAGGTCGTGCATGGTCTCCATGTATTCGGCCGCCTCGGCTGGTTTCGACGCCTTCGCGCCTTCCAGGAAGACCGCGACGGTGGCGTCCGCGATCCGGACGTCGTAGAAACCCCAACCCCATTGCAGCCATGGCGCTGCCGGGTTCACGGGGACCGGGACCGCGTACCGATCGCGCTCTTCGTGACGCGGCTCGGGTGCATAGCTGGCGGTGCGGTTCATCGCGGTGCGCACATCGGCCAGGCTGATGCCGAGCTCCGGGTCGACGAGACCGTCCTGGACGGAGCCGTCATATCCCGAGTGCTCGCGCAGGGCAAGGACCACCTGGGCGAGGGCGGCGGCCACGGTCGGGGCGGTGAGATCGACACTGCAGACCGATTCCGTCCCCGCCAGCCCGAGCGCTGCGGTGGGTCGACAGCGATGGCTCACCACGTCCACCTGATCGCCGTCTGTGGCGTCCTCGGAGCCGTCCGTGTAGCCACCGGAGACGCTGATGAGGTCGGGATGGCCCTTGCCGCGGTGGACGAGCGCCGGCCGGGGGCCGTAGTTCGCGGCGACGACATGGAACGTCGTGTGCTCCACATGGAACGAGCAGCGCGGCGTCCACTCCGAGGCGTCCATCTCCTGCATGCACAACGTGTCACCCGAGTCCGAGAAGATGTCCACGGGAAGGCCCGCGCCGCGGTGGGCGGCCATGTTGAGACCGTCCCGGTACGAGATGAGGACGTCGGGTCCGTCGATCGCGATGGACGAGGCGAGGCGCGTCCCCCAAGGGTCCTCCTGGCCGAGAAGACATAGACCCCCGGTCGCCTCCGCCTCGCACGAGACCGCCACGAAGGCGGTCTTGGGGATCCAGTACCAGATGTCGGGTCGGACCGCGTCCCACAAGGCCGCGTCCGCTTTGGCCGCTTCCTGGAGCGTCTCGTGGACACCGACACTCAGGTCCAGCGCCTGCACCGAGCAGGGGAAGTCCTTGATGTACGTGCAGGGGTGCTCCGTCAGGTTCGGGCGATAGAACACCTCGTGGTAGGGATTGAGCGTCGCATCGGCGGTGAGCGCCACGAGGACGTGCGGCACGAAGGAGTCCTTCGCCACCGGGTCTTCCTTCGTTTCATCGGAGGAGAGCGGCCCCTCCGCCGTGCACCCGGACAGGGCGACCCCGAGGAGCAACAGAGAACAAAGCAGCCGACCACGCATAGCGTAGCGGGCGTCCTGGGGCTTCTAATATGTTTTGGGCACGACGCTCAACGTCCCTCGTGGACCGGCACCTTTCCCGCCTTGTACCATTCCTTGAGCTTCAGGTAGGACTCGTGGTTGTGCATGTTCATGTCGTAGAGCCGCTCGTCGGTCTTGAGGACCTTGCCGGGGACACCGGCGACGAGGCTGTGGTCGGGGATGTCCGTGCCGGGGGTGACGACCGCGCCCGCGGCGATGAGACAACCCTTGCCGACGACGGCACCGTCGAGGACCACCGCGTTCATGCCGACAAGGGTCCCCTCGCCGATGCTGGTGGCGCTGTGGACGACCGCGCCGTGACCCACCGTCACCTTCTCGGCCAGTGTGAGCGGAAAACCGTAGCTCGTGTGGAGGACCGCGCCGTCCTGGATGTTCGTGCCTCTTTTGACGACGATCGGCTCCATGTCGCCACGGATCGACGCGCCCGGCCAGACGCTGACGTCCGCTTCGAGCGTCACGTCACCGGAGACGAACGCGGTCGGGGCGACCCAGCACGAGTCGTGGATCTTCGGCGCGCGGAACGGGACCTCGGTCATGCTTCGGCGGGATGGTGGCGTCCAGGAAAGGCTTTCGGCCTATGCCGGGACCTGTGTGCCGTGGTTGTCGGCGACCGCGACGAGTTCGTTCGGGTCGGAGACGTCCTCCAGGACCAGGGCGAGCGCCTCGGCGAGTCCCGCAGAGGGTGTGTAGCGGACGAAATTGCCGTCGCGCTCTGTCGACACGAGGTCGTTCTCGTCGAGCCGCTTGAGCGAATAGGAGACCGCTCTCTGGCTCATCCCGGTCGCCTTGACGATGTCGCGCTGGGCGATGCCGGGGTGGGCGGCGACGACACGGGCGACCTGTTGCAAAGACTGGCGGTTGGCGAGCGCTGAGACGGTATCGGCACGCTTGCGGTTCTCGGGGGTGTTCTCGAAGAAACAGCGGTCCCGTGCACCGTTCGTGCTGAAGACGAGGCCGGTCTTCTCGAGCATCTTGAGATGATAGACCGTGACGCCCCAGCCGAGGTCCGAGATGCGGTTCAAGCGCGACAGGTTGACACCAGGATTGACGCGGATGGCCTGGAAGATGCGGTCGCGGGAGAGGTTGTCCAGGATGCGGTCCTTCTGCGTCTTGGCGTAGAGCGGAGCGAGGACGGAGAGCGCCGCCCACTTCGCCTTGGGCGAGAACGCGAGGACAGCCGCGGTGAGCGCCGCCATGACACCGGCCGCGGCGACCGCGTTCGACGCGGTGACCGGGATGTCGAACGATGCGCCGCCGACCTCGACCCCTTGGACGTCGCCCGCGAGGGCGAGACTGCTGCCCGAATACCGGCCTTCGGTGGGGGTCTCCCCGACGACGGTGAGCCGGTCGGCGCCGGTCTCGACGAGTGTCCCTGACGGTTCAGGGCGGAGTTCGAGGTCACCGATCAGCCGTACCTCTCGGTCTGTGAGACGGATGGCGTCCCCGGCGACGAGCACCTCGCCGGAGGCATCGGCGCCGGAGACGGTCCCGTCGAGCATGAGTGTGGGGGAGGCGAGCCAGGGAGCGAGGCGGTCCGAGGAGACCTCGAGCGTCCCTTCCGTGAAGGTGATGCGGTACCAGGCGCTCCCTTCGCGGGAAGTGCCCGGCGACGCCGATGCACGGTAATCGCCTGCCTGCCATTCCTCTTCGCCCTCGGGTGTCGTGGCGGTGAGGGTGGCCCCGTCGACGAAAATGGAGAACGACCCTTCCGCCTGCATCCCGTAGACGCCCTCGACATGGAAGCGTGCGCCATCGGCACGGTAGGTGAAGACCTCCGACCCTTCGTCCCGCACCTGGCCTCTCTCGTCGGTGATGAGCCGAGGGGATTCGAAAGCGGAGAGGGTCGCGGCCGTGACGTTCTCACCGGGAAGCACCAATTGGCCGGTGTCCGTCGTCCAAGCGAGGGCGCGGAAGCCTTTGCCGGGGACGATGTCCAATGTGAGCGTGGAAAGCGTCCGGTCCTCGCGCTCGCCGTCCTGGGCATCGACCATGATCTTGCCACCGGTCGGACCGGTCACGAAATCACGCTGCGAGAAGACCCGTACGACCTCCACGTCGGACCCTTCGGCATGGAACCGGAAGGTGGAGGCGTCGTCAGCGCCGATCAGCAGCTCCCCTGCCGCTTGGCCGGAGAGGGTGCCGTCCAAGGTCGGGTCGCCGTCGAACTCCAGACTGCCGGAGCCCGGGGCCGCCAAGGCGACCGAGGCGAAGGCGAGAAGCCCGATGGATGCGACGACGTAGGGTCGGACAGCGCGCAAAGGGACCCGAAGCCGGAAGGACGGTGGACGCTATATATTCTTTATCGGCAGGAGGTGTGATAAGTGGTGTCAGGGGAGTGGTGTGATGGGTATGTGTCGGGGGTTTTTCCCGGAGGTCGGCTGCTCTCGTGCTTCTGGCGGTCTTTGTTCTGCTCGCTTCTGGCGGTCTGTCGTTTTCTTCTGTTCAGAGCCGGTTTTTGCCAGGTTTCGTCGCTCGAGATCCGGTCGTTCATCACTGGGGAGGGG
>JAHWKR010000071.1 GCA_019347805.1 Methanobacteriota archaeon
ACGAAGAGGCAGGAAGCCGCGGTCTAGGTCACTCGATGGTGATGGTGCCGATGGTGGCCGTCGCTTGGGAGACGGCGACGCGTACCCTGTCGGCTTCGACCGTTGTCTGATGGTAATACATCTGTGGCCGGAAGAACGGCTCGTCGTCGACCTGGATGCGGAACCAGGTACGGGTGCCGTAGTGATCATCGACGACGGTGATCGTGCAAGAGCCGTGGGGGCAGGGGCGAGCACAAGATCCACCTAATGCATAGGTGGTCTCGTCATGTGTGAGTAGGCAGTGATGGAGAAGGGTTCCGATACTCGCGCCTCCCCCAATATATCGAATCGTGTACTTCTCATGACTCGCATCCGCTGACCCTGCGAACGCTAGCGCTCCGAAGAGGAGGATGATGCTGAGGGCGAGGAGTCTTCTCATGGTGCACCGTTATTCGATCGTGATGATGCCGGTCGTTCCGGTCGAGGCCGTGACGGCCACGCGGACACGATCTGCGTCCACGGTGGTCTGATGGCTGTAGATATGGGGCCGGAAGAACGGCTCGTCGTCCACTTGGATCCGGAACCAGACGTCATTGCCGTTGTAGTCGTCGACGACGGTGATCGTGCACGAACCGTGGGGGCAGGGGGTCCAGCACGCCCCTCCTATCCCATATTCTTTATCTCCAATTTGCCGACAGGCAATAGGGCCCCCACCCGCCAATTCCCCACCTCCGATGTAGTGGGTTGTGTACTTCTCATGACTCGCATCCGCTGACCCTGCGAACGCTAACGCGCCGAAGAGGAGGATGATGCTGAAGGCGAGGAGTCTTCTCATGTTGCACCGTTATTCGATCGTGATGGTGCCGATCGTGCCATCGGCGACTGAGACCGCTACGCGCACGCGGTCCGCGTCCACTGTCGTCTGGTGGAAATAAAACTGTGGTCGGAAGAACGGTTCATCGTCGACCTGGATGCGGAACCAGACGTGGATGCCCTCAAAATCGTCGACGACGGTGATCGTGCAAGAACCGTGGGGGCAGGGAGTGAAGCATGCGCCTCCGATGGCGTAGCCCGTATTTCGGTCACAAATTGTAACTTGCACTCCCCCGAGCTCTCCTCCCCCAATGTACCGGATAGTGTATTTTTCATGGCTCGCCTCTGCCGATCCCGCGAAAGCTAACGCCCCGAAGAGGAGGATGATGCTGAGGGCGAGGAGTCTTCTCATGTTGCACCTTATTCGATCGTGATGATGCCGGTCGTGGCGTCGCTGACAACAATGGCGACACGGACACGCTCTGCGTCCACGGTGGTCTGATGGTTGTACACGTTTGGTCGGAAGAACGGTTCATCGTCCACCTGGATTCGGAACCAGACGTTCGGTCCCCAAGTATCATCGACGACGGTGATCGTGCATGAGCCGTGGGGGCACGGAGTGAAGCACGCCCCACCTAGAGAAAGTGTCTCATCTCCTACATCCCACACACAACTGGTGAGCAACACACCAAAGCCACTTCCACCCCCCCCAACGTAGCGGAATGTGTACTTCTCATGGCTCGCCTCCGCCGACCCAGCGAACGCTAACGCACTAAAGAGCAGAATGACGCCGAGGGCGATGAGCTTTCTCATGTTGCACCGTTATTCGATCGTGATGATGCCAGTGGTGGCCGTCGCTTGAGAGACCGCTACCCGAACGCGGTCCGCTTCGACCGTCGTCTGGTGGAAATATGCTTGTGGTCGGAAGAACGGTTCGTCATCCACTTGGATCTGGAACCAGACGTGGATGCCGTAATGATCATCAACTATGGTGATCGTGCAAGAGCCGTGCGGGCAGGGAGTGAAGCATGCACCTCCGATTGCATAACCCGTATTCAAAATGCATGCTGTGGCTTGGATTCCCCCGTATTCCCCTCCCCCAATGTAGCGAATCGTATACTTCTCATGGCTCGCATCCGCCGCCCCAGCAAAGGCTAACACGCTGAAGAGCAGGATGACGCAGAGCGAGACGCACTTCTTCATACCAGCACCGAGTCCACAGCGGCTTTTCGACTATATATGCGTCTGCCAACTCTTCGCGGGAACGCGGGCCTGTGCACAGAAGGACTCCGGTCGATTCCCGGTGTCACGCCAGGAACGTCTTCACCGCCGCCACCACGAGCACCGCGCCAAGGACCACGTTTAAGGTCCGCTTCGGCACCCGTGCCGCACCGAGGAACGCGCCTGCGGCGGCACCGGCGACGACCACGACGGCGACCGTGGCGAGGAACGTCGGGTCGAGCGGTGTGCGCGGCAACCGGGCGGCGAGCCCCGCGAGCGAGTTGAGGGCGATGTAGCCGCTCGCTACCGCGCCCGCCTGCTTGACATCCGCCCAACCGAAGAGCACCAAGACCGGCGACAGGAAGATACCGCCCCCGATCCCGACCGCACCGGCCAGGAAGCCGAGTCCGGCACCGATCGCCGGCGCGAACACCCACCGCGCGCGAACGCTCATCACCCGCTCAGGAAGCGGCCTTGAGACCAGGAACAACCGCAACGCGGCGAGCGCCAACGCACCGCCCAAGAGCCATCCGCGCACGTCGTCCGCAAGGATCATGCGCCCACCGAGATAGGCGAACGGCACCCCCGTCACCACGAACGGCAACAAGAGGCCCCAGCGCAGATGCCCCGCCTGCCGGAACACCACGAACGCGACCCCCGCGACGAGGAGGTTCAACACCAGGACCGATGTGATGAGCGGGTCGAGCGCGAACCCGGCGAGCGCCAGGATGGCGAGATAGACAGTGGCGCCGCCATGGCCGACACTCGAATAGAACGCCGCGCCAAGGAACAGGAACGGCAGGACGACGAGCAGCTCGGGCGTCACGGGCCGTCCAGTGGACCGACGCTATTTAGACCGGCCGCCCCACCAGGGACCGAGAGGGGGAACCGAGGCACGAAGAGGCGCGGTCACTGACAATGTTCCCGGCTTCGGCGGCCCGAAACCGGGGTCGGACTCCGGAAAGCCTAAGGACGCGTTCTCTATCGCGGAGCCGATGCCCCCAGGAGACATCGACAAGGACGCCGTCGTCAAGGTGCTGAACCAGATCCTCGAATCGGAGCTGTCCGGTGTGGTCCGCTACACGCACTATTCCTTCATGGTCTACGGCTATGGTCGCATCCCGATCGTCTCCTGGCTGCGCGACCAGGCCAACGAATGCCTCACGCACGCCCACGAGGCCGGTGAATGGATCACCCACCTCGGCGCCCACCCGTCGCTCGGCATCGGCGGGCTCCTCGAGACGCACAAGCACGACATCGGCGACATCCTCAAGGAATCGATCGAGCACGAACGGGAAGGCCTCCAGCTCTACCACGACCTCCTGAAGCTCGTCGAAGGCAAGAGCGTCGCCCTCGAGGAATACGTCCGCGGCAAGATCCTCGAAGAGGAACAACATCTCGGCGAGGTCGACAAGATGCTGCGCCGTCCCGGTGCCGTCGAGAGCGTCGCCGGTCACGATGTCTCCTAGGCCACCACCTTTGCGCGCCCCTTTTCCCCTGTCCCTCCCTCGACGCCCCGTGGCCCGACGCAAGGTCCGGAACGTCCTCTCCTGCGGCACGGTGGTCTACCGCCAAGACGACGACGGTCCCGTTTACCTGCTCCTCCAATATCCAGGCGGCCACTGGGATTTCCCCAAGGGCCACGTCGAGCCGGGCGAGAGCGAAGAGGAGACGACCCGGCGCGAGGTCGAGGAGGAGACCGGCATCACCGACCTCGACTTCCTCCCCGCCTTCCGCGAGTCCATCCACTACAGCTACACGCACAACGACACCCTGGTCAAGAAAAAGGTGGTCTTCCGGGTCGCCCGCACCGCCGTGCGACCGGATGGCATCCGTTTGTCGCACGAGCACATCGGCCACGAATGGCTCATCTACCGGAAGGCGATGGAGCGGACCACCTACGAGAACGCCCGCGACATCCTTCGGGCTGCGCATGCTGCCATCCTTGCCGAAGGCCCTCCGAGCGCCTCATGATGTCACCCCTTCGATACGAAACGCTTCTATAACCCATCTAGTCTGGCCGCATCGCCCCGGCCGATGGGACACCTGTCGGCCGGAGGAGAGAGACGCTCATGGGCGACGAGAACATCGTGCACATCATCGGGACCGGGACCATCGGAGAGCCCCTCATCGGACTCTTCACGCACAAGAAGAAGGAACTCGGCATCGACGAGGTCACCTTCCACAAGCGCACCCCCCTCTACTCCGACCGCTCCAAGGTCACCGACCTCATCCGCCGCGGCGCCCAGCTCGCCACCGACAATGACCGCCGCGACACCTTCGACGAACTCGACATGCCGGTCACCTACGAGACCGAAGAAGCCATCGAGCGCGCCAGCGTCGTCATCGACTGCACCCCCAAAGGCGTCGGCCACGCCAACAAGGCCCAGTTCTACGAGAAGCACGCCGCCAACACCAAGGGTTTCATCGCCCAAGGCTCAGAGTTCGGCTTCGGCGTCCCGTACTGTCGCGGCATCAACGACGACCAGCTCACCAAGGACGAGCAGTTCGTCCAGATCGTGTCCTGCAACACCCATGCTCTCGCGGCGCTCATCCACACCGTCGCCCTCGACAACGGGAACCGCAAAGACAAGGCGCTCGGTGCCGGCCGCTTCATCTGCATGCGCCGCGCCAACGACATCAGCCAGGACGGCAGCTTCGTCCCGAGCCCCCAGGTCGGCGAACACAAGGACGGCCGCTTCGGCACCCACCACGCCCGCGACGTCTACCACCTCTTCAAGACCATGGGTCAGGAGTTCGACCTCTTCTCCACCGCCATCAAGGTCCCCACCCAATACATGCACACCGTCTCGTTCAACTTCCGCATGAACGAGAAGGTCGCCGTCGACGACATCCTCGCCAGCATCGACGCCAACCCCTACGTCGCCAACACCTACAAGGTCACCGCCAACTCCGTCTTCAGCTTCGGCCGCGACCACGGCTACTACGGCCGCATCCTCAACCAGGCGGTCATCCCCCACAAGACCGTCCACGTCTCCGAAGACGGCAAGGAAGTGTGGGGCTACGCCTTCACACCACAGGACGGCAACTCGCTGCTCTCGTCGGTCGCCGCCACGGTGAACTTCCTCTATCCTGGTGAGGTCGACGAGAAACTGAAACCGTTCGAGCCTTTCCTGTTCGCAGAGGTATCGGGGTGGGGGCCCGGGGGAGGGGA
>JAHWKR010000050.1:0-14713 GCA_019347805.1 Methanobacteriota archaeon
ACCTTCCGGGCCCCGACCTTGAAGGTGCGACCGTACGCGACCTCTTGGCGTTCGCCCCGAGCTACAAAGGGCACCACACGCCGCCCGACAGGTGGACGTAGATCCCTGAGTCCGGTGGTCTGAGCCACGGACCCATCAGCACAAACATCATACGGTCCTTCCCTGGTCTCTCGTCCGAGGAAAGTCGCCTTGGAGGTCCAGTGGTCAGCGCCGGCGGGATTGGGCTTCATGCTTTTTGCGCTGAACGTCCTCTTGTCGTTCTTCATCCTCAACGCCCGGCCGGACCGCCTCCAGAACCGCTTCCTGGCCGCTCTGGTCTTCCTGCAAGGGTTCATCGTGGGCATCCGTCGTGGTTTCTTCGAGCTCTTCCAGGACCCGGAGTCGATCGCGGCCGCGAACCTCGTCCGCGTGCTGCTCATCCAGTTCTACGCGGCCGCGTTCCTGTTGTTCCTCTCGACCTTGAAGACGCCGTGGGTCCGACCGCTGAGCACGACGACGGGCCGGGTCATCGTGGTACTGGCCGCATTGGCGTCGGCCACCTATTTTTACACCCTCGGCCCCCAGACCCTGCGCCTATTCTTCTCGGGCCCGACGCCATCGATGTCCTCCGTCGCGTGGTCGGCGACCCTCCTCTTAGCCGTGGTCTTCCCGTTCCTTCTCTGGATCTACGGGCTCATCGTGGTCGTCTCGGCGTACCGACGCACCCCCACCGGCAGCCAACGGGAACGCGGGACGTGGTTCGTCCGCGCCTTCGCGGTCTACATGACCGCGCTCCTTGTATGGGTCGTCGCCGGACTCGCCGAGGCACCGGCTTGGACCGACTATGTGGCCGATGCGGGCAACCTGCTCTTCCTCTTGATGATGAGCTACGGGATCCTCAAGGACCAGATCTTCGATATCGACCTGCGCCTGAAGACCGCGACCACACGGGCCCTCCTTGCAGGCCTCTTCGTCCTGGCGATCTTCGCCGTCGGCGAGACGGTGGAAACGCTCGTCGAGGAGACGGCAGGCAAGGTCGCAGGACTCGTCACGGCCGGTGTCCTCGCACTCTCCTTCCGACCGCTGGAGGCGCGGCTGCACCGCGTCGCCGACCACCTCATGCCGAACGTCGTCGACAAGGAGTCGTACCGCGAGGCACGCCGACACCAGGTATACGCCTCTGCTCTGGAAGACGCGGTGCATGACGGGATCATCACGCCACGGGAGCGGAAGATCCTCCAAGGATTGGCACACAACCTGGAGATCCCGGAGGCGGTGGCGAAGCGGCTCGAGCACCAGGTCGTGACCGGTCTGGAACCACCCACGAGCGACAGCCACATCAGCCGAGGTGCAGAGGAACCGGCAGCGGAAACGACAGCAAGATGATCCCCGTCACAAGACACAGGCGGACGCGACGGGACCCTCTCGAAAGTGCAGCCAAGAAGACAACCCCTATAAAGACACCCTGGGATGAATTGACACAGCGCCCTCAAGGGCACGAGGCATAGGCCGGCATGAAGACGCTCATCCTCAGTGTGGACCGCGACGACGACCTGGGCCGCAAGGCCGGCATCCAGGGGCCGGTCATCGGCCGCGAGGCCCTCGTGGAGGCGGCCACCCGCCTGGCGCTCGCCGACCCGGAGGATTCGGACGCCAACTGCCTCTTCGCGACCGTCTCCACCTACGACGACCTCTCCTCCGACGCCGCCCCCGGCCAGGAGTACGCGGTGGCCCACCTGACCGGCCACAAGCAGGTCGGCCCGCGCTCGGACGCCATCCTCCTCGACCAGTTCGAGCGCATCCTGGACCAACTCGGCCCCGACAACATCATCCTGGTCTCCGACGGCGCCGAGGACGAGCAGATCCTGCCGCTCTTCGAGTCGCGCATCAAGGTCAACTCGGTGCGTACGGTCATCGTCAAGCAGGCCCACCACCTCAAAGGGGTCTACTACCTCATGGTGCGGCTCTTCGAGGACGAACGGCTGCAGAAGAAGTTCATCCTACCCGCCTCCATCGCCATCATCGTCTTCGGGCTCGCCTTCACGACCGGCCAGGTGCCACTGGCGACGGGTGCAGCCCTCGTGACCCTCGGCACGTTCCTCCTCATCCACGCCATGCACTGGGAGACCCGCATCACCCGTGCCGCCCAGTCGTTCTACGAATCGCTCAAGACCGGCAAGGTCTCCTTCTTCACCACGGTCCTCGGCTGGGCCTTGGTGTCGTTCGGGTTGTTGAAGGCGTACACGGACGTCCACATCGGCGCCGGCTTGACGCTCACCAAGGACCCGGTGCTGTTCTTCGCCTCGTTCCTGCTCGCAGCGCTCTGGTGGATCATCTCGGGCCTCATCCTCAACATGCTGGGCCACGCCTTTGACGACCTCGTGCGCAAGAAGACCACCAAGGGCAAGTATTGGCGTCTCTCGTTCACCTTCCTCGCCCTCGGGTTCATCCTGTGGGGTCTGCTCGATGCGGCGCGCATGTGGCGCGAGGGCGTCAACATCCTGCAGGTGTTGTCCGACCGGGTCATCTACACGCGCGTCGGCTTCGGCATCCTCATCGCCATCCTCGGGAGCGTCACCTACCGGCTCGTCCGCGACACCATGCAGGAGGACGACGACGAGGAAGAGGACCGCCGGCTCGAAGTGGTCCCGGCGCGCGCCTACACCCGCAAACGGGAGACACCCGCCGTGACCGTCGCGCGGCGCAAAGAGGACGTCACCGAGAGCGGGGCGAGCCGACAGGAGGGATAGCCACGGTCATCACCACAGACATCGCCATCGCCGCCTGGTGGGCCCGACTCTACCCCGAGATCTGCACCGACCTGCGTATCGATCCCTCCACCGACCATCAGGCCGCACTCCTGTTGTCACGCCTGTTGCGGGAACGGGAACCCCCGGTTGTCCGCGAGCGCGACCTGCGCATCCAGGGCTCCGTCGTCGTGGTCGGTGCGGCCGACACGCTCCACGAGGACCTTTCCGAGCGTCCGGTCCGGCCGCGCGAACGGGTCATCGTGGCCGACGGCGCCCTCACCGGGCTGCTCGAACACGACATTACGCCGCACCTCGTGGTCTCCGACCTCGACGGCGACATGCACCGCCTCATGGCCCTGAACCTCGACCGGGTGCCGGTCGCCGTCCACGCCCACGGCGACAACATGGGCCGCCTGCGCCAATGGGTGCCCGAACTGCCCGGCATCTTGATGGGGACACGACAGAATCCCGGCCCCGCCCCGTCGGACATCCTGAACCCCGGAGGATTCGGTGACGGCGACCGTGCCGTCTTCCTGGCCGCGCGACTGGGCGCCGACCGCATCCGTCTCGTCGGTTTCGACCTGCACGGTGAACCGGGGAGATTGTCGCACCACACCGACCCGGTGCGGAAGAAGAAGAAGATGGCGTGGTCGGCACGGATCCTGGCCGACGCGCACCGGTTGGGCATCCCGTTGGAAGAACGGGAAGGACGCGGCGTCTAGCTTCCCGAGCGGCGGTATCCGCCACCCGCATCGAGGATCGCAGGGGGGACCCGCACCGGTCGCCACCCGATATATTGCCAATAATCCAAGGAACACTTCATGTCCCCCGTCGGCCTGCCGCATGCTGGTGTCGTGCATGCGCAAGCTCTTCCTCGTACCCCTCGCCCTGCTCCTGACCGCCTCGGCCTTCGGCCCCGCGACCCAGGCGGACGACCTTCCCGCGTTCGTCCCTGAGGCGGCCCTTGGTTTCGCCATCGAGCCCATCGCCGCGCTCGCCGCCCCGACCGCCATCGCGTTCGGACCCGATCTCGGGACCTCCCGACTCCCGCACGTTCCGTCACTCGGCCCCGACCTCTACGCCACCCTCGTCTCGGGCCAGGTCGTCCGCATCGACCTGGCATGGCACGCCACTGGACCCGTCGTCGAAGGTGTCTCGGTCATCGCCACCGGCTTCTCCTTGCCCCTCGGCCTCGTCTTCGCGAACAACGACAGCGCGATGCCCGCGGGTGCCCTTCATCCGCCTCTCTTCGTCGCCGACAGCCACCCTGGCGACGAGAGCCTGCGCCGCGACGGCCGCGTGACGCGGCTCGACTTCACAGACACCGACGGCGACGGCAAGCTCGAAGAACAACGCCGCGTCGTCGTCGACGGCCTTCCGAACGGCCGCCACAACGCCAACCACATGCGCATCGGCTCCGACGGCCTCCTCTACCTCGCGAACGGCAACCCCAACGACAACGGCCGCGACGGCGGCGCCGCCGACGTCCACCCCTATTCGGGCGCCATCCTCCTCTTCGACGCGGAGATGGTGACGCTCTCACCGACTGAGATGCGCTGGCGCGACGACAACGGCACGATGATCCCGCCCGACGAACTGGCCACGCATCCGGTCAACGCCGACTTCGTCAGCAAGGTGGAGTCGTACGCCCACGGCTTCCGCAACATCTTCGGCGTCGCCGAACACGACGGCCATTGGTACACCGCCACGAACGGCGCCGACGACCCCAGCTCACAGGACACCCTCTACCGTGTCACCCCCGGTGCCGACCATGGATTCCCCGCGTGCTACGACGTCGGCCCCGCGGGCGGGGTGGGTGACGCCATCAGCAAGGTGCCGAACCCGATCTTCCCCGACACCGATTGCTCGACGCAGCCGGTCGCGACCGCGCTCCTCGGCTGGCACACCTGCACGACCGGGCTCGACTTCCCGACCGCCGGGCCCTGGAGCTTCCCGGCCGCCATGCACGACTCGGTCTTCGTCGCCGAATGCGCCGTCTTCTTCGCCAACGACTGGCTTGTGGAATCGCTTGCGGACCCCGCGAACGCCTCCCACAACACGAGCCACAAGGTGGTCCGCGTCGCGCTCGACGAGGAAGGGAACGCCACCGAGGTGCAGGACTTCGTCACCGGGCTCGCATTGCCCACCGATGTCCTCTTCGGCCCCGACGGCTCCATGTTCATCGCCGACGCTGGCGGCGTGCTGCGCGTCGCACCGATCGTCGGAGGGCTCTGAATGCGTCCCTCCCTCCTCTTCGCCCTCGTGGGACTGTCGCTCCTTTTTGCGGCCCTTCCCTCCGGTGACGCCGCGCTCCCCCAGCAGACCGTCGTCGCCGGCCCCGGCGCGTGGCTCACCACCTACGCCACCCCCGCGGTCGCCGTCGAGCAGGGCGGGTCGCTCTCGTTCACGAACAGCGACCTCTTGCACCACGACGTCGTCAGCCGCGAAAAAGGCGTCGACGACGCCCCCTGGTGCAGCGGTTACGCCACCGGAGACTGCCCGCTGTTCTGGAGCCCCCTCATCGGTCTCGGCGAGACCACCCCGGTCGTCGGCCTGGAAGAGACCACCCCCGGCACCGCCTACACCTACTATTGCACGCTCCACCCCAACATGACCGGCACCCTCGTCGCCCTTGAGCGACGCGACTGAACGGAGAGAACACCACCATGGACCCCAGACCGACCGCGATCCTCATCGTCCTCGCATTCGCCCTGTCCGCGACACCGATGGCGCTCGGGGACGACCCGCCCACCTTGGAAGAGATGACCGAACGCTACGTACCGCGCCCTGTGGGCGTAGAACGCGACATGACCTTCTTCTTCGGCCCTTACTCGATCCCGCCTGGGCAAGACCGCAACCAGGTCACCCTCGACCTGCCCATACACGGCGGGTTCATCACCTCCATCGCGCCCAACCTCATCGATGCACAGACCGGCGAGGAACCGAGCGACCTCGACATGCACATCCACCACGCCCACTGGTTCCGCATGTCGAACGACCCCGCCGACGAATACTACACGCTCAACCTCGCCTGGGTCTTCGGAACAGGCGAAGAGAAGACGCAAGGCAGCATCCACGACCGCAGCGACGCCGACCCCGACGGCCCCCGCTACGGCATTTACATCCCCGAGGCGCAACCCCAAGCGCTCATCTTCATGCTGCACAACAAGCTCAGCACGACGCAGACCGCCTACATCCTCCTCGACGTCACCTTCACCTACGGCACCGAGGAAGAGATCGCCGCGGCCGACTCCTGCCCTGACCTCCAACTGACAGAGACCTGCTGGGCCGGCGCCGACTTCAACCCGCTCTACGGCAAGCTCTGGGGCGCCACCTTCGACGTCCCGCGCCAGGCGCTCGGTGACGGCACCTACGTCCACCCGCGCGACATCGACCCCGCCGACGACGCGCTCGCGCTCGGCAACCACTTCGAGGCCCCGCACGACGGCATCGCCATCGCCACCGCCGGGCACCTGCATCCGAACGGACGCGAAGTGGTCATCGCCAACCTCGGCCCCGAAGGCTCCGGTTGCGAAGCCGACCTCGACGGCGACGGCTACGCCGGGGTGACGCTGCTGCGCAGCACCAAGATCGAACGCGACCCCGACGCCGCCCCCCACAGCGAAGAATACCAGATGGGCGTGTCCCAGTTCGGCTGGCGCGCCCCCATCCGCGCAGGCGACCGCATCACCCAGTTCGGCGTTTACCAGAACGACGACTACGCCGCCTACGAAGCGATGTCCTACGTCGGACTCTACGTCGACCGCGAACAGACCCCACCAGAACTCGGTACCGGCGGCTGCGACCTCTCCACGCTCGCGCCGACATTGATCGACGACCCGACCGGGGACCCCACCCTCGGCGTCGTCAACCACGGCTGGCACCACGACCCGTTGCCGCTTTGCAACCTGCAAGGCATGCTCCCTGACAAACCGGACTGCCACCGCCCCGAGGCGACACGACCGCTCGGGTTCGAGACCAACGTCGTCCACATGAGCGCCTTCGCCTACGTCCCCGGCGACCTCGCCCTCTCCGGAGCGCTCGGTGCACCGCCACGCGTCCAAGCGGGTGAGACGCTCTGGTTCGTCAACGAAGACGCCGGCATCAACGTCCGCCACAGCGCCACCAGCTGCGAATGGCCCTGCAACGGCCCCTACGTCGGCAACTACCCACAACCCGACGGAGCCTTCAGCACCGGAAAACTCGGCAACCTCGACTACATCGACGGCGGCCTGCAAGGCGAAGACACCTACCCCGCTTACGGCCTCGACACGAGCGACCACGACCCCGGCAAGTACGCCTACTACTGCCTCATCCACCCCTGGATGCGTGGCGCGTTCGAAGTGGTGTAGGACGGTTTCCGGATCTCTTCCCTTCTCTCCCTTCTTTTGGCTATGCGCCGCAACCTTCTTCCCCTCGGGCGTCACTCGAGCCTCGTTGCGCACCCTGTTGGCGTTCTCCATCTTCCTGTTCACGAGCGGCGCGGTGGCCGATGCCCCCGAGCTCGGTCTCGACGCGGACCTTTCTCCGGACGGTGTCGGGTTGCACGAGTATGGCCGTGAGAGCACGGCCTGGTCGCGCGCCTATTCCCTGTCGCTGCCGGACGGCGTGACCCGCGACTCGGTCCTCGATGCCTGCTGGCGCACCGGCGAACTGCACACGGTCGACCTCTGCCTGGCACCGTTCATGACCGACGTCCACTGGGTCGACGCGCAATGCCGACCGGTCGGGGAGACCGCGCTGGGGCTCACGCTCGAGACACATCTGGATGCCGCGGCCGATTGCCGCGCCCGCCTCGCCGCCAGCCGCTAGCGGTCGGAGGTGCTGCCCTCGACGACGCTCTCCCGCACCCAGTCCCCGAACGCCGGGTGGACCCGGTCGACCGGCCAGACCTCGACGCACGGCACCTCGTACGGGTGGCGCTCCGGGAGGATCCGCAAGAGGTCGTCCAACCGGTCCTCGGTGGTCTTGAAGAGGACCCCCACCTCAGCCTCGTCCTGCACCTGCCCCTTCCAGGTGTAGAGGCTTCTCAGCCGGAAGAGATTGGCACAGGCGATGAGCCGGTCGGCCAGAAGGGTCCTGGCGAGGCCACGGGCGTCCTCCTCCGACGCCAAAGTGGTGTAGACCGTCCGGAGGGGGGAGCCTTTCCCCTTGTCCATGGGCGGCCCCAACCCGTGAACGCTTAAGAGGGAGCCCCTCATCGGCCGTTTTGGGGAGAAGACTCCCCGCCCTTTTGTGTGGGACCCATGAACGGCTGGCTCATCTTCCTCCTGATCCTGAACGGTTACATCCTCGCCGTCTACCTACTGGCACGCGGCGGGATCCTCAAGCGCTACAACGTCGGCCTCATGGGCCCGGCGCTCATGTTCCGCACCCAGCGGGGCAAGAAGCTCATCGAGAAGATCAGCCGCGCGAAACGCTTCTGGATCTGGAGCGGCACGTTCGGCATCTGGCTCACTTTGGCCTCGATGTTCCTGCTCACCCTGCTGCTGATCGTGCAACTGCCGATGCTCTTCCGCATCCCCGAAGCGGCCGCCCCCGGCGCCCGAGAGATCTTGGCGCTCCCCGGTATCAACCCGCTCATCCCCATCGGCTACGGCATCGTCGCCCTCATCCTCGCCATCGTCATCCACGAGTTCTCCCACGGCATCCTCGCCCGGGCGCAGAATCTGAAGGTCAAGAGCCTCGGCATGCTCTACTTCATCGTCCCCATCGGCGCCTTCGTCGAACCCGACGAAGAAGAACTGACCGCCGCCCCACGCAAGGAGCGCATGCGCGTCTTCGCCGCCGGCCCGACCTCGAACATCGTCACCACCGTCATCTGTGGGCTCTTGTTCTCGATGGTGTTCATCGGGGGAGCGGAACCGGTCGAGGACGGCTTCGGCGTGCTCTCCGTCGTGGAAGGCTCCCCCGCCGACCGCATCGGCCTCGAGGCGTTCGACAAGATCGTCGCCATCAACGGCACCGACGTGACCTCCAACGCCGCGTTCACAGCCATCATGGGACGGACGAATCCTGGACAGGAGGTCGAGATCGTCACCGCCCGTGGGGGCCCCCAGTCGACCTGCCTCGCGCATATTGAGATGTTCAACGGGACCACGCCCGATGCGGACACCGATTTCTGCACGCTCCGCAACGACACGTCGCTCCAGAACGAGACCGGCTTCCTCGGCATCGGCCCGTTCGACCCCCACGCCATGCAACAACAACTCGTGGCACCGTTCTCCGCCTGGGAGGACGACTTCGGCGGCTGCATGTCGCGCACCTTCGGCGGCGACATGGGTTGCTTCCGCGGCATCCTGCTCTACATCGCGCTGCCGTTCCTGGGCCTCTCGCCCATCAACGAACCGCTCACCGACTTCTACACCACCCCGTGGGCGAGCGACACCGCCTACTGGATGACGGCCAACGTCCTCTACTGGCTCATGTGGATCAGCCTGATGCTCGGCCTCACCAACGCCCTCCCTGCCGTACCGCTTGACGGTGGCTACCTGTTCCGCGACTTCGTCGAGGACATCGTCCAGAAAGTCAAGCCGACCGTCGAGGCCGCGAAGCGCGCCGCCATCGCCAAGAAAGCGAGCGTCTACACGTCGTTCCTCATCCTCGGCCTGATCCTGATGCAGTTCATCGCACCGCGGGTCGGGAAGTATTTTATTTGATACGAGCCTGTGGCATGATGGAGGTTGAAAAATGCGGATCCTCCCGATTCTATTGATCATCGTTATGGTCCTTTCAGGATGTGTTCAACCCTCATCTCCAGAACCGAACACAGCGCCTTCGGACGACGGCGACGGGTTCGTGTTGACGATCACGACAGAATATGACGAGACGCCATACGGGACATCGCGTCATGGTGACCCCAACGGTGGACACAGAGAAGGCGAGCTCGCACGAGGAACGGCCGGAACCGACGGAATCCTGCTCCTTTTCATCAAGAATGAAGGGGGCACGGTCTCCGATTCCTCCACGCGCCTAGTCACTGGAATCGATCCAGCGTCAGAGCCGCGCACGTCATCCGCCCATGACGAGCCTTGTGCATCCCAATGGGACTGCTCGAATATCCCGGTAAAAGACGAGTATAATGCTCCCTCTTCGCCCGGCGAATACCCTTATCCATTGGGGGATGACGGTGCAGTGAGATTCGCCTTCCAGAGTCCCGCGACTGCTGTATATCTCTTGCTCAGAGGTCAGACCGACCAAGTCGGGGACTCCTGCGGAACGGGGTCCTATTTTTCCGATCCTGAACACATCGAAACAAGACCAGAACGGGATGCGAACCCGTTGACCGTCGACCGGTCGCTCGACGTGGAGATCCCATTCATCGTGCGTTGCTCGACCCGGCAAGGTTGACGGTTCCTGATCCTCAGCATTCCGAGCGACCCTGAGTGCCTTCGCCCCAAGTGACCAAAGGACGACAACCGTTATACCGTTCCTGGGCTGCAACAGGAGCCGTCCGCATGTCGTCCTCCGTCCGGTCTCCGCTCCTCATGCTCCTTTCGACCGCCCTCGTGGTCTCCGGTTGCCTGTCCGACCCGGACCCGAACGGCGATGACAGCGGTGCGCCAGCGCTCGTGGTCCCGGACGGCTGGTGGGAAGGCATCGTCCCCTCGTCCTTGACCGACGAGGCGCACGACCACACCATCCGTTCCCACCACGCGAACCTCACGACGGACAATTTCGAAGTGGTCGGCTGGGACCCGCTCGTCACCGACCATTACAACAGCACCCTGACCGGGATGGGATGCGGTGGCGCGGTGACACGCGACGACGGCCGCCGACTCGCCGTCGTGCATTCCATCGCCACCGACGTCTCCTTCGTGGTCGCCGACATCACCGACCCGACGACACCGCGCATGCTCGGCGAGTTCTACCTCCCCAACTCCGTGGTGTGGGACGCCGACATCAGCGCCGACGGCATGCATGTCCTCATCGGCGCCTACCCACCCATCTTCGGCGACCCGACACCCGTCCTGCCGCCTGTACCTCCGGCACTCGGGGACCTCACGGCACCCACGGGCCCCGCCTGGGCCGAAGGCTTCGAGTCGCTGATGGTCTTCCGCAACAGCTGCACCGGCGAAGTGCAAGCGGTCGGCCCCGAGAACTACCTCCCAGGCCCCGCCATCGTCATGGCGGGCATCCAGGACCCCGAGAACCCCGTCTTCGAACAATACGTCCCGCAACCGGTCATCGGGCCGCACAGTGTCGGCTCACAGATCATCGACGGCAAGGTCTATGCGACCTCGTCCGTGACGAACCTGGCCCACGAAGGCTCATACTACACGATCTTCGAGATCGTCGACGACCGGCTCGTCCCGGTCTCCACCATCCGCACACCCGGCACCGCCTCGAGCTGGACCGTCACCAAGTCGCCCGGAAGCGTCACACCGTTCCTGAACGGCCACACCGACGTGTTCCTGCACAAGCACCCGCTCACCGACCAGTTCCTCGCCTACCTCGCCAACTGGGACGGCATGTACGTCTACGACCTCACCGTGCCCCAGGCGCCCGTCGAGGTCTCGGTCTGGATGGACGGCAAGGCCGGTTCGGTCCACACCACCTATCCGTTCCCCTTCCTGCGCGACGGCAAGCAATACCTCGTCGTCGGGCAAGAGGTCGGCGAACCGGTCGACCTGCCGTCCGGCTGGGTCTACCTCCTTGACATCACCGACCCGGCGGCGCCCGAAGAGGTCGGCCGTTGGACCCTACCGGTGAAACCGAAATGGGACGACGGCGGCCTCCAGTTCAGTCCCCACTATGTCGCGGTGTCGAACGAGACCCTGTTCGTCTCCAACTACCATGGCGGGCTCTGGGCGGTCGACATCTCCGACCTCTCGAAGCCGCTCGCCAATGGCCTCTTCGTCCCGGACCGCGACTCCCCCGCAAGCTACGGCGGCAAATCGTACGGCCCCGTGGTGGAAGACGTCATCATCGACCCCATGAACGGCATCCTCACCGTGTGGGACAACGGCGGCGGGGTCTACCAACTCCGGTTCCTCGACAAGGTCCCGGCGGCGCGGGCGCCGGCGTGGGTGGAGACCTAGGAGGCGTCGGCGGCGTCGGGTCCGGATCATCGAGCGAAGCGCCCGCACGGTCGCCCCGCTCGCGGCCCCCATGTCCACCGACCTTTGCCCCGTCCCGATGTCTCAAATCCCAAACCCTTTATACGCAACCCAGAATCCGCAACCCGCTCTTCCCCTCCTTTTGGAGTCTCCAATATGCTGGAACAATCCTTCGCCGAGAACGGCGTCAAGAAGACCGGCACCACGACCGTCGGCCTGACCTACAAGGACGGTGTCGTGATCGGCACCGACCACCGGGCCACGATGGGAACCCTCATCGCGCACACGGCGACGCAGAAGCTGTACAAGATCGCGGACCACATGGCTCTCACCACCGCGGGTCTCGTCGGCGACGCACAGGTGCTCGCCCGTTACATCTCCGCCGAGGCGGAACTGTACGCACTGAAGCGTGGCACCCCGATGCCCGTCAAGTCGGCGGCGACCGTGATGGCCAACATCCTCAACGGCCGCAAGTTCGCACCCTACTACGTGCAACTCATCATCGGCGGCCACGACGCCGCGGGTGGCTCGGTGTGGAGTCTCGACTCGGCCGGTGGTGCCATCCCCGACAAGTGGACCACCACCGGTTCAGGTTCGCCCTACGTCTATGGTGTCGTCACCGACCACTACACGGACGGCCTCACCAAGGACGAGGCGCTCGATATCGCCATCCGCGGCCTCAACGCCGCCCACAGGCGCGACTCGGCGTCCGGCAACGGGATGGACATCTGCATCATCGACAAGACCGGCTACAAGTCTGTCGACCTGAAGACGGTCCTGGACCGCCACAAGAAGATGGGCATCAAGCCCGCCTTCGAGCACCAGGACTAGTCGCTTCTACTCATTCCCTTCTCTTTCCCACCCCCACCCGCTTTTCCCCGTATCTTCGTTCGGAAGGCGGGAACAAGACCATTCGGTGTCCAACATGGCAGCGGACGACGTCCTCAAGGAGATCCAAGAAAAAGTCAGCCGGGCCGTCCCCGGCAACCTCGACGTCACCACTGTCGAGTTCGAAGGGGCCATCGTCGTCATCTACACGAAGGACCCCGAGAAGTTCGCCGAGAAACCGGACCTCATCCGGCATCTGGCGAAGACGCTTCAGAAACGCATCCAGATCCGGCCCCACGAATCGGTGTTGATGGAGCCCGAAGAGGCGCAGAAACACATCGAGAAGACGGTCCCGGCCGACGCCGGCATCTCGAACGTCTACTGGGCCCCCGACATCGGCGAGGTGACCATCGAGGTCGCCAAGCCCGGTCTCGCCATCGGCCCCCAAGGGGCGACCCTGAACGAGATCCGCAAGAAGATCGGCTGGGCGCCACGCGTCATCCGCACCCCGCCCATCCCGTCCAAGACCGTCCAGGAGGTGCGCGCCTACATCCGGCAATCGGCCGAGCAGCGAAAACAGTTCCTCCGCATGGTCGGCCGCCGGCTCCACCGCGGCGTCTCCGAAGGCCCGCACTGGGTGCGCGTCACCGGACTCGGCGCGTTCCGCGAGGTCGGACGCAGCTGCGCCCTCTTGTCGACGCAGGACTCGAAGGTGCTCGTCGATTGTGGCGTCAAGTTCAGCAACGACCCCGAGACCCCCTACATCAACCTCCCCGAGGTGCAGCCGTTCGAGAGCCTCGACGCCGTGGTCCTGACCCACGCCCACCTCGACCACTCTGGCCTCGTGCCGCTGCTTTTCAAGTACGGCTACAAGGGACCCATCTACTGCACGCCGCCGACGCGCGACCTCAGCGCGCTCCTCCAGGTCGACTACATCAAGGTGGCCGCCGCGAACGCCGCCAAGATCCCCTACGATTCGGAGCATGTCCGCGACTTCATCCGCAACTCCATCACCCTCAACTACGGCGACACAACCGACATCGCCCCCGACGTGCGCCTGACGTTCCACAACGCCGGCCACATCCTCGGCTCCTCCACCTGCCATTTCCACATCGGTGACGGGCTCTACAACATCGCGTTCTCGGGCGACATCAAATACGAGAAGACCTGGCTCTTCAATCCCGCCGTCAACAAGTTCCCCCGCATCGAGACGATGGTCATGGAAGCGACCTATGGCGGGTCGCAGGACTTCCAACCGTCGCGCCGCTCGGCTTCCGGCGAGTTCGAGAAGATCTGGAAGAAGACCCACGACCGCGGCGGCCACATGATCGTGCCCGTTTTCGCCGTCGGCCGCAGCCAAGAGGTCATGATCGTCCTCGAAGAGCTCATGCGCAACAAGCAGATCCCTGAGGCCGATGTCTGGCTCGACGGCATGATCTGGGAAGCGACCGCCATCCACACCGCCTACCCCGAGTACCTCAACAACCAGTTGCGGGCGAGCATCTTCCACAAGGGCGAGAACCCGCTCCTTTCCCCCATCTTCAAACGCGTCGACTCCTACGACACCCGCCAGAAGCTCCTCGACGACCCCGACCCCAAGATCGTCCTCGCCACGAGCGGCATGATGACCGGCGGTCCCGTCATGGAATACTTCAAGGCCTGGGCCCCCGACAAGCGCAACTCGCTCGTCTTCGTCGGCTTCAACGCCGAAGGCACCGGGGGCAAGAAACTGCAGCGCGGCATGCGCGAGTTCCCCATCCAGGAAAAAGGCGACACGCGCACCATTTCGGTGAACCTCGAACTGCACACCATCGACGGCTTCTCCGGCCACTCCGACCGCCGACAGCTCATGAACTACATCAACAACATGAGCCCACGGCCCGACCGCGTCATCATCGGCCACGGCGAAGAATCGAAATGCGTCGACCTCGCCTCGAGTATGCGGAAGAAGTTCGGGATCGACGCGAGACCGATTTACAACATCGAAACCGTCAGGCTTGCCTGACGGTTTCGCTCATGTTGGAAAGAGGTCGAGTGGCGACATGAGCCGAGACCGAGCGAAGTGAAGGTCGAGGCGAATATCGACGCGAGACCGAT
>JAHWKR010000050.1:14813-19227 GCA_019347805.1 Methanobacteriota archaeon
GGCGAGAAGTGAGGCGGACGCAGGCGCGCAGCGCCGAGGAGCCGAACATCGAGACTGTGAGGCTGCGTAGCCGACCGACCGCAGCCTGGTGGGTCGATGCCCACACATGTCCCCCGCACCTTCCCGAGGCTTGAAGGCACCTCCTTGGATGTCGGGTCGATGGCGTTCAGACGCGAGCGTGCGTTCCTGAGGACCTACTGGGGTTCGCTCTACCGGTTGCGCCGTGAGATCGCTGTGACGTTCCTGATCCTTACCCTTCTCACGGCCCTCGCTTCCGCGATCGTCTATTGGGTCGAGCACCCCGTCCAGCCTATGGCGTACGACTCCTATTGGACCGCCCTTTATTGGGGCGTGATGACGCTCACGACGGTCGGCTACGGTGATGTCGCCCCTATGACTCCGGTCGGACGCACCGTCACGGTGTTCTTCGCCCCGATCGGCATCTCCTACCTCCTCATGACGATCAGTGTCCTCGCCACCGCCTATGTGGAAGCGACCAGCCCCCCCGAGTCGGCGGTCGAATGTCCGAACTGCGGCGAACGATTCGTCCACAAGACCGAGAAGGCCGACATGCCACGGGCGCAGTTGAGGTAAGCTGCGCCCGTTCAATCGCCGTTGCGACCCTCGTGTTCGAGGAGCCAGCGCTTGACCCCGAGACCGCCCATCCCGTAGCCGGTGAGGTCGCCACCCGAGCCGACCACCCGATGGCAGGGCACGATGAGGGGGAGCGGGTTGCGGTTCATCGCCCCGCCGACCGCGCGGGCCGCGCCGGGTCTGCCTGCCTTGGCTGCAAGGTCGCCATAGGTGACGGTCTTGCCGAAGGGGATCTCGGCGCAGGACTGCCAGATGGCCATCTGGAACGGCGTCCCGTGGGGCGCGAGCGGCAGGCCCCTGAAGGCGTCCCCGTCGCCCTCGAAATAGCGCCGCAAGGCGTCCACGGCCGGGGCGCTGTGCTCGGGCGGGTCCTCCCAGACCCAGCGGGCGGCACCATTGGTCGACGTGCGCCCCGAGCCGTTCTCCCCAGAAGCCTCGTACGGCAGGCCGACGCGGACCACCCCGTCCTGGGTCACCGCCACGTAGAGCGGCCCGATGGGGGACTCATAGGTCGACGCGTACACCGTGCCAGATTCCATCGTACCCGACCTGCGCTCACCGTACACTCTTACGGACACGCAAAACCGGTAGAGCGGGACCCTGGTGTTAAGTCGAGCGGGAGCGTTTCGGGTGGAACCCCTCTGGCGCTGCCGAAGCTTCTTGAGTCACCCGACGCGGCGCCGCAATGTTCTTGTGCTCCACCCTGGCATCGCGCCGCGTGGCCCCCGAGGTGCCGATGTGCAGCCATTGTCGCGCCCCCGCCGTCGAGCAGGTGCGCTACGCGGGGGTCCATCTCTGCAAGGCGCATTTTGTCGATTTCGTCGAACGACGGGTCAAGAAGGAGCTCCGGAAGCAGGGCGGTGTGCCGACCGGGGCGACCGTAGGCGTGGCGGTGTCGGGAGGCAAGGACTCCACCGTGGCGCTCCGGCTGTTGCACCGGGTGCTCCTGCCCCGCCTGGGCCCCGAGTGTGGCGGGTCCAACCTCAAGGCGGACGCCCGGCTGGTGGTCCTCACCATCGATGAGGGCATCGACGGTTACCGGGGGACAGGGATCGACGTGGCCCGACGCACCTCTGCCGAACTGGGGGTCCCTCACCACATCCTCGGCTACACGGAGCTGGTCGGCGCGACCATGGACCAGGTCCACACCGTCAAGGGCACCAAGAACGAATGCAGCTATTGCGGGGTCTTCCGGCGCGCCTCGTTGAACCAACTGGCGCGTGACACCGGCTGCGACCTCCTCGTGACCGGCCACAACCTCGACGACATCGCCCAAGCGGTCTTGATGAACGTCACCGGCGGGGACGTGGCCCGGTTGGCCCGACTGGGGCCGCACAAGGATGTCAAAGAAGGCCTCGTGCCGCGGCGGATGCCCCTTCGGACCATCCCCGAGAAAGAGATCTACCTCACCGCCATGCTCTCCGACTGGGAGACCGACCACGCCGAATGCCCCTACGCCGTGAACTCCCAGCGGGCCTTGTATCGCGACATCCTCAACCGGATGGAGAAAGCGACCCCCGGGACACGGCATGCCCTCCTTCAGAGCCTCGACACGCTCAGGCCTGTCCTTGGGCAGTTGGACAACGGTGGCGGCCGGCCCATCCGTGTCTGCGACGACTGCGGAGAGCCGAGTGCGGGCGCCGTCTGCAAGGTGTGCGAATTGGGGGAAGAAGTGCGGGGACGATTAGAAGCTGATGAGACGCCGATCACAGGCCGAGGGCGCCCCACCCCTACGGCGCGACCGTGATCACGATCTTCCCCACATGCTTCGCCTCACCGAAATGACGGAGGGCGCGCGGCACCTCGCGCAGGGGATACGGCCCATCGATCACGCACTCGATGCCGTGCGTCTCGAACATCTCGTTCACGTACCCAAGGTCCTTGTTCGGCTTCAGGGCGACGACCCGGACACGCTTGCCGCGCAACCTGCCGACGAGCGGCCCGATAGTGACCGCCTGCAGCAGACGCGGCAGGTGCCCGCCGACCGTGACGTAACGACCCCCCTTGTGAAGGGAACCCAGGTATCGGGAAGGCGACCGGATCGTCTTGGTGTCAAGGATCAGGTCGTACCGCTGCCCGCTCGCGGTGAAATCCTCCTTTTCAAAGTCGATCACGTGGTCGAACCCGACCCGCCGGAGTATGTCCAACTTGAACCCGCGGTCGACACCGGTCACCTCTGCACCATACCTCTTCGCGATCTGGACGCCGATCGTCCCCACCCCACCACCCGCCCCATTGATGAGGATCCTCTCCCCTTCGCGGATCCGTCCCACCTCGACCAATCCCTGGTAAGCGAGCATGGCGGCATGTGGAAGCGCCGCTGCCTGTTCGAACGTCATATCCGCAGGCTTACGGACGAGCGCGTCCTCACGCACACAGACGAATTCGGCGAAACCGCCGAAACCCGCCTCGGAGATATCGCCGTACACATCATCGCCGGGTCGGAACCTCGTCACGCCGGCGCCGACGGCCTCAACGGTGCCGGACACCTCTACACCAAGGATGGAGACCTTCGGTCGTCTCATGCCGAACATCAACCGATAAATCAACGGCTTGCCACGGACGAAACACCAATCCCAGTCGTTCACGGCCGATGAGCGCACCCGGACGAGGACCTCATCCTCCTTGGGCTCGGGCTTCGGGACATCCCTCAATTCCAGGACCTCCGGAGGTCCATAACGAGAAAGAACGATCGCGTCCATCAAAAAACCTCCAGTCGTTGCGCGACCTTATGTTCCTTATTTAAATCCCGTGAGTACACGTCTCCCCGCGGTCCAGCAGACCTTGTTCCCGCTCAATCGTGAACGCTGTATTCGAGCAACACCATACCGCTCGGATACACCTTGTGCCCCTTCAACGTCAGGCGCTGAAGGACCGCCGGACCCGGAAACAATGGGACGCCCTCGCCAAGGAGGACCGGCATCACGGCCGGTTCCACGGTATCGACCAAGCCCCACGCGAGCGCCTGCGCGAACAACTCTCCACCGCCGTACAACCAGACGTCCAAACCTTCATCCGCTCGAAGCGAGCGGAGGCGCTCTTCAAGACCCTCCGCGACGATCTCCACATCCGGATGTTCCTCTTGACGCAGCGAACGCGAGGCGACGATCACCCTCTTCCCGCGGAACGCCTCACCCATGTCACGGACCTTGTCGTAGGTACGCCGCCCCATCACGAGCGTATCGAACCGAGCGAAGTGTTCCTCGAAATCGAAAGTGGGCTCAGGCGGGATCCAGTCGAACTCCCCGTCGGGTCCGGCGATGAACCCGTCCAGACTGCAGGCGACCTGGTACCGGATGCGCCTCATGTAGTGTCCTCACACCTGGTCCAAGAGCCGCACAGACGGCGCGTCACCGCTCAGACTGAAACCAAAACGGTAAACCGCGGGGGCAAGATGATTCACTTTGAAATAATAGTCGCCGGTATATGGAAGTTCGAAGACGATGGGGCCAGAGTTCAGCGCGATTCCAAAGGAACAGGCGTCTTCACCAGTGTAGTTCCCTTGCGCGTCGAGAACAAAATAACAACCCAAGTTTCCGTCCGACAAGCCTTTGAACACCTGACCGGCCTGTCCAACGAAATGGTATACATCATCGGTGTCCAGCACGAGACCCGTCGACATTCCTTCATACACCACATCAGGTTCTATCGTAATGGCTTGACTGACGTCGTTCGGTGCATCCCGCCCACTTCCTGCATCGTCTTGGCCCGGCACCGGATTTCCACCCGGCAGCTGATCCAGCAACCCCACCGGCGGTGGGTCATCGCTCACACTGAAACCAAAACGGTAGACCGCGGGGGCCGCATGATCCACCTTGAA
>JAHWKR010000072.1 GCA_019347805.1 Methanobacteriota archaeon
CATGCTGGCCCTGGTGGCCGCCGCGCTTTCCGGTGGGTCCCCTGTCGGTGCGCTGTCGACCGAAGACCGACCTGCGGTACCGGGCGCGTACACGGGACCTTCCGAGGCCACCGTGCCGGAGGGTTGGACCTCTTGGGCTTCGCTCTCCGCCGATGGTGGCGAAGAGGAGATGCCGCAGTGCGGCAAGCTCAAGCTCGTCTTCCGCAATCCCGACCTGCGCCCGAACGATCAGGGTTTCGTCGAAGCGCAAGGATCGTTCTTCATCCAGTTCCAGGCCATCGGCGAGGGCGCGGACGAGGTGGACCGCTTCGCGTTCTCCTTCGGTGCCACGCATGATGCCATCAATGACAATCCTTCCTTGAACTGCAACGGCGCCATCCCCGAGGGCCAGTTGGGACAGGGCACGGGCGGCGCCTATCTGCTCTACTACCGCAGCGACTACGACAAGCGCGACGGTTTCTTCGTGCCGATCCTCACCACCAACGTGCCGGACAGCACATATGGTGCGGCGGTGCACGCCTACGACAAAGCGGGCAACGAGATCGCCCGCGCCTGGGCGAAGGCCATCGTCTCCAATTGCCCCGATGAACAGGTGCAATATTGCGCCGGTGCGTCGGCCGGCGAGCTGGTGAAGAACGATTTCGTGCAGCCGTGGCCGATGGTGCTGCCGGGGGACGGCGAACAGACCAACGATGTCGACGGCCTGACCATCGAGTTCGGCGAGTTCGTCATCATCGATTCGGTCTCCGCGAGCATCAACGGTGTGCCGCTTGAGCTCGAGACGTGGGAGAACCCGTGGCGCGACAGCGACCTTCAGCCCACGAACGACCCGGACAACCCGGACCATCCGATGTCGGAGTGCGTACAGACCGCACGCAACGTCTGCGACCGCGCGGATTATGGTGACGGCTTCAAGTGGCTCGGCGATGTCGAGATGGGGGACGTCGTCCGGGTCTCGGCGCAGGACCGCAACGGCAACCTCGTCGTCAAGACGATCCACTATGGTGAGACGTCGGGCGGGACCGTGGACGCGGAGTGCCCGGTGGTCGAATGGGAGTTGCTCGAGGGGGACACCGGTTCCATCAAGCCAGGCAACACGTTCGAGTTCCCGATGCGGCTCGCCAACGTCGGTGGCGATGAGGCGCACGTCAATCTGCTCATCTTCGACGAAGGCGGCAACGAGGTCAAGAAAAGCGCCTTCACCGAGGCGGGTTGGAAGGCGAAGTGGGTCGAGGTCGAAGAGGACCATGGCCATGTCGACGCGGTCCACTCGCACATGTATCCGGGCGACCAGAACAAGGTCAAGGTGCTCGTCGAGACGCACAGCGATGCCCGCGATGGGACCTACAAGATCGTCCCGGTCCTTGAGTACGAGTGCTTCGGCGACTTCGTGCAGCGCTCGACCGACTTGTTCCTCACCATCGACCCGGCCGCGACCGGCGGCTACTCGACCAAACAGGTCACCGACACGACGAAGGACAACAACACGACCATCGAGGACGACAAGCCCGAGGTGGCCGATTCGCCGGCCCCCGGTGTCGTGGTGCTCCTCGTCGGCGTCGTGCTCCTCGCCGTGGTCGCCCGCCGGCGCCGCGCCCTCTGAGGAAGCCGCCGCTCTTTCCCCTTTCCTTCCACCATCTTTTCTCGCCGCGGGTTCGTTCGCCGTGGCCGTTCGCGACGGTCGTGGCCTCGACAGGGCCACCAGATCGGACCACCCGGTGTGTTGCTGATTCTACAGAAAGGCATGACTTCGTCGGCTGTCCTTATCTGAAACCACTCGCAGACTGGACGTAGTGTTCATATAACCACATTCCACTTGCCGCCCCAGGAGGAACGGTGGTCTGACCACTGAGCCCTCTGGAGGTAATTCGGCATGAAGAACATGACCCTGGCAATGATCATCGCCGCCGCGTTCGTCTTCGCGGCACCCATGGTGACAGCAGAAGAGGTCGGACTTTCCGGCCAGTGTTACAACGGAGACGGGACCCAAGGCGGCAAGGACGAGCTCCGTGTCGGTACCGATGGCGTGCAGCTCCTGTCCGTCCTTGGCGCCGTGAACGCGCTCGCCATGTTCGCCGTCGGCTCCGCCGAGGACGCGAACACCGGCTCCGCCTGTGACCGCTACGACTGCGGCCCCGGCTTCGAGGACTGCGACGGCCGCCCCGAGCGCAAGGACTACCTTGAGGTGCACGTCGACGGCGGTCTCGCTGGCTACGTCCAGGTCTGCTACGAGGGCAAGCCCACCGTCTCCACGAGCGGCCCCGCCTGCCCCCACAGCCCGCCGGGCAAGGGCACCGACCACGGCGAATAGGCGTACAAAGCGCCTCTTTTCCCCCTCTACCCCTCTCTCGTTTTCCGGACAGACGCTCGAGCGACGGCTAACGGCCGACCAGGTCCGACAGGTCGTCCAGGTCGTCGTCGCCCTCTTCCTCGGGCACCGCGAAGAACTCTTCCGGGTCCACCGAGGCGCGCTCCAGGACGCTGCGGGCGACGAGGATCGGGGCGTCGGCACGGAGCGCCAACGCGATGCCGTCCGACGGGCGGGCGTCGAACGTCTCCACCCGGCTCGTCCCTTCGCGGTCGAGCTCGACGTTGATGGTCGAGAAGAACGTGTTCTGCGCCAGGTCGTCGATGGAGAGCGACACCACGAGCGCGCCGAGCGAGTTCAGGATGGTCGTGATGAGGTCATGCGTGAACGGACGCGGCGGCAGGTCCTGCGTGCGCGCCATCTGGATGTTCACCGCCTGACTCACGTCGACGAAGATCGGGAGCACCCGTCCTGCGAACGGTTCGGTGTCCGTCTTCAGGAGGACGACACCTCCCTGGTTCGTCATGAGCACCTTGTCGACCATGACCTGGACACGGTCGTCGTCGCTGGGCGGGGTCACGACCTCCATTACCCGGCGCGGCTCATATCAATGTATGCCTAGGGCGACGAACGGGCCGCGAACCCTTCTTCCAGGCCGTCTACCGGTGCAGTGTCACCTTCGCCTTGGCGCGCATCTTCTCCGCCGCGGTCGAGGGAAGGTCGATGACCGGTTCGGGTTCGGGGTCGGGCACCTGTTCCTTCCCCGGCGGGGTCCGGGGCGGGACGCGTACGACGCGTTCTGCACGCGGCTCCGGTGATGCGCTCGGTGCGGGGGAGACGAGCCGCCCTTCGACGGTTCCGCTTTCGTCGCGTCTGGCCACCTGGACAAGGTCTTCCGCCTGCCCGCGGCCCTGCCTGTTGCGGCGCACGACGCGCACCTCTTCCGCGTCCAGGAGCGAGTATCCGCTCGTTCCGCGCTGCACACGGCCGGTGACGACCGCTTCCGCGCCGACGATGTCGAGCGGGGCGTCGACGAGGACGCCGAGCGCCTGGTTGCCATCGACGAGGCGCACAAGGTGGCGGTCGCGGTAAGGGACCACTTCTTGCACGTGGCCGCGGGTCTGGACGTGGACGCCCGGCCGGCGCACCGCCTCGGCGAGCGACACCTCCTCGACGTAGGGCGCGCCGGTCTCCCAGAGGCGCCGGTGTTCGGCGCGCAGCCGGGCGACCAGGTCGCTGTCGACGGTGACGAGGGCGAGGTTGCCCTCCTGCACCGGTCCGAGGAAGAGGTAGGCGCGGTCACGCGTCGGGTGGACCATGAAGTTTCCGCGTGCGTTGGCGTTGCGGCGCCAGGCGCGGTCACGGAAGCCTTCCGGGGCGGCCTGCCCGGAGGTGACGATCTCGGCGCCGCGGGGGAACGGGACTCCGCCGGCGTCGGTGCAGACGACGAGGGGTGCCTCGACCTCGTCGAGCCGCCAGGAGGCGGTGAGCTTGGTCGCCGTGGTGGGCATGAAGAGCTTCTTGAGTCCGAGTTCGACGGCGATGGCGCTCGCCACGACGCCGATCAAGAAGCCCACGAGAACGCTGATGGTTTCCATTGGATCCCTCTGTCGCCCGCGCTCGATCCGGCTCACGCTCGGGAGTCGGTTCTCGGCGAGTGCATCCAGGTCTCAGGACCTACCGATGGGTTGAAGACCTTGTCGAAAGGCCGCGGGGTCGAGCCGGGGTTCTTCGGGTCGCGACCAGGCCCTCGCTCATGCCAGAGCCGGGAACTTGCCGGTCAGCATGTCCTCCCAGGCGCGTGAGAACTCGCGCGGGTCGGCGACGTCGAGCCAGTAGTCGGAGGCGTCCATGGTCCACGCGCGCACCTTCCCTTCCTTGATGAGGTCCGGGATGACGTCGGTCTCGAGGGAGACGCGGCCCTCCTCGGCGATGCGGTCGAGGACCTGCGGTTCGAACAGGTAGACCCCGGCGTTGTACTGCATGGGGGGGTCGGCGACCGGGGGCTCCTTGGTGAGATCGACGTCCTCTTCGGGTTCGACGAGCGCCCGGACGACCCCTTCGGCGTCGACCTCGACGTGGCCGAGGCGGCGCGGGTCGTGCTGGTCACTGTGGTCGGGATGGGTGACGAGAAGCGTGGCGAGGGCGCCCGAGGCGCGGTGGTCGCGGATGAGGCGGGACAGGTCGACATTGGTGAGGATGTCGCCGTTCGCGACGAGGAAGGTGCCGTGGACCTTGTGGCGGACGCTTCGAAGCGCACCGCCGGTGCCGAGCGGGGCGGGCTCGGTGACGATGTCGATGTCGAGGCCGGGGGTGGAAAGCGGTGCGAAATGGTCGCGGACGTTGCCTTTGCGGCCGGAGACGAGCGTGACGCGGGAGATGCCGTGGTGGACCAGGTGCTCGAGCAGGTATTCGAGGACGGGCCGGTAGTTGACGGGGAGCATCGCCTTGGGGATCGGGATGCGTGTCGGGTAGAGGTCGGCGGCCTCGCCGCCGCAGAGGACGACCGCGCGGATGCGCCCGGCTGCGAACTCACGGTCGAGGAGGTGGATGATGTAGTCCTTGATGTTGCCGCGTCCTGCGTGTTCGACGAGGTTCTTCCAGGTCTCCTCATCGAACTCGATGGTGTATTTGTGCGTCAT
>JAHWKR010000051.1 GCA_019347805.1 Methanobacteriota archaeon
CGAACCACTGCAGGTCGGTCGCCTCTTCGATGTCTTTGTTGTCCCAGAACCACCATGGGTCGCGGCTGGGTGCGGCGAGGACGAGTGCATCGAGGGCTCCATAGACGATCGGTCTGCTGCCGAGTGTTTGCGTGGTCGCGTCCACGATCTCACCGCCGGTGAGATCGAGGGCCAGGATGGTGCTGACGCTTCGACCGGTGGCGTCCTCCGTGGCGAGGAACCGGCGGCAGCCGTCCCCGCCGATCGGTCGTGGTGTGGTGTCGTTGCTGCCTCGTCCTTCGAGGACCCTTGGAAGATGGTCGTCGAGTGTCGCGTCCTCAAGGATCCGCCGGTTCTGCAGACGCGCCTCGTCGGCGAGTCGTTCGCGGATCTCCCTCTGTTCCGTTTCTTCCAATCCGTGATAGTCCTGCCAGTCCATTCCGCGGGCTTCGAGGTCCTCGTGCGACGGGTGGGCATGGGTGACGAGCGGCAGGTCGTTGCGCCACGTGTGGACGACGATGTAGGCGTGGCCGTCGACCAGGCGTGCCCCCATGTGCTCGCCTTCGATGAGGATCTCCTTTGCGAGTGAGGGGTCGCTGCGATCAAGAAGCTCGAAGACGCGGACATGGGCGTAGACCTCTTCGTCTTCATCGGAATAGGTGTGGGTGATGACGATGAGTCGGTCGTCGGAGGGGTCCGCGGCGTCGCGGGGCGCCAGGAGGATCTGTCCGGAGTGGTAGGTCGCGTTGAACGTGATGTTCGCGTGTTCGGTGATGTCGCCGACATGGTCGCTGCGCAGGATGTAGAGCGTGCCGTGTCTCAGGACATAGGTCCATTCACCGTCCGTCTTGAGCACGTCCGCTTCGTCGACCCCGGCCTCTTGATTGTTCGTGCCGGTGACTTCGGCCTCACGCGCCGAGACCTCCGTGGCCTGGCGATTTGCTGTGTCGAACGATGTGGTGGGGACCAATATGTCTCCACCGATGCGCGCCCCCGACCATCCCCATCGCGGCTGGATGCCTTCCAGTGACTGGTCCAGGAACGTATCCGTTTCCTCGAGGGCCCGCTCGGAGAGGATGCGCTCCAGGGCGTCGCAATCGTGGACGGGCACGGGCGCCGGGCTGCCGGCGGGCAGCTGCCACTCCGAGAACAGGCCGATCGTGGCGACGTTCGGTCCTGCGTCGATGCACCCGGAGAGTGGCGCGGTGATGAGAAGGGCCATCAGCACAGGGAGGGGGCGCATGTCCGTGGATATGTGCCGGGGGTACGTAAAATCGACCGATTCGTCAGGTCACGGCCGAACAGGAGGAGGCGCATGAGGTGACCGTTTCCTCATGCTTCGAGAACGACCCGGCGGACGGATCCGGGTCCCAGACCCTCATCGAGGATCCGCAGTCCGAGCCGGGTCACGATCGTCTTCTCTTGTGGCGAGAGGTATTCCACCGGGCTCTTCCCGTGCACCCGGGCCAGAAGGAGGGCCCCGAGCCATCGGTCGGCGCGTTCCAGGAGTGCCGGGTCGACGGGGTGGACGGAGGCATGGCCGCGTCGTACCTCTTCTGCCGCATCGAGCAGCGCTTCACGGTGCGTGGGAAGATGGATCGCCTTCAACACCAAGTGGTTGGTGAGCGTCGCCAGGTCGAATGCGGGGTCGCCGCGGGTCATGACCTCGTGGTCGATGAGGATGAGTCGTGTTCCTTCAGTGAGGAGGTTCTTCGGGTTGAGGTCGCCGTGCACGAGGCCTGCATGCGCGAAGAACCCCTTCTCCAGCTCATCCAGATGTCGCGCCGCTTGAGGCACGCGTCGGGCGGTCGTCCTGAGGTAAGGGTCGATGCGTTGTGCGTGAAAGAGATCATCGTGTCGCATCTCGTCGTCGCCGAGGCGCTCGGCGAGACCATGGATCCGGCCCATGAGCCGCCCCGCCTGGTGGGCGAGGTGCGGTTCCACCAAGCCGGAAAGAAGTCGCTCTTTCCACGGTACCCAACCCTCCGGCATCGCCTCAAAGACCACGACCTCGCGCTCGGCATCATAGAGGAGGGTCGGTGCCACCGAGTAGGGCGGCAGGTGGGCGTCCAGGAAACGGGCGGCGTCATGTTCGACCCGGGCGCGTTCCGTCGGGACCTGCCAGTCGTCCGTCACCTGGAACCGTTCCCTGGGCTGCTTGAAGACGTAGCGCCAGTGCGGGCTCTCGACGAGGAGGACGATGCTGGAGACCCCGCCACCGAGGGGTTTGACCGTGACCTCCGACGGGTCGTCCAGGGCGTCGTTCTCGGCCAGGATGGTGAGGACGGTCTCGCGGTCGAGGCGGGGTCGAGTCATGGGGGCGGCCGGGAGCGTGTTCTCTCCTGTCGGTCGAGCCGCACGCACCGTTCTCTGTTTCCCGTTTTCGGCCGGGTCCGAATGTCCCTTGGAGGCATAGGTCTGCGCGACCCCCGGGCACCCGTGGGACAAGGCGGCCGGCGACCAGTGACCCCTGAAGGCGGAAGGAGCATTGGTCGGTGCGACGCCCCTCTTATACCGCTCGCACCGAAGGTATGGCTGATGCCCGTGAAGCAAGAGGGTCCTGACGGGTTCGCTGTGGTGCAGGACGAGGAGCGTGCGCGTGGTCACGAGGCGGTGGTGGCCGCCCTACGGGACGCCCGGACAGCGCTTGCGGAGTTGCGCGCGAGCCTGGAGCGATAGGCTCAGGCGCCCATCGGGGCCGTTTTGAAGAGCATCACCTCGATGTTCGAACGACCTTGACCGACGAGGATCTGTTGATAGACCCAGTCGCCCGGTTCCCCGGTCATGAGCAGGTGGGCCCGCTCGTAGGCCCCTTCGCCGCTCGAGACGGTCTTGCATTCATATGTCTCTTGTGAGGGAGCGACGAAGAGCGCACCATAGACGCCTGGTTTGCCGCCGAGTTCGCAGGCACCGAGGATGTGGGTCACATCGTCCCCGATGGGGAGGACCCGTGGTGTGCGCGGGATGGTCCAGCCGAGGCTCGACGGACCGCCGATCTGGGTGTTGATGCTGTATGACGGGTCGTCGACCTCGATGGAGTGGCCCGATCTGCCCTCATCGACGCCGGTCGCGGTGACCCGGGCCGTGATGATCGGGTCGTCCGCGCCGTAGTGTTGACCGATCGCGAGGAAGCCGAGCCCGGGCGCCCACTCGAACGACACCGCAGGGGTGCCCTTCTCATCGCGTCCGACGACGTGGAAGCCGCGCAGTTCGCCGTCCGGCCCCTCAAGCGCGCGTTCCTTGGCGATGAAGGTGAGCTCGGGTCGGGCCCAGGTCTCGCCCTTCCAACTGCTGTCCGCGGTCATCGGGAAGGCGGTCAGCCGGAACGGTTCGTCGTGCTCTTCCCAGGCGAGTGTCCCGTCTTCGAGCGTCCCCATCGGGACGACGTGGTAGTAGCGGGCGAGGACGCCTTCGTCGGCGTCGGTGGCACCGATGGTATATCCCGTCGCGTTGGCGAGGACGACGGTGGTGACCGTATGCACTTCGTTTTCGTGCACCTGGATGCTCCAGGTCCACCAGCGGCCGGTCTCCCACTCGGGTTCTGTCGCCTTGAGCCCGGTCACGAGTTCGAGCGGTTTCTCCTCGGCCGCTCCTCCGGTCCCGTCGGAGGGTGTGTCGTCGGCTTTTCCGTCGACCGTGGCGTCGATCGGGTCCGATGTGCCGGTGGGGGTGGGATCGTCGCCGGTGACGCAGCCTGCGAACATCATGGCGGCGACCACGCTGACGACCACTGGGACACGCATGAGGGTGTCAACGGTGGTCATGCTTTAATGGGTTCGGCTCGCCGCATAAGGGGTGGAGGACATGGTGTCTGGCTGACGGACGTCGGGGGCGGGGAGGCGGTCGCCGCACGACGAGCAGAGCGCGGGGCCGCCGTCCGTGACGAGGGTGGCGTGACAGGCGCGGCAGGTGGCGAGCCGTTCAGGTGCGGTCGTGTCGAGGTAGAGCCTGCGCGTTCGGCCGTGCGGCAGGTCGGCGACGAGGCCGAGGTCGCGGAGCGGGGTCAGGTGCTGGTGGAGGGCCTGACGGGAGACACCGAGGTGTCTGGCCAGTTCGGCTTGTGCGATGCCGGGACGTTTGACGAGGGAGCGCAGGATGATGTCCTGTCGGGGCGTCAGGCCGACGGCCATGCGTGCCCGTTCACCGACGGCGTAGAAGTGGAGGCGGCCGCCGACGCGCTCGTTCTTGAGGAGTCCTTCCCGTTCGAGGGTGCGCAGGTGGTGGACGAGGGTGCCGTTGGGCATGTGGAGCAGGCGTCTGAGGCCGCTGAAATGGATTCCGGGATTGCCCTGGATCGTCTCATGGATCCGTTCGCGTGTCGCGTGGTCGAGCACCTTGTCCTTCTTGATGCGCGAAAAGAGGAGGAGACCGGGCAGGCCAAGGAGCTTGGTGATGAAGCGGTATCGGCGGGGTTCGGAGGCCCAAAGCCATGCCCCGGCGAGCGCGGTGGTGAAGAGGCCGCCAGCGGCGGCGATGCCGATGGTGCGCGTCGAGGGACCGGTCGCGGTCTCGGTCGATTGTGTGGCGAGGTCGGAGCGGTCATCCGCCGGCGCGGTCGGTCCCGGCGTCCCGCTCGGAAAGAGCCGGACGTCGACCTCGACGGTCTCACGGTCGGTGTAGCCTTGTGGCGGGACGGGCCGTGAGTGGTCGATGAGCGTCGCTTCGAAGGTGTGGACGCCGGTCGTCTTCGGCGTCCATTCGGTCTTGGCGGTCTTGGTCTGGCCGGGGCTTGTGAACGTGGTGTCGCGGAATTCGTGGTCGAGGACGATACCGCCGTCGGGACCCACGATCCTCAGTCGCAGGCTCACCGGCCCTGGGGATTCGACGTTCTTGACCAGCACCGCGACCGGGAGCGGCTTCGGCGTCGTCTCCAGGACCTCGGGCATGTCGATGCGCACGATGTGCGCCGGGTCGTCCATGCCGAAACGGTCTTCGTGGTGATCCATCGTGGGTCCTGGTGTCGGTGGTGGAGCGGGCCCTCCGTCGCCTCCGCCGTCCTGCCAGCAACAGGTCGTGCCGCCGTCGCCGGTGCCGTTGTACCAGACGTTCGATTCCCACGGGGTGCCGGGGTCGAGGGTGACCTGCACGCTGTACGGGGAGTCCGGGTCGGGCGACGGATGCGACCAGTAGACGCCTTGCATGACGCGGTAGCGGTCGTGGGATTCGCGGACGGTGATGGGGGGCGAGACTTCGCGCGTCTCCTGTTCCACGCCGCCGCGCGTATAGCGGACCCGCATGGCGGCGGGTGGATGGTCGCCGAGCGCTTTCACTTCGACGTGGAACATGGCGGTCCCGCCGTCGTACTGGGTGAAGGTATCGACCGCGAGGTCGTGCATCGGCTCCGGCGCAAGGACCGGCACGGTGGTCGTGTAGTCGTTGTTCGTCTCGTTGGTCTCGGGCAGCCGGCCGTCGGGGTCGAGCGTGATGTTGAAGGTCGTGTCGCCGATCTTCGTCGCGGTCCAGGAGAACGACGGCTTGGCGTTCTGCCCCGGATGCAGAGGGTCCCAGCGCAGCGGCATGGCGACCGGGACGCCGTCCTGGGTGGCGCGGATCTCGACCGGGCTCGCCACCGCGATGCCCACGTTCTCGATCGTGACGTAGAAGGAGGCGCTTTCGCCGATGCGAACGTCAGGGTCGTCGCCCGTGTGGGTGACGACACGCAGGTCGGGCCTTCCAAGGTCGCGCGTGAGATCGAAGGTGTTGTTGTCCTCGTCCAGTTCTTCGACGGTCGCGCCGCCGTCGGCGAGGAAGGTGAGCGTGAGCGCTCCGTAGAACGTCGTGTGCGCGACCGTGGAGACGTTGATCTGGGTGTTCGCGCCGATCGGGGGGACGTCCACGGCGGTGTTCCAGGAGCCGTCCGAGGCGGTGATCGAGAGGACGCTCGAGGGGGCGGGGGCGCCACCGGTGTTCTGGATGGTGGCGGTGAGCGAGTGCCCCGTGGATTGGCTCCACCCGGTGATGTCGGCCGAAGCGACGACGAGATCGGGCTTCGGGTCGCCCGGTGCGGCGTGGCTTCCGTTGAGAAACGGAAGGGGGGCGACGAGCAGAAGGGCCAGGACCAGGAGGGGGAGGCTCCGCTCGGCTCTTCGTCGCGGGAACCATCGCATCGCACCGGGAGAGGTCATGGTCGTCTCTCTGGGGCTGAGGAGTCGGCCGGACTTGATAGGGAGTCTGGTACGGTCGCCTTGACGGTCCGCCGACAGACAGGGGCGGGGGCGGGGCGATAAATACCTTGTCGAATAAAAGGCACAAGAATGAGGGGAAGAGGGGGAAGAGAGGGAGGTGCCGAACCTATGGGCGAAGGGGGCGGGTGGTGTCGAGGACGACCTCGCGGCAGGTCTCCTTCATACCGTCGGTGAAGGGTCCGCCGGCGTTGCAGGCCCACGGGGTCGCTTCGCGCACCTCGACCTCGCGCACGCGTTCGTTGTCGGACTCGTTCGTCTCGATGAAGCGGTCGGACGGGTCGACGATCAGGCGCACCATCCGTGTGCCATCATCACCCGGGGTCCAGTCGGCGTGCAGATCGGTGGACATCCCCGGGACGAGGTCGAGGGTCCAGCTCTTGTGGACCTGGCCGTCGATCTCGAGCTGCACCGTGACGTATCGGACGCCGAGCGTGCCGGTGTTGGCGACACGACCGGAGATGCTGGTCGGTTGCCCCGCCTCGGGTGTGCTTGACACCTCCAGCGTCTCGATGAGGAGGTCGGAGGTGCCGATGTGCACCGAATAGGCGACAGCGTTCAGTTCGTCGTCCTCCTTGACCGTGTCGTGGGCGTCGACACGGAACGCGAGCGACCCCGTGCCGGGAGCCACCTGCCACCACAGAGTCGTCTCGAGGCGATTTCCGGACTCAAGGGCTTTGATCGTCTCCTCGTGGAACGGTACGAAGTCCGCGAGCGCCTGCCAGGCGAAGCCGTGCGCAGGGAAGGTGCCGGTGTTCGCGATCTCGATGCGCAGGGGGACGAGGTCTCCGTAGTATACGCCGCTCATGTCCGGCACGGCGGCCCGGATCGTCAGTTCCGGATGGCCGAGCGCCACTTCGTGTCGGACATGGTTGTTCGTCTCGTCCCCCTCGTTCAGCTTGTCGTGCGGGTCGACCTGGATCGACACCACATGGTCGCCGGGGGAACGGGGAAGGTCGACGGCCACCGAGAATCCGGTGCCGCCGTACAATGGTCCGAACGAGGTCTCAGTGACCACGGCATCGTCAAGGAGGACGCGATAGCTCGAAGCGGGTGCCTCCGTGGGGGCGAGGTTGCGCACTTCGAAGTGCAATGTGAACGTGTCACCGGAATCCGTGCCAGAGACCTGCATCTTGTCGATGGCGAGGTCGGGGGCCGCCACATCGACCTTGAGTGACGCGAAATTGTTCTGTTCGGAGGTCTCCCGCACGTCGTCGTATGGATCGACGACCGCGGTGATGGAGTGCCAGCCGGCGGTGGCTTTCCAATAGGCGCTGAACGTGAGCGCGTCTCCAGGGGCGATCGTCCCGGTCTGGGTCTCCACCAGGGTCTCGCCGTCGAGCCCGAGGAGGAGGTCGGTGCCGGCCGCGTCCGCATCGCCCACGTTCCGCACCTGGTAGCGGATGCGGACGAGGTCGCCGGGGCGGGGGTGCGAAGGCTCGATCCAGAGGGCGCTGAGCGCGAGGTCTGGGCGCGTTCCGTCCACCCCCACTGTGAACGTGTAGCCGTGCTTGTTGTTCGTCTCGTCGGTCTCGGGGACGGTGTCGGTCGGATCGACCCGCACCGATAGGGCGTGCTCGCCTTCGGTCGCGGTCCATTCGGACCAGCTCGTCACCGTCTCGCCCGGGTGCAGGAGCCAAGTGGCGAAAGAAGCCGTTCTGTCGTCGCCATCGAGGGAGAAAACGACCTGGACGTCGCGTGCGGCGGAGTCGCCGATGTTCGTGATCGCGGCCTCGAAGAGGACGAGATCGCCCGCCTGCACATCCGTCGGGAGTGGTCTCAGCATGATGGTGAGGTCGGGGTGGCCGAGGACGACGATCCTTTCGTCGATGTTGTTCGTCTCGTCGCTCTCGGGGACCGTCTCGGCCGGGTCGACCTCCGCGCGTACGTGTATGTCGCCGTAGCCGAGGTCGGCGGTCATGACGTGGTACGCCACGGCGTTCCCGGCACTGAGCCAGCCGAGGGTCTCGTCGTAGACGGTCACACCATCGACCAGGAGGAGGACGCGCACGGCGTCAGCGCCGGCTTCGCCGATGTTCTGGACGTCGAGGACGATCTGGTGGCCATTCAGGTCCCGGTATACATCGCGGACGGCGATGGTGAGGTCGGCGAAGGCCGTACCACCGCCTCCGTCGTCTGCAGGCGCTTCGCTCGCCATGGCGGCACCGAGGAGCGGTACCGCGAGGACGAGGGCGAGGACCAGTGTGGAGGCGCAGCCACGCAGGTGGGATCGTTCAGGGGATTCGGCTCTTTCCGGACTCTTCGTCCGAAGGGAGGGACGCATGCACATGAGGCGACGGAAAAGCCGGGGTATAATAGGGAGATTGGAAAGATGGGGTTGACGTTCCGCCGCGAGCCGCTACACGGGCGTGACGACCTCGTCTGTCAGGAAGAACACTTCGGCGAAGACGGAGCCTGTCCCGGCGGTGAGGAACGAGGTGGTCGCCGTACCGGGTACGATCGATCCCCAGTCGAGCTGGAGACCGAACCACTCGTCGTTCGTGTTCGTGCGGTCACAACCGTATACCCTGTCCTCCGCGTGACTACTGAGACCGAACGTATACCGCCCCGCCCCGCCGCCGAGGTAACAACCGATCGAGACATGGGTCGTGCCGTCAGGGACCTGCACCTCTTGGCGGAACGGTGGTGGAGCCATGCTGTGCGCGACGTGTTGCAGGGACGTGAACGTCGCTTGATCTAAGTGCCCATGCAGAAGATGCACAGGCTCGGTGCGACCATGTCCCAGGTCCAGGAGGGTGAGTGTGACCCAGGGACGCTCGTCGAAGAGATAGAACCGCAGCACGGTGAAGATGCCGAGCGCGGTCGCCCATTCCGCCTCCACCCGTACGCCTTCGTCCTCACTGGCGCCTTGGATGGAGAAACCGCCGCTTGTCCCGAACGGTGTCGTCACCTCGGTCGTCGTCGCTGTGAACGCCATCTCGCGCATCCACATGCTCCCGGTCCAGGTCTTGCCGTCCTCGAGCGGGAACGCGAACCAGTCGACGTCCTCGTGGTGCGCTTCCCAGCGCAGGTCCCGCCCGACCTCACCGCTCGGGATGAAATGGAAGAACTGCGAACGCAGTCCGGCGTCGATCTCGCCCCAGCCGATGTGGAACGTGGTGTCGTCGGCCCGGGCGACGGCCGTCGTCGCCTCGTACGCCTCGGCGTCCCGCGGTTCAACGTTCCAGTGCCACCAGTCGCCCGGTGTCCAGTCCGGTGCCTCGGCGGTGTCCGGTACTTCCACCGGGAGTTCGACGGGTGACGGGCCCTGCTCCGCGTCGTCCGCTGGCTGCGGGGCCGTCGGGGCTGGCTCCGGGTCCTGGGTGCAGCCGGAGAGCAGGGTCGCGAGGAGGAACAGGACGGAAAGGACGACGAGGGGACGGGACACGGTGCCACAAGGGGTTGACCTTTTAGAAGCGGATTCTGGATGTGTGCTCGACACGACGGCGCTCCGGCTCGGCGACAAGGGGATGAAAAGAAGGGAAAAAAGCGAGGGAAAGGAAAGCGGCGTCCGTCTACTGGTGCGGCGCACGCTTGAACCAGGGCACGTTCTTCGTGTCCTTGTCGCGGCGGTGCGATTTGCGCACCGAGGGCCGGGTGTGCTCGGAGCCTTTGCCGGTCTTCATGAGACCGCGGTGGCGCTGGCCGGAGGCGGTCTTGCCGCGCAGCACACGGTTGGTGTTGCCGGGGGCGCAGATCCAGTTGATCTTGGGATCGTTCTGGATGACCGGGTGGTGGGGGTCCACGAGGATGACCTCGTAATACTTGTGCTGGCCGTCCTCACCGACCCAGTAGGAGTTCAACACCTCGAGGTTCGGGTAGCGCTTGGCGGTACGGACCTCGGCGATGGCCTGGATGTTCTGGCGCATCGTGATCTTGTTGACACCCATCTTGGAGGGCACGCGGCCGCCGTCGAACCGGCTCTTGTTGAGGCCACCGCGGCGCACGCGGGCGCGCACGACCACGTAGCCCTGTTTGGCCTTGTAGCCGATCCTGCGGGCGCGGTCGAGGCGGAGGGGTTTTTCGACGCGCGTGAACGCATCGCCCTTGCGCCATTCGATGAGGCGGTTCCAGTTCGGGGACTGGAACGACTTGTCGGGTTTTTGCCATGTCTTGGCAAGGTGTTTGTACAGGCTCTCGGTCATATCAGGCACCTCGTGGGTTTGCGGGTTCACCGGTATCGGCCCGACGGCCACCAGTACATTCCCGGCCTGCGTGGGGGCATCACTGCTCCCGAGCGAGGCGGTCGAACCGGTTCCTATATAAATCCGTTGTGCCGGGCGAACAGGAAGGGGGGGCAGTGTGGAGGGGGGCAGTGTGCGGGTGTCTCACGGATTCACAAGACTCAAACCCCCCCTGCGGGTCCCCTCGTCGGACATGTCTGCGACAGACCGTGGGGCGTTCGGCTCGAAGATCGGCTTCATCCTCGCATCGGTCGGTGCGGCGGTGGGGCTCGGCAACCTGGTCCTGTTCCCGTTCCGGACGGCGACGAACGGTGGCGCCGCTTTCGTCGTGGTCTACATCGGCATGTTGTTCGTGGTCGGCATCCCTGCGCTCCTTGCGGAGATGGCCATCGGCCGGCGCTATCGCTTGAATCCGTACGGCGCCTATCGCAACGGGGGCCACGACTGGTCGATGGCGCGCGGGAGACCGGGCGGCGGTCGTGGTTTCGCGGTCGTCGGCGTCCTCGCCATCATCGCGAGCATCCTGTTGCTGTCCTATTACACCGTCATCACAGGGTGGGCCATCGACTACACGTTCAACGCGTTCACGCGTTCCTATCTGGATGACGCGACGGGGCATTTCGTCGCCATCTCGTCCGGTCCCTACACGTTGTTCCTGCATGCGCTCGTCATGATGGGGACGGTCTTCGTCGTCGCGCAGGGGGTCTCCAAGGGCATCGAGCGGGCCGTCATGGTGATGATGCCCGTGTTGTTCCTCACCGTTTTCGGCATCATGGTCTATGCGCTCTTCTCGTCGGGGGTCGCAGAGGGTCTGTCGTTCTACCTGAGCCCCGATTTCAGCGAACTCACCGCGACGTCGTTCGTCGATGCGGCGGGCCAGACGTTCTTCTCCATCGGCATCGGCTTCGGTCTCATGGTCACCTATGCCTCCTACATGTCGCGCGATTCGGACCTGCCGAAGGACGCCTCGATGATCAGTTTTGCCGACTTCGGCGTCGCGCTCATGGCCGGGTTCATGCTGTTCCCGCTCGTCTTCGCCTTCGGATTGCAGGGAGAGTTGTCGGCGAGCTCCTTCGGCATGTTGTTCCAGGTGCTCCCGACCGCGTTCGGAGCGATGCCCTCGGCGCTCGGCATCGGGCTGTCGTTCATCTTCTTCCTCGCGCTGACGTTCGCGGCCCTCTCGAGCGCCATCGCGCTCCTTGAGGTGGGCGTCGCGACCCTGGTCGACGAGTGGGGGGTGTCCCGGGCCAAGGCGGCGACTTTGGCGGGCCTTGTCGCCTACATCGTCGGCATCGGGAGCGCGATCTCCGGTGGTTATCTGGCGCGCGCCGACGTGCTCATGGCGAACGTCGTCCTCATCGCTTCCGGCTTGGCGTTGTCGGTCTTCGCCGGTTGGTTCCTGCCCGGGCTGGCCGCCTCCATCGACGAGGGGGCGCGGGTCCGCGTCGGTTCGTTCACGGTCTGGATGCTCCGCATCGTGGTACCTGTGGTGCTCATCCTCTCCTTCGTGATGGCCGCGGAGTCGACCTGTGGGACCTTCTTCAGCGACGCCTCGGGCGACGCCTGGTCCGGCTGCGAGACCCTCCGGGTCGACCTCGGCGCGTAGACCCCGGAGACCGGACGGTGGGCCGTACCGGCCCTGTCGCCCCAGGAACGGGACCAAAAACGCTATCTCCCAGGGAGCAAGTCTGTGGCCGGTGCGCACGATCCGTCGCCGGCTTCTCCTTGTGGCGTGCATGGGCGCGCTCTTCGTCGCCTCATTGAGTTCTGCCGAGGGCCAGGAGACACAAGAAGCGGGGGCCGAGCCCGGCTTCGAGACCTTGCCGCCGTCGGCGCACCCTTTCCTCGGCGGGTTCAGTGGCGTCCCGGCCCACACCCGCTTGTGGGCCCAGCTCGCCGACGACGAGGCGTTCCTGACCACGGCACGGGAGGTGTTGGGCGGCACCCACACCCCCATCCGGCCGAGCGGTGGGCCGCAGGTCGTCTTCGGCGTCTTCGACGGTCTCGACGTGGTCGACGACAAGGACTATCGTCAATACCATGCCGGCGTCACGCGTGCGGCGTGGGACGCCGAGATGGATGATACCCTCGAGGTGCGCGCGTCCTGGCGGCTTTCGGCCTCCACGGAGGACGTCGACGCGATCCACGGTGCCGCACCGCGGCTCCTTGTCGAGGCGCGTCTTGTCGCCTTTGGCGAGGATGGCGAGCGGCGGCTCTTGGCGGCAGGTTCGCGCCATGTCGATGTCTTCTCGCTCGACGGGTCGCCGACCCGCATCGACATGTCGCTCGGTCGTGGTCATCGCGACATCGCAGCGGGCGACCGGCTCGTCATGGAGCTGGATTGGTCGTGGCTCGACGGGGTCGACGGCGACCCGCTCGTGCGCCCCCCGCTCGTCACCGTGCATCCGGGGTCGTGGGTCGACCTGCCGATCAAGGAGCCGTTGCGCATCCATGCGTTCCAGGAAAGACAGGTGCTCGACCGGGTCTATGTCCAGGCCGAGGTGGCCCATCTGTTCTCCGTGCGCAACCTCGACATCCGGGGCACCATGTTGACCTTCCATGGCAGCGGTCCGGACGGCAACGGAGGGCGCGCGCTCGTGCGGGGTCTGGATGATGACGCCAAGCGCGACCACAGCGCGGTCTTCGACTGGATGCTGCCCTACTCGAGCGATGTCCTCGCGGAGGGCGAGCACCGTCTCTGGTTGACCCTGCGGCAGGTCGGCGACCCGGGTCCGCGCATCGTCGGGGCCCGCACCGTCGCGCTCGCATCTCCCGGGGAGACGGCGGCGCCGGAGGGTCCGTCTGCCGTCTCGCTCTTCGTCGGTGCCACGGTCGCGGCCGGTGTCGTGGGCACGTCCACCCTCGGCGTGCTCGCTTATCGTCGGGCGCGACGACACGTGTCCCTGATCGCATGAGACCGGTCTCGGTGGCTGTCACGGGCACGTATACCTTAGGGAACCCGTGACCTATCAATGGCCATCGAGGTGTCAGCCCCGTTTTCGATGCCGGAGCCATGAAGCTTGAAGTGGGATGGGTCCCAAGCACTAGACGTCCGGACGGTGGACCATGATCGATGTCAAGTTACACGAATTGGAGGACAAGGACCTCAAGGGCGGCACACTCATCGTGAGCATCCCCAACCAGGGCATCGGGAATGTCCTGTTGACGGAGTTCATGCTGGAACAGAAAGAGATGGCGACCATGGCGGCGTTCGACTCGGACATGTTCCCGCCGGTCACCATGGTGCATGGCGGTCGGCCCCGTTACGCGATCCGGATCCACGGTTCCGAGATGGACGGATTGGCCGTGCTGCGGTGCGAGTTCCCTCTTGAACCGAACCTGGCACGGCCACTCGCGTCGGCCATCATGAAGTGGTGCGACGACAACGGCATCAAGCGTGTCATCACGCTCGATGGCGTCTCCGTGATGGGCGCGATCGACAAGGACGGTTCGCCGGATCTTCTCTTCGCCGCGAGCGACCCGAAGACGCGCAAGGAAGGACTTGAGAAGGACCTCGACCAGTTCGAGGAGGGGGCGCTCGGTGGGGTACCGGGTGTACTGCTCGCCGAGGGGCGGCGCAAGGGACTCGACGTCGTCGCGCTCATGGCGGTGCTGTCCGGCCCCGAGGACGAGGTGAAGGGTGCACGTGTGCTCGGTGAGCACCTGTCGGCGTTCGTCGATGTGGACCTCGACATGGATGCGCTCGACAAGAAACTCGACGAGGCCAAACGTTCCATCGAGGAGCTCCAGAAGGAGATGAAGAGCGCGATGCACAAGATGTCCAAGGACGAAGGCGAGGGCTCGCAGGCGCCCTCCATGTTCCGGTAAGATGCCCGAACTCCCGCATGTCCAGGTGTTCAAGGAGTACGCCGACGCGACGTCGCTCCACAAGCGCATCGAGGACGTGCGGGTCCAGGACGACCGTCCACTCGATGGGGTATCCATCCCACGTCTGAAGAAGACGCTGCGTGGGCGGACCCTCACCTCGAGCCGTCGTCATGGCAAATGGCTCTTCCTCGCCACCGACGGCGACCCGGTGCTCGCCCTCCACTTCGGCATGAGCGGCCAGCTCGTGCACACGACGGACGCGAAGGCGCCTGACGGGACGGTCTTCAGCTTGCGCTTCGTCGATGGCTCGACGCTCGCCATGGTCATGCCACGGATGCTCGGGAAGGTCGCTTTGACGGAAGACGTGGAAGCTTTCCTCGAGGAGCGGGAGATCGGCCCCGATGCGCTCGACGTCGAAGAGGAGCGGTTCGTCCGACGGGTGCGGACGAGGAGCGGGATGGTCAAGACGGCGCTCATGGACCAGGGGGTATTGGCGGGTCTCGGCAACGAGATGGTCGACGAGACGCTCTTCATGACGGGTCTTCACCCGCGCACCAAGGTGGATGATCTGTCCGACAAGGAGATCGTCGCGATCCGGCGCGCGGCGAAGGAGGCGACGGAACGGATCGTCGAGGCGCGGGCGCGGCGTGAAGGGCTACCGGAGAGCATGTTGTTGCGGCATCGGGGGGAGAAGGACGCGAAGTGCCCGCGGTGCAAGGTGCCCTTCGACCGCATCAAGGTCGGCGGCCGCACGACCTACGTCTGCCCGGAGCATCAAGGCGCGTCGTGATGGTGCAGCATCGTGGCGTGGTGGTCGCAGAGGCCGCCGCTCTGGGCCTGGATCAGTTCCCGTTGCCAGTGGGCGTTGTAGAGCCGGCAGTGCGGGTCGCTGCAGAACGCTTCCCCATGGACCTGCCAGAAGTAGGCCATCAGCGCGTAGCCGACCATCATGTGCGGGATACGCGGATCGCCGTGCACCAGTTGTTCGTCCATGAGCGCCGATTCCAATGCGCCGCGGCCGGGGCCTGCGGGTCCTTGGGCGAGAGCGGCGTAGTAGCCGCGTGAACGTGCGGGGGCTTCGACCAGGCCTGCCGTGGAGAGAAGATGTGGCGTGCCGGCGAGGATGACGCGGGCGTGATAGCGGCCGTCGCTGCGTTGGTAGGTGCCGATGAGCCGGTCGGTGAGCACAAGGTGGATGATGTCGAGACGGCGCTCTTCGACCGGAAGAAGGTCACGGGCCACGGCGGATAGTTGCGCCGCGTCGTAGAGCTCGCCTTCGGGCGGAGGACGGCCGGTGGGTGCGCGGACGCCGGAGAGGATGTCGCGTTCGAGGGCGTGTTCTGTGTTGGAGCAGACGACGCGGTGATGCGGTGGTCGGAACGGGTCGAGGACGCGGGTCGCGCCAATTCGTGCGGCGTGGCGCACCGGTTCGTCCGTCGGGGTCTCGAGAAGGGGTGGCCGTTCTCCGGTCTCGACTTGCGCAGGAAGAACGGCGCGGAGCCCTTGGAGGAACGTCTTCTGGTCGAACCGCTGCGGCCGCGGGTGACCGTGGAGGACCAATCTCATGGGGGGTGGGGTCTGGGGAAGGGGCGAAGCCCCTCCCCAGGCAGATGGAGAAGTCGGGGAAATGTGTCAGTGCCCTTGCGGGTTGGACAGGCGCAGCCAGAGCAGCGCCCAGGGCCACATCAGTGGCCGTGCGGGTTGCTCATAGGCGTGCCGCCGTGCACGCCGTCTTTCATGACGGCCTTGGCGCGCGGGTCGGTGCTCCAGGTCTTGCGTCCGACGCGTGCGCCGACGCTCTGGCGTTGCCGCATGATCTCGTTGCCGGCCTCGTCGAGGGTGATGACGAGTCTCCAGGCGGCTTTCGCTTCGTCCTGGACCTCGTCCCAGTTCCCGTCGATGTACTTGATGACCGTGTTCGTCATATCCATACTTCCTATGCGGTGAGGAGGATCTCCTCGTCGGCGTTCTCGCGGCGGGTGCCGGTGGTGCCGACCCCGCTCGCGACGTTCTCTTCGATCTCACGGCGGCGGCGGTTGGCGGGGCCGTCCTCGCGTGGGGTCCAGCCTTGGCGTTTGAGGTCCTCGAGGGCGATCCGGGCGGCCTTCTTGCCCGAGAGCAGCATGGCGCCGAAGGTCGGGCCCATGCGTGGGAGACCGTAGGCGGTGGTGACGGCCATGCCGCACACCATGAGGCCGGGGTAGACGAAGCCGGTGTTCTCGACGACGAGGTCTTCGCTGCGTTCGATCCACATGGAGCCGTGGCCGGGCAGTTCGGCGAGGCCCATGTCGGCGAGCTTCGAGAGCGCGTCGGCGTCGTGGCCGGTGGCGTCGATGAGGATCTTGCATTCGATGGCGACAGGGTCCAGGCAGGTGATCTGCCGGGGCAGGCTGGCGACAGGCGACCAGTTGATGACCGCGCCGGCGACGCGGGGGTTGCCGTCTTCGCCGTTGCGGAGGACGATGTCTTCCATGTTGGTGACGTTCTGGAAGACGGCGCCCTGGTCGCAGGCCCAGGCGATGGCCTTGCTGCAGGCTTCAGGCCCGGTGGTGAGGAAGAGGCCTTCGGTGCCGTCGGCGCCGGTGTAGTGGCAGCCGAGTTCGTCCAGCACCTTCTGGGCGGGGGCTCGGACGGTGAGGGGGTTCATCATGAAGCCGCCGACCCAGAAGCCACCGCCGAGGTAGTTGTTCGATTCGACGCAGACGACGTTGACGCCGTTCTTGGCGAGTTCCCCGGCGGCGATGATGCCGGAGGGTCCTGCGCCGACGATGACGACGTCAGCGTCGATGATCGAGTCGAACACGGTGTTGAAGCGGTTCACGAGCGCGCGTGTGATCTCCTTCTCGCCGACGGGGGCGAACAGTCCGGCCATGGGAATCAGGCGGGCCACCAGGCTCCATAACTTGATTGTTTGCCCTCATAACCTGGTTATGGCGCCGGGTCCGGAAGCGCCTTGTGCGTCTGGAGTGTCCGCGACCGTTGTGTTCGTCGTCGAGAGGGCGCGTCCGGAGGACCTGGATGCGGTCATCCGGCTTTCGGCGCGCGTCTTCCCTGAAGAGTATCAGGACACGTTCTTCTCGGCGATGCTCGAGGTGGCGGGGGAGACGTTCCTGGTCGCGCGCGACATCGGCACCATGCGCTTCCTCGGTTTCGCCTTGGCGACGCGGTCGACCACCGCCGAGGCGCGGCTGTTGCTGCTTGCCACGGTGCCGGACCAGCGCGGCAAGGGGCTGGGCGGAAGGCTCCTGCGCGAGACCGAGGCGCGTTTGCGGCGCAAGGGATGTCTCGGCGTCTTCCTTGAGGTGCGCGAGGACAATCTCCCAGGCATCCGGTTCTACCATCGGCACGGCTACGAGATCACAGGGTCCGTCTCCGGCTTCTATCAGGACGGCTCGAAGGCGGTCGTGATGCAGAAGGGGTTGTGACGCGGCGAGCCTGGGGTCGAGAAAAGAAGGGAAGAGGGGATGAGAAGGGGTGGAGTCCGACCTTCGCGTCCTTCAGTGGACGAGGATGCCCATCTCACGGCGCGGTTCGATGAACTCGCCGCCCGCCTTGGCGGCGAGGCGGGAGAAGCGCTCCACGACGCGTGCGCTGGAGGGTCCTTCGCCCTCGACCATCACGAGCTCGGCGAGTTCCTTCCCCAGGAGGAACACCGCCTTCTTGTGCTGGGATTTCGATTTGTGGATGTGTTGCGGGGACACGCCGTACGCAGCGTAGTCGGCGAAGCGGTTGGGGTTCCCCTCGGTCTGGCCTTCGAAGTAGTTCTTCATCTGGCACAACAGCGTGTGCAGCTGAATCAGTTCGTCCTTGTGCATCCGATCCCTCACCCGTCAAGGTTTCTGGAATACGTGAACTTTGGAAAGCTCTTAAGCCTTTGCCCAAGCGCCCACCAAAGCGCACCACAGCGTTCCAGGTGGTGAGACCATACCGAAAGCCGTTAAAGCTGTTTGGTCTCGATTTCACCTGGAACCTCCAGGAAAACGGCCACTTCGCGAGGGAAACTGCATGACCTATCCAGGGTCTGTTTCCGCTGCGGATACTCCACGCTGTGGCTTGACATGGCAGTGGTTCTGGCCGATGGCATGCCGGAGCGCTTCGCGTCGCTGACGGTGGCAGGCGAAAAAGAGGAAAGGGGGAGAGGGAGGGGAAGAGACGGAGTGCCAAGTCAGGGCTATTGCAGCTCGGACTTGGTGGTGCGACGGCCCCGCCGGAGCACGTTGCCAAGTCCGAGCT
>JAHWKR010000073.1 GCA_019347805.1 Methanobacteriota archaeon
TCGACGTTCGTCCGCACCGCGCCCGCCGGGAGCCCCGGGCCGGGCCAATCGGTGCCCCAGAGACATTTGTCCCACAGGCGTGGCAGCGCCGGCACATGATGGAGCAGGCGGTGCGGCGGGATGCCCGACAGGTCGAGGAAAACGTTAGGATGCCGCCTTGCGACGAAGCAGGCCGCCTCGCCCCAAAGCGGCCGCCCCGCGTGGGCCAGGATCAGTGTCAGGTTGGGATGGTCGCTCGCGACACCGTCGAGGAGCATCGGGTCGCACGGTTCGTTGCGCGCCCCCGGAAAGACGCTCGTCCCCGTGTGCACCATGAGCGGCGCACCGGATTCGGCGCACGCCTCGTAGAGCCCCATGAGGGACGAACTGTACGCCTTGTCGTCCGGTGGGTGGCCCCGATGGCCACGTGAATCGCTGCGATAGGCGTCCGGCCAGACCAGTTGATGCGCCGGATGCAGTTTCAGCATCGGGATGCCGAGGTCCTTGACGAGGCGCTCGACCGCCGCATAGGACGACGACGCCGTCTTGTGCAACCGGGGATGGACGCTCCCGACCGGGATGAGGCGGTCGCGGTGCTCCTCCGTGTAGGCGGCGACCCAATCGTTGACCGCGTCCGTGAACCCCATGACATCCGGAGCGACATAATTGACGAGCGCCATCCGCTCGACGCCCCACAGGTCCATCGCCCCGACGAGCGCCCCCGGGTCTTTCTGAAACCGCTCGATGAACGCCAGGTCGCCCCCCTCGCGCGGTGTCGCCATGGTCTTCCGCACCGCGGGGAGCAGGTCGTCCCACGGCTGGACGTGGACATGGATGTCGGTCACCGGCAAGCCGTCGATCACAGGCACCGGAACGACCGACCCGCTATGGCCGTGACGCTTCCGGACGCTCCGCCCGGCGCTCCCATTTCCCATGCTCACTCCCGGACCGGACCCCGCTCGCCCGCCCGCGCAGCCCGACAACATGAAGAACCCCGATGGTCTCAACGGACCCCGAATGCAGGAGTCCCTGCTCATCCGCACCCCCTCCGAGGCCAGCGCGGCGAACATCGACCCGGAGCATGCCCCGCGCATGCCCCGTCGGAAGCGGGTGCTCCTTGCGGACCCCTCGCACTACCGCATCGAATACGCCATCAACCCCCACATGCGGAGCGCCGACGGCACTCTCAAGACCCTGACCCCTGGCGTCGCGGCGAAACAATGGGAAGCGCTCAAGCAGACCTATGAAGAGCTCGGACTCAAGGTCGAGGTGCTGCCCTCGGTGCGCGACCATCCCGACCTCGTCTTCGCCGCCAACCAAGCGTTCCCTTATCCCGACCCGACCTCGGAGCGCTCCCAGGGCGCCTATTGTTTCATCCCGAGCCGCATGGCCCACGAACAACGCGCGGGCGAGGTCGAACTCGTGTCCGCCTGGCTGCGCGCCCAAGGCTACCGCGAGACCCCCCTCCCCCCGGTCAAGGGGACCTTCGAAGGCGGCGGTGACCTGACCTGGTTCGGCGACCGGCGCATCCTCGTCGGCGGCGTCTCCTCGCGCACCTCCGCCTCGTCGCTCAAGATGGTCACCGACCTCATCAACATCCCGCTCGTCGCCCTCGACATCGACGACCCCGACTTCTACCACCTCGACACCTGCCTGAATTTCCTGGACGGTACGACCGCCATCTGGGTGCCCCACGCGTTCAGGACCGCGTCGCAGAAGATCCTCAAGGGCCTGGTCGAGAACCTCGTCGCCGTCGACGATCTCGAGGCACGCAACGGACTGGCCGTCAACTGCCATTCCCCCGACGGTCGCCGCGTCATCATCCAGAAAGGCAACCAGGAGACCATCGCCACGCTGGAGAACCTCGGCTACGATGTCATCGAGGTCGACACGTCGGAGTTCATCAAGGCCGGCGGCAGCGTCTACTGCCTCAAGATGATGCTGTGGTAGCCGTTCCAGGCTGCGGTACGAGAACGGTCGCGACGACACGGGTCACGCCGTCGGGACGGAACGCACCGGCCGACCCTTCCTGAGCGCCCCCCAGTAGACCCCGGCCACTACGAAGGCACCGCCGAGGAGCAAGCGGCTCGTGATCGGGTCGTCCAAGACGAGATGTGCGACGATGATCGTGACGATGGGCGCCAAGACCGTGGCGTAGGAGACCTTGCTCGCGGTCCACCGGCCGATGACCCAGACCAAGAGGACAAAGAGGAGCACCGACGAGAGGATGAGATAGACCACCGCGGCTTGGGGACCCGGCTGCGTCGGCAGGTGCCGCGGCTCTCCCGCGATGAAGGTGGCGACAAGAAGCAGGAGGGCCCCCGCGGTCATCCCCACGCCGTTCATCGCGAGCGGATGGGTGCGCGGGGCGCGCTTGACGACGATGCCGGCCGCTGCCGCAGCGAGCGCCGCAGCGAGGACCGCGGCGAACCGGACGGGCGGGAATCCGCCCTCGATGCCCTCCATGGCGATGATGCCAATGCCGAGGATGACGACGATGGCACCGACGAGGGCGGACCAGCGGAAACCTTCGAGGCGCAGCGCGAGCGCCATGAGATAGGTGAAAAGCGGAACAGCGGCGAGGACCACCGAAGCGACACCGGGCGGAACCGCCACCAAAGCCCAGTACATGAGGCCGAAGAAGACGGCAAAATTCAGCGTCCCGAAGAGCGCGCTCGAACGGAAGGCGCGTCCACGCGGGAACGGCACACGCCGCGCGAACATGATGAGGACCACGAGAAGCGCCGAGACGACATAGCGGAGCGCCGCCCCCCACAAGGGCGCCAACTCGATGTTCGACACCCGCACCGCGACGAAGTTGAGCCCGATGAGAACGACGATCGCGACGAACCCGGAAAGGGTCAGGTGGTCCGGTGCGGGTTCGTCCACGCGGCCGGCAACGGCAGGGTCTGGATGAACGTGACGAAAGGCCGGGCCCTCACTTGCCGGTGAACCTCGGGTCCCTGCTTTCCACGAACGCCGCTATACCTTCTTTTGCGTCCTCCGAGGCGAACGCCTCCATGAACGCATCGACCTCCACCCGAAGGCCCTCCTCAAGGGGCAATCCTGCGGCGGCACGCACCGTCTCCTTGGCGATGCGCAGCGCGACCGGCGAACGGGTCGCGAGCGTCTCGGCGAGGTTTTGTACATGCGCGTGCAGGGCGTCCTGCGCCACGACCTCCTCGACGAGCCCGATGCGCTCCGCCTCCACGGCGTCGACCGCGTCACCGGTGAGCACCATGCGCAAAGCGCGGCCGAGTCCGACGAGGCGCGGCAGGCGTTGTGTTCCTCCGCCGCCCGGGATGAGCCCGAGGCGCGTCTCCGGTTGTCCCATCTTGGCCTTGTCGCCGGCGACGCGCAGGTCGCACGCCATCATCAGCTCGCAACCGGCACCGAGGGCGTGGCCGTTCACGCAGGCGATGACCGGCATGGGCGACTCGGCGATCTTGCTGTAGACATGGGGCGGGGTGATGAAGGCGCGTTGCGCCTCAAGCGAGCGTGCCTGCATCTCGGAAAGGTCCGCACCTGCTGCGAAGGTCTTGCCGATGCCGGTGAGGACGACCACCCGCACCTTGTCGTCGTCGCGCCAGGCATCCAGGGTGGCGATGAGCTCCTTCCGCGTCGCCGCGTCGAGCGCGTTGCGCTTCTCCGGCCGGTCGATGACGAGATAGCCGACACCGTTCTCGACATGGGTGCGCACGCGCGGTCGGTCCGTCGCGTCCGACGTCTCGGGTGGCCATGACCATGCGGCTTCCTGGATGCGTTCTCCCTCAGCCAAATCTTCACCTCAATACTTGTAGAAGCCTTCGCCGGTCTTCTTGCCGAGCTTGCCTTCCTTGACGAGCCTGCGCAAGAGCTCCGGGGGCTTGTAATGTTCGCCGCCCAGGGTGTCATGTAGATAGTCGGAGACGTTCAACCGCACATCGAGCCCGACGATGTCCGACAGCTTGAGCGGCCCCATCGGGTGCCGATAACCCAACTCCATCGCCTTGTCGATGTCCTCCGGAGAGGCGACCCCCTCCTCGACCATGCGGATCGCCTCGTTGCCGAGGACGATGCCGAGCCGGGAGGTGGCGAAACCGGGCGAATCCTTGACCACGATGGGGTCCTTGTCCATCCTCTTTCCCACGGCGGCCGCCGTCGCCAACGCCGCATCGTCGGTGTCGTCATGCCAGACGATCTCGAGGAGCTTCATGATGTGCACCGGATTGAAGAAATGCATGCCGAGGACCGAGCCGGGGCGCGACGTGGCCGAGGCGATCTCCGCGACCGACAGGCTCGACGTGTTCGAGGTGAGAAGCGCGCCCTCCGGAGCATGCTCGTCCAAGGTGCGGAAGATGCGCTTCTTGAGCTCCATGTCCTCCGGGACCGCCTCGATGACGAGGTCCGCCTTGGCAGCGGCGATGCCGAGGTCGGTGGCGGTGGAGAGCGCCTTCAATGCCGCATCGCACGCCTCTTCCGTCACCTTGCCGCGCTCGACACCCGATTGCAGGTTGGCCTTGATGCGCTCGATGCCATGCGCGACGAACTCCTCCTTGACATCGACGAGCATCGTGCGGTAGCCCGCCATGGCCGACACCTGCGCGATGCCATGCCCCATCGTACCGGCACCGATCACCATGACCTGGCGGATCTCATCGGGTCCTCGGACCATGTCGGGGGGGCCCAATCCGGGGGGGGGGCAGGGTACGGGGGTAAAAACGGGCCGGTTGGGGGGGCCCCGCGGGGGGCGCCCGCGGGGCGGGGGGTGTTCCGGAGACAGGTGTTCCCCCCCCCGGGGGGGGCCCCGCGGGGTGGGCCCCCCGCGGAGAAGACCGGACCCGGGGGGGGGGGGAGTGGGTCGGGGGGGGGGTA
>JAHWKR010000074.1 GCA_019347805.1 Methanobacteriota archaeon
GGCAAGAAGCCGGGGGTCAAGAAGGTAAGGGGAAAAACCAGGCGCGGTATGGCGGCCCCAGTGCGTCCGCTCCTCTTCGCCTATGGCACCCTCCGTCCCGAGGCGGATCACCCGATGGCGCGCTGGCTCGAAGCCCGCAGCGACCACCTCGGCCCGGCCACCTGCCCCGGTCTGCTCCTCGACCTCGGCGCCTATCCCGGCTACATCATCGGCAACGGCACCGTGCACGGCGACCTGCTGCGGCTCCGCGACGAAGACGACCTCGTCGTTCTCGACGACTATGAAGGTGTACCCGACCTCTTCGTGCGTGAGACCCGGGCCGTACGCGGGCCGGACGGGAAAGTGGAGGCGATCGTCTACCGGCACTACGGACCGGCGAAGGGGCGCAAGATCGCGAACGGCGACTGGTTGGCGCATGTGGCGCGCTCCGGCTAACCGCCCGAACCCTCTTGAAGGAGACCCGCTCATCGGCCCTCCGTGGCTGACATGTCCGGTGCGCTCCTGGATCGACTCTTGACGTTCCTGCATCATGGCGATGCACCCGAAGGGACGTCCCAATTGCGCCTCTGGCTCGGCGAGACCTGGGTGCACCAATCGGCGGTCATCCTGCATGCCGTCGGCGCCCTTCTCGTCGCCGGGGGCCTCATCGCGATCATGGTGATGCGCTGGTGGGGCACCGCCGAACTGTCCGTCCTGCGCTGGAAAGGCCGCGACCGCTGGGTGCGGAGCGCTGTCCTCGGTGGCTGGGCGCTGAACGGCGTCGGTGGGCTCATGCGCCTCTTCGAACCCGACCATCCGGGCCTCACCATGATCGGCGACGTCGCCTGGGTGCAGGTGCTCTTCATCAAGCACATCGCGCTCATCGGCGCCCTCTGGCTGTCCCTCCTCGCTTTGGACCTCGGGCCGCGCCGCTGGACCGCCGACCCGCCGCAGAAGGCGTTCTTCGCCGTGGTCCTCGTGCTCCTCTCAGCAGTCCTCGGCGGCATGTCGACCGGCCTGGTCATCCCCGGTGTGATGGACGACGAGATGGACGACCCGCTCGGCGGCTTGGACGGAAGCGGCGGCGCTGAGCGCTATGTCTGGACCAACGCCAGCGTGACCTTGACCGGGACGCCGCTCGGCGGCGACACACAAGAGGTGCCCCTGCAGGTCTCGGCGCTTGCCAGCGAGATCCTTGTCGTCGTCACATGGACCAATGACCGGCTCGCCGTGACGGGGCGTCTTGTCGACCCGTCCGGCGAAGTGGCGGACGAGCGCACACGCGGCGACGACCCGATCAGACCGACGAACAGCCTCGAACTCGCGGCGTTGGCCGACCAGGTGGTCCCCGGCCAATGGAAAGTGGTGCTCACCACCGAGCGCGCGGTCCAGGAGAGCGTCTCCGTCTCGGCCCGTGTGACGGAATCCGGCAGCGGTCTCCGGGTGTTGGAGGACACGATCACGATCACCGCGGGCAATTTCGGCGAACTCAACTTCTACATGGACGAAGGCGACTGGTTCAACCACACCTGGCACGTCGAGGAAGGCCCCGCGGTCGACTGGGACATCCACAGCCATCCCGACGCGGCGACCGTCAACGTCCACGAGGAAGGCAACGGCAAGTCGGGTTCGGGCAATTTCACGGCCGGGCCGGACGGCATCTACAGCATCCTTTGGATCGCCCCCGACAACGAGGACGTGACCCTGCACTACCGCGTCGCCGGCGTCTACCGGGTCCACAGCATTATTGTCCGTTAGCCTTCGTCAGGTCTTGGACCCGCCCCGGACCCCTTCTATACCCCCACGTCATGGCCGCCGACATGGCCGCACCACCGGCCCCACAGGGACAGGAAGGAGGACAGGTCGCCACGCGACCGGCGGGACACGAGACCGCCCCCCACACCGATTGGCGTGTCGACGACGACGGACTGGCACGCCTCACCCTCACCCGGCCGAAGAACCTGAACGCCATCGACCTGCAGATGCTCGACGAGCTGAAAGGACATTTCGAGACGGCACGGGACGACGACACGGTGCGCTGCGTCCTCTTGACGGGCCAAGGCAAGACCTTCTCCGCCGGCGGTGACCTTCACCTCATGGAATCGACCATGGGCGACAGCTTCGCCGTGCGCGAACGCCTGCGCACCGGGCTCGAAGTGCTTGTGACGCAGATCTGGGACCTCGAAAAACCGGTGGTCGCTGCGGTGAACGGCGACGCCTATGGCGCCGGATGGAACCTCGCGTTGGCGTGCGACATCGTCATCGCCTCGCGCGAAGCGCGTTTTTGCCAAGCGTTCGCCAAGGTGGGACTCGTCCCCGACACCGGGGGCACCTGGCTGCTCCCTCGCTTGGTTGGACTGCATAAGGCGAAAGAACTGATGATGATGGCCGACACCCTGACGGCCGAAGAAGCGCACCGCATGGGGCTCGTGAACCATGTGGTGGACCACGACGACCTTTCTGCGCACGCTGCGGAGTATGCGAAGACATTGGCCCGCGGGCCGACGAAAGCTTATGGGATGCTGAAACGGGCGATGCACCGCGGCATGACCACCGGCCTCAAGGAAGCGCTCGAGTTCGAGGCCTATTCCCAAGGCTACTGCACCACCACCGACGACCACAAGGAAGGCGTCGCCGCGTTCTTCGAAAAACGCGCACCACGGTTCCAGGGGAAGTAGGATGGGCGAGCCTACGAACAGTGCGGACCGACCCCGCGTCACCGGCATCGGCGGCGTCTTCTTCAAGGCGCGAGACCCCGAGAAGCTCGCCGCATGGTACCGCGACCACCTCGGCATCTCCATCGAAGGATGGGGCGGCGCGCGCTTCCCGTTGGGGGCCGACGGAGCGGCCGGAGAACCGTTCACCGTCTGGAGCCCCTTCCCTGAAGACACCGATTATTTCGCGCCGAGCACGCAGCCGTTCATGATCAATTTCCGCGTCCGAGACCTGCACGACCTCCTCGACGAGCTCGAGGAGAAAGGTGTGACCGTGGACGACGACCGGGAAGAGAGCGAACTCGGCACGTTCGGCTGGGTGATGGACCCCGAAGGGAACAAGATCGAACTATGGGAACCGCGGCGGGACGCAGCGAAGTCATCGGAGTAATGTGCATCTGGTGGACACGTCCACACTTCAGATGTGTCCATAAGTTCTTGTCTCCCGACCGGTCTCATGGTCCGACCTGAGCGAGACTCGGGGCACCACAGGTGGACAGATGCTTTCGCTACAATCGCTCTTGACGGTGATCGCGATCAGTGCCGTCGCACTCGTCGGCAGCGCCGTCGAACCGACCGCAACGGCTGAGCCGATCCCAGGGTCTGGAAGCAACAAGAACGTCTGTATCGAACTTGTGACCGAGACGATTGACGGCGAAGTGGTCGTGATCGACCATTACACCATCGATTGCCCGGCTGCCGATCACCCATACGCCAATCAGCCGTATGTTCCGCGTACCGACTGAAAGCGACTCCAGCGACTTTCCTGTCCGACACCTCATCCCACCGTTCTTGCCACCATCGTCTCAAGGATTAAGGACCCCCTCCCCATCCGCGCCCCGATGAGCGACAAGCGCGACCCCGTCATCGTCATGGCCACACGGACGCCCGTCGGGAAGGCCTTCAAAGGCGGCCTTTCCCAGACCCGGCCCGACGATTTCGCGGCCCAACTCATGCGCAAGAGTATCGACCGGCTCCAGTTCGACGAGAAGCACCTCACCGACCTCATGCTCGGCTGCGCCATGACCGAAGGCGAACAAGGGTACAACATCGCGCGCCAGATCACCGTCCTCGCCGGCTTTCCTGACGACATGGCCGCCACCACCGTCAACCGTTTCTGCTCATCGTCCGCCCAGACCATCGGCTACGCCGCCGCCACCATCAAGGCTGGCTACGGCGACTGCATCCTTTCCGGCGGCACCGAATCGATGACGCTCATCCCGATGGCCGGACTGCACCCCGAACGCTACGTCAACCCCCGGCTCAAGGACGAGCGCCCGAGCTATTACATGAACATGGGCCAGACCGCGGAACAGGTCGCCGAAAAATATGGCGTCAGCCGCGAAGAGATGGACAAGTTCGCGCTCTCGTCGCACCAGAAAGCCCTCAAAGCCCAAGAAGGAGGTAAGTTCGACGACGAGATCATCCCCATCGAGACGACCAAGGACGGCGAATCGATCACCGTCAAGAAAGACGAAGGGCCCCGCGCCGACACCAACCTCGAAGCGCTCGCCAAGCTCAAGACGGTCTTCAAAGAGAACGGCAGCGTCACCGCCGGCAACGCCAGCCAGATGAGCGATGGCGCCTCGGCCACCCTCGTCACCTCACGCGGATTCGCCGAAGAGCACGGCCTCCCCATCCTGGGCCGCGTCGTCGACTGGTCCGTCGCCGGCGTACCCGCCGAGATCATGGGCATCGGCCCCATCCCCGCCGTCAAGAAGCTCCTCGCCAAGACCGGCAAGACCGTGGATGACCTTGCGTTGTTCGAGCTGAACGAGGCGTTCGCCGCCCAGAGCCTCCCCGTCTGCCGCGAACTCGGCGTCCCCATGGACAAGGTCAACGTCAACGGCGGCGCCATCGCCCTCGGCCACCCCCTCGGAGCGACCGGCGGGAAACTCGCCGCGACCGTGCTTCACGAACTGAAGCGGCGTGGCGGCGGACTGGCTGTGGAGACCATGTGCGTCGGAAGCGGACAAGGGTTCGCGATCATGTTCGCGAGCGAGTAGCGAGCGAACATGAAGGCCGGCGCCGAATCACCGAAGGTGCATGAGGAGTCTGTCATGATG